>SCRA01000044.1 GCA_004297985.1 bacterium | reverse complement strand
CCCTTCGCAGGCCATCGCGTTATTCGTGAACTGCGAGACGCAGGCCGACGTCGATGCATTGTGGGACAAGCTCTCCGAAGGCGGCCAGACGCTTCAATGCGGCTGGTTGAGAGACAAGTATGGCTTTTCCTGGAACATCGTTCCAGTTGGCTTAGGCGCGTTGCTGGGCGGCCCGGACGCCGAGAAATCGCAACGCGCCATGCAAGCCATGCTGAAGATGGAAAAGCTCGACATCGACGCGCTGCGGCGCGCGTACGAGGGCGGTTAGCCGAGAAGAAGAGACGATCACCGCGGCCTTTCTAGCCGCCCGTCAGCGCCGGCTTCGCGGGGACGGCAGCATGCGCCGATGTTTGCGGCCCCGCGCCGCCCGTTGTCGCCTTGACGGTCACCGGACCGTTGGGCTCGAAGCGCGTGAAGGTGAACGCCTCCACGTACTCCTCCAGCGGCACACCGTGCTGGAGACCCAGCGAGATGGCGATGGCGAAATTGTTCATCATCGCAGAGCTAGGCTTCGAGAAGTACGTCTTCGGTCTGGACCAGGCGTCGCGAGGCGCGGCGAGCGAAGAATAGGCGCAATCCGCCTATTCCTCGATTTCGTTCGTATTGATCTTGCGCACTCGGGGCTGCCCTCATCGACGCAGGACGAATGCAATAATTGCGGTGACCGGATGGACGTCTTTCATGCGATTATCCTTTCTTGGTATCGAGTCGGGCGTTTAGCTCTTTGATGACGCTGGCGACGGCTTCGGCTGCTACCACGGGAGACTCGGACCGGTCGAAGTGCCATTGACGAATGGTCTGGTTTTCTTGGGTGCTTATGCGTGGGCCGATGTACGGGATGAAGGGGTCGTTTTCGTCATCATATCTGGCGACGTGATTCAGGAGAAGCACTGCGTAGAAGTGACCGAAGTTGCGCGGGGCATAGGGATTGCCAATCTGGTCAGGCTGTCCCAGCGCTTCGCCGAGCACTGCCCAATATGTGGCCATCCAATCCTCGCGGGTCGCGGCTCGACGGTCGTGACTGAAGCGCCAAGCCGCCTGTTTCAGTTCGGCAGGCGGCAACTCGAAGAGCCGCGTTAACGCGAGATCCACGAGAAGCGAAACGTTGCCGTTGGAGACCTCGGCCGCCATGCCCTTGAGGCGCTGGCCGACGGAATCGGAGAGACTGAAGGCGATCTTCATGTCTTAAATATACGGTATGACTAGTCATACCGTCAAGTAGGACGGGTATGCTCTTTGTGTGGCCCGGCTTTCCGCCGGTTTAGTGAGTCGATTGCTTGAGTCGCCGCCGCTTAGGAGGCGTTATTGCATAAGAGCGGTCTATCGCGGCTTGCTCCGGCGTAGGCTTACGCATTCCAATTTCGCAGACGAGGTATTCCAGCGCGCCCTTGACGTCTTGTTCTAACTGAAAGTACGACGTTCGCCGCAGAATGCGGAGAAAGTCAACGGGCACATTTTCTTCCTGCCACAAACCGAGCTTTTTTAGGGCCACGTGATTGAAATTCTTGGGGTTGAAGGTGCCGGTGGCCCATTCAATGTTATGACGCTGCCAGTTGGCTACTACACGAAAACTTTCAAGAAGAGTTAGGTTCGACGCCAAATAACGGCCGCCGCGAAGATTTTCGTCTCTTTTGCCGCCGATGTGCGCTGCGGTGCCCGCATATTTGATAAGGGAATCTATGGTGTAGATGAGCGACTCTGCCGCTCTGATGCTGGTGCTTTTGACGAAATAGGCATGGTCGGCATGAAGCCTCATGTGGCCCTCAAGAACCTTACATTCTTGTGTTTCTCCGAGCCCCTCGTTCCAGCGCTTATTGATTAGGCGTTGACCACGCCGGACGTATTTTTCAACGTGCGGATATTCGCGGCTGAAACTGAGTGCGTCGTGGTATAGCCCAATTAATACGGCTCGTTGCCCGATGAATTTGTTGGCAACGTCCATCCAAGCGAACCAGATACGAAGTTCGCGATTTCCTGCAGACACGTGTTTGACGTTGAAAGTCGGTCTGCCGATGAGCGGCTTGCGGGTTTTCTTTTTAGTCGTGGTCATATATTATCGGGCGTTTCCATAGTCGGATCCCCATCCTACTTCGTTGCGGTGCGCTCTTTCTATGGGGTTTTCTTGCGCAAAGCCCTCGCTTTTCGGTCCTTTTTCTTGCGCCATTGGCCCTTGAATCTTCGATGTGAAGAGCGGGAGCGATGTGGTAGGGCCAGACCCTGCCGATTTTGTTCAAAAGCCGTTTCAAAGCCTTATGTGCGCTGTGCCCTGGATTCAGCCGAAAGTAGCGCGTCCAGCCCTCGCGACGGTCTGTGACGACTCCCTCTTCGATTAGCCATTCGAGTCGCTGCCGCAGCGAACCCGTTGAAGGGGTTAAGATGCGCGCCGCGTTCAGCTCCCGACGTCCAGCGTCCTGAATAACGCCTCTGCATACGTACGTGCGCTCACGAGGACGGCGTGGTCGCTCACTATGAGAAGAAGCACGATGATATAGACGATTTCGTATGCCAAAGCTTCAACGCCGCGCCGGTTCGAAAACATGCTGCTAAGAAAGGTCGTCCACGATGCGCCGGTGGTGCCATGGACTACCAGCGCCGCAATGATGATCGCAACTGCCAGGATGGCGAGCACAAGGGCAATCGGCTTTATTGCAGTCAGATTGCGCCAGAACCCGTACGCCGCATTCTCTGCGTGCAGAATTGAAAATTCACTGCCGCGCCTACGTTCGATTAGCACTTTCGTGGCTGAACGGTACGCGCTGTCTGCATCCTCATGCGATGTGTTCTCCTCTTCCATGGTGGGCAGGAGCATGCCGCTTAGATCCTCGAGTGCGCGGTGATATCGCGACTTGGTAACGTGATCGATTGTTTCGTCGCCGTGACGCAGTAGTACTGTGGTTTGCCAACCGCCGGTGCGCGCTAAGAACGAGTCTTCGTACGTCTTGCCGCGGTGACGCACGATGTTCGCAAGCAAATATCCAACCGCGGCGAATACGACGGTGAAGGAAGCGGCGTTCGGAACGCTTTTTAAGATGCTATCCGAAAACAAAATGACAAGGCCCCCCAGCGCCAGCAACGCAAGGACCGCCGGGAAGAAGCGAGCGCGAAGGCTGTATAGATCAAAAAGCTGGAATTTTGTGGGCATCAGGTGTACGCCTCGACGGTGTTCCAAAACGGCATTGGCGTGATCGAAACGTAATCCGGCCGGGCGGGAAAACCGCCGTAGTTTATGATGGATTGGCCTTGCGTAGCGAAAACGTCTGCGCCGCGCCGCGTGAAAGCATTGAGGACAATTTTTCGGGGGTGCGTTTCGTCGTCTTTTGGAGCCGACACATACGCACGAAGGGAGGGCGTGCTGCCGTAGGACACCGGCTCCCCGATGAGTCGATTCAAAATCGCGGGACCGACGTTTCTTCGACTTCCGTGGTGAGGGATCTGCACGAGTTTGAACGCGCGTAGGGGCAGACCATGTAGTTCCGCGTAATCGGCCGCCCAGGTCAGCGCGCGAATTCCGGCGTCTCCGGTTAATAATACATTACCGGTTTCGTCGAATTGTCCGTAAAGGACGACGCTGCTCTCGTTGCTGGCGCTCGTCACACCGTCGTTGCGCAGCGCTTCTACGCCCCAAGCCTCTGGAATCCAGGAAGCGACCTTGGCTTGGAGTGACGCGACGAGGCGGCCGATAGCGGTTTCCTTGCCGATCCAGTATACAGTAGCAGCGATTGCATCTTGGTTTGGCGGTGGTGTCTTATCGAACTGCGGGACGAGATGCAGATACGCATTCGCTGACGGAGAGAGTACCCGAAACGGACCCACAGCGTAGCCTTGAAACGGCGTATTTACGGGGATGTTTCGTGAAAAACAATTGACGACGATTTGCTTTATGACATCGTATTCGTTGAGAATAGCCTTCGAAAGGCCTTCGTCGGTCCATCGGGGGTCTTGGAACAAGTGCTTGGCGCCGTTTGCGACCAACCACGGAGCGTGCAGCCAAACGTTTCGAACGTCTAGTTTTTCCGTAACGGTTCGCAGACCGGAAGCATGATCAATGTCTGAGTGTGTAAGCAGCACATTCGAGACGGGTCGTCCCGGGAAATACTTTTGCAGATGTGAAACGATGAGCTCGCCAGTCTCCGCGTTGCCACCATCCACGATCATTAATTCGTACGAGTTCAGATCGCCGTAACGTACGATGATCGCGTCACCGGGCCGCGAACCTTCGCCCACGGCCAAAAACTCAACTTCACACTTCATAGTGATCAAGGGACTAAGGCGTCATCCCGAATAAGACAACGTCGGCATTCTAAGAACACCCGCTGGTAGAACCGCAGGTGTCGCACTTCAGGCACGTGCCGTTGCGCACCAGCGTGAACTGGCCGCACTCGCGGCAGGCGTCGCCCTCGTAGCCCTTGGAGATCGCCACGCGCGCCATCTCGGCCTGGCGGCCGATGATGTTGGCGGCGGCGCCGACGGCCTTAGCCCCTCCCGCAAGCGCGGGCTTCGCCGGAGCTGCGGCTGGTGCCGCGGCAGAGGCCTGCGGCCCGCCGCCCGTTGTCGCCTTCACGGTCACCGGCGATGGGTGGAAGTGCGTGCTGGTGGGATGGAAGTGCTCCTTCACCGCCTCCGCCTTCGGCGTGACGTAGTGAACTTCGCCTTCCTCCTCGCCCACGAACTCCGGCTCCGGGCCCATCGCGTCCATCGCCATGTCCGGCTGCACCTGTGCGAGATCGTAGCGCCCGAGATAGCTCACGGCCAGCTCGCGGAAGATGAAGTCGATGATGGACGTGGCCATCTTGATGTTCTCGTGCCCGGTCACCGGACCGTTGGGCTCGAAGCGCGTGAAGGTGAACGCCTCCACGTACTCCTCCAGCGGCACGCCGTGTTGGAGACCCAGCGAGATGGCGATAGCGAAGTTGTTCATCATCGCGCGGAAGGCGGCGCCTTCCTTGTGCATGTCGATGAAGATCTCGCCGATGGTGCCGTCTTCGTACTCGCCCGTGCGCAGGTAGACCTTGTGGCCGCCGATGACCGCCTTCTGCGTGTAGCCGCTGCGGCGATGCGGCATGCGGCGCCGCTTAGCGATATAGCGGTAGACGATGCGCTCGGCGATCTTGACGGGTGTCTGGAAGGCGCCCTCTTCCTCGATCTCGCCCTCGCCGCCTAGATCGTAGGAGGCCGCCAGCGGCTGCGAGAGCTTGGAGCCGTCGCGGTAGAGCGCTACCGCCTTGATCATCTTCTCCCAGCTATAGCGGTAGGCTTCCTTGACGTCGGCCACCGCCGCCGTCTGCGGCAGGTTGATGGTCTTTGAGATGGCGCCGCTGATGAACGGCTGCGCGGCCGCCATCATGTCGACGTGCGCCAACGGCCGGATGTACCGGGCGCCGTGCTTGCCGCACGGCGTGGCGCAATCGAAGACGGCGAGGTGCTCGTCCTTCAGATGCGGCGCGCCCTCGAGCGTCATGCGCCCGCAGATGACGTCGCTGGCCTCGTCGATCTGCTGCTGCGTGAAGCCCAGCGCGTCGCGCAGGATCGAGAAGCTCCAGTCGTTGAGCTGCTCCTCGGTGAGGCCCAGCTTTCCTTTGCAGAGGTCGTCGCCCAACGTGAAGCGGTTGAAGGCGAAGCCGAGCTCGAAGGCGCTGGCCAGCCCCGCCTCGACGCGCGCGATCGCCGCATCGTCGAAGCCCTTTGCGCGCAAGGTGGAGCGGTTGACGTGCGGTGCCCCCTCGAGCGTGCCGGTCCCTTTGGCGAACGTTTCGATCGCGTCGATCTGCTCGCGCGAGTAGCCCAAGCGGCGCAGTGCCGAGTCCACCGACTGGTTGACGATTTTGAAGTAACCGCCGCCGGCGAGCTTCTTGAACTTCACGAGAGCGAAGTCCGGCTCGATGCCGGTGGTGTCGCAATCCATCACTAGGCCGATCGTATTGTGCGAGATGAAGCCATTGGCGATATAGGTGACGTTCGCGGGCACCGAGAGGTCGTAGGTAAGCTGTTCGCCGCCATCTTCGTTCGACGCGACGCGATCGTAATAGAAGTCGAGTGCGCAGCGAATGCGTTCGTCACCGGTCTGCCCAAGCAACTGCACCATTGAACGGCGGGTAAATGCACCGTGACGTTTGACGGACATCGTAATGGCGTTGCTCAGGGAGCTGCTGGCCGGTACCAGCTCGCGAACCGCCTCCGGCGCCGTGAAGACGTAGTCGTACCGCGTGCTCTGCGGTTGACCACCGTACTGAACTGCCGCGGATTTACGCTGTCCCATGAAGCGGATTTGCTTCATGAATGCCGAGCAGTAGGACATGTTGAGCAGCCGTGTCACGTAGAGTGTCGACTTCCCCCAGCCCGAGACGTCGTGTCTCGTCGTTGTCGGTAGCCCGAGCGCTAGGAGTAGTGTCTTGACCTCTTCTGCAAAGGTCTCGCTCGCCGTGCTCCACGTCGGCACCCCGTTGGTGACGGTGCCATCAGCCTCGAAGAGGCCTCGCACAAATGCCGCATAGATGCTAGCGTCGTTAGCCGCGATCAATGCGTCCGGGATGCGAGGGGTATATCCCTTGCCGGAATGCGTCGCGTTCGGATGGAGTTTCGCGAAGCCGCAAGCTTCCCACCATTGCACCAGTGGTACGGAGTGGAACGCGACCTCGATATAGCCGCGTTTCTGCGAAACCGCGCCGTCGAGATTGAAGAGCGACTTCCCGAGCGCCAGGAGGCGATCGACGACGTCCCGATCATTCTGCGCGACGCACAAGCGCAGCCCCTTGCTGTGCAGCGAGCCGTCACCCATGAAGTACCCGAGGAGCTCGGCGAGATCGGGCGTCATCGCGCGAGGCACACGGGTAACGAAGTCTCCGGTCCAATACTCCTCGCCCAAAGGCGGGAGTGCGACCGCGTGTGCGTCGCCGACGAGCTTGCCCATCGAGAGGGCGACCACGTCGTTTGGACCTACGTCGGCAAAGCGCTTCCACTCTAGATCACCGGTTTGAGAATTCACAACTTTGATGCGGTGTGTCGGCGTGCCTTGGATGACATAGCCGCTTGACGTCGTGATGCGCCGCGTCGGTTCCACGCCGTTGACGAAGAATTTCGTCGCGCGCTGCTCGCCGTCGTCGGTGAGGACGCGGAAGTCGGCTTCCTGCCACTTGGCGCCGTCGACATTGCCGAGGCGGTTCAGGCGCATCAGACCGCGATCCGTTAGGACCATCGAGCTTCCCACCAGGCATCCGGTAGGCGCGATACACGTCACCTGGGCGTTGCGGAAGCCGGCGACCTCGCCCACGGCCAGGGCCTGGTCCCAGGCCTGGCGCGCCAGCGACCAAATCTCCTGCGTGAAGAGATCCGGCGCGTGCGTGGTGGGCGTGACGGTCAATCCCTCGTACTCGCGGTCGGCCACCTGATAGGCGGCACGGCGGTGGTTGCGGATGACGCGCAGCATCTGCTCCCCGTTCTTGCGGAAGCCGGGGAAGGCACCGAGCTGTTGGGCCATCTCCGCCGAGACGGCGTAGGCGGCACCGGTCATGAGTGCGCTGATAGCGGCCGCCCAGCCGAAGCCCTGCTCGGAATCGTAGGGCAGGCCCAAACGCATCAGCATTGTGCCGAGATTGGCGTAACCCAAGCCCAGCGTCCGGTAGTCGTACGACTTCCGCGCGATGACGCGTGAGGGGAACTGCGCCATCAGCACGCTGATCTCGAGGACCATCGTCCAGATGCGGCAAGCATCGGCGAAGGCCTTGGCATCGAAACGTCCGCTCTGCTCGTCTAGGAACTTGACGAGGTTCAGGCTAGCGAGATTGCAGTTGTGCGCGATCATGCCTTCAGCTATCACCGAGTGCGTCACCGGTTCGGTGATATCGTAGACGATGGTCGTGCCGTCGGCGACGATCGATTCGACGACGGGTGAGCGTGGATTCTTTCTTGCCGCGGAGAAGGCGGTCTCGAGGATGGCATCGGTCTGCGCCTGCTTGGCCACCGAACACGGGAAGCCGACGAGCGTCAGGAACTTGCGCGCCTGCTGATTGTAGACGCGGAGCTGACCTTGTGGGTTCTTACGGCCCTCGGGATGCATCCACGAGATGCGCGAGGTGATGCCGATGTCGGAGAGCAGGAGCTGTACGGAGCGCAGCAGCTCGGGCGAAGAGGAAGCGAGCATGACTTCCTTTTCGGTGCCGGAGGGGTTGTCGCGGATCGTGCCGTCAGCCGAGAAGAGTCCTTGCAGGTATGCAACCTTGAGGTCGATCGGAACCTCGTGGATGAGCGATGGCACGTCCTTCTTCGTGGCCGTGGCCTGGTGGAAGCCATAGTGCCGCTCGAGGTGATCGATCAGCGATGCCTGTGAGGTCGATGTCTGCATGACGCCGTTGCGCTGCGTGCCGGTCGTTGAGTAGCGGTGCGCGGCGGAAGACGCCGGCATCGTCCCAGCCGCCCCTGCGGCCACAGCCTTTACGTCGTTGAGGCGATCCGTCATCTCGAGGGCTGTGGCGCGCTCGTGCGGCCCGAAGACCAGAGCCACGGTGTCCTTCGAGAAGACGCCGTCGCCGGTGAGCCAGCCCAGCATCTGCCAGCGCTTGGCTTCCGTGGGCGCGGAGCCGTAGGCAACGGTGTCGCCGGATTCGCGAATTTGGACGCGATCCTCGCCAACCTTGAGTTGATCGAGGCGCCTCCACTCGCCATTCGCAGTGAGGAACTTGTGGTCGGCCGTGGTGCGAATCGAGCGGCCGTCCTTCAAAGTCATGCGGTAGACGGCGCGTTTGCCGACTTGCGTGATCTTTGCCGGGCGGTGCGCGGTCATACGCCGGTGGTCGTGCTCGGAGTAGAGGTCCGTCGTAACGAGAACGCGCTCGCCGCGAATCTGCTGCTCGAAGAGCTGCTCCACCGTGCGCAGGCCATCGGGGGTGCTAATGCGCGTCTCGGGTGCGAAGCACGCAGTATCATCGAGGAAAAGGTACTCACTGCACGGATTGCTGGCGTTGATGCGCCCGTCCTCCGGGCAGGTGTGCCATTCGTTGATGGTGGTGTCGTACTGCACGCCCGGGTCAGCGCACTGCCACGCGGCCATGCCGATCTTCTCCCAGAGATCGGCGGCGGGGATCGTCTTCTTGACGCGGCCGTCGGTACGGCGGATCAGCTCCCAATCACCTTTGCGGTCGAGCGCCTCGAAGAACGCGTTGGGGACGCGCACCGAGTTGTTCGAGTTCTGGCCGGAGACGGTGGCGTAGGCCTTCGAATCCCAGTTGGTGTCGTAGGTCTCGATCTCGAGGCTCTTGTAGCCTTGGCGTGCGAAGTCGAGCGCATACTGCACGTTGGCCTGCGGGATGCCCGCCGCCAGCGCCGAGCGCATCGCCTTCTTCAGGCCGGGGTTCAGCGCGGGGTCGAGACGTGCCGTCTCCGGCACGCTTGGGTCGTGTGCCGCTGCCATGATGGCGTTGAGGTGCCGCTGGCAGGCGATGGATCCGGCCACGAGGTCGGAGACTTTCTGCTCCTCCTTGACTTTCCAGAGGATGAAGTCCTCGATGTCCGGGTGGTCGAGATCCAGCACCACCATCTTTGCGGCACGCCGCGTGGTGCCGCCGCTCTTGATGGCGCCCGCCGCACGATCTCCTACGCGCAGGAAGGACATCAGCCCGGAGCTGGTGCCGCCGCCGGAGAGCTTCTCACCTTCGCCGCGGATGTGCGAGAAATTGGAACCGGTGTTGTGGATGACGACCAGGCCGCGTTCGCCGGCAAGGTAGGTGTTGGTCTTGCGCGTCGAGAGATCATTGAAGGCGACATCGTTCTCGCACGCCACCACGTCAGTCACGAAGGCTACGCCTTCGGCTACCAAACGCAAGCGCTCGAGCTCCGCATCGATTTCGTGCTCGGCCTTGACGGCGATCGCGGCCACGACCTTGTGTGGGTTGACGATCCCTTCGTACACGAGACGTCCGATGTTAAAACTCGAGCCACCGGATGCTCCGTGGATCAAGTCGGGATCGCGCTCGGGGAAGAGTCTCTCCCCGAGTACCGGATCCACGGGCATGCAGAAGGAACGTCGTCCGTTCCGTGTATCGATCGTGAGCTCGTCGGCGTGTTTCGGCGTGGCGAGATGCTGGGCGAGTTCGGTGCGCATCTTCGGCGGAGTCGAGCGCCGTACAATCGTCGTGGCAAACGTGTTGCCGCTCGCGACGATGCCCCCTCCGAGTCCGAGTAAGGATGCTATTGCAGCTACCTCTTCGACGAACGCTTTGCTGGCCGAAGTGTAGGTGGCGCGTCCTTCGGAAACGGTCCCGTCGGAGTCGACCAATCCAGCAAGGAAGGCCAGCTGCGTTGCTACCTCACCCGTGCGCACGAACGAAGGCACCTCGAGGGAGGTTCCCTTGTCCCCGGGTGCGTGCACGACGTTTGCAAAGAAGGCGCATGCCATTGCCCGGGTGCAGGTGAGCGTCAATCCGCGGCTGTCGCGTGAATCGGGGCGTATCGAGCTCTTGGCGTCGAAACGCATCTCGAGGATATGCGCGACGCGCTCGAGCGGCTCACGGTCTTCATCGTGGAAACGAAGACGGAGCTTGCGATACGAGTAGGACCGACCGTTGCGCTCGATCGTGCGCCGGACCTCGCCAAGCGATCCGTCGCCGAGGAAGTAGCCGACGAGCCACGCGAGCTCCGCGTCGCGGGTGGTCTCACCGATCTCGATCCGGCGGAACCACGGAACTGGGAACGCCACGGTCCCGGGGGCCTTGGCCGCATTGTTGATGAGGCGGCGTGCTGTCGAGTTGGGGCCCACCACGGCGTCGCCGCGGCGAAGCTGATCGGCCCGGCGCTCGACGATTTCGTGGCCGTTCCATACCATGAAGGGATGCCACGCGGAGACTGTTGCCCGTACGCCGGTGTCGAGTTGGACCGTGAGCTTGTCTTCGCGAGGAACGTCGTAGGACCAAACGAGATCGATCGGATCCTCGACCATGCGGCCGCTCTCGCGATCGAGCGAGAGCGTCTTCAGTCCCAGATCGCGAGCGTCTACATATCTACCCTTGCCGTCGAAATCGACGACGGAACGGTCCTTCGCGAGCTCATTGAACAGGTCGCCGAGGCGCACGAGCCCACGGCCGACGATCGGCACGAACGCACGACCGGAGATACAGCCGCTCCCGAACTTAAAGATACGCGCCTCACGGACCCACAGGTCCATGATCCCGCCCTCGTTCACCAAATCGTCGCCGACGCTCTGGATGAAGCATGCGTGGGGGGCTGGGTGTTCGTAGGCGTTGGCCGAGCGGGTCAACTGCGCCGTCGTGGGATCGACGAAGTAGTGTCCCTGCGCCGGCCCCTCGATGCCGTACGCCCAGTGCAGGCCCGTGTTGAACCACTGCGGGCTGTTGGGGGCGCCGATCTGCAGCGCCAGCATCGCGCACATCTCTTCGTAGAAGGTCTGCGCATCCTCTTCGGTGTCGAAGTAGGCGTGCTTGAAGCCCCAGTACGCCCACGTCCCGACCAGGCGGTTGAAGACCTGGCGTGCGTCGCGCTCGGCGCCGAACTGCTGCTCACGGGGAAGCTGGGCCAGCTTCTCCTCGTCGGGCACGGAGCGCCAGAGCCAGTCGGGGACGGTGTCCTCGGGAACGCGCTTGAGCGCCTGCGGCACCCCCGCCTTGCGGAAGTACTTCTGCGCGAGGATATCCACGGCCACTTGCGACCAATGCGCGGGCACGAGGATGTCCTTGGCCTCGAAGATCGTCGAGCCGTCGGGGTTGACGATCTTCGAGGAGCGAGTCTCGAAGGCGACCTGGGCGTAGGGGTTACCAGGTGAAGAGTAGGTGCGGCTGAGCTTCATGCGTATGCCTCGTTCCCAATGGGCGGGATGAAAGCGGATGTGCCCTGTCGGGGGCGACAAAACTCCCCGCCGCGAAGCCATCGTGGCCGGTGGGGAGCCAGGCACAAGATATTGTACTCCGGGGCCCAGGGGAACACAAGATATGCGCTTATCAAACATACGTTCGACGAAGAATTCACGACAACCTCCCCCGTAACCGCTCTGACATCGTGCCGCGCGAGGCTTGCCCGCACCCCCTGTGGAGGGCCTTGTGCATCCCCTGGGCATGGGCTGAGGATTATTGAAGAAAGTTGTGGAGCGGCGGTGGACGCCGCACCGTGGAGAGCGATCAAGGAGAGCGATGCAGGAATTCGATTTCATCGTCGTCGGGGCGGGAAGCGCGGGCTTCGCCGCGGCCCGCATCGCGCGTGGGCTGGGCAAGCGGGTGGCCTTCGTCGACCCCGGGCCGCTGGCAGGTTTGTGTATCCTGCGCGGCTGCATGCCCTCGAAGACGCTCCTGCGCTCCGGGGAGCTGGCCCAGTTGGCGCGCGAGGCCCACGAAATGGGCGTGCAGGCCACGATCGAGGGCTACGACTGGCCGCGGATGATCGCCCGCAAGCGTGAGATCATCCAGGGCTTCACGGACTACCGCGTCGAGGGCATCCGCGAGTTTCCCGTCTTCGAAGGCCCCGCCCACTTCGTCTCCGGCCACGAGATCGAGGTGGCTGGCCAGCGGCTACGCGCGGCGCGCTTCCTGATCGCCACGGGCTCCGTGATCTCAGAGCCCGAGATCCCGGGCTTGGCGGAGGTCGGCTATCTTACCAGCGACCAGGTGCTGGAGTTGGAGCGCCCGCCCAAGGACGTGATCGTGCTGGGCGGAGGTTACGTGGCCACGGAGCTGGGCCAGTTCCTTCACCGCATGGGCGTTCCGGCCACCTTCATCCAACGCAGCCCGCACCTGCTCTCTTCAGAGGACCACGATCTCGGCGAGGCGCTCACGCGCTACTTCCGCGAGGAGGGCATGGCCGTCTACACGGGCACGGTCATCGAGTGCGCCTTCGTGCGCGATGGGCGTAAGGTGGTCTCGTTCCGCCACGAAGGGCGGGTGCGCGAAGTAGAGGCCGAGGAGATTTTCTTTGCGCTCGGACGCTGCCCGAACGTTGCGGGCTTGGAGCTGGAGAAGGCGGGCGTGACGTTCAATCGCTACGGCGTGGGCGTGGACCGCCACATGCGCACCAGTAACCCCGACATCCTCGCCGCGGGCGACGTGGCCGGGCGCTTCCAACTCGTGCACGTGGCGATTCACGAGGGCGAGGTGGCCGCGCGCAACGCCTTCCTGCCCCAGCAGGAGAAGGTGGACTACACGCTGGTCTCCGCGCACACCGTCTTCACGGATCCACAAGTGGCCGTGGTAGGTTATCGCGAGCGCGACCTGCTTGCCGAAGGGCGCCCCTATCTCAAGGGCTCCTACCCCTTCGACGACCTGGGCAAAGCCATCAGCGTGGGCCTGACCAAGGGCTTTGTGAAGATGCTGGCCGATCCGCGTGACGGACGCATCCTTGGCGTGGGAATCATCGGCGCCGAAGCCAGCGATCTCATCCACGAATCGATCGTGTTGATGTACTTCAAGGCCACGGTACACGACGTGGCGTGCATACCGCATCTCCACCCCACGCTGGCGGAGATCATGACCTATCCCGCCGAGGAGATCGCCGAGGCGATGGCGGCGGGCCACGCGGCGCAGGTTGCGGCGGGGGCCGGCGGCACGGCGGTGTAGAAACGCCCGCCATGCACGCGAGCGTCGCCGCCGTTCAGTTTCAGCCGCGCAAGGGTGAGATCGAAGCCAACCTCGATCGCATCGGGGAGATCTTCGCCGACCTCGCTCGCGAGGATCCCCCCGATCTCATCGTCTTTCCGGAGGCCTCGACTACCGGCTACTTCTTGGAGGGTGCCGTCCACGAGCTGGCCCGCAGCGCGCAGGAGTATGCCGACGCGCTGCAGCGGCGCTGGAAAGCCGCGACAGGCGGAGCGCGCGAAGTCGATGTGGTGCTGGGCTTCTACGAGCGCGATGCCGGCACGATCTACAACGCGGTGCTCTATGCCACGCTGGGCGGCGCCGCGCCGCGCCTGCGCCACGTCCATCGCAAGCTCTTTCTTCCTACCTACGGGGTTTTCGACGAAGGGCGCTTCGTCGCACGCGGGCGGCGTATCGGCGTCTTCGAGACGACGGTGTTTCCCAGCGCCATGCTGATCTGCGAGGATGTTTGGCACTCGATCTGCCCCACCATCGCCGCCGTGAAGGGGGCGCAGGTGGTGATCGTCCCAAGCGCCTCTCCCGGGCGCGGCATCGCCGGCCCCGAGATCGAGACCGTGCAGCGCTGGCGCAGCCTCCTGCGCAACGCCGCCGGAGAGCATGGCATCTACGTCGTCTACGCCGGGCTGGTGGGCTTCGAAGGCGGCAAGGGCTTCACGGGTACCTCGATGGTCGTAGCGCCGGATGGCCGCATCGTCGTCGAGGGGCAGCCGTTTGAAGAATGCGTGGTGCGTGCGCGGCTCGACAGCGATGCCATTGACGTAGCACGCGCGGGTCTGCCGTTCCTGGGCGATCTCGACTCCGTGCTTCCGGACCTGCTGCTCGACGAGGAGCTGCCGCTGCCGCGGGGCGGGCGCGTCACGCGGTGAAGACCTTTCGCCTCGACGACATCCTGCCTCCCGGTCCGCTGGCTATCGACCCGGCGCTGGTAGAGCATTGGCTGGAGCGGTTCATCGCCGACGAGCTGGTGCGCCGGCGCGGCATGCGCGCGGTTCTCGTCGGCCTCTCGGGCGGCGTCGACTCCGCCGTCACCGCGTACCTGTGCGCGCGCGCGCTCGGGCCCGATAACGTGCACTGCATTCGCATGCCGTACGCCACCTCGTCCCCAGAGAGCCTCGCGCACGCCGCAATGGTGGTGAAGGCGCTGGGCTGCCGCGAGCGCACAATCGAGATCACGGCCGCCGTTGACGGCTACTTGCAGTTCGAGCCCGATGCCGACGGCCGCCGCCGCGGCAACGTCATGGCGCGCACGCGCATGCTGGTGCTCTTCGACCTCTCGCAGAAGTACGGCGGGCTGCCGATCGGGACCGGCAACAAGTCGGAGCGCTTGTTGGGATATTTCACCTGGCACGCCGACGACACGCCGCCGCTCAACCCGCTGGGCGATCTCTTCAAGATGCAGGTATGGGCGTTGGCGCGACACCTGGGCGTGCCGCGGGAGATCGTGGAGAAGGCCCCGACAGCCGACCTGGTGCGCGGCCTGACCGACGAGAGCGAGCTGGGCATCTCCTATCCGCGCGCCGATCCGATCTTAGCCTACCTGCTGATGGGCTACCATCAAGAAGCGTTGGAGCGCGGCGGATACTCCGCCGCGGAGGTGCAGTTGGTGCGCCACCGTTTGGAGTCCACGCATTGGAAGCGCCATCAGCCCACGACGGCGATGCTCACCAACACCGCGATCAACGAGTTCTACCTGCGCCCAGTCGACTATTAGTGCGTCGAGCGTGAGCGACGAAACCGGTGCGTACGACTATCTGTTCCTTCCCGTCGGCTTGAATGTGCGCGAACGGCGATGTGTGGTGATTGGCGACGATGCCGAGGCGCGGGAGAAGGGAGCAGCGTTGCAAGCTGCCGGGGCGGAGGTCGCCTACCTGAGGCATCCCTCCCAGGTGGGAGAACAGATGGTCGCCGATGCGTTCGTCGTGATCTCCACGCCGCAGGATGAAACGCTCTCGTCTCGACTCCTCGCCTACGCCGAGCGTCATAAGTTCCTGCTCTGCTGTATCGACCAACCGGCGTACAGCACCGTGGCGATGCAGGCGATCGTGGAGAGCGGGCCCGTGCGCGTGGCAATCTCCACGGGCAGCGTCAGTCCCACCGTGGCCGCGACGCTCCAGCGCGCGCTCGCACGGGCGCTGGACGCGCGCTTTGCCCGCTTCATGCTCCGCCTCCAAGCGCTCCGGCGCCGCGTGCGCCGCAGCGACGCCGGCCCGACGCTGCGCCGCCGGCACATGCGTGAGGCCGCAGCCGAGTTCACCGTTGAGGTGAGCGTGCGCTATCCCGCGTGGTTCGAGAAGGAAGAGAGCGGGCAAGGGCCTCGGTAACGCGGCATAACCGAAAGATGTGCGTGTCGCTTCGCAGGAGTGATGGGCACCTAGTGCAAAACCACCGGGCCTGATCATTCGCTCAGGAGAGTTTACGTATGGCCGAACCCCGGGTTGTTCTTTCAGCCAAGGGCTTGTGTAAGGATTTCCGTGGTTTCCGCGCTGTCAACGATGTCAGCATCGACATTCGCGAAGGCACGATCCACGCTCTGATCGGCCCCAATGGCGCGGGGAAGACCACGGTGTTCAATCTGTTGAGCGGTTTTCTCGTTCCCAGTGCGGGAGATATCGTCTACCGCGGACGCCACATCACCCGAATGGATCCAGCCTTGATCGCGCGGCTGGGAATCGTGCGCTCGTTTCAGATAAGCTCGATCTTCCCGCACCTCTCGGTGCTCGACAACGTGAAGGTCGCGCTCCAATCGAAGACCGAGCTGCCCAAGCGCTTCTGGGTCTCCGAGAGCACCACCTCACGCTTCGACGCGCGTGCGCTCGAGCTGCTGGAGGCCGTGGGCCTGACGCCGTACGCGTACGGGCTGGCCGTCCACCTCTCATACGGACGCAAGCGTGCCCTGGAGCTGGCGATCTCGATGGCCCTCGATCCCACGGTCCTGTTGCTCGACGAGCCGATGGCCGGCATGGGTGCCGAGGACGTGGAGGGCATGACCGAGCTGGTGCGCCGCTTCGCCAAAGGGCGCACGGTGCTGCTGGTCGAGCATAATCTTTCCGTGGTCTCCGCGCTCTCCGATCGGATCACCGTGTTGCAGCGCGGCTCCGTGCTGACCGAGGGCACGTATGAAGAAGTTCGCTCCGATCCGCGGGTCATCGACGCATACCTGGGAGGACAACAGGACTGATGCCCGAGGCACTATTGAGCGTCCGCAACCTGCAGGCGTGGTACGACGAGAGTCAGGCGCTCTTCGGCGTCGATCTCGACGTGCGCGAAGGCGAGGTGGTGACGCTGGTCGGCCGCAACGGTGTGGGGAAGACCACCACGCTGAAGTCGATCATGGGGATGATCCCCAGCGTGAAGGGCAGCGTCACGCTGCACGGCTCGGAGATCCTGGGTATGCCTTCGCACAAAATCGCGCGCTTAGGAATCGGGGTCGTGCCCGAAGAGCGCGGAATCTTCTCCGGCCTCACGGTCCGGGAGAATCTGATGCTTCCGCCGGTCATTGCCGATGGCGGATGGAGCACGGAGCGCATCTACAAGCTGTTCCCTATCCTGGATGAACGGAAGAACAGCATCGGCACAAAGCTATCCGGCGGAGAGCAGCAGATGCTTGCGGTCGCGCGGATACTCCGCTCGGGTGCGCGGCTAGTGCTCATGGACGAGCCAACCGAGGGGCTCGCCCCCGTCATCGTCAATGCCATTCGCGATCTCGTGCTTGACATGAAGCGGGACGGAATCACGGTCTTGTTGGTGGAGCAGAATTTGCGCTTCGCCACCAAGGTCTCGGATCGACACTACTTGATGGTCCATGGAAAAATCGTGGAAACCCTCAGCAACGAAGAGGTCGTTCATCGCGAGGGCGAGCTGCTCGCTCATCTCGGCGTCTGACCACGTCTTAATGGAGATCGTAACGTGAAACTTGCGAGACTCTTGCCGCTTATTGCGGCTTGCGGAATGCTCGCTCCGATGGCGGGCCCGATTCAGCCGGCACAGGCTGCCGGTAACGACCAGGTTGTGATCGCAAACGTCGGCGACGAGTCCGGCGTCTACTCCGGGCTCGACGGCATGGGTGCCGTGGTCGCCGATCAGATGGCGATCGACGATTTCGGGGGCAAGGTACTGGGCAAGCCCATCAAGCTCGTCCACTACGACCACCGCAACGATGCGGGCCTTGCCAACCAAGAGACCAACGAGGCCATCGATCGCGATCATGCGACGCTGCTCGTCGACTATACGAACTCGGCCACCGCGCTCTCCGGTGAGAACGTCGCCAAGGCCAAGCACATTGTCCAGATCGTGACGGGCGGCGGTACCGACGCCATCACGAACAACCCGAAGTACTGCAACAAATACTCCTTCCACTACGGTTACGACGTCTACGCGCTGGCCCACGGCACGGCGGCGACGCTGACCAAGGAAGGCGGGAAGAAGTGGTACACGGTAACCGCCAACTACGCGTTCGGCCAGGCGCTCTACGATGACGTCAAGGCTGCCGTCGAAGCCAACGGCGGTCAGGTGGTCGGCAACGACTTCGTGCCCCTCGGAACGTCGGACTTCTCCTCGTTTCTGCTGAAGGCTCAGGGGGCCAAACCCGACGTTCTCGGTCTCGACAACGCCGGTAACGATACCGTCAACGCCATGAAGCAGATCAACGAGTTCGGCCTCAAGAAGACGATGAAGGTCGGCGTCATGCTGTTGTTCGAATCGGACGTCCACGCGCTGGGTCCGGACTACTGGGCCGGCTCGACCGTGACGATCGGCGGCTACTGGGATCTCGACGCGAAGTCCCGTGCGTTCGCGGAGCGCTTCGCCAAGAAGTACCACGGCAACATGCCGACCTGGTCCGAGTTCGCGAACTACTCCGCCGTCTTCCAGTACCTCGAGGCGGTCAAACGCGCCGGCACGGCCGATTCGGATGCTGTCGTGAAGCAGCTCGAGGGTCACAAGATCAACGACGCGTTCGTTCACAACGGCTACATCCGCCCGCAGGACCACCTGCTGATCCACGACATGTATCTGGCTGAGGTGCTTCCGGCATCGCAGGTCAAGCAGCCGTGGGCCTACTTCAAGATCATCAAGACCATCCCCGGCGAGCAGGCCTTCCGCCCGCTCTCCGAGGTCAAGTGCAACCTGCAGTAGGCTAAGGGCGGTGCGGGGGTCGCTTCGGCGGCCCCCGCATCGTCATAACGGAGCAGAGAGGAACACGCGTGCTCGAGTCTTTGGGCGGACAAATCTTCAACGGGCTGGTGAGCGGAGCGTTCTATGCCATGCTCAGCCTCGGCCTGGCGATCATCTTCGGCCTGCTTCGGATCGTCAACTTCGCGCACGGCACCATGTATATGTTGGGTGCCTTCGTTGCGTACATCGGAGCTCAGAGCCTCGGTCTCAACTTCTGGGTCGCGCTGGTCGCCTCGCCGATCGTCGTCGCTATCGTCGGCATTGTCCTCGAGCGCACGCTGCTTAGCCGCCTCTATAAGCTCGACGTCCTCTACAACCTGCTGCTGACCTTCGGCATCACGCTCTTCATCGAGGATGCGATGCGCTTGAAGTTCGGCATGCAGGGCTCGCCGTACGTGATTCCCAATCAGCTCGAAGGTGTCCTCAACCTCGGCTTCATGATCTATCCGACGTACCGGGTTTTCGTGATCGTCGCCTCGCTGGTGGTCTGTATCGCCACGTGGCTATTGATAGAGAAGACTTCGCTGGGCGCCACGCTGCGCGCCGCTACGGAGAACCCGGGCCTGGTTCGCGCGTTCGGCATCAACGTGCCGGCGCTGATCACCGGTGTCTTCGGCTTCGGCTGCGCGCTGGCGGCGTTCGCCGGCGTGCTTGCGGCGCCGGTCAACAACGTCGCTCCGCTGATGGGCGACGATATCATCATCCCGACGTTCGCCGTCGTGGTGATCGGCGGGATGGGCTCGATTCTCGGCTCGATCGTCACCGGCTTCTTGGTGGGCGTGGTAGTGGCGCTGGGGGCGTTCTTCTATCCGCCGATCAGCGGCACGCTCATCTACATCCTCATGGCATTTGTCTTGCTGGTGAAGCCCACGGGGCTCTTCGGCACCTTGGAGGGAAGCCGCTAGTGCTGTCGAGCGGACAAGCCAATCCCAGCGGCAAGGCCGACTACCTCGGCTTGGGGCTGCTGATCCTGGGTCTGGCGCTGCCCTGGATCCTCTACCCGGTTCTTGCGACCAACATCATCGTGTGGGCGCTCTTCGCCGTCGGCTTCAACTTGCTGCTCGGCTATACGGGTCTGCTCTCGTTCGGTCATGCGATGTTCTTCGGCGGCGCCAGCTACATCACGGGCATCGTGATTCTGCACGCGCACCTGCCGACGCCGCTGGCTCTGCTGGTGGGCGTGGCCTTCTCCGTGGTGCTGGCCTACATCGTCGGCGTGCTCTCGATCCGCACGCAGGGCATCTACTTCGCTATGATCACGCTGGCGATCGCCCAGGTGGTCTACTTCGCCGTGACGGTATTCATCGGCTGGACGGGCGGCGAGAACGGGCTTCAAGGCGTGCCGCGCGGCACGTTCTTCGGCATCCCGCTGGAGAACGACCGCATGATGTACTACGCGTGGCTCCTGATCGCGATCATCGTCGTGGCCTTCGTGAAACGGGTGATCCATTCGCCGTTCGGCCAAGTGCTCAAGGCGATCCGCGAGAACGAGCAGCGCGCGCGCAGCCTGGGCTACAACGTCGACCACTACAAGTTGATGGCCTTCATCCTCTCGGCCGCCGTCTCGGGTCTGGCCGGCGGCATGCTCGTCGTCCACCAGCACTTCACCGTCATGGACAGCGTCGACTGGCGCACCAGCGGCGAAGTAGTGATGATGACGCTGCTGGGCGGCATGGGCACCGTCTACGGTCCCGTGATCGGCGCTGCGTTCTACCTACTGCTCTCCGATCGGTTGGCGGTGCTGGTGAACGCCCCGGGCGTGGTCATCGGCTCGATCTTCGTGCTGACCATCCTGCTCTTCCGGCGCGGCATCGTCGGCGAGATCATCGGCCGCCTCGATGCGCGCCGCGCACGCGGTAGCCAGGAGGCATAGCGAGACCAGCGATGCCGGCCGCCGAACTTGTCGCCATCGGTACAGAGCTCCTGCTCGGCGATCTCACCGATACCAACTCGCGTACCGTTGCGGCCGCGCTCAACGGCGTGGGCATCGACGTCTACGCGACGCACGGTATCGGAGACAACGTCGATCGCCAGGCGCGCCTCTTGGAAACCGTTCTCGCGCGCGCCGACCTCGCCGTATGCACGGGGGGCCTGGGGCCGACCGTCGACGATGTGACGCGCGATGCGGTGGCCCGCGTCGTCGACAAACCGCTGGAGCTGCGCGAGGATTCTCTGCACGCCATCGAGGCACGCTTCGCCGCGATGGGACGCACGATGACGGCGAATAATCGTGTGCAGGCGATGCTGCCGCGCGACGCCGTGGTGCTGGAGAATCCACACGGCACGGCTCCCGGCTTCGTGGCGCGCCGCGCCGACGGCAAGGTGATCGCCTGCATGCCGGGCGTGCCGCGCGAGATGCACGCCATGCTCGACGAGCGGCTGATTCCCTGGCTGGTAGAACATTTTCGGCTGACGCGGACCACCGTCTCACGCTCCATCCACACCATCGGCTGGGGCGAGTCGCAGTTGGACCAGGCTATTCGCGACCTCTTCGAGAGCCAGCGCAACCCCACGATCGCGATGCTGGCGCACTTCGGCTGGTCGGTGGACGTCAAGCTGACGGCGCGCGCCGGTGACCGGCACAGCGCCATCGCACTACTCGACGAGTTGGAGGAACGGATCCGTCAGCGCGTGCACCACGGCATCTACGGCGTAGACGAGCAGACGCTGGCGGGGGCGATCGGCACGGCGCTAGAGGCGCGTACGCTGAGCCTGGCGGTGGCCGAAAGCTGCACGGGGGGAACGATCTCGGCGGATCTGGTGGCCGTGCCTGGGATCTCACGCGTCTACGCAGGCGGCGTGACGGCGTACGGCAACGAGGCGAAGGTGAGCATGCTGCGTGTGCGCGAGGAGACGCTGCGCGCCTACGGCGCGGTGAGCGAGCAGACCGCGGTAGAGATGGCGGCCGGCGTGCGGCGCGTGCTGGGTACCAGCGTGGGGCTGTCCACGACGGGTGTGGCGGGGCCCGAGGGCGGCTCGGCGGAGAAGCCCGTGGGATTGGTGTGGGTGGCGCTGGCCATGCCCGATCGTACCGTGGCGCGCCGGCTGCAGTTCCCGGGTACGCGCGCGGAGGTGATTCGCCGCGCGAGTACCGCGGCGTTGGCGCTGCTGTGGCGCGCCTTGGAAGGCGAAGCGTAGACGAACGGTCGCGAGAAGCGCCTACGAATCGGTGGTAGTATACCAGGGCTAGCGTGCGTCGCGCAAATGCGGGAACTTGCCGATACAAGAGTACGTTAACCTTGCATCGCCGGAATTCGCCGGCTGTCCGATGGGGAGTCACTCATAGCAATGCGGCGGATCTACGGCTTGTTGGGTGCGCTGGCCGGCGCGGCGGCACTCGCCTCCTGTGGGGGCGGGGGCGGCGGCACGGGCGGAGGCGGAGGCGTGATTCCACCCGGCGGGGGTGGAGTCTACGTGCAGGCCACGCCCGCACCGGGTCTCCAGCAGGCACCCGCGACGCTCTGCGTGACTCCCGTGCAGAACGCGCAGACGGTGAGCGTGAGCTCCAATCCCCAGCAGGCGTGGGTAGAGGTGACCTCCGCCGGCACCACCTACGTGCTGGGGCAGACGCCGGTGAGCTGCCATGTCAATCCCACGTTGACGGGCGTTACCGTGACGGTGTTAGGCAACGTCGGTCAGGCGCCGCAGACGACGGCCGTCGCCGGCAACGTCAGCACCTCGGTGTTCTTCAACGCCATCGCCGACTCGAGCGGCAGCGTCGCGGCGGGCAGCGGCACGCTCTCCGTTGGGCGCGCTCCGTCCTCGACGGTGCGCTCGACTGCCGGCGCCCTGCGGCGCGCCTTGCGCCGCGCGCCGCAGGGCGCCAATGTCGTGCCCGGCGTCTTCTCTGTGGTCTACCGCAGCGGCGCGCTGGCCATGGAAGGGCGCAGCGCCGCCGACGTGGAGCGCTCGCTGGGCGTGCAGGGACGTGAGATCGGAACCTTCGCCGGCATGACCTGGCGCGGCGTCCACGTGGCTCCGGCGCAGGCGGCCGCGCTGCAGGCGCAACTGCAGGCGCGTTCCGACGTGGCCGCCGTCTATCCCGCGCACTACCGTTACCGGCAGAGCGTACGGCGTCCGCAGGACGCCGCCGTGCTTCCGAACGACACCTTCATGGATCCCTACGATCAGTGGGATATGTTCCGCATCTCGACGCCCCAGGCGTGGGGGATCACGGAGGGCTCCACGAGCGTTCTCATCGCGATCATCGACACCGGCTACGATGTCAACAACCCCGATCTCCTGGGCAAAGTGACCTACTCCAAAGTGGATTACACCGGCACGGGGCGGATCACCGCTAGCCCCGCGTATGAAGATACGGACGGCCACGGGACCAACGTTTCCGGCATCGCGGCTGCGCTCACCAACAACGGCTCGGGCTTCGCGGGCGTGGGCTGGAAGACGCCGCTGCTCGAGTTCAAGATTTTTGCGGATACGGATTCCACAGGAGTTTCGTGCGTACAGCCGGGTGCGATTTCGGCTGACTGCGGCGCAAGCACGACGGACGAAGCTGCGGCCATCACGAGCGCCGTCAGCCACGGGGCGAAGGTCATCAGCATGAGTCTCGGCGGACCCGGACCTATCGACCAAACGGAGTATAACGCTATCCAAGCGGCGCTGCAGAAGGGCGTCGTGGTGGTCGCGGCCGCGGGGAACGACGGCACCTCGACGGGCATCGAGTATCCCGGTGGTGACCGCGGCGTCATCTCCGTCGGAGCGAGCGCGATCGTCGGAGACTCCTGCACGAGCGGCATGACGCCGTGCGATGCTTCGAGCGGGACGGAAGTTCTGGCGTCCTACTCCGACTACGGGCCGACGGCCGACGCGCTCAGCGGCGCCAACACGGTCAACCAGCCGACGCTGCTCGCACCGGGCGGCGGAAACCCCGGAGCGCCGGCAAACCCAAACGATCCCGATAACTTGCACTGGATCTACAACCTCTACTCGACGGGTGATACCACCTCCGGGTTCACCTGCAATCCAAGCGCGACCGGCGGCGTCTGCTCGAGCTTCTTCGTCGGGACCTCGCAGGCGACGCCGCACGTCGCCGGCGCCGTGGCGCTGATGCTCGCCGTGAATCCCTCGCTGACGCCCGCACAGGTCTTGAACATCTTCCAGAACCCGAACAACGATGATACGCTTAACGTGACCGGCCAGGGCGCGGGGCGTCTGAACGTGCTCAAGGCGCTCCAGGCCGCCGGCGGCTCGTTCTCCGCGGGAGGACCATCCTCGCCGCCGTCCTCGTCGTTCGTGGCCTTCGCCTACACCAGCGGCGCGGGCAACAGGCCCACCATCCTCGACGTGCAGTACCCGAGCGGCGTTCCCGTCAACGCCGACGGCTCGTTCCGCCTCTCGGACGTTCCAGCGGATGTGACGTATAAGGTAGGCGTCTGGATCGACACCAACCACGACGGAATCGTGGACTCGGGCGATTGGTTCGGCGTCGCCGGCGGCGTTGGCTCACCGAGCCAGTTCAGCTCCACCGGGACCTACGCGTACGGAACGATCACCGTCCAGCAGGTGACCTCAGGCAATTTTACGCTTCCGTAGCGCAGCGATGCGGCTGCGACTTCTATCGTAGCTGCCTCGTCGCGTGAGATCGCGCTTCACGACTGTTTCCCGGTTTCTTCTCACGCTGACGGTATGGTGAGCGCGTACCAACACACGCGCGGAGCAGCACGCTCCTCATGACCACGATGCCCGTGACGCCAGCTTCCAGATAGGGAGCCGCCGCCGCGTGGCGTCGAGAAGGATGACTCGTGGCTAGAGGCCCTCTTGTCTTACCGCTCTTCCTCATTCTCGCCGCTCTTGCCATGGCGGTCATGATCGGCATCGCGCTCTCCACGCGCGCGAGCACGCTGGAGCTCTCCGCCGTGCAGGGGCGGGCCTACGCGCTGCGCCGCTGGTGGCTGACCGGTCTAGTGGTCGTCTTCGCGACCCTCTTCGCGATCACGATCCCGTCGTTTCCCTACCTCGAGGCCAGCGAGCTGTCCACCGCCAGGCATATCCCGGTGATGGCCGAGCAGTACGCCTTCCCCGTTCCCGCCGTGCTGCCGGTGAACACTCCGATCGTCTTCGACGTCACTGCGAAAGACGTCAACCACGGCTTCGGCATCTACGACCCGGAGAATCGCATCTTGGCGCAGGTCCAGGCGATGCCGAACTACGTGAACCATCTGGCCGTGGAGTTCAAGCAGCGCGGGAAGTACACGGTGCGCTGCCTAGAGTTCTGCGGCGTTGGCCACGCCTATATGCAAGCCGCCTTTGAGGTTCGATAGCGATGGCACAGACGATAGCGCACGATGAACACAGGGTCCACGGCCACGCACAGCACGGGATCGAGACGCTCCGGCCCGACGATCTGCGCTCGGCCAGGCGGCTGATGTGGATCTGGGTCGACACGGGCTTGGCCATCTTCGCGCTGATGGCGCTCATGGGAGTGACCATGCGCGCCGAGCAGGCGGGATGGATCTCCTACGGACCCGACGTCTTCTACTCGCTGATGACGCTGCACGGCGTCGGCATGATCACCGCCATGGCCGTGGCCGCGATGGGCGGCATCTGGTACATGATGCGGCTGGACGGCCCGCTCGACGAGCGCGTCGCGCATTGGGCCTACGGTTTCATCGTGGCGGGCGTGATCGCGGTGATCGTCAGCATCTTTCCCGGAAAGTTCGGCGCGGCGTGGACCTTCCTGTACCCGCTGCCGTTCGTCGGCGCCACCTGGGCTCCGTGGGCAACGGGCGCCTTCCTCACCGGCGTGATGCTGGTGAGTATCGGCTGGTCGATTTGGTGCGTGCAGATGCTGGGCTGCGTGATGAAGCGCTACGGCGGTCTACGCGGAGCGACGGGCTGGGACTACATCTTCCATAACCGTGCCTTCACGGAGGCCGGCAAGCAGCCGCCCTCGCCGCAGGCCTTCGCGGCTATGGTCTCGGCGATCGACGGACTCTTGACGGGCGCAGCAGGGATGGTCATCGGGATCGCGTTGCTCGTGCACTGGCTCGATCCCTCGGTGCGGATCGACCCGCTGTGGGCGAAGAACGTCACGTTCTTCTTCGGGCACGCCTTCGCCAACCTCACTATCTACATGGCCGTCTCGTGGGTCTACGTGGGCGTGCCGCGCTACGCGGGGCGCAGCTACCACACCTCGCAGGCCCTGGCGGTGGCCTGGTGGGGCACGCTGTTCTTCGTGCTGCTGGCATACTTCCATCACCTCTACATGGACTTCGTGCAGTTCCAAGCGCTGCAGTTCATCGGTGAGGCGGCCTCGTATCTCTCGGCTCTGCCAACGGTGGTGGTGACGATCTTCAGCTGCTTGATGCTCGTCTACCGTTCCAAGATGCGCTGGACGCTCGGCTCGATCTTCATCTATACGGGATTGATCGGCTGGGTCGTGGGCGGCATCGGCGCCTTGCTCGATGCGTCGATCCCCTTCAACAACAACTTGCACAACACGCTGTGGGTGCCGGCGCACTTTCACACCTATCTGCTGGGCGGCGTCTTGCTCTTCATACTGGGCTTCGTCTTCATGATGCTCGAGGAGCGCGTCGGCGCGGCCAGCTCCGCTGCCGTCCGCTGGATCGTCGGTACGCTGGTCTTCGGCGGGATGGGGACGTTCTTGCTGGGCTTCTACGTTGCGGGCTCCGCCGGTGTGCCGCGCCGCTACGCCACCGAGCCCACCCCAGGTCCGCATATCGCCTCGTGGGCGACGATAGGCGCCATCATCATGCTCGTCGGCATGGCCGTGGCACTGATCGAAGCGCTTCGCATGGCCACCAGCAAGCCGCAGGGGCGCCTCTCGTGAGGGCGAGGTTGCGCCGCGCCGGCGCCTGCGTTATGGTGGCGGCGACGCTGGCGGCTGCCATCATCCCCTCGCTCAGGCCCGAGGACGTGCCGATCGCCGAGCACCACCTATTCCATGCCGGCATCATCCTGCTCGCCGTGGTTGCCGCGGCGCTCGTAGTAGGCGGCCCCTCGGGCGCGCGCGAGCAGGGCTCGGGGCTCTGGCTGGTCCCCGTGGTGGCCGCTCCACTGGCCATGATGTTCTTGATGTGGCCGTCGACCTACGACTATCTCGACACTCACCCGCTGGCCCATGCATTGGACCACATCGGCTTGGCGGTACTCGGCTTCGCCGGCGCCTACGGCGGCCAGCGCTACGTGCGCGGCGTGGGGTGGCTTGTCGGTCTAGCGACGGTGGGCATGGCGGTGATCGCCGCCGGCGGCTTCGGCTTCGCGCCGCCTACGCCCAAGCTGTAGCCTCCATCGCATCGGCGGCGCCGGCAAGCGTCGGCACCGCCGAGGCCTTCCCATCGATGGCGAGCGCGAGGTCGTCGAGCAGTTCCATCAGCGGCGGCACCAGGCGATGGGCCGCCGCGAAGCGTTGGTACGGCGATGGGCGCAGAGCATACTCGTCGTCACGGTCGCCTTCGATCACGTGGAGCTCTCCGTTCGCGGGACGTTCCCCCACCACCATCGCCATGCGTTCCGTGCCGCTCACGCTGAACGCGTAGTCCTCCGTTGCGCCGCGCCCCTCGACGGCGAGCTGGCTTGCACAGCCGCCGTCGTGGCGCACCTGCAGGATCGCCTGCTGCTCGCCTTCCAGCCGCTGCACCTCACCGGTCACGGCGCCCAGTGTCCAGCAGAGGGTGTCGACGGCGTGGACGGCGGCCGCGCGGTGCCAAGCTCCGCTCACCTGGCGCAAGGCCGCAAAGCGTGCGCTGCCGAGGTGATTGTTGGCTATCAGCTCGCGCAGCGCTTGGTGCGCGGGGAGGTAGCGCAGCGGGAAGGCAGCGGCGGCGACGCCGCCGCCCTTGCGCGCCGCCTCGAGCACCGAGGACGCCTCCTCGCGATTCCCGCAGAACGGCACCTCGGTCAGGACGTGCCTGCGGTTGGCCAGCGCCTCCCGCACCTGCTCGGCGCGACCGGCGTGGGCGGAGGCTACCACCACGAGCTCGATGCGCGGATCGGAGATCACCTCGCGCCAATTGTCGTAGATATGGGGCACCTTGCGTGCCGTGGCGATCTCCGCGGCACGCCCCGGGCGCGACGAAGCAACGGCGAGCAGATCGTAGCGCTGGTGCGCCTGGAACGCCGGCACGTAGACGGCGGCGGAGGCGCGGCCCAAGCCGAGGACGGCGGTACGGATAGGGTGACTCACGAGGCATGCTCCCGTAGGACGTCGATGAGGATGGTGAGGGCGGCGTCGAGATCGGCGGCGTCGATGATCAGCGGCGGCGTGATCGAGACGACCTCGCCGCACGGCCCCGAGGGCAGCACGATGATGCCGCGGCGCAGAGCCTCCTCCGTTGCGGCGACGGCACGCACGGGATCGTCGAGCTCGACGCCCCACATCGCGCCGCGGCCGCGCACCTCGCGCACGTGAGCGAGTGAGCGAAGCGGCTCCAAGCGCGTGGCGATGCGCTCGCCCAGAGCGCGGGCGCGCGCCGGCAGATCGTCGCGCTCGATCACTTCGATCGTGGCGAGTGCGGCGGCACAGGCCATCGGGTTACCGAGGTAGGTGGAGGTGTGGAGCGCTTCGCCCGTGGAGGCGGGCCACGCCGCCATGACGGCGTCGCTGCCCAAGCAGGCGGCGATGGGAAAGCCGCCGGCCATGGCCTTGCCGACGCAGAGGAGATCCGGCTCGGCGCCGGCAGCGAGCGAGGCAAAGAGGGCGCCGGTGCGCCCGAAGCCCGTGTAGATCTCGTCGCAGATCAGCAGAGCATCGTGGGTGCGCGTCACCGCGCGCAGATCGCGCAGGAAGTCGGGCGGAGGGGTGCGCTCGCCGCCGCGCCCCTGCAGCGGCTCCACGATTACCGCACCGATCGTGGGATCGCGCTCGAGCGCGCCTGCCACCTGAGCGGCATCGCAGCCGTACGGTAGGAGCATGGGCTCCTCCACGAGCGCGGCGAATGGTAGGCGAAACTTCGCGATGCCTGCCACGCGCAGTGCGCCCAGCGTGAGGCCGTGGTAGGCGCCCTCGAAGGCCAGCACGCGCGGCCGCCCGGTAGCGAGCACCGCGGTTTTGAGGGCGACCTCGACGGCCTCCGACCCGCCTACGCAGAGCACCACCTTGTCCAGTCCCGTCAGCGCCGTCAGGCGCTCCATCAGCGCTACTTTGACCGCCGTGGGATAGACGTCGCCCATGCCGTGTGGGAGCTGCGCGGCTTGGCGCGCGATAGCCTCCACCACGTGCGGGTGAGCGTGACCGACGGCTGCGACGCCGAAGGCGGCCGTGAGATCGAGATAACGATTGCCGTCGACGTCCACCACGCCGGCACCGCAGGCACTCTCCCAGAAGATGGGCGTCTGCGGCGAGACGAAGGTGACGTTGCGCGACTCGTGGGCGCGGAGGTCTCGCGCCAGCGCGAGCGAGCGCGGCCCCGGGATCGCCGTGCGCAAGGCGATAGCGTTGCTGCTCATGATTCGACGTCGATCCAGTGGACGAAGTCGGTGACGCGCGGACGCGCCCCGTGGTGGGAGGCCAGGTGCGGATCCTGCATCGCGCCCAGCGCGCAGATGCGCGAGGCTCCGACGCGCGCCGCGAGCGTCTGAAGCGCGGCGGCGCGCGGCGCCTGCAGCGGTGTCACGCCTATCGTTTCCACGGGGATGCGCAGCGCCGCAGCGTACTCGATCGCCTCGGCGGCGTCCTTCACCGGAGCGATGGAGAGGGTGCGCGGAAGAAACGCGGGTGGTTGGCCGGCGGGTGGATCGAAGATGATCGTCCAGGCGAGATCGGCGCCCGTGAAGACGCCTCCGCGGCCGCCGGCGGAGCGAAAGGCCGCCATCTCGCGCGCGCCGCGGATCGCGGCACTCTGCGAGAGATCGCGCCGCCCGACGGGAAATTCCACCGTTCGTTGCGCGAGCGCCTCTGCCAGGAGGGACGCGAAGCGCTCGGGGGCGACGGGCGCGCCGCGCTCGACGTAGAGCGCATGCAGCGAGAGACATCCGGTGGACTCGTAGAGCGAGAGATCGACGGCGGCGCCGTCGGCGGCGCGCATCGCGCAATCCTCGTCGACAAGCGCCTCGCGCAGGACGATGCCGATACTCGCGGCGTGGCCGTAGCCCACGAAGCGCGTGGCGACGGGGAGGCGCGCGCGGATAGCGCGCAGCGTTTGGTCGGCGCCGAAGGCGACCACGGTGGACGCACGTGCGAAGAGCGGCTCTTCGATATCTTCATCCCCGCCCTGCCACGACGCGGCGCTCAGCGCTCCGGCCAACAACGGCTCCTCCTCGACTACCGCGGAGAAGAAGCCCGTGCCTAGCGCATCGTCCGGCTCCTTGAGCACGACGTCGTTCTTGCAGCACAGCGCGAGCAGCGCCGGCCAGAGGCCGACGCCGATGGTGGTAGTGGAGGAGACGATCACCACGATGCCGGCGGGCGCCGCGTATGCCGCCTCTCCGTAGGGTCCCGGGGCGGCACGGTCGAGCACATCGAGCGAGCCTAGATCGCCTTGCAGCGTGCGTTCGATCTCCGCCGCGGTCAACCGCGCCATCGCGCGATCGAGGGCTACCTCGACGACCGGAGCGCTGAACCCCGTGCGCCGCTCGAGCGCCGCCTGCGCGCGCATGCGCAAGGGGAGGTCGCAATGCTCCCAGCGGCGTGCCGCGCCGGCGATCGCGCGCACGATGCTCCGCACGGGAAGGTCACGGTGCATGGAGCACCGCCAAGGCCTCGGCGTCCAGCGAACAACCTCGCAAGACGGCGCCGGGCTGGCGTCCCAGCAGCACGAACCGCGTCGCGTCGAGGGCGTACCCGAGATCCTCCGTCTGGATCGCCGCCACGCTGGAGCGATTGGCAAGATCGACGTGACGCAGCGCGCCCACCGTGCCCAGCGGCGCCTCGTGTCCCGTCTGCGGGTCGATCACCAGCACGCGCAGCCAGGGCGGCGACGACTTCACGCGACGCCCTTCGTGGAGCGCGCGCCCCGGCTCCGTCAGAACGACGTCGTAGTGCTGGGAGAGCAACTCCGTCATGCCGTATTCGGCCACCACGCGTTCCCGCGGGATACCGAGCAGAGCGGGGAACTCTGCGTAGAGCTCCTCGCGGCCGACTTCGCGTGAACGCCCTTTGAAGCCGCCGGTCTCCATGGCGCGTGAACCCTCGGGCAGATGCAGCGTGATGCCCGCGCCGCGCAGGGCGTCGAAGAGGTGGACGTAGGCGAAGGCGGTACCCGCGATGCAGACTGCGCTCCCCTCGTCTTGCGCGCGGCGGGCCGCGGCAAGAAACGCGTCGAGCTCGAGCGCCCCGCTATGCAGAAAGAAACCGCCGTCTTCGCCGAGCTCGCGCGCCACGGTGCGCATCATGTAGCCCAGCGAGCTATGAGGAGCCTCGGCGGGATCGGGCACGAGGTTGAGGTAGCGCAGGCTGGCGCCATCCGGGAGCATGAAGCGGCGAAAGCCCGCCAGCAGCGAGGCTTCGTAGAGTGCGGGGCGCTCCACGTAGTGGGCCCCCGGACGCCCTTGCGTGGTGCCGCTGGTCTCGAAGCGCAACGCCGCCCGCTCGAGAGGAAATGTCGCCAACGCCGCTTCTTTGAACGCGGGGCTGGGGATCGCGGGGATCTCGCGCCAGCCGGCGGGCATGCGCCTCTCGCTCCAGCCCAGCGAACGTACCCAGCGCCCGTAGGGGGCGTCGTTCTGTACCTGATAGGCGAACAGGTCGCGGGCGAGGCGGTCGAAGGCTGCGGCGTCGAGACCGCGTTCGACGGCTTCGAGGATGCGTGCGTCGAGTGCTGCGACGGAGCCGGTCTGGTCAATCACGTCGGCGCTTGGTTGGGCGCGAGGCAGCGCCAGCCCTGGCGCGAGGGTCCACGCCGCGCCTCTGGAACTCCGTTCGCGCATGCGTCTGCTGGTAGTGGAGGATCACGACGCGCTGGCGCGCTCGATCAAGCGGGCGCTCGAGGAGCTTCGCTATGCGGTCACCGTCGTGGGTGACGGCGAGGCCGCCCTCGACGAGTTGCTGACCGAGAGCTATGCGCTGGCGATTCTCGACATCGGGCTCCCCACGCGCGACGGCATCGACGTCTGTCGCGCGGCGCGCGCGCATGGCGTGGGGACGACCATCCTGATTCTCACCGCGCGCGACGGGGTGGAAGATCGCGTGAGCGGACTCGACGCCGGCGCCGACGACTACCTGGTCAAGCCGTTCTCGATCGAAGAGCTCTTGGCGCGCGTGCGGGCGCTGTTGAGGCGCGCCGAGCGGCCCGTGGCCGCCGACGTGGTCGCAATCGGCGATGTGCGTCTGGATCGCGCGGGGCGCACGGCAACGGCGCTGGGCACGCCGCTTGCATTGGGGGCCACGGAGTTTCGGCTGCTGGAGTACCTGTTGACCAATGCCGGCGTGGTGCTGACTCGTCAGCAGATCCTCGACCGCGTCTGGGAATACGAATACGAGGGCTCCGGTAACATCGTCGAGGTCTACGTCAGCCAGTTGCGCAGGAAGATCAAGGGAGCGGGGGGCGCCGATCCCATCAAGACGGTGTGGGGCGTAGGCTATCAAGTGCTCGCGGCGCGCCAACGGATCGAGGGCTGACGCTTTGGAGCGCAGCGTGCGCGCGGCGGCGCTCCGTCTAGCGCTCTGGAACGGCCTGGCCCTGTTGATGGTGCTCTTAGCCGCCGACGCCGCATTCTATCTCGTGGCGATGGGCAGTCAGCGCGACCAGCTCGCGGAGCTCGCGGGGACGCCGTTGGGCGATGCCGCGATTCGTGCCTATGCGCGCTCGCTGATCGTCGGCATCGTGGCCGCGAGCGTGCCGATCCTGATCGCGGCGGCGGCCGCCGCCTACGCGCTGGGGTGTCTGGCCGTGGCGCCTTTGGCGGAATCGTTGGAACGCCAGCGGCGCTTCGCCGCGCAGGCCTCGCACGAGCTGCGTACGCCGATCGCCGTGATCGCCGCTGAGGCGGAGGTGGCGCTGCGCGGTGGGCGGCCAGAGGAGGCGCTGCGCGCGTTGGCGAGCGTGCTGGACGAGGCTCGCCGCATGGGCCGCCTGGCGGGGGATCTCCTGACGCTGGCGCGCCCCGCCCGCGGCATGAGCGTGGTCAGTGAGCCGGTGGATCTCCAGGATGTAGCCGCGACGACGGTGCGCCGCTTCGCGGAGCAGGCGCGTGCGCGCAGGGTGACGTTGCGCCGCGAAGGGGACGCCTTTGCGCTGGCCTTGGGGGACCGGGAACGTCTGGTGGAACTGGCTGGGAATCTGGTGAGCAACGCACTGCGCGCGACACCCGCAGGCGGTGCGATCACGATCTCCGCGCGCCCGGGCCGCGGAGAGGTGGCGCTCGAAGTGCGCGACAGCGGGAGCGGGATCCCGCGCGAACGGCTAACGGAGATCTTCGAGCCCTTCGTGCGGTTTGGCGTAGACGGCGAAGAGGGCGCAGGCCTGGGGCTGGCCATCTGCCGCTGGATCGCCGCGGCGCATCGCGGTACGCTCGAGGCGGAGAGCGAGGCCGGCCAGGGTTCCGTCTTCACGCTGCGGCTCCCCGCGCATACGGCGTGAAGCGCCTTCAGGGACTTCGCAGACTCTCGGGCTAGGCTTTGAGGTGACGATGCTCCGCTACCTTACGCTCATGGCTCTGTTCGCCGCCCTGCTCATCGGGAGCGTGGCCGTGGCTGCCCACGCGGTGGGGGCACCTCCCGCACCGCCGGGCTGGGAGATCGCTACGCGCGGCCTCGCGCCCGAACCGCCCGGCCATGTTTTGCTCGGCCCGATATCGGCCGCGGGCCGGAAGGCGTGGGATTGCTGGCCGCAGTTGGAGGCGGAGTCGGCCACGCTCGACCCGGTCTTCCAGGGCCAGCCGGCGGGGGAGAGCCCGCGTCCGTGAAGGCCGTGGCACTGATGCTCGTGTTCGCCGCGCTCGCAACGGTCCCGGCGCGGGCGCAGTATGGGCGAGAGACGCCGCCGCCAACGTCACAGCGCGGCGACGGACTCGATCTGGGGCGCCAGGCGCAGACGCGCCGTGCCTTCGAAGAGATCAACCAAGGTTTCGCACTCTACCAACGGAACGATCTCGCCGGCGCGGAGGCGAAGTTCCGCTCCGCGGTCGCACGCGATCCCGACGAACCGCAAGGCTCGACGGCGTACTATGACGTCGGCCTCGTGCTCGCCCGCACCGCACGCTACGACGAGGCGGCTCGCGCCTTCGACTCCGCGCTTGGACGCGATCCGGGAATCCTACCCGCTTGGCTAGGATTGGTCTACGTGGACCTGCAACGCGGCAAGCTCGTGGAGGCGCAACGCGACGCGCGCGCGATGCGCGCGAGTGCGCCAGCCTCCGCGCTGGCGCGCTACGAGGAGGGCTACGCGGCACTGCGCGCGGGCGAGTACGACTTGGCGGCCAGCGCCTTCGCCGCGCTGCTGCCGGGCAACGGCAACGTCGCCTCGGTACGCTACAACCTGGGGTTGGCGTTGCTGCGCGCCGGGCGCCTCGACGACGCGCGCGTGGAGGCCCAGCACGCGATCGCGTTGGCGCCGAGCTATGCCAAGGGCTACTTTCTGCTGGGAAGCATCGCGCTGCGCGCCGGCAACCGCAGCTCCGCGGCGCAGGCCTATGCCAAGGCGCGCACGCTCACCAGCGACCCTTCGATGCGCCTGCTCTGCGACGACGTGCTGGGCCAGCTCGGGGCGCGCTGAGGCACGATACAGCAACCGCTCAGGATTCCTCGCTAGGCTCCCGGCATGAACCGCCTGCTGTTGACGCTTTCGACGCTTGCCGTCGTCGCCGGCTGTACGCCGAATGCGGCCTCGGTGGCCGCGAGCGGCGGTGCCCTGCCGCCGGGTGTGCCGGTACAACGCGTGGACGTCAATCTCGGCAGCAACCCGCCCTTGGCCGGCACCTTCGGCGCGTTGGCCGGGTATGCACCCAACCCCAGCTCGGTGGCCGTGGGGGCGGTGATCGTCTTCCACAATAGCGAGAGCTTTCCGCACACTGCCAGCGGCATCGCGGGCACGGCGTTTCCAGCCGCCAGCCCGTTCACGGTCGCGGCGCTCCAGCCCAGCGGCACGCGGTTGAGCGATGCGGGATGGAGCAGCGGTCAGCTGCAGCCCGGCGCGGCGTCGCAGCCGCTGACGGCCGATGCCCCGGGAATCTATCTCTACGGCTGTTTCTTTCACTACGGGACACCGATGAGAGGTGCGATCGTTGTCAAGTAATCGCTCGCGTGCGGTCGAGGCCGTGCTTGTCGCGACGCTGGCATGCGCGGCGTTCAGCATGGTGCGCACACCGGCCTCCGCCGTGCCGATCTTCGCCGAACGCTACGGGCTTTCGTGCACGACCTGCCACTCCGTGCTGCCGGAGCTCAACGCGTTCGGGCGTGCCTTCCGCGAGCACGGATACCGGCTCTCGCTCCCCAAACGCGCGACGATCCCGATCGCCCTGCGCTACCAGGAGATGTATCAGAGCAACGTCGCGCCGCCCGATACACGGCGTACGACCGGCGGCGGCATCGTGCTGGGGGCCGCGGAGCTGGGACACGTCGAAGCCTTCGTCCACGAGAACCTCGGCGCAGGCGGCGGCCCCGCGGGGCTCTTCCTGGGCTATCTCTCCACCTACGACGAGCGCAGCGGCATGCTCTACCGCGCGGGGCTCTTCGAGCTGCCCCTGCAACAGTCGCCGCAGCAGCGCTTGATAGCGGCAACGCCGTTCTCGATCTACGCGATGACGGCTGGCCACGACGACTTGGCGCTCCAACAGCCGCGGCTGGGCGTCGAGGCGGAGCGCCGCTCCGGGCCGTGGTACCTGGCCGCCGCGGTCGACCACGGTGAGTTCCATGGCGCAGCCTACGGTGGGGCTCCGCTGCCGCTGGGCTACACCACGCGCCCGGGAGCGCCGGAGCTCGCACTCTTCGTGAGGCGCGATATCGGCGTGCTGACGCTGGGTGTCGAGCACGTGGGCGGGGTACGCACGATTGCGCCGCAGGGCGCCGCCGATTTCTCCGATACCTACCGGCGTGATGGCGTGACGCTGAGCGCGGCGCGCGGGAAGTGGGAGCTCTGGGGGGAGCAGATCTTCGGCCACGATAGCGATGTGGACGGCCACGGCTCGCCATTGGGCTCATCGGGCGGTTATGCCATGATGCTCTATCGCCCGGGGCCCCACGGGTATCTCTCGCTGCGCTACGATGCGATCGCCAACCCGACGCAGCAGCGCTCCGCCGCGTTGACGGGGGCGTTGATGCTGACGCCGCACCTGCGCCTGCTGGTGGAACGCGACGTCCCGATCGGCGCGACGGCGCCGCCGGCATGGCGTGCGCTCGTGACGACGGCCATCCCCTGGCCGTAGGGTCCACCGCCGGCAAGATCGCGCACGTCTTTCGCGGAGCGGAGCGGTGGATCGCGGCTCGATCGCGTATCAGGGGCGACCATGGCATCGTACGCTCCGGCACTCATCGATCTGCGCCGCATCTCGGTCATGCGTGGGCGCCATCTGGCGTTGAACGATCTGACGCTGCGCATCGACGACGGCGAGCGGGTCGCCGTTCTGGGGCCCAACGGAAGCGGAAAGTCGACGCTGATCAAGACGATCACGCGCGAATGCTACCCGCTGGCGTGCGCCGAGTCTCACATCTCGATCTTCGGATTGGAGCGCTGGAACGTCTTCGAGCTGCGTACGCTCTTGGGGATCGTCTCCAACGATCTGGCGGCGGCGCAGCGCGAGAGCGTGACGGGCCTGGAGGCGGTGCTCTCTGGATTCTTCGCCAGCGTGGGCGTGGGAGCGCGCGTCGATATCTCCGGCGAGATGCGCGCGCAGGCGCTGGCGGCGCTCGAGCGCCTCGACGCCGGCTACTTGGCGCAACGTCCGCTAGGGGAGATGTCTTCGGGCGAAGGGCGCCGCGTGCTGATCGCACGCGCCTTGGTGCACCAGCCGCGAGCTCTGCTCTTCGATGAGCCCAGCACCAGCCTCGACCTCTCCGCGCAGCGCGAGCTGGGCGCCATCATGGGGGCGCTGGCGCGCTCGGGGCTGGGGATCGTGCTGGTGACGCACCAGCTCTCCGACGTCGTCCAGGAGATCGATCGCGTGGTGCTGCTGAACAGGGGGCGCATCGCCGGCGACGGTCCCAAGCGGGAGATGCTGACGGAGGCGCGCATGGCCCAGCTCTTCGGGATCGACGTCGAGCTTGCTGAACGCGGCGGATGCTACCGCCTGTGGTAGTCGATCCGAATACCGGAACGCCTTACCGGAGAAAGGAAAAGTCGCCCCGCAAGCGGTAGCGTCTCCTTGTACGAGCGAAGCGTGGGGTGCGTGAGGTTAGAGCCGGGGCGAGTGCCTCGGAACCTTTCAAGCGAAAGGGGTCCCCACGAACGAATGTGAGTGGGGAAGAATGCAATGGGCATGACGATCACCGAGAAGATCCTCGCCAAACACGCCGGCGTCGACGGGGTCAGCCCCGGCGAGATCATCAACGCTAAGGTCGACTTGGTCTTGGCCAACGAGCTCTCCGCCGCCGTCGCCATCAAGGAGTTCCACCGCGTCGAGGGCGCGGGGCGTGTGTTCGATCCCGACAAGATCGCGCTGGTGGCCGACCACTTCGTTCCCGCGAAGGATCCCCGCAGCGCCGAGATCGCCTCGAGCATGATGCAGTGGGCGCACGAGCAGGGCGTCAAGCACGCCTTCGACGTGGGCAAGGGCGGCATCGAACACGTGGTGCTCCCCGAGGAAGGCTTGATCGCTCCCGGTGAGCTGATCGTCGGCGGCGACTCGCACACGTGCACCTACGGCGCGCTCGGCGCCTTCGCCACCGGCATGGGGTCGACGGATATCTCCGCTGCGTTCTGCCTGGGCGAAGTCTGGCTCAAGGTACCGCAGAGCGTGAAGGTGATCTACCACGGCGCGCTCCAGCCCTTCGTCTATGCGAAGGACCTGATGCTGCACACCATCCGCATGCTCGGCGGCATCGACGGCGCCACCTATCAGGCCATCGAGTTCACCGGAGAGACGATCGATGCCATGTCGATCACCGGCCGCCTGACGATGGCCAACATGGCCGTGGAAGCCGGCGCAAAGAACGGCATCATCCCGCCCGACGAGAAGACGTTCGCATACGTGCGCGAGCGGACCGATCGCGCCTTCGAGCCCGTCTTCAGCGATCCCGACGCACGCTACGAGCGGATCGTGGAGATCGATGCCGGTGCGTTGGTTCCAACGGTGGCGATGCCGCACTCGCCGGAGAACACGGTGCCCGTCACGCAGTGCGAAGGCGTAAAGGTCGATCAGGTCTTCATCGGCTCCTGCACCAACGGGCGCATCGAAGATCTGCGCGAAGTGGCGAACATCCTCAAGGGCAAGCGCGTCGCGGAGAGCGTACGCGTGATCGTCAACCCCGGCTCGCAGAAAGTCTACATCCAAGCCGCTGAGGAGGGCATCCTCGGCCTCTTGGCCTCGGCGGGATGCGCGGTCAACACGCCGGGCTGCGGCGCCTGCTTCGGCGGCCACATGGGGACGCTTGGCGAAGGCGAGATCTGCATCTCGACCACCAACCGCAATTTCGTCGGGCGCATGGGATCGCCCAAGGCGTCGATCTACTTGGCGTCGCCGGCCACCTGCGCGGCAAGCGCTCTGACCGGCCGGATCACCGATCCGCGATCCCTTCCGCTCGAGCCGGTCGCCGTCTAGGAGAAGAGCATGCTGCAAGGACACGCGCACACGTACGGCAAGAACGTTGACACCGACGTCATCATCCCCGGCCGCTACTGCAACTTGACCGACCCGGTGGAATTAGGCAAGCACGCGCTGGAGGATCTCGATAAGGAGTTCGTCTCGCGCATGAAGCTCGGCGATTTCATCGTCGCTCAGAGCAACTTCGGCTGCGGCTCCTCGCGTGAGCATGCACCGATCGCCATCAAGGGCGCGGGCGTCTCGGCGGTCATCGCCAAGAGCTTCGCGCGCATCTTCTATCGCAACTCACTCAACATCGGCCTCCCCGTCTTCGAGTGCCCGGAGGCGGTGGACGGAATCGAGGCCGGCGACGATATACGCGTCGACCCCGCCACGGGGCTGATCGAGAATCTCACCAAGGGCACGAGCTACACGGCGCAAGCGCTGCCGCCGTTCATGCGCGCCTTGGTCGACGCCGGCGGCCTGCGTCCCTACGTGGAGCAGCGGCTCCGCGAGCGCGCCGCCGCGCAGTCCCGATAGACTCCTAGTGAGGCGGGGCGACTTCTCCGTTGTCCGAGGACTCGGGCGCGGGGGTGTATTTCGCCTGGTTATTGGCGGTGAAGACCATGCGCTTGCCGCTCGGCTCGACGAAGAGGCCCACCATGTTGGCCGGCGGGTCGAGCTGGGCCTGGACGGCGATGGTGCCATCGGGGCCTTGGATCTCCATTTTCATGGTATTGCCATCGACGCTGCCGGCGGCCGGGTAGGCCTTCCCGTTGATGGCGAGCCAGTCGCCCGTCAAGACGGCCCCCTTCTGATGGATGCGCAAGTGCGTGTAGCTGGTGCGCCCCGAGTCGTCCTCGTGTGCTACCTCCCATACGCCGCTCACGTCGGTGGTGGCGATGCCGGAGAGGTCGAGCGAGACCCCCGGTGTGGGCGTGGGCGTCGCCACGGCCGTTGCGGCGGCCGGCGGTGGAGCGGTCGGCCCGGCGGCGCGGGCTTGGGCGAACGTTAGTGCGGCTGCCCCAGTGAGCAGGAGCGCGAGCAGGAGGCGCGGTCGAAACATGGGCAGGGTGCTTCGCGTCCTCGGCAGAGCGGCCTGCCTGCTTCGTACGGGGGCATTGCGGCCCCATGCTATACTGTTTTGCGTGCATCCGTCGCCATACGGGCGGGAGTCGAGTCCCGCGCGCGGTCGCCGGGCACGTGCTAGAGGACATCGTGAAAGAGAAGATTCATCCGGCGTGGCATGGCGAGGCGCGCGTTCACTGCGCTTGCGGCAACACGTTTACTGCGGGCTCGACGCGCGGCGACATCAGCGTCGAGATCTGCAGCAACTGCCACCCGTTCTACACGGGCACGCAGAAATTCGTCGATACCGCCGGTCGCGTCGACAAGTTCAACCAGAAGGTGGCGAAGGCTCAGGCCAAGCAGGCTGAGGCCAAGGCCCGCAAGGAGAAGAAGGCGGAGGCTGCGGCGGCTAACGTCTAGCACGGTGCCACGATGTGGGAGCGGGTTCGCGCAAGCGTACCCGCTTTTGTTTGCATGATAGAGCAGCAGGGAATCTTCACGCGACTGGCCGGCATGGAATCGCGGCTTGCCGAGATCGACGCGGAGCTGGCGGAGCCCGGCGCGGCCTTCGATCAAGGGCGCCTGATCGCGCTTACCAAGGAGCGTGCCACGCTAGAGCAGCCGGTCGAGGCGTACCGGCGCCTCGAGGCGCTCTCGCGTCAGCTTGCGGATGCTCATGCGCTGACCGCCGATACCGAGATGCGCGAGCTGGCACAGGCCGAAGTGCAGGAGCTCGAAGGACGGATCGCCGCGCTCCATGAGGAGCTGCGGCTGCTGCTGCTGCCCAAGGATCCGTACGACGAGAAGAGCATCTTCGTCGAGGTGCGGGCCGGCACCGGCGGTGAGGAGGCGGCGCTCTTCGCCTCGGAGCTGGCGCGCATGTACATGCGCTACGCCGAGAGCCTGAACTACCGCGTGGAGCTGCTCTCCATCTCCGAGGCCGACGCCGGCGGCTACAAGGAAGCCGTCTTCGCCGTCAACGGCAAGGGCGCGTATCGCCACTTCAAGTTCGAGTCGGGAGTTCACCGCGTGCAGCGAGTCCCCGCCACCGAGTCGCAGGGGCGCGTCCACACCTCGACGGCCACGGTGGCCGTGATGCCCGAGGCGGACGAGGTGGACGTCGAGATCAACTCGCGCGATCTCCAGATCGATACCTACAAGAGCTCGGGAGCAGGCGGCCAGCACGTCAACAAGACCGAATCGGCGATCCGCATCACCCACGTCCCCACGGGGATCGTCGTGGCCTGTCAAGAAGAGCGATCGCAGTTACAGAACCGCGAGCGCGCCATGGGGATGCTGCGCGCCGCTCTGCTCGATCGCAAGATTCGGGAGCAACAGGAGGAGCGGAGCACGCTGCGGCGCAGTCAAGTGGGGACGGGTGAGCGCTCCGAGAAGATTCGCACCTATAATTTTCCGCAGGATCGCATCACCGACCACCGGCTCAACCAGAACTTCGGTAATATTCGGGGCGTTATGGAGGGTGATATGGGCAAGATCGTGGAGCAACTCTGGCAGCACGAGCAAGCCGAACTCCTTGCCGCCGGCGACCACCCAGCCGCATAATCCCCGTGGCCACCATCGCCGATGCGATCGCATCCGCCTCGGAGCGTCTGAGCAGGAGCAGCGATTCACCGCTGCTTGACGCCCAACTCCTGATGTCACACGTCCTCAAGCGCGAGCGCCCGTGGCTGCTGGCTCACGGTGACGCCGAGCTCCCGCGCAACGAGTACGCCCATTTCCGGCGTTTGGCCAAGCGGCGCGGCGAAGGTGTGCCCGTGGCCTACCTCATCCAGTCCGCAGGCTTCTACGGCCGCGAGTTCACCGTTCATTCGGGCGTGCTCGTGCCGCGCCCCGAGACGGAGCATCTGGTGGAACGCGCGCTGGCCGAGATCGACCGCTTGGCGCCCGGCGACGCGGTGTTGCGCGTGTTGGACGTGGGCACGGGAAGTGGGGCCATCGCGGTGACGGTCGCGTGCGAGCGTCCGCGCGTGCGCGTGATGGCAACCGACCGCTCGAACGAGGCACTTGCGCTCGCGCGCACCAACGCCCTGCGCCACGGCGTCGCGGAGCGCGTGACGCTGCTGGCCGGCGAGCTCCACGAGGCCGCCGCCGTCCACGCGCCGTTCGACGTGGTACTCGCCAACTTGCCCTATGTTCCGACCGGCGATTTGCCGCAGATCCCCGAGTCTGCCGCCTACGAGCCGCGCTTCGCACTCGACGGCGGCGGCGACGGACTGGTCCTCTACCGGCGCCTGCTGCCTGCACTGCCCCGTATGCTGCGTGCCGGCGGCGTGGTCTTGATGGAGGCGGCACCGCCGACCATCGACGGCCTGGCCTCCCTCGCGCGCAGCGCCTTCGCGGGCGCCGAGGTGGAGATCGTGATCGATTACGGCGGGCGGGCGCGCGTGGTGTGCGTGCTCACCAGGGAGCTGGGCAGCGCATCACGAAACTCGACAACCCAGAGCGAGCCGTCCTCGAGTCACGCCTAAACGGCGCGGGTTGTTGCGCGAGCACGCCGTCGATCGAGTTGAGATATGGAGCGCGTCTGGTGGCTAAGTATGTTTTCTTTACAGGCGGCGTGGTCAGTTCGCTGGGCAAGGGGATCGCCGCGGCTTCGCTGGGGCGCCTGCTGAAGAGCCGCGGCATACGCGTCTCGATCCAGAAGCTGGATCCGTACATCAACGTCGACGCGGGCACCATGAACCCGTACCAGCACGGCGAAGTCTTCGTGACCGAGGACGGCGCCGAGACGGACTTGGACCTGGGGCACTACGAGCGCTTCGTCGACGAAGACCTGACGCGCGTCAACAACGTCACCACCGGCCAGATCTACGCCAGCGTGATCGAGAAGGAGCGCCAGGGACACTACCTCGGCGCGACCGTCCAGGTCATTCCGCATATCACCATGGAGATCAAGGCGCAGATCCGCCGCGTGGCGGAGAGTTCCGGCGCCGAGGTCTGCATCGTCGAAGTCGGCGGGACGGTCGGCGACATCGAGTCGCTGCCCTTCCTCGAAGCGATTCGCCAGCTCAAGCACGAGCTGGGCGATGAGAACGTCATGTGCATCCACCTGACGCTCGTCCCCCACTTGGGCGCCGCCGACGAGCTGAAGACCAAACCCACCCAGCACAGCGTGCGCGAGCTGCGGGCGATCGGTATCCAGCCCGACGCCATCGTCTGCCGCACGGGCTCGGGCTTTCCGATCACCACGGAGCTCAAGGAGAAGATTGCGCTCTTCTGCGATGTCGCCGTGAGCGCCGTGGTGCAGAACGTCGACGCACCGACCATCTATCAAGTACCGCTCAATCTCGAAGAGGAGGGGCTGGCCGATATCGCGGTGCGCAAGTTACGGCTGGAGACCAGCGAGCGCGACATGCGTGCGTGGGAGGAGATGGTCGCGCGTGTCCTCCATCCCACGGGGCGCGTGACGATCGCGCTGGTTGGGAAATACGTCGAGCTCAAGGACGCCTATATCTCGATCAACGAGGCCCTCTACCACGCCGGCTTCGCCAACGGGACCGACGTGGAGATCCGGCGCATCGACTCCGAGCGTATCGAGAGCGAGGGCTTGGCAGTCTTAGACGACGTGGGAGGCATTCTCGTGGCGCCCGGCTTCGGCGCGCGCGGCGTCAAGGGGAAGCTGGCCGCCGTGCAGTATGCGCGCGAGCGGCGCGTCCCATTCCTCGGCATCTGCTACGGCATGCAGCTCGCCTGCGTCGAGTACGCTCGGAACGTGGCCGGCCTGGCGCATGCTATGAGCAGCGAGGTCGATGAGACCACTCCCGACCCCGTGATCGACTTTCTTCCCTCGCAGCGCAACCTGCAGGTGATGGGCGGAACGATGCGCCTCGGAACTTACAGTTGCGATCTGGTGCCTGGGACGCTGGCTGCGGCGGCCTACGGCGAGTTGCACATCAGCGAGCGCCATCGCCACCGCTATGAGTTCAACAACAAGTATCGCGAGCAGCTCGCCGCCAAGGGCTTGATCTTCAGCGGCTTCCACCGCGTCAGCGAGACCCAGCAGCTCGTGGAGATGATCGAGCTGCCGCGGAGCGTTCACCCGTGGTTCCTGGGGACGCAGGCACACCCGGAGTTCAAGTCGCGGCCCACCAAGCCAGCGCCGCTCTACGATCACTTCGTCCGCGCGGCGATCGCCTATGCGGGGGCGCAGCCCAGCGAGTTCGAGCGCCGTCTGCGCCGCTCGTCGATCGCCTAGAGGATTGGACCCGGCGCAGACGACCTTGGATCCAACGCAGATCACCGCGGTAGTTCTGACCAAGGACGAGGCGTCGAACATCGTCGCCTGCCTGCGTTCGCTGCCGAGCGGAGTGCGGGTGCTGGTGGTCGATGCCGAGTCCAGCGACGCGACGCGAACGCTTGCCGAAGACGCTGGCGCATGCGTGGTGGTGCGTTCGTGGGAGGGGTTCGTGGCGGCGCGCCGCGCGGCGCTGACGATGGTGGAGACGCCGTGGGCGCTCTTCCTCGATGCCGACGAGCGATTGGGGCCCGCGCTGCGCGGCGCGGTGCTCGCCGCCCCCGCGAACGGCGCGGTGGGCTATGAGATGCTGCGTACCACCGAGTTCTGCGGGCGCCCCATGCATTGCGCCGGCTGGGCAGAGGAGCCGGTGCTTCGCCTCTTCCGCCGCGAGCGCGTGCGCCTCGAGGCGCGCCCCGCCGCGGGCGGCGCCGCGGAGCTCCACGAGCGCTGGATAGCCGACGGACCCGTTGGCCGCTTGGTGGGATGCCTAGAGCATCGTTCCTATCCCACGATCGCCGACTACCGCCGCAAGTTCGCGCGCTATACCTCGATCGAGGCAGGCGGGGTAACCTCATCGCCGTCGCGCGCGCTGGCGGCGGCGGCAATCACCGTCGTACGCCTCGGCTGGCTCTATCTCGGGCGCGGCGGCTGGCGCGACGGCTGGCGTGGCGCCTATGTCTGCCTGATGAGTGCGCTCTATCCCGCCGTCGTGCAGTTTCGCGCCCTGCGACGCTTGCGGTGAAGCCGGTCGTCGCGCTGGACGCGCGCATCACGCGCCGTTACAGTGTGGGAATGCGCCGCTACGTGCGCGAGCTGGCGCGCCGCATCCCGCGGGCTGCGCCCGATCTCAAGATCGTGGTGATCGCCAACACGCCGCTGGAGACCGATGCGGAGATCGTGGGCGTAGGGGGCGCCAACTTCGGCATCACCGAGGAGGTGGTGGTGCCGCTGACGGCGCGTGCACTCAAGGCTTCCCTGATGCACCACTTCTCGATCTACGCGCCGTACGAGCCGGGCGTGCCCTTCTTGTTGACCATCCACGACTTGATCCACCTTGAGTTTCCAGAGCAGTTCAAACCGACGATCTTGGCCTACTACCGCCTCTTCACGCGCCGTCACGTGGCGCGCGCGCAACGCATCGTCACCGACGACGAGGCGACGGTCGAGGTGCTGGAGCGCTTTCTCGGCGCGCATCGCGAACGCGTGGCGGTGATCCCGCTGGCCGTCGACGATGCGATGCTGGAGCTGGCCGAGCACCCTCAGCCCGGCGAAACTGAGCTCCTGCAATCGTTGGGGGTCGAGGGTCGCCCCTATCTCCTCTACGCGGGAAACCATCGGGCGCACAAGAACCTAGCGACACTCTTCGAGGCCTGGCGGGGACTGTCGTGCGACCTCGTGCTCACCGGGGGCGACGACTTCCCGGGTGGGCTCGGCCAGTATGCCCACGGCGGCCGGCGAGTCATCGCCGTCGGCGACGTGGACCGCCCCGTACTCGCGGCGATCTATCGTCGCGCTCGTGCCTATGTCCACCCGGCCTTGGTAGAGGGCTTCGGCCTCCCCATGGTGGAGGCAATGGCCTTCGGAGTGCCGGTCGTGGCCTCGGAGCGAAGTGTTCCCGAGCCGTTGCGCGCGGCGGCGCTCGCCTTCCCCGCGCTCGACGCCCAGGCGCTGCGGCGGCAGGCCGAGCGCGCCCTCCACGATGATGCGCTGCGGGACGATCTGCGCACGCGCGGCATGGCGGTCGCGCGGCAGCTCACGTGGGACCGCACTGCGGGGGCGACGGCGGCGTTGTATCGTACGGTATTGGAGGAGCTCTCTCGACGATGATTCGAACTCGCACGCTGGCCCTCGTTCTCGCACCGCTGTTGGCGTGGGGAGCCGCCCTGCCGGCGACTGGTGCCCAAGTGCCGGCCATGCCGCCGATCACCGCGGCGTTGAACGGCCAGCCGCTGATGTTGGCGCCGCCGGCGCGCGAGATTGCGGGGCGCCTCTACGTACCGTTGCGTGCCCTGGTCGCAGCCCTGCAGATGCGCGTGAAGACCGAAGGCGGGCACATCACGCTCTCGCTGCCCGATCACGACGTGTCGGTGACCGTTGGGCAGGCGACGGTCGAGGCCGCGGGGCGAGAGGTCGGTATCGGGGCGCCGATCGTGCAGGTGGATGGAAGTACGATGGTGCCGCTACGCTTCGTGAGCGCGGCGCTAGGGGCGCAGGTATCCTTCGACGCGCGCGCTCGCGCCATCTCGATCGTCAGCGTCTTCGCCGGTGCCTCGGAGGCGCCGCCTACGCAGAACGCCGCCGTTGGACGGCAAGTGAGCGGCACCGTGAGCGCCGTCGACCGCAACAGCCAGCCGCCTACGGTAACGGTGCTGCAGAAGAATGCTCCGCAGACCATCAGCATGACCTCGCAGGCCAAGATCATGCTCCAGGACGTCTCGGTGCACACGACGTTCGCTGGTACGCTAGCGGATATCCAACCCGGCGATGAGCTGACGGCCACCATCGACGGTGATGGTTCGGTTCATCAGGTAGTCGATTTCTTCGCGTCGCACGCCGGGGGAATCGCCGCCGTCTCGGGCTCCACCTTCGTGCTGAAGGACGGGCGGGTGGTGACGCCGCCGGCGGCCGGCGTGGTGACGCTCAACGGCGTGGCGGCGAGCGTCGGCGAGTTGAAGGTGGGCGATCGCGTGACCCTGCGCTTCAATCCGCAGACGAACGAAGTCAAGGCGGTGATCGCTTCGCGGCCGAGCGCTGGAACGCGGCTCCCCGAGGGCGCCGTTCGCATCACCAGCTTTGCTACCGATGCCACCCACCCGCTGCGCGCGGGCCAAACGCTGAACGTGACGATGGTGGGAACGCCGGGCGGTACGGCCACCTTCGACCTCGGGCCCATCGTGAGGGGATTGCCGATGGCGGAGGTTTCGCCCGGCCGCTATCGCGGCAGCCTGCCGATCGACGCTGGGCTGAACCTCACGGACATCTCCGTCTTCGGGGAGCTGGCCGTCAACGGCGTGGCGGCCCCGCGCGCCGAGGCGCCGGCGCAGCTCTCGGTGGCTACGACGCCGCCGCAGCTCAGCGACATCGCGCCGATGGGCGGTGAGAGCGTCAACAACGAGCGCCCCAACATCTTCGCGACCTTTACCTCGCCGACCCAGATCGCCATCGACGTGCGCAGCGTGCGCATCGTGGTCAACGGGCGCGACGTGACGGCACAGGCGAATATCAACACCGATTTCGTCGTCTATACGCCGCAGCAGGCGATGGCCCCCGGGCCCGTCAATGTCTCGGTCAGCGTGGCAGACGCCGCCGGTAACGTCGTCTCGCGCTCTTGGAGCTTTGTTATAAGGAGGAGTCAGTGAAGCGAGTCCTCGGTGCTCTTTTGGTCCTGGCGCTCGCCGGGTGCGGCGGCGGCCATGGCTCCGCGAATTCCACGACTCTCGTGCAGGCACGCGTCAAGGACGCCGTGACCCTCGACCCGGCCGTCGCTACCGACGGCCTCTCGCTGAACGTCGGCGTCGAGGTGATGCGCGGCCTGCTGAAGTTCAAGCCTGGCTCCTTCGACATCGAGGGGGAGCTGGCCAAAGATTGGCACTCGGAGGATGGCGGGAAAGTGTGGGTCTTCAACCTGCGCCCGGGCCTGAAGTTCTCCGACGGCACCCCGGTCGACGCCGCCGCAGTGAAGTTCAACTTCGACCGTTGGCGCGAGCCGAAGAACCCGTATGCCGGAACGCAGCCGTTCTCGTACTACATCTCGATGTTCGGCGGCCAGCCGGGCATCATCACCGGCGTGACCGCCGTCTCGCCCACGCAGGTGACGTTCACGCTGACCACGCCGTTCGGCCCCTTCCTGCGCGACTTGGCGATGCCGTCGTTTACCATCGGCTCCCCCACCGCGATCAAGGCGGATCCGCAGAAGTTTGCGCAACAGCCCGTGGGAGACGGTCCGTACACCTTGGCCGAGTGGGTGCACGACGATCACATCACGCTGAAGGCCAACCCGGACTACACCGATCCGAAGCCCGTCTACCAGACGGTGGTGATCCGCGATATCCCCGATCAGGCAACCAGCGTCTTAGAGCTGCAGAAAGGCTCGATCGACGGCCTCTCCGATCCGCGTCCCGAGGACGCCAAGAGCCTGGCGACCGACAGCGCGCTGCACGTCTACCATCAGCCTGCCAATAACGTCGCCTATCTGGCGCTCAATCTCGAGCGTAAGCCCTTCGGCGACCTGCGCGTGCGCCAAGCGGTTGCCTACGCGCTCGATCTCGACGGCATCGTGAAGGGCCTCTACGGCAAGGGCGCCGAGGTGGCCAACACGTGGGTGCCCGACGGCATGGATGGTTCGGCGGCAGCAGTCAAAGCCTATCCGCACGATGTAGCCAAAGCCAAGGCGCTGCTGGCGGCGGCTGGTTTTCCGCACGGCTTCGCCACCGAGCTCTATTACGGCACGGCGCCGCGCCCGTATCTACCCGAGCCGCAGCGCATCGCGGAAGCTATTCAGGCGCAATTGAAGCAGGCCGGCATCTCCGTGGCGCTTGCGCCGTTCGAGTGGGCCGTCTACCTGCAGAAGATCAAGAACGGCGAGCACCCCATGTGCCTGATCGGTTGGACGGGTGACAACGGCGATGCCGACAACTTCCTTTACACGCTGCTGGATCGGGACTCGGCGGTGAAGGGCGCCGCGCAGAACTACTCGTTCTGGCGCGATCCGGCGTTCCATGCTCTGATGATGGCGGGGCAGCGCACGGTTGACGAGAGCAAGCGCTTGGCCATCTATCAGCGGGCCGTGACGATGGTGCACGACCAGGTCCCAGCGATCCCTATCGTCCATACGGCGGTTCCGGCCGTTTGGAAGGCGTCGGTCGGCGGGTACGTCCCCAACGCGGACACCATCGTCTACTACGAGCTCATGCACCCTGTGGAGGCGAAGTGATGGCCGATTGTCTGTTCTGCAAGATCTTGGCAGGCGAGATCCCCTCGACGCGCGTCTACGAAGATGAGCGCACGGTCGCCATCCGCGATGTCAACCCACAGGCGCCCACGCACCTGCTGGTGATCCCGCGCGCGCATGGGGCCACGCTCTCGGAGCACATTGCCCAGCACGGCGAAGACGGGGAGCTGGCGCACTTGGTGCGCGTCTCCGCGCAGTTGGGTGTGCAGTACGGAGGCGAGCGCGGCTACCGCGTGGTCATCAACGAGGGCGGCGACGGCGGTCAGACCGTGTACCACTTGCACCTGCACGTGCTGGCCGGGCGCCCGTTCACCTGGCCTCCGGGGTAGAGCACGATGCGCGCCTTTGCCATCGATCAGCTCAGAGAGGCCGGATCGCTGCACGAGCTGGCGATGCCCGAGCCTGCGCCGGATCACGTGGTGGTTCGGGTACGGGCGGCGGGCGTGAATCCGGCGGACTGGAAGCTGCGCGATGGCCTCTTCGGCATGCCCAAGCGCGCGTTCCCCATTGTGCTCGGCGGCGACTTTGCGGGGGTGGTGGAGCGTGTGGGGGGGGAGATGCGTGACTTCGCACCAGGGGATCGTATCTTCGGCGTCGCCCCGAGCGGCTCATATGCGGAGTACGTCTCGGTCGAAAGCAGCGGTGTGCTCGCGAAGATCCCGCGGGGAATCTCCGATGCCCATGCCGCTGCGCTTCCGACGGCGGGCTTGACGGCGCTTGCCGCCGTGGAATGGCTCGAGCTGCGTGCCGGCGAGAGCCTTCTGGTGGTCGGGGCGACGGGCGGCGTCGGAGGCTATGCCGTGCAGATCGCCAAGGCGCGCGGCGTGCACGTGATCGCCGTCGCCCGCTCCTCCAACGAGCTCGCGGCGCGAGAGTTGGGGGCGGCGGAGATCGTGGCGTACGATCTGGTCGACGTGGTGGCTGCAGTGCGCGCCAAACACCCCGGCGGCGTCGACGCGGTGGTCGATGTGGTCAGCGACGACGGCGGGCTCAAGCGGATGGCAGCGGTCTTACGCTGTCCGGGCGGGCGCCTCGCCTCGACGATCTTCGCAGCGGATGAGACGTGGTTCTCCGAGCACGGGCTGCACGCCGCGAACATCGCGACCCAGTATACGCCGCAGTGGTCGCGCGGCGGGCTGGAAGAGCTGGCGCGCCTGACGGAGCGGGGCGCGTTGCGCGTGCACGTCGCCGTCGAGGTGCCGCTCGCCGATGCAGCGCTGGCTTTGGAGCGCAGTAAGACGGGGCGCGTGACGGGAAAGATCGTCCTCACCGTCTAGCGTGACGCCCTCGCCGGGTAAGAGCCGCGGGGGGCGGACGCACGCTCCGCGAAAGGGGCGCGCACGGAGGGACTCAGATGAGGGTTCAGATCCGCGACGCAGCAACGAATGACATGCTTGCCGACGCCGTCGACGGTCAGGTGCAGAAGGTCGAGGGCAATTGGTACATCGTCCCGGAGGCGGTGAACGCAGCTCGCTTGGAGATGACCGCGCATAAATATACCTGTCCTTACAAAGGGACGTGCTCGTACGTGGACGCCGTCGCCGCGAACGGCACGCGAACGCCGCGCGTGGCCTGGGTGTACGAGCACCCCATGGCAGGCTGGGAGCACATCAAGGGCCGCTACGGATTCTACGCGGGCGAGGCCGCGCAGAAGATGGGCAAGACGATAGTAGACGAAACGTAGCGTAAAACAGCGCTGCTCTTCGGCTGCGCTAGCGCCGGCGCAACGCTGTCAGCACGCGCGGCGCCGTCAGCGGCACCTCCATGATGCGCACACCAACCGCGTCCTCGATGGCGTTGGCGAAGGCCGCGGCGCCGGGGATGGCCGGCGGCTCGCCGACACCTTTGGCGCCGTAGGGACCGTACGTCGATGGAACTTCCACCAGCTCGACGTGCAGATGCGGGAGATCGTCGCTGCGCGGGAGCGCGTAGCCCATGAACGATCCGCCGTGGAGCTGCCCGAGCTCGTCATGGACCAGCTCCTCGCTCAGCGCTCGACCGAGTCCCTGCGTGAGCCCACCGTGGATCTGCGCCTCGACCTCCGCGGGGTTGATCGCCCGGCCCACGTCTTGGACGGCGAGGTAGGCCAGCGGGCGCACGACGCCCGTGATGCGGTCCACGCGGACGCGGGCGACGTGTACGGCGAAGCCGGGCGAGGATTCGGGGTTGGCGATGCGGGCGTGGCCGTGCAGCGGCGGATGGGGGCTGCCGAAGTCCATCGCCATCCGCGCGAGCTCGCCGATCGCCGCACCCGACGCCGGATTGCCGCGCACGAAGACGCGCCCGTCCTCGATGATCAGATCGTCAACACTGGCCTCGAGGTGATCGGCGGCGAGCGCCAGCAGTTGGCGGCGCGCGTCGGCGGCAGCCTCGGAGACGGCGCGTCCGACGGTGTAGGTGATCTTGCTGCCTCCAGTCATGCCCGAGTAGGGGGCGCTATCGGTATCGCCGGTGACGATGCGGATCTTCGCGGGATCGATACCGAACGTCTCGGCGGCGATCGTCGCGAAACTGGTGTTGGTGCCCGTGAGGTCCACCGAGCCGACCTGGATGGTGAGCGTGCCGTCGCCGTCGATGCGGCAGCCGGCGGCCGCCGGTTCGATGCCGCCTGGCCATCCGCCCACGGCCAGGCCGTAGCCTTCGTCGCGACCGCGCGTGCCCGCGCGGTTGCGCCAGAGCTCGCAGGTGCGGGCGCGCTCCAGCGTCTCCACCAGACCCAAGCGCTGCCATCTACGCGCGTCGGCGCGCTCGTCGCCTTCGACGACTGCGTTGCGCAGGCGGAACTCCAACGGGTCGAGCTCGAGCTTACGCGCCAGCATATCCATCGCCGACTCGAGGGCGAAGTATGCCTGTGGCGCGCCGGGGGCGCGGTAGGCGCTGTTGGGCGTCTTGTTCGTGAGCACTTCGGCGGCTACGATGCGCAGATGCGGCGCACGGTAGGTGCTGCCCAGCAGGATGGCGCCGATGCCTACAGGCGAGCCGGTGGCGGCGCCGCCGTCGAAGAGGATGTCGGCATCGAGGCCAACCAGCGTACCATCGCGCCTAGCTCCGAGCGTGATGGCGATGCTTGCTGCGGGCGCGGGTTGAGAGAAGAGGAAGTCGTGGCTGCGGTCGAGGCAGAGGCGCACGGGGCGGCCCAGCATGCGCGATGCCTGCGCCGCCAAGGGCTCGAGCAGGAAGATCTTGCCGCCGAAGCCGCCGCCCACCGGCATGGGGACGACGCGCACCAGACTCTCCGGGATGCCGAGCGTCTTGGCCGTCTCGGCGCGCAGGAAGAACTGACCCTGGGTGGAGGCGTAGATCGTCACGCCGCCATCGTCGCCGATTTCCGCGATGCAGCCTTGCGGCTCTAGGTACCCCTGGTGCACGCGTGCGATGGAGAAGCTTCCCGTCACGACGGCGTCGGCGGCGTTCCAGGCGCTGGCAATATCGCCGCGTTGGAAGCGCATGCGCTGCGGCATGTTGGCGTGGCGAGGCTCGTTGTCGGCGGCGCTGCCGGCAGCGGCGCCGTGGGCACCGGCATCGTCGCTTTGGTGCAGCGTGGGATCGCCGACGACGGGGGCATCGGCGGCGAGTGCCGCCAGCGGGTCGGTAACGGCGGGCAGTTCGCGATACTCGATCTCGACGAGCTCCGCAGCGTCGTGGCAGGTGGCCTCGTCTGTCGCGATGACCAGCGCGACGGGCTCGCCGGCGTAGTTGGCCTCACGATGGGCGAGCAGGCGGCGGACGCCGAGCTCCTCGTCGGTGAAGATGGCCACGACGCCGGGAAGGCGCTTGGCGGCGCAGGCATCGATGCGCTCGATGCTGGCGTGGGCATACGGACTGAGGATCGGGCGAGCGTAGAGCATGCCCGGGAGGCGCAGGTCGCCGACGAAGCGCGTCCGTCCGCGCACCTTCTCGCTGCCTTCTATGCGGCGCCGGGAGCGCCCGATCCAGCTCGTTGCAGTCATACCGTCGCCTCTTACCGCACGGCGAGGGTCGCTCCTTGCCGGCCACCCGTGCCGGATGGCGCATTGACGCCCATGCCGAAGTTGGTATAGTATGGTGGCTGTTTGGCCGCCGACCAGGAGCCAGCAAGACATCGGCCGTCCGCGGCCGGCATTGAGAGGGGGGTTGAAGTTCTATGGAAATCCGAGTCGCTCCAGGCGAGTCCATCGAGTCCGCCCTCCGCCGCTTCAAGAAGGCGACGCAGAAGGCCGGGATTCTCGCCGAGGCCCGAAAGCACGAGCATTACGAGAAGCCCAGCGTGCGCGCCAAAAAGAAGTCCGCCGCTGCGCGCAAACGCCGTACCTAGGGTATCTCGATGATCGAAAGCAAGATCGGCGCGGATCTGAAGGAGGCCATGAAGGCCCGCGATCAGGTCCGTGTCGATACGTTGCGCATGCTGCGCAGCGCCTTGAACTATCGCCGTATCGAAGCAGGCCGCGATCTCTCCGATGAGGAGCAGATGGAGGTCGTTCACAAGCAGGTCAAGCAGCGCAACGACGCCATCACCGAGTACGAACGCGCTGGGCGCGCGGAGTCGGCCGCAAAGGAGTCGCGCGAGCGCGAAATCCTGCAAGCGTTCCTGCCTCGCCAGCTCAGTCGCGAGGAGGTAGAGGCCGTCGTGCGCGAGTCGCTGGCGGGCCTTCCCCGTCCCTTGGACCGCGGGATGGCGATGCGCATCGTCATGCCCAAGGTCAAAGGTATCGCCGACGGCAAAACGGTCTCGGAGATCGTCGCCGCCGAGATCGCCAAGTAGCGTGAGCGCTGCCCGATCGGGCGGCGCAACTTTCCGCCGCCCCCCGGGTAGAAATCCGCGAGGAGGGGGCGTGCGCAATATCCTTCGGCTCTGGTTTGCAGTGATGGTGGCGCTGGGCTTGGCCTCCGCCGGCTTTGCCGTCTCCGCCGCGGCACGGGCCGCCGAGCCGGGGGAAGTGGTGGTGATCCCGATTCACGGCACCATCGACCAAGGCATGGCCCACCTGGTGCAGAAGGCTGTGGCCGATGCCGACACCTCCGGCGCGAAGGCCATCATCCTCGATGTGAATACGCCGGGCGGGCTCGTCGATGCCGCAACCCAGATCCGTGACAGCCTCTTCGCCGCCCACGTTCCGGTCATCGCCTTCGTCTCCGAGCGCGCATGGAGCGCTGGGGCGCTGGTGACCCTGGCGGCGCCGCGTATCGCGATTGCTCCCGGCGCCAGCATCGGCGCCGCCGAGCCGATTCCCGCCACCGAGAAGACCGTCTCCGCTCTGCGCGCGGAGTTTGAGGCGACGGCATCGCGCAACGGGCGCGATCCGAAGATCGCCGCCGCGATGGTGGACAAGCAGAGTCCCTATCCGCCGTACGACGCGAAGGGGCAGATCCTGACGCTCACCGCCGATGAAGCGGTGAAGCTGGGGGTCGCCAACGAGACGGCCGCGACGTTCGAGCAAGTCTTGGAGGCGGAGCACCTGGCCGGGCGCACGGTGCGTACCGCGCACTATACGTTTGGCGAGCAGTTGGCGCGGTTCGCGACCGATCCCGTGGTCAGCGGCATGCTGTTGACCATCGGATTTCTCGGGCTGCTGATCGAGATGCAGACGCTGCACGGCATCGCCGGCCTCATCGGCATCGTCTCTCTGGGGCTCTTCTTCGGGTCCCACGTGCTGGCCGGTTTCTCGAACGAAGTGGTCGTGGTGCTGGCCGTGCTGGGGGTGCTGGCGTTGCTTGCGGAGCTGCATGTCTTCCCCGGTCACGGACTCTTCGGCATCTTGGGCATGTTGATGCTTGGCGCGGCGGTGATCCTGGCCTTTGGGATCGCCTTCGTCGGCGTGGCGATCCAGGCGCTCTCGATGGCCATCGTGGCCACGGCTATCCTCTACGTGCTCGCGACGCGGATCTTCCCGCAGAACGCGTTTTTCCGGCGCATCGTCTTCTCGGGCGCGCAGGGGCCGGAGTACATCGCCAGCGCCGACTATCGCGGCTACGACGGCGCGCATGGCGTGGCACTCTCGGACCTGCGCCCCAGCGGGGTCGCAGAGCTGAACGGGCATCGCTTGGACGTCTTGACGGAGGGTGACTACGTTCCCGCAGGCTCGCCCATCCACGTGCAGCGCGTGGAAGGCGGGCGGATATTCGTCGCTCGAGAGTAAAGAAGGGATCCTATGATCGTCGGATTCGGCAGCGCGCTCTTGTTGATGCTCATCTTGTTGGGCGTCATTATCTTCCTGTACTATTTTCCGTTTGGGCTCTGGCTCTCGACGATTGCGGCCGGTGTTCCGCTCTCGATCATCGCCCTCGTGCGCATGCGCTTGATCCGCATCCCACCCGGCGTCATCGTCGCTAATCTCGTGCGCGCCAGCAAGGCGGGTCTCTCTGTCGATGTCGATCAGCTGCAGTCGCACTTCCTGGCCGGGGGCAACGTCGACAAGGTGACGCTGGGAATGATCGCGGCGCAGCGCGCCGGTATTCCGTTGGAGTGGCCGCGCGCTGCCGCCATCGACCTCGCCGGGCGCAACGTTCCAGAGGCGGTGCAAACCTTCGTCAATCCGAAAGTCATCGAGACGCCAACCTTCCAAGGCGTGGCCCAGGACGGCATCCAGCTCAACGTCAAGGCGCGCATTACCGTGCGCACAAATCTGGAGCGCTACGTCGGAGGCGCCGGCGAGCAGACGGTCGTAGCGCGCGTGGGCGAGGGTGTCGTCTCCGCGGTCGGCGCGGCGCAGTCGTACAAGGAGGTACTGGAGTATCCGGACCGCATCTCCAAGGCCGTGCTCGTCAAGGGGCTCGACGCCGGAACGGCATTCGAGATCGTCTCGATCGATATCGCCGATGTAGATGTGGGGCGCAACGTCGGCGCCGACTTGCAGATCAGTCAAGCGGAGGCCGACCGTCGTATCGGACAGGCGAAGGCTGCCGAGCGCCAATACGCGGCGCAGGCACTCGAGCAAGAGATGAAGGCGCGTACCCAGGAGATGCAGGCCAATGTCGTGCAGGCCGAGGCGCAGGTGCCGCTGGCGATCGCGGAAGCATTTCGCGGAGGCAACCTCGGCGTCATGGATTACGTTCGCTACAAGAACGTGCTCGCCGATACGGAGATGCGCAGCGGAATCGCCCAGTCGACGCAGGTGAAGGGCGGCCCGCAGATGCCGTCCACGCAGCCGCCGGCGCAACCCCCCGGCGGAGCGCAGCCTTCATAGGGCGTCATCGAGTCTCTTTGTCGAGCGAGTCGGAGACTCGCTCGAAGGTGATCGTCGTTTGGATCGTGTCCTCGCTGGACGCGGTCGAGCGACGCTGAATATCGCTCAACCGGCCCGCGATCGGCACGAGCTTGCTGGGCTTGTACGTCACCCAGCCATCGAGGTCGCCGCTCATCCCGAGCGCGGAGTGGACCTCGAGTTTTCGCTGCTCGCCGATGGTGGCCACGGGGCCGTCGATCTTGCTCACCGAGTAGGTGGTGGTGATGTCGACGGCCTTGTCGTTGTACTTCTGGACCCAACTGATGCCGGGAGCAAGGTCCTGTGCGTTCGCGATGAGCGGAGCGAAAAACGGCAGAAGATCGCGAGAGCAGTCGCTGAGCTCTTGATCGCCGAAGTTCACCGTGCCGTCTGGTGCGACGTTGCCTAGGAAGGTGACGTTCTTGCCGCTAACGCTCCACGACTCGATGAGCTTTATCCCCAGAGCGTTGAGACCCACGGCCATCACATCGACGGTGATGGTGCCGTGGTCTCCCGTTTGGTGGCCCCATGCGTCGGGGGGCACGGCACCGAAGTGGCCGACGGCTAAGGATTGGCGGCGGGTGAACGAGGCCCGGTAGACGACTTCACGCAACGGTGCCTGCTGGGTCGTCGGCGCAGCCAGACCAGGAGACGACGTGGGAGCGGCAGCGATGACGGTGGCGAGCAGAAGCGGCAGCAGCATCGTTGACCCCTTCCTCGCGGTGAGTATTCGGTGTCCCGGGAATACGGTCATGCCTTTCGCGGCGCTGCGGAAGCCAGGACGACTTCACGAGGAGGGGAATCCATGAGACGATGTACTGTCCGTTCTGCGGATCGCCAAACGTGGCGTTGATCCCAAAGTTCACCGTCGAGCGCAAGACTCCCGAGGGCGGTCCGCCGCGCTATGCCGCGATCGACGTCGATTGCGCCGCAGAAGGGCGCCGCTACACGTTTCGTCTCGAAGGGAGATATCGTCCGGAGTGGATGGGCACGCGCTACGAGCCGTTCGAGTGGCCCGGCGAGCGGCGCGAGGGCCCGGAGATCGCTGCGGCGTTCATGAAGTGGGATCGCGAAGTCTAGTCGTTCTGTTGCCCTGCGCCATTTGGGGCGGCACGTGGGTGGCAGTGAAGGTGGCGGAGGGCGCAGGCATGGGGCCGTTCGCTTTCGCGGCGGCGCGCGCTCTCCCGGCAGGCATTGTGTTGGCGTTGCTCACCGCGCTGAGCGGCCGCTGGCAGCGCCCCCAGCGCAAGGATTGTGGCGCCCTCGTGGGCATGGTGCTGACGACCGCGGTCTTCTTCGGTCTGACCTTCCTTGGCGCCGAGCGCCTCTCGGGTGGGCTCAGCTCGCTGTTGGCCAACTCCTCGCCGCTCTTCGCCGTCGTCCTGGCGGCGGCGCTGGAGCACGAGCGGGTTCATCTGAGCGCTATCGTTGGCGTGCTCCTCGGTGCGCTGGGCGTGGGCGTCATCGCTCTGCCTGCGCTGCGCGAGGCGCCCGGTGATCTCCTGGCAATGGGCACCATGCTGGTCGGTGCGCTGGCGCTGGCGTTCAACGTCGTGGCGATGAAGCGTGCCAGCCACTTGGATCCTTTGTTGGCAAATGCCGCACAGATGACCGGTGCGGGGATCGTGCTGACCGTGGTGGCGCTCGCCTTCGGCCAACTCCGCGCGATACGTCTCGACGGCGCGGAGCTGTGGGCGATCGGCTACGTCTCCCTGGCGGGGACGGCACTGGCGTACGTGATCTGGAGCCATGTCCTCACCCTCCTTTCGGTGGCACGCGCCAGCGCGTTGCTCTTCTTGGTCCCGGTCTTCGGGCATGTGTGGTCGTGGATCTTCCTCCACGAGCCGGTGGTACCGGTCGAGGTTCTAGGGGCGGCGATCGCCGTGGCGGGCATCGCGCTCGCCGCGGGCGGCACGGCGACTCCGGCGCTGGAGCCGGAGTAGGGCGCCGGAGCGCGAAGGAGGGAAGCGATGGACGACATTGTTCGCGTGGTGATCGCCCTCGCCAACGAGTTGGCGGACCAGGCGCGTGGCGGCGCCGTCGACCCGGTCTTGGTGCAGCGCACCAGGGAGGCCACGCGACGGCTCTACGACGGGCTCGATCATCTGCCGCCGCCTCTTCGCAGGCGCGCTCAGCGCATCGTGCAGGACGCTGCGACGATCGTCGGTACCGTGGAGCGGCAATTTGGGTTGGCGGCGCCACCCAAGCCTGTGGCTCCGCCGCCCCCGCCGCCACGCGCTCCGAAACCGGCCCCGGTTGAACCCAAGCGTAGGGATGCCCAGGAGAGGCCTCCCGTGGCGCAGAGACCCGAGGTAGCCCAACTGGGGGCGCTCGATGCCAAGGACATCCGGGGCGGAGTGATCTGGGCGGCGATCCTGGGCGCACCCCGTGGTGTGGACCCGGGCTGGTGAAACCGGGGCCGCTGTCGAACGCATCCCACGCGATATGACTGATGTCAAGGGTACCCGCACGTTCGAGCTCGAGGGTTTGGGAGACCATCTCCGGTTCTTCGGGCAGTTCGACCGAAACCTCACCGCGCTCGAGTCCCTGGTTCCCGTGACCCTGCGCGTGGAGGGCAACCAGATCGAGATCAGCGGTGAGATCGAGGCCGTCGGGTGCGCGGAGCGCGCGCTCGGCACGATGCTGGTGGCCGCCCGCTCCGGTAAAATGCTCACTCCCGACGATGTGAAGTTGGCCGCCGAGGCGGAGCGAGATGCGGGGGAGCGGAGCGCGGCGATCCCAGCCACGCTCTACGTGACGCAGCGCGGTCACGAGGTGCGCCCGCGCTCGCGCGGGCAACGCCGTTACGTCGAGGAGATCGACGCCAGCACGTTGACATTCGGCATCGGGCCCGCCGGTACGGGGAAGACGTTTCTCGCCATCGTGATGGCCGTGCGCGCCCTGCGCCGGCATGCCGTCTCACGCATCGTGCTCTCGCGCCCCGCCGTCGAGGCGGGCGAGAAATTGGGTTTCCTTCCCGGCGATCTGGCTGCGAAAGTCGATCCGTACCTGCGCCCGCTCTTTGATGCGCTGGGTGAATTGCTCGATGCGAGCGTCGTGCAGAAGTACGTAGAGCGTAACGTGATCGAGGTTGCGCCCTTGGCGTACATGCGCGGACGGACGCTGAACGATGCCTTCGTCATTCTGGACGAGGCCCAGAATACCACGCACGAGCAGTTGAAGATGTTCGTCACGCGGCTAGGTAACGGGAGCCGCATGGTGGTGAACGGAGACGTCACGCAGATCGACCTCCCGCGAGGGACGCGCTCAGGACTGTTGGAAGCCGAGCGCCTCTTCAAAGACATCCCGGGGATCTCGATCGTGCGCCTCGACGAAAGCGACGTGGTCCGCCACCCGCTGGTCAGCCGCATCGTCGAAGCCTACCGCCTCGACGACATGGCAACGGAGTAGGCGGGCTTGACGATGCGTGAGCGGCTGACGGCAGCCCTCCGCTGGCGGCCAACGCTCGATCTGCAGCGGCAGCGCGCGCTGGCCGCCGCCCTGCTCTGGCTAGCGTTCTTCGCCGTGCTGGGCGTGAGCTACGTGCCCTCCGCCGTACCGCTGCACGTGGGCGATATCGCACCTACGGACGTCGTCGCTCCTGCCAACATCGACTACGTGGACGAGCAGGCTACGCAGGAGGCGCGCAAGCGCGCCGCGGGCCAAGTGGCTCCGGTCTATCGCGTCGACGGCGACGCCCAGGCGCGCTTGGCTGGCGTGGGCAGCCGTCTCTTCGGCTGGCTGAGCGAGGACTCTCCCAAGGCGCGGGCGGGTCTGGGCGCCATGGGCGTGGATCCCGCGACGATCGCGCAGTGGAGGCGACTCCCGCCCGCCGATCGGAGCGCCGTGCGGGCCGACGTCATGACGGCAGTGGCGCAACGCGAGGGTCTGGGCGTCGGCGTCGACGACAGCGATCTCTCCGACGCGCGCTCGAAAGTCGCCGACGCTATCGCGCAGCTCAAGTTGAGCCCAACGGCGCAGCGCGTCGCCACCGTACTCTCCGGGGCGTTGGTCTATCGTGACGTCTCCGTCGACCTGGCGGCGACGTACGAAGCGCAGCGCAGTGCGATGGCCGCCGTGGCCCCGGTGCGCATCGCGCTCTCCAAGGGCGCCGTCATCGTCCATAAGGGGGATCTGGTTACTCCCGCGCAGGTGGAGACGTTGCGCGCCGCAGGCGTCGCCAGGCCAGCGATCGACTGGGCGCGCCTGCTGGCCTTCGCCGTGCTGGCGCTGGCACTACTTGGTCTGCTGGCCGTCCCAGCGTTCTTTTTCTCACGCAAGGTCTTCGGAGACGCGCGCCTGTTGTGGCTGACCGCCTCCGTAACGATCTTAGGTGTGATCTGCGCGAAGTTCATCCCGCCGACGATCTCCATCGGCGGCGTGGATGCCGTGAGCATCGCGTTGGTGCCGACGGGTGCCGTGGGCATGCTGCTGGCGATCTTGGTCGGCGTTCCGGTGGCCATCTACGGCGTACTGGTGGTGGCGTTCGCTTCGGGGCTGGCCAACCCACAGAGCTATCCCTTCGCGCTGGCGCTCTTCTGCATGGGGTTCGCGGCGACGCTGGGGGCCGCGGCGCTTCGCCGGCGCAGCGACCTGCTGCGCGCGGGCTGGATCGCCGGCGGCGTGGGCGCCGCCATCTTCGCTACCATCGACATTCTCCGTGGGGCGGGGGGCTGGACAGCGGCGTTGGATGCCATGGTGTCGCTGCTGGCTGGGCTGGCGAGCGCGATCGAGACGGTGGGCCTGATGCCGTTTCTGGAGCATGCCTTCCACCTCTGCTCGCCGCTGCGGCTCATGGAGCTGGGGAACACGGGGGAGCCGGTACTGCAACGCCTGCTGATCGAGGCACCGGGAACCTACGTGCATTCGATCACCGTGGGCTATCTCGCGGAGGCGGCGGCCCGCGCCGTGGGGGCCGATGCCTTGTTGGCGCGCGTAGGCGCCTACTACCACGACATCGGGAAGATGAAGCGGGCGCAGTACTTCGTCGAGAACCAAGGCGGGGGGCCCAATCCTCACGACACGCTGGCGCCATCACTCTCGGCGCTGATTATCATCGCGCACGTAGAGGACGGCGTGAAGAGCGCACGAGAACACCGCCTGCCGGACAACGTCGTCGACATCATCCAACAGCATCACGGGACTTCGCTGGTATCCTTCATGTACTGCAAGGCGCAGGAGGAGGGGAACGACAAGTTCACGCCGCTGCCCGACGACTTCCGCTACCCTGGGCCGAAGCCGCAGACCAAGGAGGCCGCGCTGGTCATGATCTGCGACGGCATCGAGGCCAGCGTACGCTCCATCAAACAACCGACGCCGCAGAAGATCGAGGCGCAGGTGCGCCGCATCATCGATCACTTGCTCCACCGCGGCGAGCTCGACGAATGCGACCTGACGCTGCGTGATCTCCATGTCGTCGAGAAAGCCTGCATCCAAGTGCTCTACGGAATCCACCACCAACGCATCGAGTACCCCGCGCTGCCCGGCTCCGGAAACGGGCGCAGCCTGGTACGGCTGCCGGTCGAGCGCCGGCGACTGCGCGGGTAGGCCGTGCGCGCGGGAAGTCTAGAGCGCTATAGCCGCCACTTGCTGATGCCGGAGGTGGGCCTGGCGGGGCAGCGCCGGCTGGCGGCGGCGAGTGTGCTCTGCTTGGGTGCCGGCGGGCTCGGCTCGCCGGTCGCGCTCTACTTGGCGGCGGCTGGCGTGGGGCGCCTGGGTCTCATAGACGACGACGTGGTAGAACGCTCCAATTTGCAGCGACAGGTGCTCTTTGGCGAGTCCTCACTGGGCATTCCCAAAGCGCGCGCAGCGGCCAAGCGCCTTCGAGACCTCAACCCGGAGGTGGAGGTGGAGGCGATCGAAGGCGTCTTCGATCGCTCCAATGCGTTGGAGCTGGTGGGCCGCTACGATCTGGTGGTCGACGGAACGGACAACTTTCCCACGCGTTACTTAGCCAACGATGCCTGCATATTGAGCGAGAAAGCCTACGTCTACGGCTCAATTTTTCGGTTCGACGGCCAGGTGAGCGTCTTCGGCCACCGCGCCGCCTCCGGCGAGCGTGGGCCCTGCTACCGTTGCATCTACCCCGTGCCGCCGCCGCCGGGTACGGTACCTTCGTGCGCCGAGGGCGGCGTCTTGGGCGTGCTGCCGGGTCTGGTGGGGGTGCTGCAGGCGCAGCAGGCGTTACTGCTGTTGCTGGGTGTGGGCAGGCCGCTGGTCGGGCGACTGCTGCTCGTGGACGCGCTGGAGACACGCGTGCGCGAGCTGCGCATCGAACGCGATCCGCAGTGTTCGGCGTGCGGCGATACGCCGGCTATCCACGAGCTGGGCGACTACGAGCGTTTCTGCGGGATCGAGGCGCGCCCAGATCGCGATCCCGGCTTTCTGGAAGACTACGGCATCGGCGCGCGTGAGTTAGCGCGAATGTTGGGCGCGGGGAGCGGCGCGCGTCCCGTTCGCGTGCTGGACGTGCGCGAACGCCAGGAGGTGCAGGCAGGCCTCTTTCCCGGGGCGCGACACGTGCCGTTCTCGGAGCTCGCGGGCCGGCTGCACGAGCTGGACACCGCGGAGGTGCTGGTGGTGGTGTGCCGCGTCGCGGCGCGCGGTGCGGCCGCAGTGCAGCTCATGCTGGATCACGGCTTCCGCAACGTGCGCTTCCTCGACGGCGGCCTCACGCGTTGGCAACGCGAGATCGACCCGGAGTTTCCCCTCTATTGATCTATCTTTCGAATCACACACGTGGCAGCGGCGTCGACGCCGCGCATGTCCGCCGGACGGCACGCTGCCTGCTGGCAGCGTTGGGCGAGCGGCGCTCGAGCGTCGCCATCACCTTCGTGCGCGACCCCGAGATGCGCGCGCTCAATCGCGAGCATCGCGCGAAGGACCGTACGACGGACGTGCTCTCTTTCTCGCTGCTCGAAGGTGAGCCGGGGCCGCGGGGCGGTGAGCGGATGCTGGGCGACGTGGTGATCAGCGTGGACGCGGCAGCGCGCCAGGCCGCCGACTACGATGCCCCCATCGCGCGCGAGGTGGAGCGGCTGTTGATCCACAGCCTTCTGCACCTGCTGGGGCACGATCACATGGAATCTCAGGAGCGGTCGCGCATGGTGACCGAGGAGCGGCGGCTTGCCGCAGCCATCGGCATGCCATGGGCCTACGAGCCCGGCGAAGACGGCCAGCCGTGAGCGTTCCGGAACGGGAGCGCGAGCGGACGCCTCACCGCCGACGGGCCGGCTCTAGCCGCCTGATCGCCTCGGTCAACTACGCTTTCAACGGCATCATCTATGCGGCGCGGTCGCAGCCGAACATGCGTCTCCATCTCTTCGCCGCGTTCTTCGTGCTCGTGGCTACGCTCTTTCTCCACCTTCAGCGCGTCTACGTCGTCGTCATCGTGCTGCTGGTCGGATTGGTACTCTCGCTCGAGCTGATGAATACGGCGATCGAAGCGATCGTCGATCTGCTCACCCTCTCGCACCATCCGCTCGCCAAGGTGGCCAAGGACGCCGCCGCGGGCGCCGTGCTCACGACCTCCGTCACTGCGGTGGTCGTCGGGTATCTGATCTTCTACGAGGCGATCTCTCACGGCGGGGCACAGGTTTACGAGCAGTTGCGCTCCGTCTCGCTGAGCGTGGTCTTCGTCGCGATGTTGGCGACCATCGCTGCCACGATTCTGCTCAAGGCGTACGTCGGCCGGGGCTCCCCGCTGCGCGGCGGAGCCGTAAGCGGCCATGCGGCGCTGGCTTTCGTGGCGGCGTGCTTTATCTTCGTGCTGAGCTCGAGCCCGCTCGTGGGGACGCTGGGTTTCGTGTTGGCCCTGTTGGTGGCGCAGAGCCGGGTAGAGGGAGGCATACACACGATTATGGAGGTCGTCTACGGTACGGCCGTGGGGGCGGTGATCGCTATGACGATCTTCCTCGTGCTGCGTGTCGGCCACATTCTGCCGTAGAAACGCGATGGAGGGCCGGCGGCGTGGGTACAGGAGCGTCGAACTGGTGTGTGCTATAGTATAGGCGACTTGAAGAGTGGCAGTAGACGGGGGGCTTCGGCCCCCCGACGCGCAGGGAGAACCCGGTGAGCAGCGTCTCGATCGATGCGGAGCTCGCCGGCCTCGTCGCCCTGATCCTCTTGGCGATGTTCTTCGCGGGAACCGAAGCGGCGCTCATCAGCATCTCTCGCGTCAAAGCGCGCTCGATGCTAGAGAGCAGGCTGCACGGCGCCAGCTCCGTCCTGAGGCTGATCGAGGATCGCAATCGCTTCCTGACGACGGTCCTGATCGGCAATACGATCGTTCTGCTGGCTGCCGACTCGCTAGCGACCTTCCTGTTCATCCAGGCGCAGGTACCGCATGCGGCGGTCTGGTCCACAATACTGATGACGGTCCTGCTGTTGACGTTCGGTGAGATCATCCCAAAGACGATCACCATCGGCGATTCGGAGAAGTGGGCGCGGCGTCTCGCTCCGTGGCTGGAGCGCGTGGCCTTCGTTATCTCGCCGCTCAATGCGAGCTTCCTCTGGCTCACCAACGGCATCTTGCGTATCTTCGGCGGGAGGCCCAGCCCCCACGGTCCCTTCGTCACCGAGGAGGACATTCGAATGCTGGTCAACGTCGGCGCCGAGCAGAATGTCCTCGAGGAGCAGGAGCGCGAGATGATCCATTCGATCATCGAGTTCGGTGATACCATCGTGCGCGAGGTGATGACGCCGCGCCCCGACATCGTAGCCGTCGAGAGATCGATGCTAGCCACGCGAGCCTTGGAGCTGGTCATCAAGGAAGGGTACTCGAAGATCCCCGTCTACGAGGGAACGATCGACAACGTGGCGGGAGTGGTGCACGAGCGCGAATTGTTGATCGCGCTGGCTAACGGCACGCTCGCGCACGTATCCTTGACGTCGCTGATGCGCGCAGTCGAGTTCGTACCGGAGAACAAGCGCGTGAGTGAGATGCTGCGCGAGATGCAGCGGGGCAAGTACTCGCTGGCCGTCGTCGTCGACGAGTATGGCGGAACGGCTGGCTTGGTGACGCTGGAGGATCTGCTCGAGGAGATCGTCGGCGAGATACGTGACGAACACGACGAGATCGAGGAGGAACCGATCCGCCGCATCAGCGAGCACGAGGCGGTGGTGGAGGCGTCGACCAACGTCGAGGACGTCAACGCACAACTCGATACCGAGCTTCCGACCGATGAATTCGAGACGATTGGCGGCCTGACTGTTGGACTCTTCGGGCGACTCCCAGCGGTGGGCGAAGAGGTGGTCGCCGACGAGAACGTGCGGTTGAAGGTCGAGCGCACGCGTGGACGGCGCATCCTTGCGGTACGCGTGCTGCACAACGGGTGGAAAACCGAAGGCGAGGGCGAGGAGTGAACGCGGCGCGGGACCTCTTGGAGGCGGCACGCGCCGTTCGCGCGCGGGCGTACGCGCCGTATTCGTCGTTCCCGGTTGGCGCGGCCGTGGAGGACGAGCGTGGGCGCGTCTACGTGGGCTGCAACGTCGAGAACGCCTCATTCGCAGCGGGGTTGTGCGCGGAGCGGGCCGCCATCGCGGCGGCTGTCGCGGACGGAGCACACGGGCTGCGTGCCGTGGCGATTGCCGGGTCGTCGCCCGGGCCGACGATGCCGTGCGGGATCTGTCGTCAAGTGCTGATCGAGTTCGGCGATCCCGTGGTCTATGCCAGCGGTCTCGATGAATCCGTGCACGAAAGCCGCGCCGCGGCGCTGCTGCCGGATCACTTCGGCCCACGGGATCTCGGGCGGCCGTGAGCCAGCCGCGCGCCTACCGCGCGCATGCGATCGTCCTACGCGGACACAACCTCGGCGAGGCCGATCGTATCCTCACCTTGTTGACGCTGGAGCGTGGCAAGATGGACGCAGTTGCCAAGGGCGCGCGTCGGGGATCGTCTCGCCTCTCTGGGCGTCTGGAGCTGCTCTCCGAAGTCGAGGCGTCGTTCCACCGGGGTCGCTCGCTCGACGTGATCACCGGCGCCGAACACGTGACGCGTCATTGGGAGCGGCTTGTAACGCCGGAGGCCTTTGCAACGGCGAGCGTGGCGGCGGAGCTGGTAGACGGGTTCTGCGAGCCGGAGCTTCCGGTGCCTGCCGTCTACCGGCTTCTGCGCGGTGTAACGGCCGCCATCGCCGCGCAAGGTGATCCGCGACGCGTGATTCCCCGCTTCGAGCTGCGCCTGCTCGACGAGCTCGGTTTGGGGATTCCGTTAGACATCTGCATGCACTGCCAGCGCGAGCTGGAGGGGCAGGCGGTCGTCGATCTCGGAGTCGGTGGTTTGGCCTGTACCGCGTGCCTGCGCCCAGATGGGAACCTCGTATTGGATGCCGCGGAGCTGGCTGCGCTGCAGCGCTTGGGGGCGCCGAAAGGACAGGGGGCCTCGCTCGCGGCCGGCGCGAAGGTGGCGCGCGCCGTGGAAGCGCTCATCACTCACCATCTCGGGAAGGCGGCACGCTCGATGGCCGCACTCGACGCCCTGGCTCCGAGGTAGGTCGTGTCCATCTTGTCGATCGACTTCGGCGAGCGCAGGATCGGTCTGGCCGTCAGCGATCCGTTCGAGACGATGGCCCTGCCGCTGCCGCCGCTGGAGCGCACGAACCGTGTGGAAGACGCGCGGCGCATCGCGCAGACCGCTCGCGATCGCGGCATCCGGGAGCTCGTGATGGGACTTCCGCTGACGCTGCAAGGCGAGCGCGGCCCCGCCGCGCAGAAGACGGAGGCGTTTGCGGAGCTGCTGCGCGCGGCGCTCCCGGAAGGAGAGATCCACTTCGTCGACGAGCGCATGACGACTGCCCAGGCATCCAAAGTGCTGATCGCCGCCGACCTCTCGCGCAAGCGGCGTAAGCAAGTCATCGACGGAATGGCGGCGGCGCTCATCCTGGACACGTATCTCGCTCGTCGCAAGAGGCCGTGATGCTCCCGCCCCGCAGGGCACTCGCGCTGGGTGCGGGTGCAGTCGGTGTGATGGTAGCCGGGCTCGTGGCATGGATCGCCGTGACGATCTACTCCGCACCGTGGCCGCAACGCGCGACGACCGTAGTTATCGCCGAGGGAAGCGGCGTAGGCGCCATCGCCGAGCAGCTCCACCGTGAGGGCGTCCTGAAGTATCCCGCCGCGCTGCGTCTGCTGGTTCGTCTGCGCGGTGCCTCGTCCAAACTGCATGCCGGCGAATACGCGTTTGCCCCTCGTCAGTCGGCCGACGCGATTCTACGTCGCCTGTTGATCGGCGGCATCGCGCCATATGCGCGCGTTACGATACCCGAGGGATTCACCGCTCGGCAGATCGCCCAGCGGCTTGCGGCGGCCGGCTTAGGAGACGAGCGCACCTACGAGCGGATCTTCCTACGCACGCCGCTAACGATCGACGGGCAACGCACCGTGAACATGGAGGGCTTCTTGTTCCCGGATACCTACGATTTCGAGCATCATGCCAGCCCGCGCGAGAATGCCGCGCGAATGGTCACGGAGTTCGTTGGGAGACTGCCGCCCGATGCCTTGGAGCGCGCGCACGCGCTAGGGATGACGATCCCGCAGGTGGTGACGGTGGCCTCGCTGATCGAGCGCGAAGCGAAGGTGGACGGTGAGCGGGCGCTCATGGCGGGAGTCTACTACCACCGTCTGCAGTTGGATATGCCGCTCGAGGTCGATGCGACGATCGAGTATGCACTCCCCGCGCACCACGCGGTCGTGACATACCGCGATCTCTCCGTCGACTCGCCGTATAATACGTACCGTCACACCGGCCTGCCTCCGACGCCTATCGCGAACCCCGGTGCCGCCAGTCTGCACGCGGCGTTCGAGCCTCAGGTCTCTCCCTATCTCTACTATGTCTATCGCGGCCAAGGCCACCACGCGTTCGCGCGGACGCTCGCCGAACAGCAAGCTAATATCGCGCGTTACTTGAAGTAGGAGGGGAGATGCCGCCTCCGGAACAGTCTTCGACCCGACTCGTCAACTCGACGGAGCGGCGGCCACCCGAAGGGGAGGATAGAGCGATTTCTGACAACGGACAGCCCCCGTCGGGGAAGCTCGAGCTCGAGGACGTCCTACTCGTCGAAACCGAAGACGACCGCCATCTCGAGTACGAGGTCGTTGGCCTTCTCGAGGATGACGAGAGCCACGAGTCGTATGCCATCTGCTACAACAAGGCCAGCGACGAGTTCATCGTCACGGATGAGATCGGCAAGATCCTCGAGGACGAAGCGCTGGCGCAGGAGGTACTCGATCACTTCCTGACCCTCGCCGAGGAGTCGTCGGAGGATGGCGACTAGGGCGCGCTGCACGGCTGTGCCATCGCGTATCCTCTTTCTCTCAGCCAGCGTCGGCGTCGGCCATACCGCTGCCGCCAGTGCGGTACGGACCGCGCTGAGCGAAGGCTATCCCGGAGAGTTCGAGTGCGAGATCGTCGACTCGTACAAGTACGCGGCCTCGATCTTCTCGAAGCTCGTCTCGAACGGCTATATCGGCATGGTCAAAACAATTCCGCAGCTGTACCGCTACATGTACGATCAGGCCGAACGAGCTACCAAGGTTGGCAGCTTCAAGACTTGGATCAACCAATTCACGGCGACGAAACTGCGCGCCATGGTCGAACGCTCGCGCGCCGACGTGGTGATCTGCACCCACGCCTTCCCATGCGGCGTGATGTCGGAGTACAAGCGCCAGTTCGGCGACGATGTTCCCGTCATGGGCATCGTGACGGACTTCGCCCTCCACCCGTTCTGGATCTATCGCAACATCGACGCCTATTGCGTCGCAACGCCGGAGATGCGCACGGCGTTGGTCGGGCGGGGAGTAGGCCCCGAGCGCGTGTATGTCTCGGGGATACCGGTGAATCCGAGTTTCGGCAAGTTGGAGGAGAAGACGGCGCTGCGGCGGGTCCTCGGGTTGCCGGCCGATCGCTCGCTCGTCCTCATCATGGGCGGCGGCTTGGGCATCGGGCCCGTCGACAAGATGATGCGGGCGCTAGAGAGCATCGAGACGCCGTTGACCGCCGTGGTGATCGTGGGGAAGAACGCGCGGCTGGAGCGACGCCTCTTCGATCTCGCTCAAACGCTCGAGTATCCGCTCCGCGTCGTTGGCTTTGTGGACAACGTGTACGACTATATGCACGCGGCCGATCTCTTGCTCTCCAAGCCAGGCGGCTTGACCAGTTCGGAGTCGCTCTGCGCAGAACTTCCGATGGTGCTGGTGAAACCGCTGCCGGGCCAGGAGGAACGCAACACGCGATACTTACTCGAGCGCAAGGCCGCCGTCCGGGTCGGCAGCATGGCGTCGTTGCCGGAGGTGGTGCGCGGTTTGCTCGGCGATCCGAACCGTCTTGCGGCCATGCGGCAACGAATGGCGCGTCTGCGGCGCCCGGATGCGGCGCGCGATGCGGCGAATGTCGTGGCGGCCTTGGCGGCACGACGGCGCGAAGCGCTGTTGAGCGTTGCGGAGGAGAACGGCCAAGCGAGGTGAACCTTGGTGCCTGGCTCGGAGCGAAGCGTTTCAAGCCCAAGTATGGAGAGATGGCCGAGCGGCTGAAGGCAACGGTTTGCTAAACCGTCCTACGGGGTCAACTCGTAGCGAGGGTTCGAATCCCTCTCTCTCCGCCAACTCCGGACTGGGGCGATGGCGTAGGCTCGTCGCTCCGATTCCGCGAAGGGGACTTGACGGAACGGGTGTTTGTTTGGCAACATAGAGCGGTTGCGCTCGTAGCTCAGCTGGATAGAGCACCAGGCTACGAACTTGGGGGTCGGGAGTTCGAATCTCTCCGAGCGCGCCATCGTACGACCGGCGCCGGCGTTACCGCCGGCGTCGCCGTTGACGCCTCTGCGACGGGTTAGGTATACTAGAGCGTCGAACGACTCCGCAGGCGCCAACGTCGTTCGCGATGGCTCGGTAGCTCAGCGGTAGAGCAGGGGACTCATAAGCCCTTGGTCGCAGGTTCAAATCCTGCCCGAGTCACCACCGTCCAGCGTCGACGGGCGAGGCGACTCGCCCGTCGATCTGTTTCTGGCTCGTCTGCCGATATACTAGTGAAACCCCGGGCAGGCACCTGGGATTGCAGTCAACAGAGAGGCCCTCACGATCGAGGCGAAGCCGAGTGGATTGGGGGAGAGAACATGTCGACGATACCTTGCGATTTCTGTCCGCATCCGGTCGATCGGGGCCAGATGGAGGAGATCGAGATCGCACACTACGTGCCCGACTCGTCCGGTGACGACTTGGCCTACGCTCGTACCTATTTCTTCGGGCACCCGGATTGCGTCCGCAAGTTCTATCGCGGATTGATCGAGCACAAACTGGACCTGTTCAAGCACATTCCGACGAACATCTCGGACGACGCACGGTAAAGAGGTAATCGCACGCCGGGAGACAATCTCCATTTCCCTGCGCGCCCGTGGCGCAATTGGATAGCGCGTCGCCCTCCGAAGGCGAAGGCTGGTGGTTCGAGCCCACTCGGGCGCACGCAAATTGATAGAGAGTGACGAAGGGTATCTACGCCGCGCGATGGTGCTGGCCGAAGAGGCGCGGCGTGCTGGGGAGGTCCCGGTCGGGGCCGTTCTGGTCGTCGACGGGGAAGTCGTCGAAGCGTGGAACGTCAAAGAGACGAAGCCGGATCCGACGGCCCACGCTGAGATGGTCGCCATTCGAGAGGCTGCGCGCCGCCTCGGACGTTGGCGGCTGACGGGCGGGACGCTCTATGTGACGAAGGAGCCCTGCGTTATGTGTGCGGGGGCTCTCGTTGCGGCGCGAATCGATCGCGTTGTCTTCGGGTGTTACGATACGAAAGGCGGCGCGGCGGGGTCGGTGATGGATCTGCTGAGGGACCCACGTCTCAACCACCGGATAGAGGTGGAGGGCGGTGTTCTCGAAGGGGAGACGGCCGAGCAGTTGCGGGCGTTCTTCGCGAGCCAACGGCGGGTAGCCGAGGAAAACTGAAGAGGTTCCCATGATGGGGAGAGGTGGTCGAGTGGTTGAAGGCACTCGCCTCGAAAGCGAGCGGACGTGATGAGCGTCTCGTGGGTTCGAATCCCACCCTCTCCGCCAGCCTACAATGCGGTGCCGTGCGAACGGCACCGCATTCTTTGAAATCCGGGCCTGGTGGCCCGGAACCGTTCAAGGGTGGGATCCCCGCGAGTGCAGCGCAGCGGAACGAGTGGGGCGGTCTGGGCGCTTGAGTAACAAAATCAACGGCGCGGCCGCGAAGAAGACGACGGCGGAGAGGCGGAAGAGATCGTCGTAGGCGATCGTCATCGCGTTCGAGAGAACCGTGTTGGCCAGCTCCAGCAGAGCAAGACGCTGGGCCTCGAAGAACGTGTGCCCTTGGGCGACGAGCAGCTGCGTCATCTGGTCCACCGCCTGACGAACCGACGGATGTGAGAGCGTGACTCCAGTGGAGAGCGACTGATAGTTTGCCGTCTGGTCGCGCGAGAGGATGGTCGTGAGTGCGGCGATGCCGAGACTCCCGCCTAGCTGGCGCAAGAGATTGTAGATCCCTGATGCATTGGCCGTCTCCGCGCGCCCCACGGCGCCCATGGTGAGGGTGGAGAGCGGGACGAAGATGAACGCCAGCGAGAACCCCTGCCACACCCGCGGCCAGAACACGTCCCAGTAGCCGGCGTTCTGATTGAGCGATCCCATCCACCACGTCGAGAGGCCGAAGAGCAGCATGCCGAAGAGGACGGGAATGCGCCCGTCGATCTTGTCAGTAAGGCGCCCGGCAATCGGCATCGCGACCGCCGTCGCAATCGCGCCGGGCATGAGGGCCATGCCTGTCTGGAATGCATCGAAGCGCAGCAGTGTTTGGAAGAACAACGGCAGGATCAGTGCCGTGCCGAACAATCCGAATCCAGTGATGACGATGAGCACGTTGCCGGCAGTGAACGAACGATGTCGGAAGACGCGCAGGTCGACCAGAGGATGCTCGACCGTGAGTTGGCGCCAAATGAACACAGCGAGGCCAACTGCCGCAGTAGTCGTGAGGAAGATGATCGTATTTGAGTTGAACCAGTCGTCGTGCTGGCCGCGCTCCAGTACATACTGCAGCGAGGCCAGGCCTGCCGTCATAGCAGCCAAGCCAAGCCAGTCGAGATGCTCCGCTTTCGTACGCTTGATGTAGTGAGGGTCTGGCACGTATGCCAGCGTCATCATCAGCGCGACGATCCCTATCGGCAAATTGATGAGGAAGATCAGCGGCCACGTGAAGTTGTCGACGATGTAGCCGCCGAGCGTCGGTCCGATGGCGGGGCCGAACATGGCGCCGATACCGAAGATCGCCATAGCTTGTCCACGGCGGCCTGCCGGATACGACTCGAAAAGAATCGCTTGCGCCGTTGGTTGGAGCGCTCCGCCCCCTATGCCTTGAATCACGCGGTAGAAGATCAGCGCTCCGAGGCTATGCGCTGTGCCGCACAGGAACGATGAGATGGTGAAGACGCAGATCGAGACGGCGTAGTACAGCTTGCGACCGAGGAGCGCCGTGAGGAAGCCGTTGAGCGGCATGACGACCACCGTGGCCAAGATGTAGGCGGTCACGACCCAGGAGACTTCGTCGATCGATGTCCCGAGATTCCCCGCCATCGCGTCCAGCGCCACGTTCACGATCGTGGAGTCGATGATGGCCATGATCATGCCGAGCATGACCGTCAGCGTGAGCAGCGCTAGGGCGCGTTCATCGGGCTTTGAGGGACTCCCCTCTGAGGTGACGCTAACGATGGCGCGCCTTCCGGTGCCGTGGCATGCGTGTTGACATGAGCACCATATACTACCCGCTTTCGGTCGCGGTCGTCAATTGGTTAAGATCTAAACAAAGGGATGTAGCGCGACGAATCGTCGCGCAGGACGGCGAACGCGCTCGAGCTCGGTTGTATATGATCGTGCGATGCCGCGGAGACGGCACCGCACGATAGGCATGGCGGAGAGGGAGGGATTCGAACCCTCGAGACGGTTTTGCCGCCCACGCGATATCTCCCCGCTCGCTTTGCTACGCCGCGCTCGCGGGGGCCCCGATGCTTGAAAGGTTCCGAGGCACTCGCCTCGGTTGACAACTGGCGGAGAGGGAGGGATTCGAACCCTCGAGACGGTTTTGCCGCCTACGCGATTTCCAGTCGCGCTCGTTCAACCAGGCTCCGACACCTCTCCCCATTGCGGGTTCCCCGCAATGGGGACCCCACCGAAGCGCACGACCGCGATTGTAACAGCACGCGGCGCCCAGGGCAAGAGGCCGACCTCGGGCGGCGAATGGCGGCGCCATGCCCTACCCCGTCGACCTCGCTCCGCTGATCGACCATACCCTGCTCGCGCCATTCGCTACGGCGTCGGAGATCGATCGACTCTGCGACGAGGCGCAACGCTACGGATTCGCGTCGGTCTGCGTCAACCCCATCTGGGTGTCGCGCGCCGCCGCTGCGTTGCAAGGCACGCGCGTGCTCGTCTGCTCCGTCGTCGCCTTCCCGTTTGGTGCCTCGACCGCGCCGTCGAAGGCGTTCGAGGCCGCCGAGGCGGTGCGCCGCGGAGCCCGGGAGATCGACATGGTGATCGACTTGGGAGCCCTGCGCGGCGGCGACGACGGGCGCGTCCGCGAGGACGTGCGCGCCGTGGTCGGTGCGGCGGGCGTCCCGGTGAAGGCGATCCTCGAGAGCGCCGCCCTCGCCGGCGATGAGTTGCGCCGTGCTTGTGCCGCGGCTGTCGAAGGCGGAGCGGCATTCGTGAAGACGTCGACGGGCTTCCACGCGGCAGGAGGCGCCGGCGTGGATGCCGTGCGTGCGATACGCGCCTTCGTTGGGGGCCGCGCGTTGGTCAAGGCCTCGGGCGGCATCCGTACGCGTGAGGATGCGCTGCGGATGCTCGAGGCGGGCGCCGATCGGCTCGGCTGTTCCGCCTCCGTGCAGATCGTTACTTGCTGATTCCAAGGTCGCGGTAGAACGCGTCGTACTTCAACGGGCGCCCGAGGAACTTCTCCACGAGCTGCTGCGCCGGATAGATCGCGCCGGGCTCGAGGATATCCGCGCGGTAGCGCGCGCCGACGGCTGGGTTCTCTAAGCCGCCGTGCTCGAAGACGGTGAACATGTCCTGCGCGTAGACCTTCGACCAGAGGTAGCCGTAGTAGCCGGCGTCGTATCCGCCCATCAAGTGGCCGAAGCCGGCCTCGGGGTAGGTGCCGGGCACGCTCGGAAAGGCTGTGAGCTGGCGCTTCAGGCGCGCCCAGATCTTCGTGGCGGCGATCCGTGAGCCGGCGCTGTGGATCGTCATGTCGTACGTGGCCAAGAACGCCTGCGTCGTCCACGAGACGCCGTCATCGAGATGTTTGAGCGCCACCATCCTCGAGATCAGCGCATCGGGCAACGATTTCCCCGTCTCGACGTTCGCGGAAACCTGTTTGAGGATCGAGGGCTGCCACATCCAATTCTCGAGCATTTGTGAGGGCGCCTCGATGAAGTCTTGCTCTATGCCGACCATGCTGTTCGCCGTCTCGTAGGGTGCCGTGCAGAGCGTAGCGTGCATCAAGTGGCCGAACTCGTGGAAGAACGTGATCACGTCGTCGTGGCTCAACAGCGCCTGCTTTCCGGGCTGGGGCGCCGGCCAATTGCCGATGATCGCGGCGACGGGCTTCTGGAAGGTTCCCTCGGGAAGCAGACGTCCGATGCGCAGCGGGAAGTTGGCGAAGTGGTTGTACTTGCCCGGGCGCGGGAAGAGATCGAGGTAGAACCAGCCGATGGCTTTGCCGGTGGCAGTATCGGCGATCGAGAACTCGCGTACTCCTGGCGCCCACGCGTCGGCTGGAGAGATCTCGGTAAACGTCACGCCGAGCAGCCTCTGGTAGATGCCCAGCACGCTCGAGATGACGTGATCGATGGGGAAATACGGGCGGATCTGCTGCTCGTCGACGGCGTAGGCCGTCTTGCGCAGTTGATTCTCGTAGTATGCGTAGTCCCAGCTCGCGAAGGGCGTGCGGTCACCCTGCGCGCGCTTGAGCGCCGCTAACTGCGCCACCTCGCGGCGCGCCTTGGGGAGCAGCTTCGCATCGATCTGCGCGAGGAAGCTATCGACCTTGGCCGGCCTTTGCGCCATCTTGTTGCTCAACTGGTAGTCGGCCCAGGTGTTGAAGCCCAGCACGTGTGCCAGGCGATCGCGCACGGCTACCGCCTGCTCCAAGAGTCCGACGTTCTTCAGTCCGCCGCGCTTGCCGTAGGCGGTGCTGAAGCGCTTGCGCGCATCGGAGCGTTTCTCGTTGGCCATGTAACGTCCAACGGTGCTCTCGTTGACCGGCACGAGGTAGCCGCTCGCCGTCTTCTCGAGCGTTGCCACGAGCGTTGCCGGGAGGCTCGCCGCCTCCGCCTTCGTGATGGCGATCGTCGTGGCGTCTTCGGAGAGGTCGATCTCGAACTGGCGCTGCAAGTCGCCTAGCTTCTGGAAGAGTGCGGTGGCCTCGTTGCGCTTGGCCTCGTCGAGATCCGCGCCCGAGCGACGCCCGGCGATGACGTAGAGCCGCAGCAGGGCCTTGTCGGGGTCGCTGTTCGCGGCGCTCTGCTCCTGCAGGCGCAGGGCGGTCGCGTAGATATGCGGATCGGCGCTCAGCACGGTCTGGTAGTCGGAGACGCGTCGCGCGCAGTCCGCCGAGGCATCACGTACGGCCTTCTCGGGAGAGATCTGGTAGAGCACGGTGTCGACGGCCGTCTCGTCGTTGAGCTCGGCCTCGGCGTTCTCGATGGGCAGCATCACGTTTTGGAAGGTCTGCTTTGCAGGCGCCGTGGTCTCGATGGCGGCGATGGATGCCTTGGTCTTGGCGATCGAATCGCCGCAGCTCTTCGCGATCTGGGCGGGCCCGATCCGCCAGTTCATCCCCGTATCGGCGGGGAGACGTTCGGGCGAGTCCGCCGCTAACGATGGTGAGCCGGTGGCAAGCAGTGTTGCAAGCGTTGCGAGCGCAGCGAGGCCGCGCGCATGTGATGGCTGTCGCACGAAAGGCGGGGTTCGAGGGGGCAGACGCCGTGCCTTCCGCCCAACTTTTCGGTCGGCGGGGTTTTTTCGAATGGGCCTGCGGAGAGCGGAGGATCGGTGGCAACGCAACCGTGGCTCCATCCTGCGGGTCGAGGAGGCCATGAGTGCCCTCTTTGCACCTTGGACGCAGCGCGGTGTGACCGCGCGCAACCGCATCGTCGTCTCGCCGATGTGCGAGTACTCCACGCCGGACGGCTTAGCGCTGCCGTGGCATCTCGTGCATCTGGGATCGCGCGCCGTGGGCGGCGCCGGCATCGTTTTCACCGAGGCAGCCGCGGTCACGCCCGAGGGGCGCATCTCGGCCGACGACCTGGGCATGTGGAGCGACGCCCACCGCGACGCGTTGGCGCCGATCGCCGCGTTCATCCGCGAGGAAGGCGCCGTTCCCGGTATTCAGCTTGCTCACGCCGGGCGCAAGGGATCGACCGATGCCCCATGGCGCGGTGGCGGCCATATCGAGCCGGAGCATCGCGGATGGCAGGTCATCGCTCCCTCATCCGTCCCCTATCATCCCGGGTGGCCGCTCCCGCATGCGCTCTCGCTGGAGGAGATCGCCGGCGTCTGGGAGGCCTTCGTCGCCGCTGCGCAACGTTCCGACCAAGCCGGCTTCGAGATCGCCGAGATTCACGCCGCGCATGGCTACCTGCTCCACCAATTCCTCTCGCCGCTATCCAACCAGCGCCGGGACGAGTACGGCGGCTCCTTCGAGAACCGCACGCGCCTGGTGCGCGAGGTGGTGGAGGCCGTGCGTCGCGCCTGGCCGCACGACAAGCCGCTCTGGGTCCGCCTCTCGTGCACCGATTGGGTGGAGGGAGGCTGGGATCTCGACCAGAGCGTGGCATTGGCGCGCACACTGAAGAGCCTTGGCGCCGACGCCGTCGACTGCAGCTCGGGCGGCTTGGACCAGCGCCAGAAGATACCGGTCGCGCCGGGCTACCAAGTCCCGTTCGCCGAGCGGATCCGCCAGGAGACCGGCATCCAGACCGTCGCCGTCGGCATGGTCACCGAGCCGGAGCAGGCGGAGGAGATCATCGCCTCGGGGCGTGCCGACGCGGTCGCCATGGCGCGCGAGCTCTTGCGCGATCCCTACTGGCCGCTGCACGCGGCGCAGGCATTGAACGTCGAGATCCCGTGGCCGCAACAGTACGAGCGAGCGCGGCCCGTGCGCGTAGCGTAGCGGACGTGCTGAACCGCTTTCTGGTCGAGTTGATCGACGACGCCGGCCTCTTCCCGCCCGCGAGTCTCTCGATGGAGGAGGCGCTCGACGCACACGACCGCGCCGGCGCCGGCCGCTATCAGTGGATCGTGGGACGCTTCATCGTCCCGGCCAGCCGCCTCGATGAATTGGAGACATGTCTCCCCCGCGTGCGCACGCGCCCTCTGATGGTGAGCGTCATCCTCGACGAGGCCGGAGCGCAGGGCCTGCGAGCGGGCGTTGCGCGCGCGCGCAAGACCGTGGAGCGAGGCAGCGGTACCGTGGCCGTGGAGCTCTTCGAAACCAGACTGCGCGAGCCACAGAGCGACGAGTCGGCTCGGCGTTCGCTGCGCGAGATCTGCGATGCCGTCGCCGGTGCCTTCGACGAGGCTGCGGCGCTCTACGTCGAGCTGCCGTCGAGCGCACCCGATGCCGGGCTGCGCGCAGTGGCGCGCGAGCGCGTCGCAAACGAAGCGCGCACGCTCGGAGCGAAGATTCGTTGCGGGGGCCTCACCGCCGATCTGTTTCCGTCGCCGGAGGCCCTTGCGCACTTTATCGCGACGGCTGCCGCGTTGAGCGTACCGTTCAAGGCGACGGCGGGCCTGCACCATCCCCTACGCCACGTCGATTCGCCTACCGGCTTCGCCATGCATGGCTTTCTCAACATTGGAGCGGCGGCCGTCTTCGCGCATGCCAAGCTGGCCGGAGAGCCCACGTTGCGGGAGATTCTGAGCGAGGAGGATGCCGGCCATTTCACGCTCACCCCGGCAGCGCTGCGCTGGCGTGAGCTCGTCGCCGACCGGCGCCGAGTCGGCGCGGCGCGAGCCGAGCTCTTCCACGCCTACGGAAGCTGCAGCACGACGGAGCCGATCGAAGATCTGGTCGCGCTCGGGATGCTGGCGTGAGCGCCGCCTTCGACGCCACGACCGATGGCGCGCTTCGTTCGTGGATCGACGTTCCCGACGGGAGCGGCTTCCCGATCCAGAATCTTCCTCTGGGCATCGTCTCGCGCGCTTATGAATCGCCGCGCGTAGGCGTGGCGATCGGCGATAGCGTGCTCGACCTCGCCTTGATCGCCGAGGCCGGACTGCTCGAGGATGCCCTCCCGGGGGCGCGTGCCATCTTGACCAGCGGCGCGCTCAACGCGTTCCTCGCGCGCGGTCGCGGTGCCTGGAGCGCCCTGCGCGCGCGATTGTCGGCGCTGCTCTCGGCGGGCAACGAGGAGCTGCGCGGCGCGCCCGGTCTCACGGAGCGCGCCCTCTATCCGCGTGCGCAAGCACGCATGCACCTGCCGTTTGATGTCGGCGATTATGTCGACTTCTATTCGTCGATCGAACATGCCACGAATCTAGGCCGGCTCTTCCGTCCCGGTGGGGAGCCGTTGATGCCCAATTACCGGCACATCCCCATCGGCTACCACGGGCGCTCCGGCACGATCGTGGTGAGCGGCACGCCCATCGTGCGCCCCAGCGGCCAGCGCCGCCCCGATCCGCAGCAGCCGCCGCTCTTCGGACCCAGCCGTGCGCTCGACATCGAGTTGGAAGTCGGCTTCGTCACCGGTCCCGGGAACGCGCTCGGCACACCTATCCCGGCCTCCAGCGCGCGCGAGCACATCTACGGCATGGTGCTCGTCAACGACTGGAGCGCACGAGACATCCAAGCGTGGGAGTATCAGCCGCTTGGACCGTTCCTGGGCAAATCGTTCGCGACGTCGATCTCGCCGTGGGTCGTCTCGCTCGACGCCCTCGAGCCGTTCCGCGTGGAGGGCCCACACCAAGAGCCGGAGCCGCTTCCCTACTTGCGGACGAGCGGCGCGTGGAACTACGCGATCTCGTTGCGCATCGAGCTGCAAAGTGCGGAGATGGCGCGCCGCGGCCTCGCCCCGCTGACCGTATCCCAGCCCACCTTCCGGCGCATGTATTGGAACGTGGCGCAACAGCTCGCGCACGCAACCGCTAACGGCGCGGTGGTGCGCCCAGGCGACCTCTTCGCCTCGGGGACCGTCTCCGACCTCGAGCCCGACTTCGGCAGCTTCATCGAGCTGACGTGGCGCGGTACGCGCCCTATCCGTCTGCCCGACGGCACGCAACGGGCGTTTCTGGAGGACGGCGACACCGTTCGTCTGCTGGGTCACGCCGGCGGCGACGACACGCCGCGCATCGGCTTCGGCGAGGTGAGCGGGCGGATCGTCGGAGCGGACATGGGTATAAAGAGTACGGAGGTGAGTCCATAATGGCCAAAGGTCACATCTACGTGCCGTGGATCAATTTGGTCCTGGGTATTCTCGTTCTTCTCTCCCCGTGGGTCCTGGGGAACGTCTCCTCCGGAGCCGCGTGGGACGTAACGATCACGGGTATCGTGATCGGCATCGTCGCGCTCATCGAGTTGAGCATGCAGGCCAAGGGGGCCGCGAACTGGTGGCCCATCATCAACATCTTAGCCGGCATCTGGCTGCTGATCTCCGCGTCGTTCGTACGCGGTGATGCGGCGATGATCTGGAGCAATGTGGTCATGGGCATCCTGGCGATCGTCACGGCGATCGTCTCGCAAGTCTACGAACGCGAGTTGGGATCCGCGATGCGCGGCGGCACGACCGCACGCGCCTGAGCGCGCCGGGTAACGGAAGCGAACGGGGCGGCACCAGGTGCCGCCCCGTCGTGTCATCTTGCATCGTGACCAAGGGTGTGCCGCCCTCGATGCGGAAGCCACGCCGCTAGCATTTTCCCTGTTGTCCGTCACGATGTGTAGAGGAGTTCATGGTAGAGCAGACGCTGGTCCAAGTCGCCCTTCCCGAAATGGGCGAGTCGGTCAGCGAGGGGACCGTCACGGCCTGGCTCAAGAAGGTCGGCGACCTCGTCACTGAAGGCGAGCCCTTGGCCGAGATTACGACCGATAAGGTCGATGTTGAGTTACCATCGCCCGCGGGAGGACGCGTGGTGCGTCTGCTGGCCGCGGAGGGCGACACGGTGACGGTCGGTGCTATCCTCGCAGAGGTCGACACCGCCGCCGATGCCTCCTCCCCCTCCGTGGTGTTAGCGCCCGCCGCCGTGCCCGCACCCCCCGGACGCCTTGTCGAGATCGTCATGCCGCCCATGGGCGAGTCGGTGACCGAAGGCACCCTGCTGGAGTGGCGCAAGCATGTCGGCGACTTGGTCTCCGCCGAGGAGACGATCGCCGAGATCCAGACGGACAAGGTCAACGTCGAGCTTCCCGCCGGCGTGAACGGACGAGTCGCCAAGCTCCACCTGCAGGAGGGTGAGACGGCAGCCATCGGCGCCGTGCTGGCAGAGGTTGAAGAAGGGGCGAGCGCTGCCGCAACGGCGGCGTCTGTGGCCCCGTCGGCGTCCGCAGCCCCGCTGGCTCCCACCGCGCCGCGCTCGATCGTCGCCACGGCCGCACCTGCCGGCGAACCGGGCGGCCCCGCCTCCCCGTCCGTGCGCAAGCTGGCTCGCGAGCACGGAGTCGCGCTAACCGTGGTTCACGGAACGGGAGACCACGGCCGCATACTCGCCGAAGACGTTATCTCCGCCAAGAATGGCGGCGCCCATGCCGCGAGCGCGGAACAGGTAACTCCGATCAAGGGTCCCGCGGCGACGCTTGCCGGCTACATGGAGCAGAGCCTCCAGATCCCCACCGCCACAAGCTTCCGTACCGTCTCCGTCGACGTGCTCGACGCGCGCCGCCGCGAGCTGAACGCGGCGCTCAAGGCCGCCGGGCGCGCCGAGAAGGTGTCCTACACCCATCTGATCGCGTACGCCATTGCGCGTGCAGCGGACGACGTTCCCAGCATGGCCCAGAGCTTCCGGCGAACGGCCGCCGGGACGCCGGAGCGCATCTCCCGCGGCGTCAACCTCGGCATCGCGGTCGACGTGACGCGCAAGGACGGCAGCCGATTCCTGATGGTGCCGGTGATCCGCGACTCCGATCGCTTGAGCTTCAGCGAGTTTCACGCGGCCTACGAAGCGCTGATCGCCAAGGCGCGCACCAATAGCCTACAGGCCGACGATCTAGCGGGCGCCACCATCACCTTGACCAATCCCGGCGGCATCGGTACGGTCGCCTCCGTTCCGCGTTTGATGAGCGGTCAGGGGACGATCGTCGCGGCGGGCGCCATCGGCTATCCTCCGGGCCTGGCCTCCATTCCCGAGGCCACGCTAAAGGCGCTGGGCGTCTCGAAGATCGTTACGCTCACCAGCACCTACGACCACCGCATCACCCAGGGAGCCGAGTCCGGAGAGTTCCTGCGCCGCATCGGGCAATACTTGGGCGGCCAGGAGAGCTTCTACGAAGCTGCTTTCGAGGCTCTGGGCCTCGCGCGTCCCGGCGCCGTGCAGTTGCCCCAGCCTACGCCGCTCGCGGCGTTGGCGGCGAGCGGGGCACCCGCCGCGGGCGGCGCGCCCGGCGAGCGGATGCTGCGCGCCGCGGCCGCAGGCATGGCGATGATCGTCCGCTACCGCACGCACGGCCACACCGCGGCCAACCTCAACCCGCTGGGCGCACCCGGTAAGGGGGACGAGGTGCTCGACCCCGAGAGCCTAGGCGTCACGCGCGCGGAACTCGATGCCGTTCCCATCTCGGCGCTGGGCGGCGGTCTGCCCGGAGAGACGGTCGGTGAGGCGCTCGATCGATTCAAGGATATCTACAGCTCGACGATTGCCTACGAAGTGGAGCATCTCTCCAGCCACGAGCAGCGCGTGTGGCTTCGCCAACAGATCGAGTCCGGGGCCCATCGCCGGCCGCTCACAACCGAGGAGCGCCACCGCCTCTTCGAGCGTTTGACCAGCGTCGAGGCATTCGAGCACTACCTGCGCCGCACGTTCCTGGGCTCCAAGACCTTCTCCATCGAAGGCGTCGACGCGTTGGTGCCGTTGCTGGCCGAGGCCCTCGACGAGTATGCGGACGACGGCATCGAGAGCGTCTATCTCGGCATGGCCCATCGCGGCCGTCTATCGGTGATCACGCACATCGCCAACCGCCCCTTCGAGGACATCCTCACGGAGTTCGAGTTGGCCGATGTGCACTTTTCCCATATCAGCGAAGGCGATGTCACCGGTGACGTCAAGTATCACCTCGGTGCTCAAGGCGTCTTCCAGACGTCCTCGGGCAAGAGCATCTCCGTCGCCCTCTTGAACAACCCCAGCCACTTGGAAGTGGTCGATCCGGTCGTCGAGGGAGAGACGCGCGCGGCGCAGACCGATCGCTCCTCCGGTTCGGGAACGCTCGATCGGCACAAGGCCGCGGCGATACTGGTCCACGGCGACGCCGCCTTCCCGGGTCAGGGCGTGGTTGAGGAGACGCTCAACTTCGGCATGCTCGACGGGTACTCGGTCGGCGGCACGCTGCACGTTATCTCGAACAACCAGATCGGATTCACCACGGAGCCTACCGAGGGGCGCTCGACGCGCTACGCCAGCGATCTGGCGAAGGGCTTCGACATCCCGATTATCCACGTCAACGCAGACGATGCCGAGGGCGTCATAGCTGCCGGACGTCTCGCGCTGGCGTACCGCCGCCGCTTCGGGCGCAGCGTGCTGGTCGAGTTGATCGGCTATCGTCGTTTCGGCCACAACGAGGCCGACGAGCCGGCCTACACGCAACCGCAGATGTATGCCATCATCGCCAAGCATCCGCCGGCACACGAAGTCTACGCGCGCGAGTTGGTTGCCAAGGGCGTGATCACGGAGCAAGACGCCAAGGCTGCGTATGACGGCGTGACGCAGCGTTTGGGCGAGGCCTATAAGCGCGTCAAGGCGGATCTTCCGTCACTCTCCTCGCGCACGGAGTCGCCGAACGGTTCGCTGAACGGTGTCACCGACACGTTCATCGACACGCGGCTCTCTTCGCCGACGCTGCGTACGCTCAACGAGCAGTTGCTCGTGGTACGTGACGGATTCACGGTCCATCCCAAGCTGCTGCGCCAGCTCGAGCGCCGTCGCACGGCACTTGACGAAGGCGGCGACTTCGACTGGGGCCTAGGAGAGGCGCTCGCCTTCGCCTCGCTCCTGCAGGAAGGCGTCCCCATTCGTCTCACCGGTCAGGACACCACGCGCGGAACGTTCAGCCATCGTCACATCGTGCTGCACGATGCCAAGACCGGGGAGGTCTACTCGCCGATGCAGCATCTGCCGGGCGCGCGTGCCTCCTTTGAGGTTCACAACAGTCCGCTCTCGGAGAATGCGTGCCTAGGCTTCGAGTACGGCTACTCCACGGCGGCTCCCGAGGCGCTGGTACTCTGGGAGGCGCAGTTCGGCGACTTCTCCAACAACGCGCAGGTCGTCATCGACCAGTTCATCGTCGCCGGCCGCGCCAAGTGGGGGCAGACCTCGCGCTTGACGCTGCTCTTGCCGCATTCGTACGAGGGCATGGGCCCCGAACACTCCAGCGCGCGCTTAGAGCGTTTCTTGCAACTGGCTGCGGAGGGAAGTATCAGGGTCGCCAATTGCAGCACCCCGGGGCAATACTTCCACTTGCTGCGCGATCAGGCACTTGCGCCCAAGGCGCGGCCGCTCGTGATCATGACCCCCAAGAGCCTTCTGCGGCTCAAAGCCGCCGCCTCGACCCTGCACGACCTTACCGACGTGCAGTTCCAACCCGCGATCGACGATCCGTCGGTGACCGGCCGCGGCGCGATCACGCGCGTGATTCTCTGCAGCGGGAAGATCTACTACGATCTCACCGGTAGTGCTGCGCGTGCCGAGGCGAAGGACTTGGCGATCGTACGCGTCGAGCTTCTCGAGCCCTTCCCCTACGAGCGCGTGCTCGAGATCATCGCGAGCTACCCTAGCGCCAAGAGCGTGGCGTGGGTGCAGGAAGAGCCGCGCAATCAAGGTGCGCGTGCCTTCGTCTCACGACGGCTGCGCGAGCGCCTGCTGCCGCGCGGCATCGGCTGGGGCTACGTCGGCCGGCCGGATCGCTCGGCGCCTAGCGAAGGCTACGCGGGTGCCCACGCGGTGGAGCAAGAGCGCATCGTTACGGAGGCGCTCACCACGAAGGATTACGGTCAAGCTTAGTCCGCAGTGCGGCGCAGAGGGAGCGGGCGAGCAAACGACGGCGATCTTCATGGGTCTCCTAACTGTCGCGCCAAAACACGGCCTACGTCTTCGAATTGGAGGATTGTCAGCTGCGCGTCGTCGACGCGGCCATCGTCCGCGGTATCGTGGTGATGGCTCGCGAGATGGGGGTCGGCGTGGTGGCCGAAGGCGTGGAGACACGCGCGCACGCCGAGTTGGTACGTGCTGCGGGGTGCACGCAGATCGAAGGGTTTCTCTAGTCGTCAGCTCTTTCGCCCGCCGACTTCGCGGTGTACGCGGCGGCTCACCAGCGAACGTCGTAAAAAAACAAGGAAGCGATCGTTGCCGGGTGTGGGCGCAAGAGATTGCGCACAACGATCGCTTCGCGTGCGCTATTCTGCGGGGGTTGGGCGCCTCCTCCTGGGCGCGCCTGGCTACCGTGTAAAGTTTTCGTGCTTCCGTGGCCTTCCGGCAGATGCATCGAGGCATAGCCAACAGGGCATGGCCGCGCCTTGCACGGACCTGTTACGATAGGTTGAGCCACGCGGTCGGGTCCCGCGCAACGGGTGGTCGTGAACCCCGCCAGGTCCGGAAGGAAGCAACGGTAAGCGAACTCCCCCGTGTGCCGCGGATATCCTGGCCGCGTGGCCGTTTTCGCAGTGTGGCGAACTGAGGGCGCGGGCTTGAGACGCCCCCTCGGTGGGCAGGATGACCGGCCCAACGCGCGAACCCGTGGAGCGCCTTGAGCGATCGGTTCCTGATCAAGATCATACCGCCGCACGGTTACTCCGTGTACCGGCTGGAAGTTCCCCGCCGCCACCTCTACGCCGCTCTCGGCGTCTTGGCGGCGATGCTTCTCGTCGTGTTCGGCGCCGTCATCCGGGATGTCCACCATCTGCGCGCCGTCGCCGACGATCAGCGGCGCCGGCTGGCGGCCGTGGATCGGCAGGCCAAGAGTCTCGACCAGACGCTGCGCCATATCCAGCGGCAGAACGCTGAGATCCGGCGCATCATCGGTCTCGCACCGGCTCACCCGCCGGCCTCGACGCTAGCGGCGCCGCGCCAACTCTCCTACCGCGGGGGGTTCGAGACGGTGCAGTTGCGCCTTGCCGTCCTCGACCGGCTTGCGGGCAGTGTCGGCGTCGACGAGAGCCTCTTGCGCGCGCAAGCCCTGCGCGCGGCGGCCGAGCGCAGGGCTCAAGCGCAGGCCCGTGCGCGGGCGATCGCGGCCATCCCGTCGCTGATGCCCGTCGAGGGCCCTGTCGTCTCGGGATTCGGCTATCGCACGTATCCCGACCGTGAGTTCCACGATGGCCTCGATATCGCCGCGAACTACGGGACGCCCGTCGAAGCGGCCGCTGACGGCTACGTTGCATCCGCCGGCTGGGATGGCGGCTACGGCATCAAAGTTGACATCGACCACGGGAACGGGTATCACACGTGGTACGCTCACCTCGAGAAGGCGCTCGTCCATGCCGGACAAGTGGTTACGCGAAGTGAGGTCATCGGCTTGGTCGGAGCCTCCGGATTCGCCACAGGTCCCCACCTGCACTACCAGCTCATGCTCGATGGCCGCGCCGTTGACCCGACGCCCTTCCTGCACGGCGTACCTCAGAACGTGATCGCGAGCATCAAGTGAATTTCTGCCTCTGGCCGCTGGTCGGCAAGCTCCTGCAGCTCTACTTCTACGCCATGTTGGTCTACGCGTTGGTTTCCTGGGTTCCGCAGTTGCGCGGCCGTTGGAGCGACATGCTTGGCTCGATCATCGAGCCGGTGCTGGTGCCGGTGCGGCGGATCGTCCCGCCGCTGGGAGGCCTGGATCTTGCGTTCCTCGTCGTGTTGATCGGGGTGCAGTTCCTAGCCTCCAAGCTGTTGAGCTTCGGCTGCTTCTAGCGTCCGGCGTACGCGGAGGGCGCGCCTACCACGCGGGGATCACGTAGCCCTTGTAGTGCGAGAGCACAAAGGCCTTGACCTCGGGTGAGTGATAGGCCTTCACGAGCTCCGCGAAGCGCGGATCGTTGCGCTCCTTCGTTCGCACGGCGATCACGTTCACGTACGGTGAGTCGACGCTTTCGATGCTCAGAGAATCACGCGTGGGGACCATGCCCGCCGTCAGCGCGTAGTTCGTGTTGATGGCCGCGAAGTCGAGGTCGTCGAGCGCACGCGGAAGCTGTGCGGCGTCGAGCTCCACGAACTGCACGTGCTTGGGATTGGCGACGACGTCTGCCGGCATCGCCTTGAGTCCCACGGCGGGCGCCAGCTTGATGAGCCCGGCATGCTGCAGCAGCAGAAGCGCGCGCCCCTCGTTTGTGGGATCGTTGGGGAGGCCGAAGCGCGCCCCCGGCTTGACGTCGGCCAGGTGCTTGATCTTACGCGAGTAGATGCCCATTGGGAAGTCCAGCGTCTTGGCGATCGAGACGATCTGGTAGTGGCGGTCCTTGACTTGGCCGTCGAGATACGGCTGATGCTGGAAGCTGTTGGCGTCGAGGTCGCCGCCGTCCAGCGCCGCGTTGGGCTGAATGTAGTCGGTGAACTCGATGATCTGGATATCGAGGCCTTGGCGCGCGGCCACACGCTTGACGACGTCCATGACTTCGGCGTGCGGCCCTGCGGTAACGCCGATCTTCAGATGTTGTGGCTCGGCCGCGGCCGACGGGTGCGCCGCCGGGGAGAAGGCGAGCGCGGCTGCGGAGACCGCGAGGACGGCGATCACGCGCCGGCGAGTGAGACGTGGCATGGCTTGGATGACTCCTTTACGTGATGAGTGGTTACGCGTGTCTGATGCGGCGCACCAAGATGTCGCCGCCGGACTGCACGAATTGAACGAGCGCGATGAGGATGGCCACGGTGGCAGCCATGACGTCGACGCGGAAGCGCTCGTAGCCGTAGCGAATGGCGAGATCGCCTAGACCGCCACCGCCGACGGCGCCGGCCATCGCCGAGTAACCGATCATGGCGACGGCCGCCAGCGTCAGCCCCGCCACGACGGCTGGGAGAGCCTCGGGAAGGAGAACTTTGGCGACGATCTGGAGAGGCGTCGCCCCCATCGCCTGCGCCGCCTCCACGAGACCCTGATCCACGTCGCGCAACGCCGCTTCGACGATACGCGCGATGAACGGCGTCGCGGCGATGGTCAGTGGAACGATCGCCGCTGGTGTACCGATGGAGGTGCCGACGATGACGCGCGTCAGCGGGATGAGCGCCACCATGAGGATGATGAACGGCGTCGAGCGCGTGGCGTTGACGACCGTGCCTAGGATGCGGTAGATGGCCGCGTTGGGGAGAAGTTGGCGGGGTGCTGTGGCATGCAGGATCACGCCCAGCGGTATTCCAGCCGCGGTAGAGATGGCCAACGCCACGCCGACCATGACCAGCGTCTGCTCGAAGGACTCAGCGAGCAACGCGAAGAGTTCGTGTGACATCTCCCATCCCTTCCAGCGCGGTCACGAAGTCGCGGGTGGTCGCCGATTGTGGCCGCGCGAAGAGCTCGGCAACGGGGCCCTGCTCCACGACGAGGCCGTCCTCGATGACGGCGATGCGGTCGCAGAGTGAGGAGACCACACCCATCTCGTGCGTGATGACCAGAATCGTCAGTCCGAATTCGCGGTTGATGCGCTTGAGCAAAGCGAGGATCGAGGCGGTCGTCTGCGGGTCGAGCGCCGAGGTAGCCTCGTCGCAGAGCAGTACGCTGGGGTGGCTGGCCAGGGCCCGAGCGATCCCCACGCGCTGTTTCTGTCCGCCGCTCAACTGGGCCGGGTAACGGTCGCGTTGCCCGAGAAGGTCCACGAATGCCAGGATCTCCGAGACGCGGGCGGCGATCTGCGCAGGTCGCCAACCGGCCAGCTCCAGCGGCAATGCCACGTTGCGCGAGGCCGTGCGCGACGAGAGTAGATTGAAATGCTGGAAGACCATGCCGATCTCGCGCCTGGCTTCGCGCAGCGCGCTGGGGCCAAGGGCGGTCAGGTCGCGGCCAGCCACGGTCACGCGGCCGGCAGTCGGCCGCTCGAGCAGGTTGATGCAGCGGGCAAGAGTGCTCTTTCCCGCGCCGCTCTTGCCGATGATGCCGAAGATCTCGCCGGAGTCGATGCGGAGATCGACCCCGCGCAGGGCCTCCACATCACCGGAAGGCGTGGCAAAGCGCTTCTCGACCCCCGACAGCTCTATCGTCGGGATGCGTCCATCGAGATACATGAGCGCTATCATACGGTAACTAATGTATCTTTGTAAACCCCGTAGTGGCTCATCTGAGAATCTGACCTGTCGGGTGCGCGGCGCAAACCGCCCCGGAACAACAGCGGCGCATCCACGCTTTCGTGCAATCGAAAGGCGGCATCACTTCTCACGGCCAACTCGATGGAAAATCTCCGACGGACCGGAGCAACCCATGAGCGACATCCAACAACGAATCGCTGCCAGCTTTGGCGTGCAGGGCCTGATGGAAACTCTCGGCGCCACGCTGGCCCTGGTGGCAGACGGCGAGGTGCATATCGCGCTGCCCTTTTCCAAACATGTATCCCAGCAGCATGGCTATGTGCATGCCGGCGCCATTACCAGCATTGTCGATAGCGCCTGCGGCTATGCAGCGTTGACAAAGGCACCGCCGGACTACGAAGTCGTTACCGCGGAGTTCAAGATCAATCTCCTGCGGCCGGCATTGGGCGAACATTTCCTGGCTGTGGGAAAGGTGCAGAACGCGGGAAAACTGCTCACCGTCTGCACTGGCGAAGTCCGGGCGTTTGCCGGCAGTGAATCTTCCTACAAGGTGGTCGCCCTCATGCAAGCCACCATCGCCAACATTCGGAACGGCACAAACCAGACCAGAGCGTGACATAGGCTTGAATCGCCGGACGGAGAGGCCAAGCTGGCGGGCGGCCTCAGCTAGGCGGCGCAGTTCCGAGTCGACCGTCGTGTTGAGCGTCTCCATGGGCTGTCCATTGGCGCCCTTGGGGGACATCTCTACTTGGCGGCGACATGAGCCAATTCGGACCCTTGACGCCGGAAGGGTGATTTGAGAAAGTAAAGAAGTTGCTTCACATTCTCCCCGAGCAAGCCCGGGGGTAAAGGCGCAAGATGACCACCGAGCTGATCAAGAGCGATTCAACCGAACTCTTCGAAGACTACAAGTACGGCTTCCACGACGAAGCGAAGCCGGCGTTCAGCACCGGCAAAGGGCTGACGCGAGAGATCGTCGCCCAGATCTCGGAGATGAAGAACGAGCCGGGCTGGATGACCGATTTCCGGCTGAAAGCCTACGAGATCTTCGTGAGCAAGCCGATTCCGTGGTGGGGCGATCAGAAGGCGCTCCATGACATCGACTTCGACGAAATCCAGTACTATGTGCGCGCGACGGATGCCGTGCAGCAGCAGGACTGGAGCAAGGTACCCGACGACGTCAGGAAGACGTTCGACAAACTGGGCATCCCGGAGGCCGAACGCCAGTTCCTCGGCGGCGTCTCGGCGCAGTACGACTCCGAGGTGGTCTACCACAATATCCGCAAGGATCTCGACAAGCTTGGTGTGATCTTCTGCGACATGGATACCGCGGTGCGCGAGCATCCGGAGATCGTGAAGAAGTACTTCGGAACGGTCATCCCGCCCGGTGACAATAAGTTCGCGGCGCTCAACTCGGCCGTCTGGTCCGGGGGATCCTTCGCCTGGATTCCGAAGGGCGTCAAAGTCGATACCCCGTTGCAGGCGTACTTCCGTATCAACTCTTCGAACATGGGACAGTTCGAGCGCACGCTGCTGATCACCGAAGAGAACGCCTCGATGCACTACATCGAGGGCTGCACGGCGCCGAAATTCTCCGCCAGCTCGCTGCACTCGGCAGTGGTGGAGCTGATCGCCATGGACGGCAGTTCCATCCGCTACACGACGATTCAGAACTGGTACCGCAATATCTTCAACCTGGTCACCAAGCGCGCCAAGGCGTATAAGAACGCGACCGTCCAGTGGGTTGACGGGAACATCGGCTCCCGCCTGACGATGAAGTACCCCGCCATCTACCTGATGGGCGAGGGCGCGCGCGGCGAGATCCTCTCGATGGCCTTCGGCGGTGAAGGTCAGCATCAGGATGCCGGCGCTAAGGTCATCCACGCGGCGCCGAACACGACGTCGATCATCACCAACAAGTCCGTCTCGGCTCACGGCGGGAAGACGACCTATCGCGGTCTCGTCGAAGTCATGCCGGGGGCCGTCGGCGCCAAGACGCGTGTCAAGTGCGACGCGCTGATCATGGACGATATCTCGGCGAGCGACACGTTGCCCGTCATGAAAATCAACGAGCAGCACTGCACCGTCGAGCACGAGGCCTCGGTCTCGAAGGTCGGCGAGGAGCAGATATTCTACGCGATGTCGCGTGGCCTCTCGGAGGACGAGGCGGTCGGCATGATCGTCAACGGCTTCTTCGACTTCTTCGTGAAGGAGCTGCCGATGGAGTACGCCGTCGAGCTCAACCGCCTGGTGAAGATGGAGATGGAGGGCGCGGTCGGATAGGCCGTCTCCCTCACCGTTCGCGATTTGGGGAAGGCGTTGCGCCCTCGAAGCGTACGTCTTCCCGGAATCTCGTTATGCCCGCCCGTAACCCGAGACTATAGAAGGAACCATGACCAAGACGCTCGTTGCGAACATCACCGACATCGCTCCTGGGACGACCAAGCAGGTCGCCTTCGAGGACGAAGATATCCTGCTCTGCAATGTCGGCGGCACCGTCTATGCGATCAATGATGTCTGCACGCACGACGGCGGTAACCTCGACCAGGGCGAACTCGACGGGTGCGAGATCGAGTGCCCTCGCCACGGGGCGCGCTTCGACGTGCGCACCGGTGAGGTCAAGGCATTGCCGGCCGTGATTCCCGTGGCTATCTATCGCGTCGTCCGTGAAGGCGACGATCTGTTCCTTGAAGTCTAGCTCAGGACGCTCTGGAATGCATGGCCGAAGCGGCGGCGCTCCGCAGGAGTGCCCACCGTAACGCGCACCAGGCGATTGAGTGAGGCGCCGCCGGACGTACGTACGAAGACGCGGCGTGCCAGCAGCCCATCGGCCACGGAGCGCGCCCGCTCGGGTGTGCCGAGATCGAAGGCGACGAAGTTGGTTGCCGATGCAAGGGTGGTCAGTCCAAGTGACGCTGCGAGCCGCGCGTACTCCTCGCGTCCCCAGGTGACCTCCTCGAGCACGCCCTCGAGAAATGCGCGGTCCGCGAGCGCCGAGAGAGCGCCAGCTTGGGCCACGCGATTGACACCGAAGTGGAGACGCACCTTGTCGAAGGCGGCGATCGTCCGCTGCGTAGCGACGGCGTAGCCGATGCGCGCCCCAGCCATCCCGTAGGCTTTGGAGAAGGTGCGCAGGCGAACGAGCCTCGGATCCTCGGGATCGAAAGGGAGCGGCGTGGGGGCAAACTCGACGTACGCCTCGTCGAGCAGCAACAGAGCCTGCTCGGGCAGCGCGTCGAGCAGCGCGGAGATCGCGGCGGGGTCGTGCCAGCTTCCCGTGGGATTGTCCGGGTTGGCGAGGTAGATCAGGCGCGCGTCGTGGCGCCGTGCGGCATCGAGCAGTGCCTCGACGTCGTTGCGATCGTCGCGATAGGGTACCGTCTCGAGGTGTCCGCCGTAACCTGCCACGTGGTAGTTGAAGGTGGGGTAGGCGCCCTGCGAGGTCACCGCACAGCTTCCCGGCTCGAGGAACGTTCGCACGACGAGTCCTAGGAGATCGTCGATCCCGGAGCCGATCACCATGTGCTCCATGGGAACGCCGAGGTGCAGCGAGAGCGCGCTTCGCAGCTCGAAGCTCTCCGGGTCGCCATACCAGCTTGCGCGTTCGAGCTCGGTGCGCATCGCCGCGAGCGCTCTCGGCGAGGGCCCGAACGTGCTCTCATTGGCGCCCAGCCGCAATTCGAGCCGCTCTCCGCGGCGGCGCTCGAGCGCCTCGGGGGCGACGAAGGGGACGCTGGCGGGGAGTGCGGAGACCAAGCTGGTGAAACGGCGCGCGTCGGGCATGCTGCCAGCGCTTCGAGTCGCGGGGCCGCCACTACCTCTTGCTCGGAGCACTCGCCGCAAGTAGTGTGCACGAGCATGAGAGAGGCACGAGCGCCGTTCGTGCGAAGTAGCCGCGCGATGGAGAGAGGAATCGTGATGAGAACCAAGAGGATGCGGCTCGCGATCATCTCCGTCGTGCTGGTGTGCGGCGTGCTCGGTGCCGCCCCGGCGCAGGCGGAAGGCGTCCTACGTGCGACGCTCGCTAATGGGATGCGGGTCATCGTTGTCCCAGACCGGCTGGCCCCGGTGGCCACCACGATGCTCAACTACGAGGTCGGCTCGAACGACGAGAGTATCACCGGCTTGGCCCATGCGCAGGAGCACATGATGTTCCGCGGGAGCGAGAGCCTCTCCGCTAATCAATTGGCCGAGATCGGCGGGCTGATGGGCGGACAGTACGACGCCGACACGCAGGACCGCGTGACGCAGTACTTCTACACCGTTCCCTCGCGGGATCTCGACCTCGCCCTTCACATCGAAGCCTCGCGCGCAAGCGGCTTGCTCGACAGCCAGCAGGCGTGGGACGAAGAGCGGGGCGCCATCGAACAGGAAGTCACGCAGGATAACAGCAGCGCGGACTACCGTCTTCAGGTTAGGGCGCAGGCCCATCTCTTCGCAGGGACGCCCTACGCTGATCCGGGACTGGGTACGCTCGAAAGCTTCGGCAAGCACATCCAAGCACCCGATCTGCGGGGGTTCTATACGGCGTGGTACCATCCGAACAACGCCGTCTTCATCGTCACCGGCGACGTCGATCCCCAGCAAACCCTCGCCAAGATCGAGCAGCTCTTCGGAGCCATTCCCTCCGCTGCGCTGCCGGCACGCCGTGCCGTGCATCTGCGAAAGCTGACGCCGGCCGTGCTGACCGATACCAGCGATCAGCCCTACACGCTGGCGCAGGTCTACTACCGGATGCCGGGCTATGCAAGCCCCGACTACGCTGCGTCGGTCGTTCTGGGCGACGTGCTCAACAGCCAGCGCGGCGCGCTCTACGCGTTGGTGGCCTCCGGTAAGGCCTTTGCCGCCGACTTCGGTCAACAGACGTTTCTCGACGCGGCGCTCGGCGCCGCCGAAGTCCAGGTTCCCGCGAGCGTGAAACCGCAACAGGCGGTCGCTTGGGTGAAAGGCGTGCTCGGCGGATACCGCGCGCACGGCATCCCCGCCGACCTCGTTGCCGCCGCCAAGCGTGCGGAGCTGGCGCAGGCGCAATTCAAGCGCAACTCGATCGAGGGCCTCGCCGAGCAGTGGAGTCAGGCTGTCGCCGTGGAGGGGCGCTCCTCGCCCGATGACGACGTCGCCGCGATCGAGCGGGTGAGCAAAGCGGACGTCGATCGTGTGCTGCGCATCTATCTCGACGACACCACGGCTACCGTCGCCTATGCCGTGCCGAAAAACGCCGGCGCCGTGAACGAGGGGGCGCCGCCGGCGCACAAGGCAGAGGAGCGGAACGCGCTCGTGCCGGCCAAGCCGGAGCCGCTCCCCGACTGGGCGAGCGCGGCGCTCTCGCAGATGCGTCCACCCGAGGCGTTGCCGGCGCCGGTCGAAATGACACTCGACAACGGCATCACGCTCGTCGTGCAGCCGGAGACGATCACGCCGACCGTGGTGGTGAGCGGCCTCATCAAGACCAACCCCGGCCTCCAAGAGGCTCCGCACAGGGACGGCATCGCCTCTTTGACCGCGACGCTCCTGCCCTACGGAACGAGGACGTACGATCGCCTACAGTACCAAGCCCAGCTCGATGCGATCGCCGCCAGCGTCGACACGGGGACCTCGTTCTCGCTGAGCGTGCTTTCCAAGGACTTCGACCGCGGGATGCAGCTCCTCGCCGACGACGAGCTGCACCCGGCGTTCCATGCGGCGGACTTCGCGACGGTGAAGCAGCAGGCGTACCAGAGCGCCGTGGCCCAGGAGCATGCGCCCAACCACCTTGCCGGGCTGGCGCTGCGCAGTGCTCTGTTGCCGCGCGGCGATCCCGGCACGCGCTCCGCTACGCCGCAGAGCGTCCGGAACCTCACGCTCGATGACGTGCGCGCGTGGTATCGGAGCGCCTATCGCCCCGACATGACGACGATCGTCGTGGTCGGCGATGTGGCGCCTGAGCAGGCGAGGGCCGAAGTGGAGAAGTGGTTCGGCGGTTGGAAAGCCGAGGGCCCTAAACCCGACGTCGACAACCCGCCCGTACCCCTGAACGCGCCTAAGGAGCTGCATATCCCGGCGACTGGGCGGATCCAGGACGAGGTCTATCTGGTCGAGATGCTGGGGCTCACGCGCGATGACGCGGACGCTCCGGCGCTGCGCCTCGCGGACACGATCCTGGGCGGCGGGAGCTTCGCTTCGGACCTCTATCAGAATCTGCGCGTGTCCTCGTCCCTGGTGTACTACGTCGGATCGGAATTGGCGCTGGGCAAGACGCGTTCGCAGTTCCTGATCGCCTACGGCACAATGCCGAAGAGCGTGGTCAAAGCGCAGGAGCTGGCGCTGGCGACCGTTCGGCGTATCCAGGACGCACCGGTGGGTGACGAGCGCCTGCAACGGGCGAAGTCGGTACTCTTGAGCGGCGTGCCGCTGAAAGCTGCCAGCTTCCAGGGCGTAGCCGATAAACTGCTGGGTTACGCCTCTGAGGGACAGCCGCTCGACGAAGACGTGATCGAGGCGCGCCGCGAACTGGCCGTCACGCCCGATCAGGTTCGTGCGGCCGCTGCAAAGTGGCTGCACCTCGCCGCGTTCGTGCGGGCCGTGATCGGGCCGGCGCCATCATGAAACTACGTGGCGGCGAACGTCTCCTCGAGCAGTTTCTGGAGCTCGCCGCTCTCGGCCATCGGTCCGAGGATGTCGGTGTCGCCGTAGAACTTTCCGTCGATGAAGACCTTCGGCAGCGTCGGCCAGTTGGTCATGCGCGCGAGAGCCTCGCGTTTGGGCGGATTCTCCAGCGCGTTGATGACTTCGAACGGGTAGCCGAACTGCCGGAAGAACTCGATGGTCTCCATGGTGAACCCGCACAGCGGCTGGAACTTCGTGCCCTTGCCGTAGACCAGGATCTTGTGTTGGGAGATCTCCTGTTGAATCTCGTCGTCGATGGTCGTAGCCATGGTGCTGGATGGTATCCTTTCGAGGTGAAGAACTACGGCGTCTCGGTCTTGAGTTGCGCCGCGTGGAGGCGGCCGTCCTTGAGCGCGCCGTCGAGCGCCGAGTAGACCATCCGGTGGCGATCGATCAGCGCGACGCCGTCGAAGCATGTCGAGACGACGCGAATGTCGTAGTGGTCGCCCGTGGCGCTGCCCCACTCCCGGGCTTCGACGACGGCATCGGGCATCTGCTGCCGAATGAGCTCGGCGATCTCCTGCTCTGTGATCATCGCCGCCTCCATACGGTAGTGAACGCGGGGCATCCTCCGGGGTGCGGGAAAGCGGGACAATTGCGGTAGAAAGAGTGCAGGAGGTATGGCATGGATTTCGCGCTGCTCGTGGTCCGCATCGTCGTCGGAGGCCTTTTCATGCTCCACGGCCTGCAGAAGCTTTTCGGCAGTTTCGAGAGTGGGGCAGGGATTCCGGGAACAGCGGCGTTCTTCGAGTCGGCGGGCATCCGGCCGGGCCGTCCCTTCGCCGTTCTCGCCGGTCTTGCCGAGCTGCTTGGAGGGGGCCTCGTCTTCTTTGGCCTCTTGTCGCCGATCGGCCCCATCATCCTCATCGGCGTCATGATCACCGCCATCGCCGCCGTGCATCTCAAAAGGGGCCTGTGGATCGCCCGCGGGGGCTTCGAGTACAACGTCGTCCTGATCGCCGTCTGCGTGGCGCTGATCTCCGCGGGACCGGGCGGAAGCTCCATCGACGCAGCGTGGAATGTCGCACTTCCGGAGCCGGAGGTGGGAATCTTGGCGGCGATCGTGGTCTTGGTAGCAACGGTGCTCGCCCTGACGGTGGGCTCACTGCTCTCCACCGGGTTGGGAATGCGCAGCGAGTGACGGTCTCTCACGCGCTGGACCGCGTGATCGTCGCCGGGGGCGTGCGCACGCGGGTGCGCGAGGCTGGACGGGGTCAGGCCGTACTGCTGATTCACGGCTTCGCCGATACGCTGGGAACGTGGTGGCGCGCTTTGCCCGTGCTCGCGCGGCGCTATCGCTGCATCGCCTACGATCTCCACGGCTGCGGTGCTTCGGAGAAGGGTCCCGGCGCCTATGAGGTGGCCGCTCTCGGCGACCAGGCCGTGGGCGTGCTCGACGCGCTGGGGGTCGAGCGCGCGCACGTGGTGGGCCACAGCCTCGGCGCGAAAGTTGCCTTGGCGGCGGCGGCGCTCGCACCCGAGCGCGTGCGCTCGCTGGTGCTGGAGGCACCGCCGGCCTTCGCCATGGAACTGCCGTGGGAGCTGCGCTTGCTGACTGCGCCGCTGCTGGGTGAGCTCATCGCCGCCTGTGCCACGCCTTGGACCACGCGCATGGCCACCAGGCGCGCCTTTCTGCGCATGGTGCATCCGCAGAGCCGCACGTGGTCGGAGGAGCGCCGCCAGCGCTTGCCGATCTACGACGACGATCCGCGCGCCGTCGTGACGGGCTGGATGCATCTGGCACGCGGCATCGCGCTGCACCGCGAGCACCCGCTGGAGGAGCGCTACGCGTCGATCGACGCGCCGGCGCTGCTGATCACCGGGGAGTCCGATCCCAACGTGCCGTCGTCGCAGGCGGAGCGCCTCGCACGGGCGCTGCCGCACGCGCGTCTGGTGAGGTACGCCCGAGCCGGACACGTTCCGCACGCCGAGTGCGACCAGGATTTCGCGGCCGACCTGCTGCGCTTCTTCGATCAGCAGGAACGCGCCCAGGGGAGCGAGGTCCCGCGAGGCGGGTAACGAACCTCCGGCGCATGCACGAAGAACAGGTGTCGCGTTTCGGGACCCCAGCGGACCTCGCCGCGTTGCCCGACGACGTGCGGGCGACGATCGAGAAGAATGCAGCTAAGCTGGGTTTCGTCCCCAACGTCTTTCTCGCGTACGCCAAGCGCCCGGAGCATTTCCGCGCGTTTATGCACTACCACGACGTGCTGATGCGCGGCGAGAGCGGCCTCTCGCGCGCCGAGCGCGAGATGATCGTGGTTGCCGTCTCCGGCGAGAACGATTGTCTCTACTGCGTGGTGGCGCACGGTGCGGCACTGCGTATCCTCTCCAAACGCCCGCTGTTGGCCGACCAGGTGGCTACCAATTGGCAGACTGCCGATCTCAGCGCGCGCGAGCGTGAGATGCTCTCCTTTGCCGCGGCGCTCAACCGTCAGGGATCCACGGTCGACGAGAGCCGGTTGGTGCGCTTGCGCGACGCAGGCTTCAGCGACGACGACATCTGGGACATCGCCGCGATCGCCGGTTTCTTCGGCTTCAGCAATCGCATGGCCAGCACGATGGACATGCGCCCGAACGCGGAGTTCTATACGCTGGGGAGATAGCGCTCCGCGCGTCAGCCGCTTTGGACCAGCGAGATGCCCAGGGCGATCGCGGCGAGGCCCAGCAGGTCGTGGGCGGTGACGTGCTCGCCGAGCAAGAGCGCACCGAGAGCCAGGCCGAAGGCCGGCGTGAGGAAGTAGAAGGCGCTGACGCGGCTAGCTTCACCGTGGGTAAGCAGCCAGAACCACAGCAGCGAGGCTCCTACGCTGACGATCAGCACGAGATACGCCATCGAGCCCATGAGCTCGGGGGTTGCGACGAGGCGGAATGAGCCTTCCAGCAGGAATGCCGCGGGAATCAGCACGAGGCCGGCGCAGGTGAGCTGGGCAGCCGTGGCCGCTACCACGTCGTGGCGGCTCTGGATGCGCTTGTAGAGGATGGTCGAGGAGACGGCGGCGAGCACGCCTAGCACGTTGATAGCCACGTCCTGCGGGCGGGCCGTGCCTGTTCCGGCGCGTACGATCATGATCGCTACGACGCCGCCGAAACCCAGCAGGAGGCCCAGACCTTTGCGCTTGGTCAGCGGCTCGCTGAGCAGCCGCGGGGCGAGCAGGGCCAGGATCAGTGGATTGGTGCTGGCGAGGATGGCGCCCATCCCCGACGAGAGGTGTCCAAGCGAGATGTAGGTGAGGCCGAGGTTGAGGGCGTTGGTGAGGACGCCCAGCAGCAGCAGCTCGAGCCAGCCGCGTGCGTCCGTGGGGAAGTGACGGTGCGCGGCGCGCGCCAGCGCGATGAGCACTGCGCCCGCCAACAGGAAACGGATGACCAGCATCCAGAGCGGCTGGCCCTCCGTGGAGAGCACCTTACTGGGCACGAATGCCGACGCCCAGAGAAAGACGTAGAGCAGGGCGAGAGCGAGGCCGAGGCGCTGTGCATGACCGGCGGCGGCTGCGCGCGTTGCAGTGCTCACGAGGCCAACGATACCACGCCGGCGGCGCCGGGAACAACGGCGCAGCCGGCGCTATTGGATGGTGATAGAGGTGCTGGTGACGGTGATCGAGAGCGCGGCGCTCTGCGAGAAACCGCCGCTGATACCGGCGCTGCAGATTCCAGCGCCCACGGCCGTCACGGTAATGGTGATCGGATTGGTGCCGCTTGGGCTCACGGAAGCGATGTTGGCGCAAGCGGCTGCGCTGACCGAGAGCGTGCCGGCGTATCCTGCCTGTGAGGCTTGGACGCTCTGCGAGCCCGAGGGGCTGGTGAAGGCGACGGAGGACGGCGAGAGCAGGACCGAGCCGTAGGGTGAGAGCGTCGCGCCGGTCACGTTCGTCGCGAGCACGCCCGCGGCGCTGGCGGAGAACTGTGCCGCGGTACTCATGGGTCCGCCGTCGTACGCGACGGTCACAACGTCGGTGGTGGCGCTCAGCACATTCGCAGCGCCGCCGTTCACGTTGATCTTCGTGTGCGATGTATCGGAGTCGCTGAGCGTGATGGGATTGGCGAACTGATTATCCGCCGGCGGGCACGAACTGCACGTCGAAATCGTGTTGTTGTCAGCGTCCAGCGCCGTGATGGTCATCGGGATGCTGGTCGGCGTGCCCTGGGGCGGGGTAGGGTTGGCAAGCGAGAGCGCGATCTTCGAGACGACGCCGTTCAACGGGATCGTCAGCGTATTGCTCGTGCCGACGGTGATCGTCTGAGTCGCGCTGCCGGCGGCGAGCTGATTGCCGGTGCCGCTCGGCTTATCCCAGATGATCAGCGCGAAGGTGTCGCTGCCGGCCGGCGCATTGACGGTGAACGTGCAGGTGCGCCCGCCGCTTACGCTCGTGCATGACGTGGAGGTCGAGGAGACGTCGTACGTGCCGTTCGGCGTGCCGTTGACGGAGATCGTCAGCGAGCTGCTCATGGACGGGGCATAGGCTGGCCGGATCGCCGATGAGTTTGCTTTGAGCGCCGGAAAGAGTATGGTAAGCGCCACGGGTTGCGGCGGTGCGGGGGTCGCAACGGGCCCACCGGGAGACGGAGTGGAACCGCCTCCTCCGCCCCCGCCACAACCGGCGAGCAGTGCCGCCCCCAGTGTGAGGGCGAGCAGACAACGTGTGGCCTCGCGTCGCGTCGCCATCGGTAGTACGAGTGTACGCGTCCAGGGGGTGCGCGCAAGGGCCCGCACGTGCCGAACGGTGGGCAGAAAGCCTTAGGACCACGGCACTCCGATAGCCCAGCGTAGCGCCCGCTTCGGCCCATCTCCTGGCACGCGCGCCGTTGTAGACTCGCGTTCAGGAGTACGCGTGAACGTATCGACGGCGGTCGCCAGCAGCGTTGTCCGGGGGTCGCCAGCGGCGCGGCGCGCTGTCGTCGTTTCATGGCTTGTCGTGCTCCTCGTCGCCGGCTGCGCCCATCGCAACTCGGGCTCCGGCGTGCTGCCCGTTGCGCCTTCCGCTGCCCACGCCCCGGCGAAGAGCGCGCATGCCACCGTGCGTATCCTCGTTCCGCGAGATGTCCGCCACCCGCGCCGCCCCGCGTACGTCTCGTCCGCGACGAGCTCCCTCTCGATCTCGGTCAACGGCGCCACGGCGATCATCGCGCTCTTGACGCCCAGTTCTCCCGGGTGCGTCTCGAGCGCCCAGGGTTTGAGCTGCACGGTCGGTGTCGACGCGCCGGTTGGGCTGGATACGTTCGCCGTTGCCGCCATGGATCAGAGTTCCAACACGCTCTCGCGGGCCGTGGTTCCTGCCACGATCACCGCGGGACAGGCCAACACGATCCCATTGACGCTCGACGGCGTGGTGGCGCAGATCGTCGTGACGCTGCCCAGCCCCGGCCCGCCCGAAGGCGTCGCGACATCAGTGCCGGTGCTCGTGACGGCGAAGGATGCCGACGGCAACGCGATCGTGGGCCCCGGCAGCTACGACAACCCGATTACGCTGACGGATACCGACTCGCAGGGCGCGACCACGCTGTCGGCGGCGAGCGTGAACGCGCCCGGCGCGGCCGTGACGCTGGCGTACAACGGGCTGCCGCTGACCACGGCTGGTGCCGCCGCCACCGTCGGTGCCTCTGCCGCCAGCGTGCCGACGAGCGCGGTGACCAGCGCCGTCTTCGCGCCCACGCCGCCGCACGACGACTGGCCCACGTTCGGGTACGACAGCGCGCGCGGCGGCGACAATCCCAGCGAGATCCTGTTGAGCCCCGCCACAGTCCCCAAGCTTCACCAGGTCTGGGCGTTCACGCTCAGCGGTGCCGCCGACGATCAGCCCGTGGTCGCCGGGAACGTGCAGAATACGGCGCAGGGCACCGTGGATGTGCTCTTCATCGGCGACGAGAACGCCGCGTTCTACGCGATCAACGCGGTCACGGGAGCATTACTGTGGAAGAAGCAACTGCTGACGCAGAGCGTCCCCGCATGTCACGACCTCCCCAACGGCATCTTCGGCATCAGCGGCTCTCCGGTGATCGAGCGCTCCACGAATCGCGTCTACGTTACCGACGGCACGGGACTGCTCTACGCGTTCGATATGAGCAGCGGGAACATTGCGCCGGGATGGCCGGGAGGCGGTGTGGAGATGCTTCCCGATCAACAAGAGCACATCTACGGCGCCCTCACGCTCGACGCCGCCAATCACCGCATCTACGCCGGCTTCGGCAGCCACTGCGACATCACGCCTTGGCGCGGCGGCATCGCCGAAGTCGGCACGGCCAGCCCCGGCGGCGCCTCGTTCTTCTTTACGCTGGGGACGCCGACCGCAAATGGTGGCGGCATCTGGGGGCCCGGTGGGGTTTCGCTCGATCCGCGCAACGCCGGCAGCCCGTCGGCGTACAGCGATATCTACGCACTGACGGGGAACGCCTCGATTCCGCCGAGCACGACGGCGTTTCCCGAGAGTTTGGTGCGCATGAATGCCGCGATGAGCGTGGTAGGCGCCAATGCGCCGAACTACGTTTCGGGTGATCTGGACTTCGGCGCCACGCCGCTGATGATCCAACCCGCCAACGGATGCACGCAGACGCTGGCGGTCGGCAAAGCCAAGAACGGTCAGATGTTCGTCTGGAACGCCGATGCCATCAACGGTGGGCCGGTCGACCCGACGATCCAGATCGGCACGTCGAGCATCTCGGGCTACAACATCGGTGTCCCCGCCTACTCGCCGCAGACCCACATGATCTACGTCGAGAACGGCTCGGACTCGTCACTTACGTCGACGGGGATCCTGCACGGATTGCTCGCCTTTGGGCTGAACTCCGACTGTACGCTCTCGCTGCTCTGGCAGAAGACCGTGGGTCCCAACGCGATCTACGACAGCCCTCCGGCGCCTCCGGCGGTGGCCAACGACGTCGTCTACTATGCCGACGGCCCCAACAACGACATCTTCGCCTTCAACGCGGTGGGCGGGGGGCAACTCTGGACGGCGAAGTTGAGCGGTGATCTCTTCACGGCGCCCATGGTGGTCAACGGCCGCCTCTACGTGGTCTCCTTCGGCATCGGTGCCGGCAATATCGGCACGCTCTACGCCTTCGCCCCCTGACAGGGATTCGTGCTCCCCCTGCAAAGGGAGCGCCATGGGAGAGCTCGTTCCGGCACAACGCGTGCGCGCCATCGAGGAGCTGACGATCCACCGCGTCGCCTCCGCAATCCCCGACGACGTGGAGATCCTGCGGCTGGAGAACCTCGATACCGATCTGCGCCCGTGGACGTGGGCGCTCGCAGCGACGCGCACGGCGCTGCTGAGCGACGCCGCCAACAGCTACCTGCCGTTCACCGGAAGCGCCGAGCTGCGCCGCGCCGTCGCGGCGCGCTTGAGCCGGCAGACGGGCCACGCCTATGGCGCCGATCAGGTGCTCGTCACGGCAGGCGGGCTGGAGGGCGTCTTCGATGCGCTGCTGGCCACCGTCGATCCCGGTGACGAAGTGATCGTCACCGATCCCACCTACATCGGCCTGCTCAACCGCATACGATTGGCTGGAGCGCTGCCCGTGCAGGTTCCGCTGCTCGTGCGTGACGGCGAGTGGCGTCTGGACCGCGCGGCACTGCGCGGCGCGGTGGGCCTGAAGACGAGAGCCTGCTTGATGATGAGCCCGTCGATGCCCACGGGGGCGGTCTTCGACGAAGGCGAGTGGGAGGCGATCGCCGCGCTCTGCCGCGAGCACAACCTGTGGCTCATCGACGATGCCGCGATGGAGCGCATTCTCTTCGATGGGCGTTCGCTCGTGCACCCCGCTTCGCTGCCGGGCATGGCCGAGCGCACCATCGTCGTGGGCTCGGTCTCCAAGGAGCAGCGCATGATCGGCTGGCGCGTCGGCTGGATCGCCTCGCCGCCCTCGCTGGTGCGCGCGATAGAGGCGGTGCGCATGGCCAACGTGGTGACTCCCGTGGGCATCTCGCAGAGCGCCGCCCTCGCCGCCTTGGATGCGCCGCCGGACGAGTACGCTGAGGCGCTGGGTGAGTGGGAGCGGCGCCGCAACGTCGTGCTCGCACAACTGGAGGGCTATACCGCCATCCGCCCCGCCGGCGGGTGGTCGCTGTTGATCGATGCCGCGCCGCTGGGCATGGACGCGGCCACGATGGCGCGCCAACTACTCGAGCGCGGTAAGGTCGCTGTCTCGCCGATGACCGGCTGGGGCGTGGTCAACGGCGATCGCTACGTACGCCTGGTCTTCAGCAACGAGCCAGTGGAACGGCTGGTGCTGTTAGGAGAGCGGGTGCGGCGCGCCTTCGGCTAGCGGCTGCCGCCTTGGCTGGTCAAGTGGAACTTTTCACAGAAGCGGCAACGGTAGACGTAGAGTTGGCGCCGCTGGCGCAGCGCGTCGAGGCGTGCCGCCGTCTCCGTGGGGTAGGCCTTTTTGCGCTCGCAGGTGCGGTAACGATCCCACGCCTCGGGATCGGCATGGAGGTCGGGCGCTCCCTTCTTGCGCTTCGTGTGTTTCGCGGGCTTGGGCAACATGGGCCGGATGGGCCGCGGGAGGGGATCGATGCCCTCGAGTATCGCGCCGAGGGCCTTTTCGAGCGCATCGTGCTCAGCCATAGCCACAGCACTTTGCCGCCCGCGCGGCCCCCTCCCGCGTACGGCCGTTACGGTCCGCCCCTGAACAGATCCCAGGGGATCGGCGCGGGATCCGTCGCCGCCGGAGCGGGCTCCTGGGTGCTCATCGCGTGCGTCGCCTTGGCGGCGCACGGGCCGTTGGCTTGCTGGTGGTACGGTTGCGCGAGCGCGGGCCCGCTGGCGAGCATGCCGAAGGCAAGGGCCAACAGATATCCGATTCCCGCGAGTGTGTTGCGACTGGTCAACATGGTTACGTCTCCTCTCTCGGTGGTCATCCGAGCGAGATACGCCGCCATTCATGCGGGCAGATCCCACGGGGGTCCCGCGAACTACTCCTCCAGGCGGAGCACGGCCATGAAGGCTTCCTGCGGAAGCTCCACGCGTCCCACGCGCTTCATGCGCTGCTTGCCGGCCTTCTGTTTCTCCAACAGCTTTCGCTTGCGGGTGATGTCGCCGCCGTAACACTTCGCCAGCACGTTCTTGCGCATCGCGCTGACCGTTTCGCGTGCGACGATCTTTCCGCCGATGGCCGCCTGGATGGGGACGTCGAACATCTGCCGCGGGATGACTTCCTTGAGTTTTCCGGCGAGTGCGCGCCCCCAAGTGGCGGCTTTCTCTTGGGCCACGATGAAGCTCAGCGCATCTACGGGCTCGCCGTTGAGCAGGATCTCGAGTTTCTCGAGCTTGCCGGGCTTGTAGCCCGTCACCTCGTAGTCGAGGCTGGCGTAGCCCTTGGTGCGGCTCTTCAATTGGTCGAAGAAGTCGACGATGACTTCGGCCAGCGGGACGTCGTAGGTGAGGATCACGCGCGTGTCCGGCAGATACTCCATACCCACCATCGTACCGCGGCGGTTGAGCGCCAACTCCATGATCGTGCCCACGTACTCGTTCGGCGTGATGATCGTCGCCTTGACGTACGGCTCCTCGATCTCGCGGATCAGCGTCTTGGGAGGAAGCTTCGCCGGATTGTCCACCATCTCGACGCTGTCGTCGGTCTTGGTGACGCGATAGACCACCGAAGGGCTGGTGGCGATCAGCTCGAGGTCGTAGTTGCGCTCGAGACGCTCTTGCACGATCTCCATGTGCAAGAGGCCGAGGAAGCCGCAGCGGAAGCCGAAGCCCAAGGCGACCGACGTCTCCGGCTCGTAGACCAGCGAGGCGTCGTTCAGTTTGAGCTTCTCGAGCGCGTCGCGAAGCTCGCTGTACTCCGCGCCCTCGTTGGGATAGAGGCCGCAGTAGACCATCGGTGTGACGGGGCGGTAACCCCGCAGCGGGTGGCCCGCCGGATTCTCGACCGATGTGATCGTGTCACCGACGTCGATGTCGCCGAGCGTCTTGATGTTGCCGATGACGTAACCCACTTCGCCGACGGAGAGCTGCTCCGCCTTGACCATGTGCGGCTTGAAGACGCCCACTTCGGTGCAGTCGTAGTGCCGTTGGTGGGCCATCGACATGAACTTCATCCCGGGCTTGAGCGTGCCGTCGACGATGCGAGCGTAGCAGATGACGCCGCGATAGGTGTCGAACTGCGCGTCGAAAACCAGGCCCCGCAGATGATCGCGCGCCCCCTTGGGGGCAGGGATGCGCTGAACGATCGCCTCGAGGATATCCTCGATTCCAATCCCTTCCTTGGCGCTGCAGAGGATGGCCTCGTCGCGCTCGATGACCAGCAGCTCCTCGATCTGCTCCTTGACGCGTTCCGGATCGGCGCTTGGAAGATCGATCTTGTTGATGACGGGAATGATCTGGAGATTGTGGTCCGTCGCCAGATGATAGTTGGCGAGGGTCTGAGCCTCCACGCCTTGGCTGGCATCGATGACGAGCAAGGCGCCTTCGCAGGCGGCCAGGCTCCTGCTTACCTCGTCGGAGAAATCGACGTGACCCGGGGTGTCGATCAGGTTGAGCTCGTAGGTCTTTCCGTCGCGCGCCGTGTAGGTCAGCGTGACCGGATGAGCTTTGATCGTGATGCCGCGCTCGCGCTCCAAGTCCATCGCGTCCAGAGTCTGCTCGGTCATCTCGCGCTTGGAAAGCGTTTGGGTGAGCTCCATCAGACGGTCGCTGAGCGTCGTCTTCCCATGGTCGATATGGGCGATGATGCAGAAGTTGCGGATGCGCGCGGTGGTGGTGGACATCGACCGGTAGTATACCACGAGGCCGGAAAAGGACCCGCCTGCTACGTGGCTAGGCCGGCGAGGCGATGCCGACGGCCGCCCGCACGCGCGCCATCGTTGCGCACGCGATCGTGCGCGCGCGGCCCGCGCCCTCCGCTAGAGTCCGTTCGAGCGCCGTTTCGTCGGCGCGCAGCGCTTCGTATCGGGCGCGCAGGGGGGCAAGGCGTTCCTCCATGACTTCGGCCAGCGCGACCTTGGCGTCGGCCCATCCGATGCCGGCGGCATAGCGGCAGCTCATCGCTGCCGCTTGTTCGGGTGATGCGAAGAGGCGGTAGAGCTGAAAGATCTCACTGCCCTCCGGATCCTTTGGTTCTTCGGGAGGCTGAGAGTTGGTCTTGATGCGCATGACCAGTTTGCGGCGCTCCGCGGGCTGCGCCCAGAGCGGGATGACGTTGTCATAGGATTTCGACATCTTCCTGCCATCGAGTCCAGGAATCGTCATCACCTCCTCATTGATTTCCGGCTCGGGCGGAACGAGCACCCGGCCGTAGAGGCGATTGAACTTCTCTGCGAGGTCGCGCGCGATCTCTACGTGTTGTTTCTGATCTCTTCCCACCGGAACGACGGTCGTATCGAAGAGGATGATGTCGGCGGCCATCAGTACCGGGTACGTGTAGATGCCGACGTTGATCGGCTCCCCCGCGGCGACGGCGGCCTTGTAGGCATGGGCGCGGTCCAGTAAACCCTTTGGTGCGATGCAGCCTAGGATCCAGGCGAGCTCGAAGACTTCGGGGATCGAGGATTGGCGATAGAAGAGGGTGCGCCGCGGGTCGAGGCCGCAGGCCAGCCACGTCGCCGCGAGATCGAAGATCTGCGCGTGCAGCTTGGCGGGGTCCTCGACGGTGGTCAGTGCGTGCTCGTCGGCGATGAAATAGAGTGAGCGCTCGTAGCGTTGTGTCATCTCGATGGCCGGGACGATGGCACCCAAGTAGTTTCCGATGTGGACGGTACCGCTCGGTTTGATGCCGGTAAGGGAGACCTTCATGGAATCCTTAGGTTGCGCGTGAGCACGCACACTCCCTGGAGCGAGGGGTTGTGGGGAGCCGCGCGCAAGGGCAGAACGATGAACATGAACATTCGCAGACTCATTCCTGCGCTCGCTCTAGCGGGGGCATGTGCCCTTACGGCTCCGGCATTCGCGGGTCCGTCGATCGCGGGAGGTGTCTTCACCGGTGACTCGACGGATATCGGCGGGATCTTGAGCGACTCGCTCTCGGCGCCGGCGCTCCCTGCGCAGCTCCAACTCTCGCTCGGCGCGCCGCTTTCGAATAGCGGCGGCCGCTTCGCCGCCACGGCGGAGCTCGTGGGCCACGGGAGCGCCGGCTACCTCGGCGGCGGACTCGGCGTCGGCCAGCTCGAGCGGGATGGACGCTCCGGGACCGTGCTCGTGGGCATCCTCGGAACGCGGGTCGCACCGTTGACCTCGCTCGAGCTGCGCGTCTACGGCGGCGGCAGCGATGTCGGCTCGTCCGCCTTTCTGGGACTTCGCTTCTCCCTCTAGCTCGGCGCCGGCCGCTCAGTCGTAGGCGCAGCGAAACTTCGCGTAGACGTACGGATAGTTGGTGCGGTACCAGTTACGGAAGCTGCGGCGGATGAGGCTACGCGCCGTCACCGGCGAGGCTCCCTTCACCACGTAGTGCGCTCCGTCGAAGAAGTCGGCGGAGTATTGCGGATAGGTCGGCAGCGGCGAGAAGCCGGGCAGCGGTTCGAAGGCCGTGGCAGTCCACTCCCAGCCGTTGCCGACCAAGTCGTGGATGACGAAGGCGCTCTCCCCGGCCGGGTGCGCGCCCGCGGGCGCCGGATCGTAGCGCTCGAAGTCGAAGGTGCCGTGCGTTGCGTCGGGGGTCTGCGCACCCCACGGGAAGAGGCGCTCCGTACCGTCGGCGGTGCCGTATGCGGCGCGATGGTACTCGGCCTCGCGCAACAGGCGGCCGCCGCTGCGCGCTGCATAGGAGATCGCTTGATCACGCGTCACGTAGACCGGCCACGAGAGCGGAAGCGGAATCTCCTCGAAGAGTGTACGCAGCATCCACTCGTCGCCGCGGCGCACCCAGAACGGCGGGGTCTGCGCTCCCGCTTCCACCGCGCGGATGTAGTCGCCGTTGGTCACGCTGTGGGCGTCGACCGCGAAGGCGGGAACCTTGACGCGGCAGGCTTCGAACTCGTTGTCCCAGCCGAACTCGACCCCATCGCGCTCGGCGCCTAACGTTGCGCGGCCCGCGGGGATCTTGACGCGATGCTGCTTGGGGCGCGGGCCTTCGAGGCGCGGCTCGTATTCTGCGGGACGGCGCAGTTGGTCGACCGGTAGGCGATGGAGGATGTACAGCAGCGTCTCGTGGTGCATCTGCTCGTGTTCTAGGATCGTGTGCGCCGCCTGGGCGATCGCCTCCAGAGGAGCGGTCGCTAGAGCATCGATGACGGCGGCATCCCAGCGCGCGGCCAGGGTGCGAATGCGCTCGCGCGAGGGCCACACCGGCGGCTGGGAGCGCTGTGCCCCCGTGCTATCGACGGGATCGATGCCGCGCTGGAAGAGGCGCTCGAGATCGGCATCGGCCGGCGGGCCGCCAAGCGCCTTACGCGCCAGTGTGATGTAACTGAACGCCGGCAGGTGGCCTTCGTAGAAGACGATGGGATGGCGCAACGGGATCGGCTGTGAGAGATGCGCCTCCGGTGCCACGAGATCGAAGATACTCTCGCTGCGTCGCCTGTTCTCCGCGTACCAATCGAGAAAGGCCTCGCGTCCGTAGGTGGGAAGGATGGTGATGCTCACGGGCGCCTCCTTTGCGTCGCAACGCGCGGAGCCTAGTTATACCCGCGGTAAGGCGCCTCTGTAACCTCGATCCGGGGAGGCCGCCGTAGCGATGGGAGCGGATACCGATTTCGCTGGCGGCGATAGCCCCGGGAGGCGCGCGGCGCGTGGCGAAGGGTCCTCGTGACGAAGGGGAGGAGCCCATGAACCGTACACGACTCAATAGCTTCGGCGCCAAAGACACGTTGACCGCCGGCGGCCGCTCGCACACCATCTACCGGCTCGACGCCCTGGCGAAGAAGGGTATCGGTCACGTCTCGCGGCTGCCGTACTCGTTGAAGATCCTGCTGGAGAGCCTGCTGCGCAACGAGGATGGCGTCTCTATTACCAAGGATGATGTCGCCGCGCTAGCGAGTTGGGACCCCAAGACCATCGGCGAGCGAGAGATCGCGTTCCGCCCCGCGCGCGTGCTATTGCAGGACTTCACCGGCGTGCCGGTGGTGGTGGATCTTGCGGCGATGCGCGACGCGATGGCCACGATGGGCGGCGATCCCAGGCAGATCAATCCGCTGCAGCCGGTGGAGCTGGTCATCGATCACTCCGTGCAGGTCGACTACTACGGCTCCGACGAGGCGTTCGCCAAGAACGCCGAGATCGAGTTCCAGCGTAACCGCGAGCGTTACGAGTTCCTCAAGTGGGGGCAGGCGCGCTTCGATAGCTTCCGCGTCGTCCCGCCGGATACCGGGATCGTGCACCAGGTCAACCTGGAGTACTTGGCGCGCGTGATCTTCGATCATAACGGCGAGGCCTACCCCGATTCGCTCGTGGGCACCGACTCGCATACCACCATGGTCAACGGCTTGGGCGTCGTCGGCTGGGGCGTGGGAGGCATCGAGGCCGAAGCCGCAATGCTGGGACAGCCCATCTCGATGCTTATTCCGGACGTCGTTGGTTTCCGTCTCTCGGGTAAGCTCCCCGAAGGGGTCACCGCCACGGACCTCGTCCTCACCGTGACGCACATGTTGCGCAAGAAGGGCGTCGTCGGCAAGTTCGTCGAGTTCTACGGGCCGGGCCTGGCGAACCTGACGGTTGCCGATCGCGCGACGCTGGGCAACATGTCGCCGGAGTACGGCTCCACTATTGCCATCACGCCGATCGATGCGCGCACGCTCGAGTACCTGCGCCTGACGGGACGCAGCGAGGAGCATCTGGCGCTGGTCGAGGCGTACGCGAAGGCGCAGGGCCTCTTCCACCAGGAGGGCGACCCCGAGCCGATCTTCAGCGATACGATCGAGCTCGACCTCGCCGCCGTCGAACCAACGATCGCCGGTCCGCGCCGCCCCCAGGACCGCATCGCACTGCGCCAGGCGAAGGCCGCCTTCCTCTCGCTGATGGACGAGTTCGAGGCGGCACGCGCTGCCACAGCCTCCAAGGGCGGAGGTGCCGCCGTCGCCGTGGCACCGGGTACGCGCAACGCCGCGAAGGTTTCGTTCGCGGGCACGCAGTTCGAACTCTCCGACGGCGCGCTGGTGATCGCTGCGATCACTAGCTGCACCAACACCTCCAATCCCGCCGTGCTGATGGCGGCCGGCTTGGTGGCGAAGAAGGCCAATGCTCTGGGGATCAAGACCAAACCGTGGGTAAAGACCTCGCTCGCCCCGGGGTCCAAAGTCGTTACCGACTATCTCATCGCGGCGGGGCTCGATAAGGAGCTCGACGCGCAGGGCTATCAACTGGTCGGCTACGGCTGCACCACCTGCATCGGGAATTCGGGGCCGCTTGCCGACCCTATCGCCCAGGCGGTCGATGCCAACGACCTCGTGGTAGGCGCCGTGCTCTCCGGGAACCGCAACTTCGAGGGGCGCATCCACTCTCAGGTGCGTGCCAACTACCTCGCCTCGCCGCCGCTGGTGGTTGCCTACGCGCTGGCCGGTCGCATGGACGTCGATCTGGTCAAGGAGCCGCTGGGCATCGGCAAGGACGGCAAGCCCGTGTTCTTGCGCGATGTGTGGCCGACGAATAGCGAGATCCAGGAGCTGATCCAGCGCCACGTGACCGGCGAGGCCTTCCGCAAGGAGTATGCGGAGGTCTTCAAGGGCGATGAGCGCTGGCAGTCGATCGAAGTCACCGGCTCCGACATCTACAATTGGCAGAGCGACTCGACGTACGTGCAGAATCCGCCGTACTTCGTGGACATGCCGGCGACGCCGCCGGCGTTGCACGATCTGGCGGGGGCGCGTGCGCTGGCCGTGCTCGGCGACAGCGTGACGACCGATCACATCTCGCCGGCCGGCAACATCGCCAAGAGCAGCCCGGCCGGAACCTACTTGCTCGAGCACGGCGTCGATTCCAAGGATTTCAACTCCTACGGCTCGCGCCGCGGCAACCACGAAGTCATGATGCGCGGCACCTTCGCCAACATCCGGTTGCGCAACGCGCTGGTGCCGGGCGTCGAAGGCGGGTACACGCGCTATCTTCCCACGGGTGAGCAGTTGGCGATCTACGATGCCGCTATGCGCTACAAGAAGGACGGAACGCCGCTGGTGATCCTGGCCGGAAAGGAGTACGGCAGCGGCAGCTCGCGCGACTGGGCGGCGAAGGGGACGTACTTGCTCGGCGTTCACGCGGTGATCGCCGAGAGCTTCGAGCGCATCCATCGCTCGAACTTGGTGGGCATGGGCGTGCTCCCGCTGCAGTTCGTCGGCGGCCAAAGCACGAGATCGCTCGACCTCACGGGCGAGGAGACCTTTGCCGTCCAGGGCATCGCCGGCAGCCTCGCGCCGCGCCAGCGTCTGAAGGTAACGGCCACGGGCGTGGGCGGGAAGGCCACGTCCTTCGAAGTGCTCTGCCGCATCGACACGCCGGACGAAGTGGAATACTACCGTCACGGCGGCATCCTGCAGTACGTGCTGCGCCAGCTCGCCGGCAAGGGCTGAAGCGCGAACTCGAGGCTCGCTGAAGCGACAAGGAGGACGGCCCCGGCCGTCCCCTGTTCGCGCAGGAAGCGCGTGGTGGGATCGACGGGTGAGTCGCCGTGACTGAGCAGATGGGCGACGTCGACGCCGATGCCCCCCGCGCCGATGATTGCTACATCGATATGAAGTCGACGCTTCCCTCGGCCAAGACTTCGTCGGCCATGGCCAGTGTATTGATGCGGTGGCTTGCGATGACGGGAAGCGTGCCGACGGCTCTCTTCACGTCGGCGGCATAACGTACCCAGACGCCCGCCGGTACCAGCGCCTGCACGGTGGGAATGTTCGATTCGTGCCAGCCGATGCCCACGTTGATCGCGTCGACGCTTTCGTGGGCGAGGGCGCGCGCGAACGCGAGCACATCGTCGTGCGGAGTCCCGCCCTCCATGAGATCGGCGCCTGGGATGCGGAAGATCACCGGGAGGTCCGGTCCGAGCATGCGCCGGACGGCGCGCAGAATCTCAAGGCCGAAGCGCCTGCGCCGCAGCGCGTCCCCGCCCCAGTCGTCGTCGCGGAGATTGGTCAGCGGCGAGAGGAACTGATTGACGAGGTAGCCTTCGGACGCCATCACCTCGATGCCGTCGAAGCCGAACTGCAGCGCGCGAAAGGCACCGCGGGCGAACAGGGCGATCGTCTCCCAGATATCCGCCTCGGTCATCGCGCGCGGCTGATCGCGCGTGAGCGTGCTCGCCACTGCCGACGGCGCCAGCGGCTGAAGGCCGAAGGCCTCGCGCAGCGCATAGCGCCCGGCGTGGAAGAGTTGGAGAGCGATGCGCCCGCCGGCCACGTGCACCGCTTCGACCACGCGACGCAGCCGGGGCGCATCGCTCTCGTCGTTGATGAAACTGCAGTTGCGCCCCGCGGCGCCGACGCGATTGACAGCCGAGCCGCCGGTGACGATCAACCCCGCGCCGGCGCGCACGCGCTCGGCGTAGAAGGCGGCTAGAGCCTCGCCGCCGTCGTCACGCGACTCGATGCCCAGGTGCATCGAGCCCATCACGATCCGGTTGGGAACGGCCAGCGTTCCGATGCGCCCTGGGCGAAGGACGGCCTCAAACGGCGCGGACATTCAACGCGTAACGACGAGCGACGAGTTTTGCCCGCCAAAACCGAACGCATTGACTTGGAACGAGGAGAAGATCAGCGGGCGCGGACGCTGCGTGACGACTTCGAACTCGGCGGCGGGGTCGACGTGCCGCGTACCGAGGGTCTGGCTGAGGAGGCCGCGCTCCATCCCCACGATACCCGCGATGAGCGACATGGCGCCCGAAGCGGCCATGCTGTGCCCCATGTGGCCTTTGAGCGACGTGACTGGCGGCACGTTCGCGGCCCGGCCGTAGATGCGGTTGATCGCCCTCAGCTCCGCGGCATCGCCCACGACGGTGGCGGTGCCGTGGGCGAAGACGGCCGCGGGCGCTTCGCTTGGCGCCAGTGCCGCGTCGTCGAGCGCGCGGCGCATCGCCAGCGCCTCCCACTCACCGCTTGGCTCAGGCGAGGTGATGTGGTGGGCATCCGCGACCTGGCCGTAGCCGCGAACGCGGGCCAGCACGCGCGCGCCGCGTGCCAGGGCGTGCTCAACGCGCTCGAGCACGAGCACGGCGGCGCCGTTGCCCATGACGAAACCGTCTCTCTCGGCGTCGAAGGGCCGCGAAGCGAGAGATGGGTCGGAGTTGTGCGAGAGGGCGCCGGCGCGCGCCAGGCTTTCGTAGACGAGGTCGCAGAGCAAGTCCTCCGTACCGCCCGCGATGGCGAGATCGACTTCGCCGTGCTCGATCATCCGCGCGGCGATGCCGACGGCGTCGAGTGATGATGCGCACGCGTTGCTCACGGCGAGCTGCGGGCCATGGAGGTGGTAGTGGAGGGAGACACGCGCCGCCGGCATGTTGGGGATGACCAGAGCCATCAGCTTGGGGGGAACGCTCTTCTGCCCTTCGGCGAGATACGTCGTCTGGGCTGCCGCCACGAACGGGAAGCCGCCCATCGTGTTGCCGAGCACGACAGCCGTGCGCAACTTGTCGAGTGGCTCGGCCGACGACTGCCGGACGGCTTCGTCGGCGGCGACCAGCGCATAGTGCGTGAAGCGGTCGGCATTGCGCAGGGCGGTGGGCGGCAGAGGGCTGTGCTCGAGAAATGCGTCGGGAACGGCGGCCCAGAGGCGGTTTCCGCTGAGCCCCTCGCCATCGGGGATGGGGGCGACGGCGCATACGCCGCCGATCACGCCTCTCCAGAACGTCTCGACATCATGGCCGACAGGAGAGACCACCCCCATGCCCGAGACGGCCACGTGATCCATCAATGATACTCCTCATCCAGCGGCGGATCGATCAAGCCCGTGCTTGCGCTCTGCTCGAGACCAGTGCCCATGGCAACCGGTGCCTCCCCGCACGTGTTCCATGATGCACGGATGGATGCCCCTGTGAACCTCATCGACCACCGCGAGCCCGACCCGCTCGACGCCTACTCGCGAACCGTCGTCAACGTCGTCGAGCGGCTGGGCCCCGCGGTGGTCGGCGTTCACACGCGGCGCGGCGGCGCCGGCAGCGGCGTCGTCTTCGCGCCCGACGGCTTCGTCCTGACGAACAGCCACGTTGTCCGCCACGGCGGCGAGCTGGAAGTCGTGCTCAACGACGGGAGAACCCTGCCCGCGCAGCGCGTCGGAGAGGATGCGCACAGCGATACCGCGGTGATCCGTGTCGCTGGAGATGCGCTGGCCAGCGCCACGCTCGGGGACTCGTCGGAGTTGCGCGTGGGCGAGTTGGTGGTCGCCATCGGCAACCCGCTCGGTTTTCAAGCTTCGGTGACGGCAGGCGTGGTGAGCGCGCTTGGGCGTACGCTGCGCGCGCAGACGGGACGGCTCATCGAAAATGTTATCCAGACCGATGCCGCGCTCAACCCCGGCAACTCCGGCGGACCGTTACTAGACGGGCGCGGGCGCGTGGTGGGCATCAACACGGCGATCATCGCGGGCTCGCAGGGCATCTGTTTCGCCATTCCCATCAACACGGTGACGTGGGTGGCTGGGTACTTGATGCGCGAGGGGCGCGTGCGGCGCGCGTACCTCGGCGTTTCGGCGCAGAGCGTGCATATTGCTCCGGTGTTGGCCTCGCGCCACTCCTTGGACGATACCCGAGGCGTGCAGATCACGGAGGTGCACGCCGACACGCCGGCGCAGCGTGCCGGATTGCGCCCCGGCGACGTGATCGTGCGCCTCGACGAGCAGCGCATCCGGACGCCCGACGATCTCCAGCGCGTACTCGGCGTGTTCGTGCCCGAAGCCGGCCTCGAGCTGGAGCTGCTGCGCGCCGGCGGGCGCCTCGCGACCACCGTGGTACCCGCGGAGCTCCCCGACTAGAGAAGTCTTACCGCTGGTCGGGAACGGCCAGCCGCAAGCCGAGGGCGAGCATCACGCCGCCGGTGACCCAGCGCTGCGCGCGCGCCACGCGCGGCTTACGAAGCATGAGCGTGCCCAGTGTCCCCGAGGCGGCCGCCACGGCTAGTAGCCACGCGATGCCGAACACGTCGTAGGTCGCTCCGAATTGGACGATCTGCAGCGGCACGGAGCCGCGCGCGGGATCGACGAACTGCGGGAGAAAGGCCAAGAAGAAGAGCGCTACCTTCGGGTTGAGCACGTTGGTCGCCATGGCCTGCGCGAAGATGCGCAGCGGCGGTGCCGCGCTGCGCGCGCCTTGCGCGTGCAGCGCATCGCGCGAGCGCAGTGCCTGGATGCCAAGGTAGACCAGATAGGCCGCCCCGGCGTAGCGAACCACCGTGAAGGCCAGCGCCGAGGCCCGCAGGAGCGCGGAGAGCCCCACGGCCGCCGCGGTGATGTGCACCCATAGCCCCGTTCCGACGCCGAAAGCGGAGAGCACGCCGTAGCGGCGGCCCTGGCCGACGGCGCGCGAAAGAACGTAGAGGGTATCGGGCCCGGGCGCGAGGATCAGGGGCACGGCGGCGGCGAGGAAAAGCGCAAATGACGCTGGCGAGGGCATCGGGCGAGCTTCGTGTGCTTGCGCGGCGGTCCTTCGGCATCGCGCCCTCGCTCGTCTCGCCCGGAGCCGTCCAAGCCGTGTCGAACGTTGCGCCATGCTCGAACTCGCGATGGCGGCCATCCTCGCTGCCGGCGGCAGCCCCATGATCGACCACGGTGATAGTTGCGATCCGCTCCCGGCGATCGCCGCCCAGAGCCTCACCATCGGCACGCCGGGCGTTACGGCGGTCGATCCGCAACACGCGGTCCTCTCCGTGACAGTTCCGCTGTTGACCCCGCCGATTCGCGTAGTCGTCGGGGGGGCGGGTCTCCGCTGGGAGAGCGGTGTGTTGGAGCCGGCTCCCGCAGCGGGATCCCTGCGGGCGGTCAGCGGCGACGAGGAGCGGCGTGGTACGGCGCTCCCGCCTCTGCGCCTGGGAGCACATTACGATGTCTCGGTGGCCTACGCCGAGCCGACTCCTGAAGGCTGTCTACCTCCCAGGCCGTCCCTGATCGGTAGCTTCTCCACGCCCTGAGATCAGGAAAGTTAATTTCTTGATTTTGTGATAATGGTGGAAAATACCTCGCTCGGGGGATTCGCTCGAAGGCGCGAACCGATAGAATCGTCGTCACATCACCGTTGCACAACGTGACGAGAGGAGAGGACGATGTCGGCGTACGGCGTGGATGCCCGGTTGCTGGAGGCCCAGTGGGCTTCCGAGGCGCGCTGGGGAGGCATCCAGCGGCCCTATCGTGGGGAGGATGTGCTCAAGCTGCGCGGCTCCCTGCAGATTGAATACACCCTAGCTCGCCGGGGCGCGGAACGCCTCTATGGGCTGCTGCACGGGGAACCCTATGTAGCCGCGCTGGGTGCGCTTACGGGAAACCAGGCAGTTCAGCAAGTCAAAGCCGGGTTGAAGGCGATCTATCTGAGCGGTTGGCAGGTCGCAGCCGACGCAAACCTGGCCGGGCAGATGTATCCCGACCAGAGCCTCTATCCCGCGAACAGCGTTCCCAGTGTGGTCCAACGCATCAATCGCGCGCTCCAGCGCGCCGATCAGATCGATCACTTGGAAGGACGCGCCGGAGCCGAGTGGTTCGCGCCCATCGTCGCCGATGCCGAGGCCGGCTTTGGCGGCCCGCTCAACGTCTTCGAGATCATGAAGTCGATGATCGAAGCCGGTGCCGCGGGCGTGCACTTCGAAGATCAGTTGGCCTCGGAGAAGAAGTGCGGCCACATGGGCGGCAAGGTGCTCATCCCGACGGCGAGTGCCATCCGCCATCTGGTCTCCGCGCGACTTGCCGCCGACGTGATGGGCGTGCCGACGATTCTCGTGGCGCGTACCGACGCCAACGGCGCCCACCTGATCACCAGTGACGTCGATCCTACGGATAGCCGATTCCTCACCGGTGAGCGGACGCGCGAGGGCTTCTTCCGGATGCGCGGCGGCCTGGAGGCGGCAATCGCGCGCGGCTTGGCCTACGCGCCGTACGCCGACCTGATCTGGTGCGAAACCTCGGAGCCCAATCTGGAAGAGGCGCAGCGCTTCGCCGATGCGATCCACGACGAGTTTCCTGGTAAGCTGCTGGCTTACAACTGTTCGCCGTCGTTCAATTGGAAGAAGAAGCTCGACGACGAGACGATCGCCACGTTCCAGCGGCGGATCGGCGAGATGGGCTACAAGTTCCAGTTCGTGACGCTAGCCGGCTTCCACGCCCTCAATCACAGCATGTTCGAGCTGGCTCTCGAATATGGGGAGCGTGGGATGGCCGCCTACTCCGAGCTGCAGCAGGCGGAGTTCGCAAGCGAGGCTCGCGGATACACGGCAACGCGCCACCAGCGCGAAGTCGGGACCGGGTACTTCGACGAAGTGGCACAGGTCATCACCGGCGGCGAAGCGTCGACGACCGCACTGCTCGGCTCCACGGAAGAGGAGCAGTTCAGCGCCGCAATCATGGCGTAGGGAATCTCTGAGCGCAGATCAGAGATTCCCGGATATCGTCGTCGTTGGTTGCGGGGGGCACGCATGCCGTGCTATCCTTGGGTCACGATGTTCCACCCGACCAGCTTCCGACCGTCGATCCCGCCGCTTCGTACCACGAAGTCGATCGGGTTGCGTATGCTCGGATAGCCCTCGTCGGGAGGGAGAGGGTCCTAGGGCGCGCCGCTCGATCGAGCGGCGCGCCTCTTTTCTTTTGTGATATGGGAGTAAGCCATGGAGGATGTGACGCTACTCGGCGCCGGGAAGCTGGGCTCGGCGCTGCTGCGCGGCTGGCAACGCGCGGGGCGCCTGCCGGGGCGCGCCGTGACCAAGAGCGAGGCCAGCGCCGGTATGGTGCGCGAGTGCTTTCGCATCCCTGCGGGAACCTCGCTCGACGAAGCCCTGGTTGGAACACGCACGGTCATCGTGGCGGTCAAGCCCCACCAGTGGCCGGAGGTTGCGGGGGCCCTCGAGGCGTGGGGGGACGGCGGGGGCACGCTGGTGAGCGTGATGGCCGGCGTCGACCGCGATGCGCTGCGACGCCGCATATCCGCCCGCGTTGACATCGTGCGCGCGATGCCCAACGTACTCTGTTCGTTCAACGAAGGGGTGACGGCGGTCGCCGACGGTGCCTCTGCGCATGTGCGGGCTCTCTTCGCGCCGCTGGGAACCGTTTTCGACGTGCCGGAGGGGAGCCTTGACGCCTTCACCGCACTGACGGCCTCTGCGCCAGCGCTCGTGCTGCGGCTGATCGAGGGGTTCACCGATGCGGCGCTTACGCTGGGACTGCCCGCGGACAGCGCTCTGGCCGTGGCCGCGCAGGTCTTCCGCTCGACGGGCGCTTGGCTGGCGCAGAGCGCGGAGCATCCCGCCGTCCTGCGCAAACGCATCACGACGCCGGGAGGCTGCACGATCGCTGGACTCATGGAGTTGGAGCGCGCGCGCTCGGCCGTGGGGTTCGCCGATGCGTTATTGGCGACGGCACGGCGCGCGAGCGAATTGGGGCCGGCCAAAAACGTGCTACCGAAGTCGTAGGGTGGCGGTAAGGGCGCCCCGTACTATATCCGGGTGATTGCCAGAAGCGTTGCCCTACAGGACGAGGACGATCGCGAGATCACGAGCCTCCTTGGGGCATATATCGCGTTTGCTACCGGCTGGCTCGTGCTGTCGACGGCCGTCGGCCTCATCGTTGCCTTCAAGTTTGCCTACCCGGAGTTCCTGACCAGCCCCTACTTCTCGTTCGGTCGACTCCGGCCGATCCATACCAACGATACGTTCTACGCATGGGCCAGCATCGCGCTCGTGGGTTTGGTGTTCTACGTCGCCTGCAAGACCTGCGCCACACGCTTGTACAGCATCAAGCTGGGGTGGGTCACGCTCGCGCTCTTCAACGTCGCCGCCGCGCTCGGGACGGTCGCGCTCGACCTAGGCTTCAACAACGGAGACCAAGAGTATCGCGAGTGGATCTGGTGGATAGAGGCGCTCCTCCTGATCGCTATCCTCACCGCCGCGTATAACCTCATCATGACGGTCGCCAGGCGGAAAGATGACGACATCTATCTCTCCAACTGGTACACGATGGGCGGCATCATCTGGACGCTCATCCTCTCGACCGTGGCCTTCATCCCGCTGTATCAGTATGGTCTGGGACAAGTGGCGGTGCAAGGCTTCTTCATGCACAACGCCGTCGGCATGTGGTTCACCCCGCTCACGTTGGGACTCTTCTACTACGTGCTGCCGAAGTTGCTCAACCGCCCGATCTACTCGTACGCCTTGGGCGTTCTCGCGTTCTGGACGAACCTCGTGTTCTACCCGATCATCGGCGCACACCATTTCATCTTCAGTCCGCTACCATGGTGGCTGCAGACGCTCGCTATCGTCTTCAGCGTGGCCATGCTGGTGCCGGTCTGGGCGGGCAGCGCGAACTTCTTGCTCACGATGCGCGGGCGCTGGGAGCAGGTACGTCGCTCGTATGCGCTGCCGTTCGTCTTCGTCGGCGTACTGGGCTACCTGCTGGGATCGACGCAGGGAACCTTCGAGGCGTTCCGCTCGCTGCAGGCCGTCTGGCACCTCACGAACTTCACGGTGGGCCACTCCCACCTGACAATGTACACGTTCATCACGTTCGGAATCTGGGGCGGCATCTACGCCTTGGTGCCGCGTGCCACCGGGCGCGCTCCCTCACTCACGCTGGCCGGTCTGCACTTCTGGCTCGCCACCGTCGGCATGGCGATCTACATTCTGGCGCTCTCGATCGGCGGCACGATCCAGGGCCTGGTCTGGATGAGCGGCGCGCCGTTCATCGACTCGGTGACGGCGATCGCGCCGGATTGGCTGTGGCGCTCGATCGGCGGATCGCTGATGTTCATCAGCCACTTGGTCTTCGCGTGGAACGTGTGGTTCATGCTGAGCGGCGGTGAGCGCGTGATCAGCAGAGTCGAGCCGATCTCGGAGGTGGCCTGATGAGTCGCGACGGACGTCTCGTCGCCATCGCTGGAGGATCGGGGCTGGTCTATCTCGTGCTGGCGATCCTGATGGGCGTGCTTCCGGGCATGGCGCTCTCGAAGACGGCACCGGGGCCGGGCGTCATCCCATTGACGGCGGAGCAGCAGGCCGGGCGCGCGGTCTATGTCGCGGAGGGCTGCTCCTACTGCCACACCCAGCAAGTGCGCCCGCTAGCGATGGACAAAGTCTTCGGCCGCCCATCGGCGCCGGGTGACTACGCGTATCAGACACCGGAGCTCTTGGGCTCCGAGCGCACCGGCCCCGATCTCACCAATGTCGGCGTGCGCCAGCCCGCCGAGGTCTGGCAGTACATCCACCTCTACGATCCGCGTGCGGTCGTGCCGCAGTCGATCATGCCGTCGTATCACTGGCTCTTCAAGGTCGTCCCGACGACGCCGCAAGGGGAGACTCCCGTCGCGCTCCCGCCCGCCTATGCCCCCAAGAGCGGCGTGGTGATCCCGACGGCTCGGGCCAAGGCGCTGGTGGCCTATCTGCTCTCGCTCAAGCAGCCGGCTCTGCCGCCGGACATGGAGAAGGCCGCGCGGGAGTCCGAGCAAGCGATGGCGCCCGCCAAGCCCGCAGCCGGCCAGGGAGCCGCCGCGGGCGGAACCGCCGCCAAGGGCTTCGACTACGCTTCCACGGGCCCGAACCTCTACGGGGCCAACTGCGCTGCCTGCCACGGAGCGCAGGGCACGGGCGTCGCGGGGGCCTTCCCACCGCTGGCCGACGATCCGGTGGTCACCACCGCCAATCCTACCGATCACGTGAAGATCGTGCTCGACGGGCTGCACGGCAAGAGCATCGGCGGCACGGCATACGGGGGGCAGATGCCTGCCTTCGCGACACAGCTCACGGACGAGCAGATCGCGGCTATCGTCGATCATGAGCGGACCTCGTGGGGTAACCACGCACCGACGGTAACGCCGAGCGATGTGGCGCGAATTCGCAAAGGAGGGAAGTAGGCATGGAGCACGTGATGAGCGGCCCGCCGCTGGGCAACGTGTTCGTCGCGCTCGTCGGGGGGGCGATCACCCTGTGGGTGGTCTTCGCCGCAATCCGCATGCTGATTGCTCCCGGCGAGACGGATCCCGACCACCCGAAGTACAGCGTCCTGCGAGGTGATCGTTGATGGAAGAGGCGGCGCGCATTCGCGTCTTTCTCGACGGCGGAGGTGACCCTATCGCCGACTATGCACCGCCGGCGAGCTTCTCTCTCGATACGACGCGGATGAGCGACGGAGAGCACGCGTTGCGCATCGAGGCCTTCGATGCTACGGGACGCATGGGGATGCGGCGCATTCCGTTCGAAGTGCGTAACGGTCCCGGCATCACCATCTCCGGCTTGCGCGCGGGGAGTACGGTGCATGGAACGCTCGACCTGCGGCTCAATGCGTTCGGCGGTGACGAGCCGTTCGAACCCAAGCGCGCCGAGTCGCCATCGCCGATTCCCGTCTGGACGTGGGTGATGTGCGTCTTCGTCGTGGCCTGGGCCGCGTGGTACGCGGCCGAGATGTGGAACGTGCCGCCGGAGTTCGCGAAGACGCCCACCTACTACTCGGTGAGCGCGCAGGGCCGTTAGCGCAGAGAAGCGGAAAGCCGACACATCGGCCGTTCACGAGAACTTCCCTGGCCTCGTCCATCATGGCGCAATGATAGGGAGTGGGGCGGCCGTTGCGGGTGCCGGGGCGGCGCTAGATGGGTTGGGAGCCGCCGAGGCGGCACGACGCCTGGCAATCTACGGGCCCAATGAATTACCTGCGCAGCGGCGAGCCCCTAGCTGGCTGCGGCTCCTCAAGGCGCTTGCCGACCCGATGGCGATCCTGCTCGTCGTGGCAAGCGTCACGTACGTAGCGCTGGGCGACCGGTTCGACGCCGCGGTCACGGGGATCGCGTTGGTGCCGATCCTGTTGGTCTCGCTGGTGCTGGAAGGGCGCGCGGAGCACGCGCTCGACCGGCTCAAACGATTGACGGCTCCCACGGCCATCGCGGTGCGTGACGGGCGGGAGGCGACGATCCCCTCCACGGAGATCGTGCCGGACGATCTGCTCGTCGTTCAAGAAGGCGATGTCGTTCCCGCCGACGGCGTGTTGCTGCGTGGTTTGCAGCTCATGCTCGACGAGTCGCTGCTCACGGGTGAGTCGCAACCCGTGCCTAAAGATGCCGTCGAGGAGGGCGCCGAGCGCGAGCTCTGGGCCGGCACCACGCTGCTCTCGGGGCGCGGCGCGATGATCGTTACGGCGACGGGCGCGCGTACGCGTCATGGTGCGATCGGTACGCTCCTGAGCACCATCGAGGCGCCGCCGACGCCGCTGCAACGAATGGTGCGGCGCTTCGTCGGCCAACTCGGGATCGGTGCTGCCGTCTGCTGCGTAGCGGTGGTCGTCGCCGATCTGCTGCACGGCTCTCCCTGGCCCGTGGCGATCATCGCCGGCGTGAGCCTTGCGATGGCCGCCGTCCCCGAAGAGTTTCCCATGGTCTACACGCTCTATCTCGCGCTCGGGGCGTGGCGGCTGGCGCGCGATGAGGCGCTGATTCGCAAGCTCCCCAGCGCCGAGACGCTGGGGGCGACGACGGTCATCTGCACGGACAAGACGGGAACGTTGACCCTCGGGCGCCTCGACGTCGAGGCGGTATACCCAGCAGACGGGAGCGGCGTGCTGGACGCCGCGCTCTTGGCCTCCGAGGAGTCGCCCTTCGATCCGCTGGAGCAGGCCATCGAGCGCGCGGCGCGCGCCGCCGGCCACGTGCAGAGCACGCCGCCGCTGGTTCATCGCTATGCTTTCGACCCCGTGGCCAAGTACGTCTCGTACGTTCGGCAGACCGCCGGGGGCCCGCGTATCTTCGCGAAAGGCGCCGTGGAGGGCATTCTTGCGCTCACCGCTCCGTCGGCAGAGCGGCGCCAAGAGATCGAGGAGGCCAATCGCCGGTTCGCGGCGCGGCGCATGCGCGTGATCGCCGTTGCCGAGGGGGCCGCCGCGGAGAGTACCGACCGCGCCGCGGATGAGCGCGGGCTGACTTTCGTGGGCCTCTTGGCTTTTACTGATCCGATTCGCCCCGACGTGCGATCCTCGCTGGAGGAGTGCCGGCACGCCGGGGTGCGCGTCATCATGCTGACGGGCGATCATCCTGAGACGGCGGCGGCCATCGGCGCTGCGTTGGGCTTCGCGGTGGACCATGGCGGTACGGTCGCGCTGGGCGATCAGATCGACGCGCTCGACGACCAGGCGCTGGCGGACCTCGCGGCGCGAACCGCCGTCTTCGCACGCACGCGCCCCGAGCAGAAGTACCGGCTGGTGAAGGCGTTGCAGTCGCGCGGTGAAGTCGTGGCGATGACGGGAGATGGCACGAACGACGCGCCGGCGCTGCGCGAGGCGGACATCGGCATTGCGATGGGGATGCGCGGCACCGAGGTGGCGCGCGAGGCGGCAGACCTGGTGTTGCTCGACGACGACTTCACCACTATCGAGCGCGCCGTGCGCGATGGACGGCGCATCTTCGACAACCTCAAGCACGCCTTCTCGTACCTGCTGGCCTTCCACGTTCCACTGCTGATCTCGGCGCTGGTTCTGCCGATCGCCGGGGCGCCGCTGCTGCTGCTCCCCATTCATCTGGTCTGGCTGGAGCTGATCGTCCACCCGACCTCGTCGCTGGTCTTCGAAGCGGATCCGCCCGACGCCGATCTCATGCGCCGTCCTCCACGGCGTAACGATGCTGGGTTGCTACGCGCGGGTGAGTTCGTGCGTCCGCTCGTCGTGGGCTCGACGCTGGCCCTGGCCGTACTGGCGCTCTACATCTGGGAGTTAGCCCACGCCATGCCCGTCAACGAGGCGCGCGCGCTGGCATTGTCCGTCATGGTGATCGGCCAGTTGCTGCTGGTGCTGGTGGAGCGCGACCCGGAGTGCCCACTCTGGCGCGTGCCGTTGCGCAACAACCTCGCCTTGGTCGTGGTGATGGTCTCAGCGGCCGCCAGCCTGCTGGTGCTGGTCTACGTTCCCATCGTGGCGGCGGCGGTGGCGTTCGGTCCGCTGACGCTGCGCGAGTGGGGCCTGGGCATCGCCATCGCCGTGTCGGCCACGTTGTGGTACGAGCCCGTGAAAGCTTGGAGGGGAGCGCGAGCGTGGAGGAGAGCATCGCCGTAGCACCCGCTCCGGCGGGGGCTCGAAGCGTTGGGCTCTCCAGCGGCGAAGCGCTGGAGCGCCTGCGCCGCTGTGGGCCCAATCGCGTCGAGGGCCGCGGGGCCGGATGGGCGGTTATCCTGGGCGGTCAGTTCCGGAATCCGCTGCTCGTGTTGCTGGCGGGCGTCGCCGTGCTTTCGATCGCGCTCGGGCAGCACACCGATGCGACGATCGTGTTGAGCATTGCCGCGCTCAGCACGGGTCTGGGCTTCTTCAACGAGTATCGCGCGACGCGGGTCCTCGATGACCTGCGCCTGCGCATCCGGCGCCGCGCCGTCGTCGAGCGCGATGGGCACATCCGCGAGATCGACGCCCTGGAGCTGGTTCCCGGCGACGTGATGCATCTAGAAGTCGGCGACATCGTTCCGGCCGACGGGCGGCTGATCGAGAGCAACGCCCTGGAGTGCGACGAGTCGATGCTCACCGGAGAGTCGGAGCCGGTGGAGAAGTCGGCCCAGCGAGGCGATCGGGTCGCGATGGGGACGATCGTCAGAGCGGGGACGGGCGTGGCCGAGATCATCGCCACGGGCATGCGCACGGCGTTCGGAGCGGTCGCGCGGGCCGCCGCGCATGCCCTTCCCGAGACGGCGTTCCAGCGTGGCCTGCGGGGCTTCTCGCGGCTGCTACTCGTGATCACGGCGTGGGTGACCGGATCGGTCTTCCTGCTCAGCGTGACGCTGCTGCGGCGCTCGCTCTGGGAGTCACTGCTCTTCGCGCTGGCCATCGCGGTGAGCCTCGCCCCGCAGCTTCTGCCGGCCATCGTGACGATCAGCATGGCGTTGGGTGCGCGACGGATGGCGGGCCGCGGCGTCGTCGTCAAGCGCCTGATCGCTATCGAGGACCTCGGGAACGTTCAGCTGCTCTTCACCGACAAGACGGGTACGCTCACCGAGGGAACGATCGCCTTCGAGGAGGCGATCGACGCGTCGGGCGCGCGCTCGGAGCGGGCACAGCTCTATGGACTCCTCTGCAATGAGGCGCTCCCCACCGACCACGGTGCCGTGGGCGGCAACTCCCTCGATCGCGCGCTCTGGGCGTGCGCCTCGCCGCTCGCCGAACGCCTGGGGGCTTACCGCAGGATCGGTGCGGTACCGTTCGATTTCGAGCGGCGCCTGATGTCGGTGCTCGTCGACGGACCCGACGGGAGACTGCTGATCGCCAAAGGGGCTCCCGAGTCGATTCTCGCACGCTGCGCGGACGTCGACGAGCCGCTGCGCCGGCGCGTCGACGAGCTCTTCGACGCAGGCATTCGTGCCGTTGCCGTGGCCCAGCGCGGCGCCCCCGCGGCCGGCGTGGCCACGCCCGACGACGAGCGCGACTTGGCGTTCGTCGGATTGCTCCTGTTCAGGGATCCTCTCAAACGTGAGGTCGGCGCCTCGCTGGAGCGTCTGCGCCGCCTGGGCATCGAGGTGAAGATCCTGACCGGCGACAACGAGCGCGTGAGCCGGAAGATCTGCTGCGATCTCGGCATCGACAGCAAAGGTGTCGTCACCGGGTACGAGCTCGACGCCATGAGCGATGCAGAGGCGATCGCGGCCATCGCGCGGGTGACGGTCTTCGCCCGCGTCTCTCCGCTGCAGAAATCGCGCATCATCACGTTGGCGCGCCTTGGGGAGCGCGACGTGGGATTCATGGGCGACGGGGTCAACGATGCGGTCGCGCTGCACGACGCCGACGTCGGCATATCGGTCGACGATGCGACCGATGTGGCCAAGAATGCCGCCGACATCGTACTGGTCACCAAGGATCTCGGCGTGCTGGCCGACGGTGTGGAAGAGGGCCGGCGAGTCTTCGCCAACACCATCAAGTATGTGCTGATGGCGACTTCGTCCAATTTCGGCAACATGATCAGCACGGCCATCGGCTCGCTCGTGCTGCCGTTCCTGCCGATGCTCCCCTCGCAGCTCCTGCTGGGCAATCTGCTCTACGACACCAGCGAGATGACGATCCCTACGGATCGCGTCGACGACGAACTGGTGCAGCGGCCCTCGCACTGGGACATGCCGCTGATCCGCCGCTTCATGCTCGCCTTCGGGCCCGTCAACGCGCTGATGGACTTCAGCATCTTCGCCTTCATGGCATTGGTGCTGCACGTGGGCGCACCCACGTTCAGAACGGCCTTCTTCGTGGAGTCCTTCGCGACGCAGACCGTGGTGATCTTCGCGCTGCGTACGAGGCGAAGCATGTGGCGCAGCCGGCCGAGCGCGGCGTTGTCCCTCACCACGCTGCTGTGCCTCGCGATCGGTGTGGCGCTGCCGTTTTCTCCGCTCGCGAGCAGGCTCGGCTTTACGGCGCTGACGGCCGGCCCCATGATCGCGATCGCCGCGCTCATCGTGGTCTACGTGCTGGTGGTGGAGGCGGCCAAGCGCTGGTTCTTCCACCGTGTCATCGAACGTCCGTGAGCCCGCTGGAGAGATGACGATGGATGGAGCTCTGCTCGCGGCGATCGTGCTGAGGACCCTCGTGGCCGCCGTGCTCGGGGCGGCGATCGGCATGCAGCGCGAGCTGGTCCACCGGCCGGCGGGGTTGCGTACCCACATGCTGGTCTCGCTGGCCGCTTGCGCCTTCGCCGAGTCGGCCTACGGCCTCCAATTCGATCGCATCATCGCCGGCGTCGCCACCGGTGTGGGATTTCTCGGCGCAGGGGCCATCGTTCGGCAGGGCCTGACGGCCTCCGGACTCACGACGGCCGCGAGCATCTGGGTGGCGGCGGCGGTGGGCGTCTCCGCCGGGGTTGGGACGCCGGCGGCTCTGCTGACGGCGGTCGTGGTCACGGTGTCGACGGTGATCGCGCTCGGCATCGCGGACTGGCGCGTGGCCGCGCTCGTGCACGCCGAGCATCGCCTTCAGGTGATCGTGCGATTCGACGTGGGCGAGACGACCGCGGAGGCGGTGCGCGAGCAGCTGGCTGGTCACTTCGCGAAGGTGCGTCTGGTCTCGTGCATCGCCTTTGAGCGCGTCGGCGAGCGGCTCGTGAGCTCGGTCTCCTACGACCTCGGCGTGCGCGGTGACGGTGACCTCTGGGAGCGGCTGGCCGCCCTAGGCCAGAGCCCCGGGGTCACGGGCATCGACGTGGCGTGAGAGGCATTCGGGGGTGGCGCAGGGCAGGACCAGCACGGGCAGGTTGCTGCGGCGGAGAACCCCCTCGGTCGTGCTGCCGAGCAGAGCGCGGGCCGGCCCGTGCCTGCCGTGCGTACCCATCACGATGAGATCGGCTCCCTCGGCGCGCGCCGTCTCGAGGATGCCTGCGACGGGATCGCCTCGCAAGCTGCGCACTTGCGCATCGAAGCCGAGCTGGGCGGCGCGGCCACGGGCGCGATCGAGGACGTGGCGCGACCACCAGGCCACGGCTTCCTGCGAGTCGATCTTCATGCCGGCGGGGAGCGGCTCGTCGAGTAGATATCCCGGAACAGGAACCTGCGCGTGGCAGAAGATGAGCGAGGCCTGCTCCTCCTCGGCCATCGAGAGCGCATACCAGACAGCGGCATCCGACGGCGACTCGCCGTCGACCGGCACGAGAATCGTGTGAAAGCTCATCGTTGCGGTTCCCTATGGGGGAGCAGTCTGGGAATAACACATGCGTGGCGATGCCGTTGTGAAGAAGCCGTGAACGCAGGTTCCCACCGGACTCATGCGATCCGCCAACCGAGCGGCCATGATGGGGGCGAGAGACACTGCCCTGACGGGAGATGGACATGACAGAAGTCTTGATCGTGGACGAAGTGGGATGCGCGGCGGATCGCGTGCCTGCGCTGCTTTCGGAGGTGCTGGGGGCCCAGCCGGGCGGCGAGGGCTCGGGACGCTACCGTCTGGAGGTGCCGTTCGAGGAGCTTGGGCTACCCGACGTCGGAGAGTTCTCTCGCCGAGTCGACGTAAGGCTGGGAGAGCCCGAGTCGCATCCAGTGTTCGGCTCGCTCACCGAGTTGCGCATCCCGCTTAGTTGGGAGGTTCCGGGACACGGCGGGTTCCCCGCCTTCGAAGGATTCTTGGAAGTGACGCCTCTGGCGCAGCAGCGCTCCCAGCTCTCGGTGGCCGGGGCCTATCGGCCGCCGGGGGGTCCCGTGGGGGCGGCCTTCGACGCCGCTATCGGCCACCGTATCGCCGAGGCGACGATCCGCCACTTCCTTAGCGGGCTGAAGCGAGCGATCGAGGCGCGCGCCGTCTCCTAGCGCGTCTGGCTCGAATCGTCGGCGGCCTCCGCCTCCAGACGCATCAGCTCGCGCGGCGGCGTGAAGATGATCGCCGGCTCGCGTTTGCCGAAGTCGCGCACTTCGAAGGTGCCGAGCTCTTGGAGGCGTGCGAGGATACTCTGCACGAGGTGCTCGGGGGAGGAGGCACCGGCGGTGACGCCGATCGAGCGCTTCCCCACGACCCATGCAGGATCGATAGCATGAGGGTGGTCGATGAGGTAGGCGGCAGTGCCCGTCTGCTTCGCGCTCTCGCACAGACGCTGGGAGTTGGAGCTGTTCTCCGAGCCGACCACCAGCACGAGGTCGGTCTCGTCAGCCAAAGCCTTGACCGCCTCTTGGCGGTTCTGCGTGGCATAACAGATATCGTCCCTAGCCGGGGTAACCAGCGCCGGGAATCGTGCCTTGAGCGTCTCGATGATCTCGCGCGTGTCGTCGATGCTGAGCGTCGTCTGCGTGACGACGGCGACGCGCCGCGGGTCGGGCACCTCGCAGGCGCGTGCCTGTTCGACGTTCTCCACCAGGCCGATTCGCCCGGGAATCTCGCCGAGCGTCCCGGCCACCTCGTCATGGTACTTGTGGCCGACGAGGATCACGTAGAGGCCTTCGTTGGCGAACTTGATCGCTTCCAAGTGAACCTTGGAGACCAGCGGACAGGTCGCATCGATGACTTGGAGGCCGCGTTCGCGCGCGCTGCGGCGCACTTCGGGAGAGACGCCGTGGGCGCTGAAGACGAGCAGCGAGTCCGGCGGCACCTCGGCGACGTCTTCCACGAAGACCACGCCGCGTGCCTGGAAGCGTTGCACGACGTCGCGGTTGTGGACGATCTCCTTGCGAACGTAAATCGGCCCGTCGTGGATATCCAACAGGCGATTGATGATATCGATGGCGCGCTCGACGCCCGCACAGAAGCCGCGTGGGTTGGCAAGGAGGATGGTACCGGCCTCGACGGCGGTGCTGGGGGTGGTTGCTCTCTCGCTCATGGTTGTACGCGTGGTTTTCCGCCGTGGGGTACCGGCGCCTGCCGCCGGGAGGGGGCCGGAGTGGAGGGAGCGCGCCGAAGCGCTAGGGGCCCCTCCACGCGCAGCAGGTCGATGGAAACGCACACGCGCCCATCATAGTCTTGCAGAGGTTGCCCCGGAGTGACTGTGGTCGCTTGAGCGGACGCAGGGTTCCCCATGCATTCGCAGATTCGAGCTCGGACGTCTTGCGCGGCTTCGCGATCCCGGGGCCCGGGATGAGGACGTGGTACGCGGCGCAAAGGAGCGTGGAGCAGGCTATGGCATGGCAGGCGAGGCTTCGCCCCATCGATTGCATGAAATCGCCGCCGCGTAGGAGAAGACACGCGCCGTGGCGAGCGAGACCATCCTCGTGGTGGACGACGAACCTGGGATCGTCGACTTCCTCAAAGCGTATCTGGTACGCGAGGGTTTTGCGGTGAAGACCGCGCTCACCGCGGCCGAAGCGCTCGCGCTCGCCGAGAGCGATGAGCCCGATCTGATGATCCTCGATCTCACGCTTCCCGACGGCAACGGCTACGACGTCTACCGGGCCGTTTCCGCGCGCCGGCGTATCCCGACCATCATGCTGACGGCACGGGCCGAGGAGATCGACTGCATCGCGGGGTTGGAGATGGGGGCCGACGACTACGTCACCAAGCCCTTCTCCCCGCGCGAGGTGACTGCGCGGGCGCGCGCCATTCTTCGGCGCTCGTCCCGCACGCCGCCGGTCGACGGCGGTATGGAGACGTTACGCGTGCGCGGCTTGGCTATCGACCGCATCGCCCACGAGGTGCGCATCAACGGCCGCGTGGTCGGCGTCACACCAACCGAGTTCCGTATCCTGACGGCGCTGGCGGAGCATGTGGGTCAGGTTCTCACGCGGGTGCAACTGCTCGACCACCTGCAGGATGACGGCTCCATTTTCGAGCGCACGCTCGATCGCCACATCGGTAACCTGCGGCGAAAGATCGAGCCGGATCCCGTTCATCCCACGTATGTGGTCACCGTCTTCGGCGTTGGCTACAAGATGCGAAAGGTCTAGACGAGAGATGGATCATCTGGAGAGCATCCTCGACGCCATGGCGACGGGGCGTTACGATGATGCGCGTTCGATCCTGGACGGAAGCCAAGGGGAGATCCCGCATATCGTCGGTGCGGCGATCGATGAGCTGGAGCGGCGGGAGATGGTTCACCGGCGCTTCGATCGGATGATCCACGCGGAGATCGGTAATATGCTCTCAGTGGCTCAGGCGGGGCTGGAAGGGATGCTCGACGGGATCGTACCGGCCAACGAAGAGAGCCTGCACAAGACGCTCGAGGCCGTACAGGCGATGGGGGCGCTGCTCAAAGAGGCAGACGGGTGGCGTTAAGGGACCGCCGACGTAGCCGCCATGACGCGCAGCAGGCGCGAGTTGGGGGTTGCGGCCAGCACATGGCGCGCATCGGTGGAGGGCAGCGGGCCGGCGAGCTCGGCGAGCAGGACCTCGGCGTCGAAACCCTGCGCGACGGCCGTCACGGTCTCGAGCAACGGTCCCCACGAGACCACGGTGGTGACCGACCGCCCTGCACCGCGTAGACGCATGCTCAGCGTGTGGAGCTGATGAAAGGCTTCCAACTCGCGTGCGTCGGCCGATGGACCGCGCAGGCGCTGGTCGTAGGGAAGCTCCGCGGGCTCCGGTAGGCGCAGTACGCAAAGTAAGACGATACGCACCGGGCGCTCGATGAGGTCCGCGATGACGGCCTCGACGATGCGGCGGTCGAGCGGCGTAGCGAGCGGAACGACGATGGTCGGTCTCACGGCGGCATCATTACGCCGGAGCGAGAAATCCTCGCGAAGGGTACGGCCCGAATTCTTCTTAGATTCGCTGGGCGAGGATACTAGGATGGGCGTATGCCTCAGGTGATCCTTTCGGAGACGCTGCTGAGCAACCCGGACGTCGTGTCCGTAGCGCTCCTGCGCGTGCTGGAGCATCTCGCCCCGGCCTCTCGCCACGGCGACGTGGGGCTGACGGTACCCCTGGCGGCACTTCATCTGCCCGGCGTCGGCGACCTCAGTGTTCCGATCGTGCTGACGTTGGGGGAGCCATCGATCCGCGCTACCGAGCGAAGCATTCCCGTGCGCCTCAAAGCGCGCGCCTCGGAGCGGTTCTTCCCGAGGTTCTCGGGGGTACTGCGTGTCCATCCGGTGGCGGAGCATCGCGCCGATGTGATGCTGGATGGGCGCTACACCCCTCCCGCAGGGCTGCTAGGGGCGCTCGCCGATGCCACGCTCCTGCGTTCGGCGGCGCGTTTGAGCCTGCGTGCCTTCCTCGGACGACTGGCCGACGAGGTGGCCAGGGAGATCGAGACCCCCGAAGTCCTCGCGTACGAACGCTCACGAGTTCTTCCCGAGTCGGGAAGCCCCGTCGCGTATGCTCGGCCTCATGAGCGGCAAGCACATCCTGATCGCGGATGACGAGCCGCGGATCGGCGAGGTCCTAGCCGCTTACCTCCAGCGGGAAGGCTTCAGGATCTCTCTGGCCGAGACCGCGGCCCGCGCTCTGGAGCTTGCCCTAGGCGAGCGCCCCGACTTGATGATCCTTGACTTGACGCTTCCGGACGGCAGCGGTCTGGACGTCTTCCGGGACGTGCAGGCCGAGGCAAGCATCCCCACCATCATTCTCACCGCGCGTGCCGACGAAATCGACCGCATCGTGGGGTTGGAGATGGGTGCCGACGACTACGTGACCAAGCCGTTCTCGCCGCGCGAAGTCTCCGCACGCGTGCGCGCCGTCTTGCGCCGGACCACGCGGGAGCCGGAAGAGCGGCGCGAAGAGCCCCTGCACGTGGGAGATCTCATGCTCGATTCGCAGGCGCACGAAGTACGCGTCGGCGGCGATCTCGTCCCCGTCACCCCCGCCGAGTTCCGTATCCTGCAGGCGTTCTTTGCCCACGCCGGGCAGGTGCTGACGCGCGAGGAGCTGTTGGATATCCTCGACGACACCGGCACGATCTACGAGCGCACGCTGGACCGGCACGTGAACAATCTGCGACGGAAGATCGAGACCGACGTCGAGCGTCCGCAGTACATCCTCACCGTATACGGCGTTGGCTACAAGCTGCGGAGAGAGTGAGCGTGGAGAAGATCCTTCATGCGATCGACGAGACCATGCTCGGCTCCTGGGGCGAGGCGGTCGTGCAGCTCAAGGCGGTCGACGATACCCGAGCCGCGGCATTGGCGGCCCGCCTGCTGGAACTGGTCGGCCAGCTCGAGCAGGAGGAACTGGCGCGCTGCGAACAGCACGTGCGGCTCGGCCATGAGATCGGTAACACGCTGGCGGTCGCCCAGGCTACGATCGAGGGGATGCTGGACGGCGTGGTAGAGCGCGACGACGTCAGTCTGGAGAAGGTGCATGACGCTGTGCGCGTGGCGGGTGCGATCTTAGCCGAGACGGGACGCGAACATCGCGACGCGGCAACGCCCACGACCATCGTCTTGGAGACATTCACGCTCTGCTCGATGATCGACGAGGAGCTCGCGGCAGCCGCCCTCATCGCCGCCCCGAAGGACATCCACCTCCTGCGAGACGGCATGGGGCCAGGTGTCTGCGCCGCCTATCGGGGCAACCCGGCCCGCACGCGCCGCCTGCTTCGCGACGTGCTTACCGGCGTCGTGCGCTCGACGCCGCCCGGAAGCACGGTCGAGCTGCGCCACGAACCGCCGGACGGGATGCTCGTTGTCACCGTTCGCAACGAAGGCTCCCCCGGTCACCCGACGCGGCGGATGAGTCTAGCGGCCGTGGCACGCTTGCTGCGCCATCTCCACGATCGTGCGCGGGTGGCCTCCGTAGAGAGCTCGTCGCTGCGGCTGCATATCCCGCTCCCCGTCGCGTCCATCTGACGCTGCCGAACACGGTGAGGTAGGCCGATGTTCAAGAAATTGTTGGTGCCGGTCGACGGCTCGGAGCCCTCCGGCGCCGCGGTGGGATTAGCCGTGGATGTCGCGCGCGCGCAGGGGGGTACCGTCGTCTTCTGTCACATCGTCGACATCGTGCCGCTGATCGCCATCGGCGGCTCCACGACGATGGATCCGACGATCATCGTAGAGTCGCAACGCGAGCTTGGCGAGCAGTACCTCGCCTCGGCCGCCGAGCGCGCCCGCGCCGCCGGCTTGGATTCGCGAACCGAGCTTGTCGAAGGGGGAGGTCGTACAGAGCATCCTGGACCTTGCGCGCCGCGAAGAGGCCGATGCCATCGTCATGGGCAGCCATGGGCGTGGCGGCATCGCGCGGATCGTCCTGGGCAGCAAGACCGAGGGCGTGCTGCGGCGTGCGCCGGTGCCCGTGCTGGTGGCCCCTACTGCGGCCGCAGCCGCGCGCGCGTCGTAGCGCCAACCAGCGAAACGACACCAGCGGGGAAGCGAGTGATTCCGCGCCGAATGCAAGGGGCGTGTCGGGTCAACGCATCCTTCTCGTCGACGACGAAGCGCAGATCGGCGAGGTTCTCAGCAAGTATCTCGAGCGCGAGGGGTACGCCACGACGGTGGCATCGACGGCCGCGGAGGCCGTGGCGACGGCGGAGAGCCAGCGCCCCGATCTCCTCATCCTCGACTTGAACCTGCCCGACGGCAGCGGGCTCGACGTCTTTCGCACGCTGACGGCGCAAGAGCCTCTTCCGACGATCATGCTCACCGCGCGCTCCGAGGAGATCGACCGTGTGGTCGGCCTGGAGTTGGGTGCCGACGACTACATCACCAAGCCGTTCTCGCCGCGCGAAGTCGTCGCGCGCGTCCGCGCTGTCCTGCGCCGTTCCTCGGGCGAGCACGGCGAGGAGCGCGCGATCAAGACACTGCGCGTGCGCGATCTGACCATCGACGCGCAGGCGCACGAAGTGCGCATCGGCGATCGCACCATTATCCTGACGCCTTCAGAGTTCCGTATCGTCGTGGCTCTGGCCACCAACGCCGGGCAGGTGCTGACGCGCTCGCAGCTGCTCGACGCACTCCACGATGACGGCTCGATCTACGAGCGAACGCTCGATCGCCACATCAACAACCTGAGGAAGAAGATCGAACCCGACCCAGAGAACCCGAGTTACGTGGTCACCGTCTTCGGGGTCGGCTACAAGATGCGGAAAGAGTAGATCGATGGAACGCCTCCTCCACGCTATCGACAGTGCGATGCTGGGGCGCTGGGCCGATGCCGAGAGCGAGCTCCGGAGTTTGGAGGATCCTACGCAGGCGGAAGTCGTGCAGCGGCTGCTCCAGTTGGTCGACCAGCTCCAACGGACGGAGGCGGCCCGCGTGCGCCATCTCGCCACACTGCGTCACGAAATCGGCAATCCGCTGGCAATTGCGCAGGCCAATGTGGAGGGCATGCTCGACGGTGTGCTCGACCGAAGCGATGAGCGCCTGCGCGGCATCCAGGAGGCCATCGAAGCGGCCGGCGCGTTGGCCCACGACTTGGCTCACACTCCGCGCGAGTCGGCCGAAATGCTCCCCATACGCATCGACACGTTCAACGTCTGTGCGCTGATCGCCGCCGAGGCGGCCTCGGTGCACGGGCTAGCGGCCTCGAAAGACGTCCAGCTTACCTATACCGCCTGCGGCATGCACTACGACGCGTGCACGATGTACCGCGGCGATCCCACTCGGGTGGGGCAGATCCTTCGGAACGTGATGATCAATGCCGTACGCTACACGCCGCCGGGGGGCAAGGTGGAGATGCGCTGCGATCGCCCCGACGGCGAGTTGACGGTGGTCATCTCCGACTCGGGCCCGGGCATCGGTTCGGAGGAGTTGCCGCACGTCTTCGAAGCGGGCTTCCGCGGAAAGGCGGCGACGCGGCGAGCACCGGGGTCGGGCCTGGGGTTAGCCGTGGTCGATCAACTGCTCAAGCGCATCGGCGGTAACGCGCGCGTGGAGTCGATCGAGGGGTCCGGCACGACCTTCGTCATCAAGCTCCCCGCGGCGACGCTCTGAGAGGCCGTCAGACGGCGCGCATCCGCAGGCGATGCGTGGCCATCCGGAAGGCCGCGAAGGTCGCCAGATAGGGGTCGCGATCCAGGGCGTGGGCCTCGATCTGTTCCGCCGAGTCCGCGATGCTCGCGTCCACTCGGACGTGGAAGAGGCCGCTGCTCGCCCGACGCCGCCCCGCTGCCTCCAGGGTGACGCAACAGGCCGCCAGCGACCCACAGTGCTTACCGAGCCGGCCGGCTTGATCGCGGACGAGACGCTCGAGGGATGCGGATCGATCCAAGAGGCGGAACGAGATCACGATCGGGTAGCCCATCGTCAGCGTACCTCCCGCAGACGATGGTACGCGATAGGTGCGATGAGGTTGGGAAGCGCTGGAGAACGTTCACGTTCAGTGGCTGGGCTCGCCCTGTTTGCGCGCCTCGTCGGCGCGGAACGATGCCTCCATGCGCTCCGCGATGCTGCGCAGCAACTCGCGCGCGGTGATTCCAGCGATCCTTCGCCCGAGCGCCGCGTCGAAGGCACGGCCCGGGAGGCCGAGAGGCGGCTCGTAGGACCCCTCGAGCACCAGCCGGCAACTGCTATAGTCCTCGCCGCCTTTGATCGAGATGCGTCCGTCGAAGTAGGGGTAGATTGCAGGCTGGCGCGGCGCCCAGGAGAGATGCCAGACCTCGCTCTCGTGACGGGGGTCCGTCAGCGGCGAGCAGTTCACCGTTACTTCTTGCTCTAACTTGGCGTCGCCGCGCACCCCCGGAAGGGAGACGCGCAAAACGAGAGGGCGGCTCGCGGAGGTATCGGTGGGCAGCACCTGGGCCAAGTAGTGGTGCGCACGGCCCAGCGGGCAGGCGACGAAGACGCGCTCGCGTATCTCGCTCATGGGAAGATCATCGCTCCAGGGTCAGAAGACGTCGTGAACAGACCCTTCACCGGTCCTTCCCCTACATTTCTCGCAGGCGAGGGATGCTCAAACAATGGCGCATGTATTCTACGAAAGCGAGGTGGCCTGCGCGCCCGATCAGATCGTGGATCGACTTCGGCGTGCCCTTGCTCCCGAAGACTCCGGTGAGCCGGGAATGTGGTACGAGCTCGATGTCCCCTTCGAGGACCTGCACCTGCCGCGGCTGGGGCGCTTCACGCGTAAGGTGCTGATGAACCTCGGCGAGCCCGAACAGCGTACCTATGCCACCGTGATGCCGATTGTATGGCGCGTCACCGATAGCCGCGCCTTCCCGGAGTTCCGCGGCTGGATCGAAGTGGTTCCGCTCTCGGCTACGCGGACCCAGTTGGCAATTTTGGGTGATTATACCCCGCCGCTGGGCCCCTTGGGGCTGATGATCGACAGAGTCGGCGGGAACGCCGTGGCCGAGATTACCGTTCGCCGTCTGCTCCAGCGGCTGCGTCTGGTGCTCGAGGATGGGGTGCGAAGCGGTGGATGAGCCTCGGCCACTACTCAGCGAGCACGCTTGCCAAGGCTGGCTTGAAGGTCCGAGACAGTAGGTTGGGCCTCGCGGACGCGGACCTTGGTGATCCACGCTCGCGAAGACATCGAGATGGCAAGGGCGACGCGAGACCTGCTGGTGCCGCGACGTCGTGGGAGCGTGCCAGGAGATTCGGCAGCGCCCACACGAACGTAGCCGCCACATGTTCGTGTGCGTTCCCGTATCCGTGCATCCTGCCCATGAGTGAGCCGGCCACGGTGGTCATCGTCGGGGCGGGCCTCGCCGGCGGACGCGCCGCGGAGGCGCTGCGCCAGCAAGGATATTCCGGGCGCGTCGTGCTGGTGGGCGAAGAGGCGGAACGCCCCTACGAACGCCCGCCGCTCTCCAAGGAGCGGCTGCGCGGCGAGAAGGGCGGCAACGAGCTCTACCTGCGTCCGGAGTCGTACTACGCGGAGCAGCGGATCGAGCTGCGTCTGGGCACGCGCGTCGAGCGCATCGACGCGCCGGTGCACCGTGCCCTGCTCTCCGACGGCAGCGCCCTCTCGTACGATCGGTTGCTGATCGCCACGGGCTCCACGGTGTGTCGGCTGCGGGTGCCGGGAGCGGAGTTGCCCGGCCTCCACTACCTTCGGACGCTGCGCGACGCCGACGCGCTCGCCAAGGAGCTTGCCTCACGGCCGAAGGTGCTGATGGTTGGAGCGGGCTTCATCGGCTGCGAAGTCGCGGCCTCGGCGCGCGCGCTGGGTTGCCGCGTCACGATGATCGATGTCGCCACGCCGCTTGCCGCGGCCATCGGTGAGCGTTTGGGCCAGTGGATCGTCTCCATGCACCGCGATCACGGCGTCGACGTGCGCGTGGGCGTGGGTGTGGTTTCGTTGCGTGGGGCGGAGCGCGTCGAGGCGGCGCTCCTCACCAATGGTGAGGAGGTACCCTGCGACCTGGTTGTGATCGGCGTGGGCGTTACGCCGAACGTGCCGGTTGTGGAGGGCGCAACGCTCGACGTGCAGGACGGCATCGTGGTGGACGAACAGTGCCGCACCAGCGTCGCCGATCTCTACGCCGCGGGCGACGTGGCGAACTGGCCCCACCCAGCGTGGGGCGGACGGTTGCGCGTCGAACACTTCGATCATGCGCAAAATCACGGCGTCTGGGCCGCGAGGTGCATGCTCGGTGCGACCGAGCCGTACGCGCCGGTGCCGTTCTTCTGGTCCGACCAGTACGATCGCTCGATACAATACGTAGGCCACGCGCCGCGCTGGAGCGATCTGGTGCTGCGCGCAAGCCCCGAGAGCGGCTCGTTCAGCGCGTTCTATCTCATGGGCGGACGACTGCAGGCTTGCCTCGCCGTCAATCGCTTCAAGGACCTCTCGGCGGCCAAACGGCTGCTGCGAACGCGCCCGGCGATCGATCGCGCGCTGCTTTCCGACGAATCGGTCGATCTGAAGAGACTGCCCGTTCATTCGGCGTGAGACTCGGGTCGCTGTCCCCCTCGCCCCGGCGGACGTACGATGGCCGCATGATCGAACTCGATGTTCGCCCGCTTCCGCCGGGCCGCAAGCACACCACCATCTTCGAGAAATACGAGGCGCTCGCGCTGGGCGACACGTTGCGCATCATCAACGACCACGACCCGCGCCCGCTGCGCTTCGAACTCGACCACGACTACCCCAACACGTTCTCGTGGGATTACGCGCAGAAGGGGCCCGACATCTGGCTCGTCGACATCAAGAAGACCGCTGTACTCGGCGAGCGCGTTGCGGACTAACTGACGTGGAACCGAGAGTCCTCGATGTACGCCCCTACCACGAACGTGGTGAGGAGCCGTATCAGGCGATCATGGATGCGGTCGATTCCCTCGAACCGGGGCAGACGTTCCTGCTCATCAATACGTTCGAACCCACCCCGCTCTACCGCGTGATGGATCGTAAGGGTTTTGGCCACGAGTGCACGCGCGTGACAGACGGAGAGTTTCATATCCGCTTCGCGCCGAAGTCATGATCTCGTCGGGTGACAACGTCAGCGATCCGGCGGGGAGCGGGGCGCTCCTCGCCGTTGCGTTGGCGTTTTTTCTTTGCGGCTGTGTCTCGTTAATCGTGAACGGCGCCTCGCTGCTCACGCTTCATGCGTTCGCCGCTTTCATCGTCATGGCGGTCGTGGGCGCCTCCAACCAGCTCGTTCCGGTGCTCACGGGTGCCAAGGCGGCTCCGGCGCGCACCGTCATGCTCCTCTCGGCGCCGTTGGTGCTGGGCTTCGTGCTCCTGCTGGGCGGCTTCCACGGTATCCATGTCCTCTTCTCGATCGCGGGACCGCTGCTCTTCGTGGGCGTGACGGCGTGGGGGATCTGGACCATCAATCGCATCCGTACCGCCCCGCTCGAGGCACAGACGCGCGCCGCCGTGATCGCGGCGACCGTGGCTTTCATCGCAGCGGCCGGCATCGGCGCAGTGATGGCCCTAGCCTTGGACGGACGCGCCGCCGTGGGCGCGTTGCTCCTGGCGCCAACGCACGCCTCGCTCGTGGTCATCGCCTTCGCCAGCACGTTCGTCTTCGCGGTCTCCTATCGCTTCGTGCCGATGTTCTCGCTCGCGCATACGACCGAAGGACGTTGGACGCGCAGCGCGCAGTGGACGATCGCCGTCGCCGGTGTGGCAGGCGGACTGGTGTTCCTCAGCATCTGGTACATGCGTGCGGGGTCGATCATAGCGATCGTATCGGTGATCGCCGCCGTCGTCGTGCACCTGCACACGTTGAAAAAGCGCATGCGCAAGAAGATCGACGTGAGCCTGCGCTACGCCTCTGCAGCCTGGGTCTTCGCACTGTTCGCAGCGGGCTGCACTCTGGGTGCCACCTGGCATCCGGACAAGGCGCCTGCCGCCGTCGCCTTCGCGATCCTGGGTTGGCTCTCGCTCTCGATCTTGGGCTACTCCTACAAGGTGGTAGGCTTCTTGGCCTGGGAGTATGCTCGGCGTATGCATCCGACCGCGAAACTTCCGCCGCTAGGGAATGCCGTGCCGGAGCGCGCATCGAATGTGAGCCTGGCATTGCTGGTAGTCGGTGCGCTGGGTGCGGCGCTCTCGACGGCGTTCGCTCCGGAGGCGTTGCGCATGGCGGCCGTAGTCTACGCGGCAGGCGGCATCGGCGCGGTGGCGGTGCTCGCCCGACTGGGCTGGCAATACGTGGGGTTGAAGGCATGAGCGACATCCATCTGGACAACCGTGGGCTCCATCCGCCGGAGCCCATGATTCGCATTCTCGAGGCGCTGGACAATATGCAGGGCCCCGGAAAGCTCACGGCCATCATGGAGCGTCAGCCGCGCTTTCTGTTTCCGGAGTTGGAGACGCGCGGCCTGCGCTATACCTGTGAACCTAACGGAGATGGGTACCTGTTGACCGTGGAGCGTGACGCATGAGTGCTGAGATGACGCCGCTGCACGAGGAAGTGCTGCAGCAACTGACGACCGTGATCGATCCTGAACTTGGCATCGATATCGTCAACCTCGGTTTGATCTACGGGATCGGCGTCGAAGACAGCAACGGCCACGTGGACATCGTGATGACGCTGACCGTGCCGGGCTGCCCGATGCACGATACGATCAAGATGGACGTCGAGCGTGCCGTGACCTCCGTGCCGTGGGTCAGCGACGTTAACGTGAAGGTAACGTTCGAGCCCCCTTGGTCGCCTGAGCGGATGAGCGAGGAGGCCCATCGCCAGCTCGGTCGTTGAACCGCGGGCGGTAAAAGGATGGCGCCGCCCTCAGCGGAAGCACCTGGACGTGATCGCGCACCTCATCGACGTTCGTTCTATCCCCACCTGGCTGCGGCACCGGGAGATCTTCGCGGCGTTCGATGCATTGCGCCCGGGGGAGGAGCTCCAGCTCTCCACCGATCATGAGCCGCGTCCACTGCGCTTTGAGTTCGACCGTCAGCGCGAAGGGCGCTTCGTCTGGCTCCAGCGGCAGCACAGCGATGACGACTGGGTAGTGACGATCCGGCGCATCGACTCAGAAGGGCGCGACGGCAGCTTGGAAGATTTCTTAGGCCGCTGCGCCGCGCTGGAGGGTTGCAGCGACGAGACGCGCGCGGCCTTCGTCGCCAACGCGCTCGAGCGTTCTATCCCGCACCGTGAAGCTCTCAACGAGCAGGGATCGCAGTGGCCCTACCTCGGCTTCGTTCGCGAGGGAACGCTAGGGATGATCGCCGGCTCGGCCAACGGCCGCGAGCGCCTGCTCTTCGAGTTCCTCCCTTTCGAGACGTTTGGAGAGCTCTCGCTGGTCGATGGCGGGACGATGTTGGGGCGCGTGGCACCGCCATTCGGCGCGGCGCGCATCGTCGCCGTGCCGCGCAACGTCGTGCTCAAACAGATGGAGAGCGATATCGGCTTGGTACGCTCGATCGCGCTGCTCTGCGCACAGCGAGGTCGCGCGCTGGCCGAGCGCCTGGAGTTCTTAGCGGGGCGCTCCACGGTGGAGCGCGTGGCGCGCGCGCTGCTCCCCTACGCGCCCCCGGATCAAGGGCTGGCCCCGGTGCTCTCGTCGGCGCGGCGTATGAGCCAGAGCCAACTGGCAATCGCGGCGGGGACCGTCCGCGAAGTAGCGGCGCGTGCTCTCTTCGAGTTAGAGAATGCCGGAGCCATCGAGCTCGAGGGCGGACGCATCGCGCGCATCGATCGCGCGAAGCTCTCCTCGTTTCTCTAGCCTCGGCTGCGCGCTCATCCGCGCTTTGGGACGAGATCCTCGAGTGCGTTGCGCAGGACCACGGCCTGATTGTGCTCCTCGTCTTTGGCGCCGAAGACCAGCGTGAGGCGCTTGTGGCCGCGGGCTGCCTTGAGGATCTCAGTCAGCCGCGCATACTGTTCCGGCGCCGCTAGCTCGCGGCGATAACGCTCGCAAAAACCCTGCCAGCGCACGGGGTCGTGGTTGAACCATCCGCGCAGGGTGCTGCTGGGCGCCAGATCGCGCGCCCAGAGATCGAGCGCTAGGTCGTCCTTCGTCTTTCCGCGCGGCCAGACCCGGTCGACCAGCACACGGAACCCATCACTCGGAGCGGGTTCCACGTAGGCCCGCTTGATGACGATCTCCACAATGACCGGTATATTCGCCGCACGCTCGCCGACTCCCGCGGCGGCCACGTTGTCAATCCATCGGCCCGTCTGGCTCGTACAGCACATAGATAGCGTGGAAAGCGTAACGCCCCACGCGTACACGAGACTCGCACTTCGTCAGCAACATGAGGACAGGTATGATCAACATTCATAAGTGGTCGTTGGCCGCGCTGGCCGGGACCCTCGCGCTCTCGATGGCGCTGCCGGCTCTGGCGGCCGCTCCGAAAGATCGTTTCAGCAGCGACGCGGCCTACCCAGGGGCTCCCAATCTGGCACTCACGCTCTCCATGGTCGTGGCGGGCGGCGGCCCCTCCGCCTACAAGACGACGACGCTGGTCGGCGTGCTTGCCGGCGACAAAGCCGACGCTGAAGTGGCAAAGCTGCAGAAGCAGTTCGGCAAAGACAATGTTGGGCAGTTTCTCAAGACGTACGACTTCGTGGTCGGCGATACGCTGAAGATCGTCACCGAGAAGAAGATCGCGCTTCCGAAGACGCCGGAGCCCGCGCCCACCGACGGGAAGGCGCTGGCCGCCGCGCTTTACAAGTCCGGCGTGAACGCCAATGGCTCGTACAACGTGGAGTACATGCTCGACCATCTGGTGAGCCACCCGATTCACGTGCAAGTGATGGATGACATCGATGCCAAGTACGGCACGAAGGTCGATGCCGAGTACCATATCATTCTGCTGCAGGTGATGAAGGACCTCAAGGCCGTCTACGGACTCTAGGAAATCCCCGGTCTCCCGAAGAGGGGGCGCTGGACCCCTCCGACGTAATCTGCGGGAAATCGCAGATGCGCCCGGAGGGGTCTTTCGTTACGTGGCGCTTACCGTCGCTACCTGGAATGTCAATGGTCTTCGCGCGCGCATGGCGCTGGTGGAGCGCCTCTTGCGCGAACGCGCCCCGGACGTACTCTGCCTGCAAGAGACCAAGATCAGTAACGGGCTTTTTCCGTTCGGCGATTTCGCTATGTTGGGATATCCCCATGCGGTGGCCGTCGGCAACGCGGGTTACGCGGGCGTCGCGATCGTTGCCAAGCAGCCGCTGGACGATCACATCGAGGGGTTGCCCGGCGACGAGCACGGACGCCTCGCCGGCGCGCGCCTGGAAAGCGGTGAGCGCATCTTTAGCTGCTACGCGCCCAACGGCGGCACGTACGGCAGTACGCAATACGCCTATAAGCTCGAGTGGTTCACGGTCCTTCGACGCTGGCTCGATGCGCGCGAGAAGAAGAGCCGTCCCATCGTCCTGTGCGGCGATCTCAACGTGGCGCAGACCGACCACGATGTGTACCCAGGGGCAACGATCGGCGAGACGACCCACACCAGCGTAGCCGTGCGCCGGGCCTACGCCGAGCTGCTGGAGTTCGGCTTCGCCGATGCCTTTCGTATGCTCTACGGCGAGAAGATCGAGTACACGTACTGGGACTATCGGGCCGGGGCGTTACGTAAGAACGAGGGTTGGCGGATCGACATAGCGCTCTGTACGCCGCCCCTGGGCGCACGCCTGGAGGCGTGCAGCGTGGACCACGAGGCGCGCGCTTGGCGGCAGTCGAGCGACCATGCGCCGCTGATCACGACGTTCGGATGAGGGGATGAACACGGCGCGCGGCTTGGCGGCGGTACTCCATGAGCCGCACGCGGTTGGTGAGTCGCCGCTGCACATCGAGGAACGGGAGGTGCCGGAGCCGGGGCCCGGCGAGGTGCTCCTGAAGGTGCGCGCCTGCGGCGTCTGCCGCACCGATCTGCACATCGTCGAAGGGGAGCTCACGCCCCATCGGCCGAGCATCGTGCCGGGGCATCAGATCGTCGCCGAGGTGGCGGCGCTGGGCAGCGGTGCCTTCGCGAGCGTGGGCGCGCGCGTCGGCGTCTCTTGGCTGGGCGGCGTCGACGGCACGTGCCCGCAGTGCCGGGCCGGGCGCGAGAACCTCTGCGACGCGCCGATCTTCACCGGGTACGACCGCGATGGCGGCTACGCTGCTTACGCCACGGCGCGCGCCTCATTCACCGTGCCGCTCCCCACGGCGCTGGACGACGAGCAGGCGGCACCACTGCTGTGCGCGGGAATCATAGGCTTCCGTGCGTTGCGCGTGGCGGGGGTCGAGCGCGGCGAGCGCGTGGGTCTCTTCGGCTTTGGTGCCTCGGCGCATCTGGCGCTCCCGGTACTCCAGGCATGGGGCTGCCGAGTTTACGTCTCGACGCGCGGAGCCTCGCACCGGGCCCTGGCGCGCGAGCTGGGGGCCGTGTGGGCGGGCGAGGCGCAGGAGGTGCCACCGGTGGCGCTGGACCGCGCCGTGACGTTCGCCCCTTCGGGCGACGTGGTCATCGCGGCGCTGCGCTCCCTGCGCAAAGGCGGCGTGGCAGCGATCAACGCCATCCACCTCGACCGCATACCTTCGTTCGACTACGACACGCTGTTGTGGGGAGAGCGCCAGTTGCGCAGCGTGACCAATATGACGCGAGCGGATGCTCGCGACTTCCTGGAGCTTGCGGCCAAGATCGCGATTCGGCCGCGTGTACGGCCCCTGCCCCTGCGTGAGGCCAATACGGCGCTGCAGCTTCTCAAAGCCGATCGCATCGACGGAGCGGCCGTGTTGGTGCCCTGAGAGGCGCCCTGCGCCAAGGGGCGCGGGTGTGGCGAACCGAACGCCGAGTGATGCCGCAGATCGCCCCGGCCCGCAACTATCTCAACCTGCCGCTGGGGGCCAACGCCCCCGAGGAGATCAACGTCGTCGTCGAGATTCCCGAGGGCTCGCGCAACAAGTACGAGTACGATAAAGAGCTGGACATCTTTCGTCTCGATCGTGTCCTGCACTCGCCCATCTACTATCCCGGCGACTACGGCTTCGCGCCGCAGACGCTGGCTCTCGACGGCGATCCGATGGACGTGCTGATCCTCGTGGCACAGCCGACCTTTACGGGGTGTCTGGTGGTTACCCGCCCGATCGGCCTGCTCAAGATGATCGACGGCGGTAAGGAGGACGACAAGATCCTAGCCGTTCCAGTGGGGGAGCCCGCCTTCGAGAACGTCCACAACTACACGACGATCTTTCCGCACACGATCAAGATCATCCAGCACTTCTTCGCAACGTACAAGCTCTTGGAGGGAAAGGAGACCAGTACGCAAGGCTGGTCCGACGCGGCCGCCGCGCGCCGCTCGATTCAGGAGTCGGCCGACCGCTTCCGCGAGCACCAGGCGGCACTCGCGGGGGCTCTCTGAAGGGGCGATCGCCACGCAGACAACCGATACGTTCAACCGCGCTCTGCGGGATCTGCGGATATCCGTCACCGATCGCTGTAACTTCCGGTGCGTCTACTGCATGCCCAAGGCGATCTTCGGATCGGACTTCCAATTCCTGCCGCACCGGGAAGTCCTGACGTTCGAAGAGATCGCGCGCTTGGCACGGATCTTCGTGGCCTTGGGCGTGGAGAAGCTGCGCCTGACCGGCGGCGAGCCGCTGGTGCGCCGTGACTTGGAGCGGCTGGTGGCGATGTTGGCGCAGATCGACGGTGTGCGAGATCTCACGCTGACGACCAACGGCTCGCTGCTGGCGAAGAAGGCGGCATCGCTGGCGGCGGCGGGCTTGCGGCGCATCACCGTGAGTCTGGATTCCATGGATGACGCCGTCTTCCGCGCGATGAACGACGTCGACTTTCCCGTCGGTAAGGTACTGGAGGGAATCGAGACGGCGCGCGAGGCGGGGCTCGCGCCCATCAAGATCAACATGGTGGTGAAGCGAGGGTTCAACGAAGGCTCGATCGTGGAGATGGCGCGTCACTTCCGAGGCACCGGGATGATCCTCCGCTTCATCGAGTATATGGACGTGGGGAACACCAACGGTTGGCGCATGGACGACGTGGTCCCGGCGGCCGAGATCGTGCATGCGGTTGACGCCGTGTTTCCGCTCGAGCCGGTCGATCCCAACTACCGCGGCGAGGTAGCGCAGCGCTACCGGTACCGCGATGGGGCGGGGGAGATCGGCATCATCGGCTCGGTGACCCATCCGTTCTGCCGCGATTGCACGAGGGCGCGCATCTCGGCGGAGGGGCAGCTCTACACGTGCCTCTTCGCCTCGCACGGCCACGATCTGAAAGCATTACTGCGCGGCGGTGCCGATGACGATGCGATCATGGAACGCATTGCGTCGGTCTGGCGCGTGCGCGACGACCGCTACTCGGAGTTGCGGACTTCGGTGACTCCGGGCACTCCCAAGGTGGAGATGTCGCACATCGGCGGATGATGCAGGGTGTCAGGCTTGTCGAACCGTGCTGGCCTGAGGGCCCTTCTCGCCCTCTTCTTCGGCGAAGCGCACGGTGGACCCGACCTTCAATCGCTTGAAAGCTCCGTCGAGTACGCTGTCTCGGTGGAAGTATATCTCGCGTCCGTCTGGGGCCTCGAGGAAACCGAAGCCCTTCGCCGCGTCGATCTTCACCACACGCCCCTGGGGTGCGGTTGCGCGTTCTCCAGGGCGCTCCTCGTCGCGCATCCTCAGAACGTAGTCTTCGAGGACGCGGCGGGCCTTGTGGAAGGCCTCACGGACGGCCAGGTACGCGTCCTTGTACCTGGCCTCCGTTTCAAAGGACTTCGCCCACTCTTCGGCTTCGAGGCCCTGCATCGTCCCATGGAGCGAAGGTTCGTGCGTGATCACCAGCTCCTCGCCGGGGACGACGATATCGATGCGGACGTGGACGATGTTGCCGCGCTCGCGGTGCCGATGCGGGTATTCGACGGCAATGCGAGCGGTGATGATGCGCTCGTAGAATCGCTCGAGAGCCGCTATCTCATCGCCTATGAGGCCCTCCAAGGCCTCCGAATGCTCCATGTTGCGGAGCGTGATTCGCGGCGCGACTTCCATCTCAGCTAATCGGCACCTTGGTACTATGAACGAGTTGCTCGGGCCTCACCGAGATACGCAGTATGCCGTTCTCGAACGCGGCCGTTACCGACTTCGGATCGAGCGCGCCCGGGAAGGAGAAGCTGCGTGAGAAGCTGCCATGGCGCATCTCGCGGCGATGGTAGTTTTTCTGCTCTTCCTCGGTCTTCGTCTCGTACTTGCCGGCTATGGTCAGCGTATCGCCGATGACCTCGACCGTCAGATCCTCTCGCTTGTAGCCGGGGACCGCGGCCTCGACGACATAGGCGTTGTCCTTCTCATAGATGTTCACGGGAATGCCGTCTCCCGTTGCGCTGACGACGGCGCCCTGCGCGCCCGGGTTCAACATGGCGTCCATCATACGGCGCATCCGATTGAATCCGCTGAACGGCCCCTCCTCGAACATGTCGAAGAGCCTGTCGATCGGCGTGGCGACGATTGATGACTCTCTCGGTAACGTTGGTGCAGCCATGGTATCCTCCACTCGAAACATAGGTCTCATGCGTCTCTGACTCGATCGTACCCAGTGCGTTTGAACGCCGTGTGAAGAAGCATTGCGGAACGTTGCGCAGCAGGCTGTGCGCCGCTTGCTGTAAGAGATGCCAGGCTGCGTTCTCGAGCGACGTGAGCAATCGAGAGAGTGCCCCGTTGTAGGGCGTGAGCTCGTGCGGTGCTACCGTGAAGCCAGGTTTGGGTGCGTGCTTGGAGGGCGCAGCTATGGCGAAGTATCTCATCCGCGCGACGTATACGACCGAAGGGCTCAAGGGGCTGCTGAAGGAGGGCGGCTCGGCTCGGCGAGCGGCCGTCACAGACCTGGCCAAGGGCATGGGGGCGAGATTGGAAGGCTTCTACTTCGCGTTTGGCGACGATGATGTCTTCACCATCATCGACGGCGGCGACGACATCGGCGCGGCGGCCGTCTCCCTAGTGGCTAGCGCCAGTGGGGCGGTCCGCACGAAGGTCACGGTCCTTCTCACGCCGGAAGAGATCGACGAGGCCACGAAGCGAAGCGTCAGCTACCGCCCGCCGGGGCACTAGGAGTCCGCGGCGTTGACTCCTAGTCGCACCCATCTCCACAGTTCTGGCACTCCACTTCGATCGTTGCGTGCTCCACCTTGAAGCGCCCCGCCAGCAGGGACTTCAGGAGCGTCACGGTGTCCGGACTCGTGGCCAGTGCCGCTTCGGGAACGCGAACATGGAAGCTGGCCGCGAGGGCCCCTTCGTTGACGCACCAGACGTGGAGATCGTGAACGTCGCTGACGTAGGGCAGGGCGTCGAGCGTTTGGCGCAGATCTGCGAGATCGAACTCGCGCGGCACGCCCTCCATCAGTACGGTGACGGAGTCACGCATGACGCTCCACGCCGAGAGGGCGACGAGGATGCCGATGATCAGCGAGATCACCGCATCGGCCCGTAGCCACCCCGTGAGCATGATGGTGATGCCGGCGAGGATGACCCCGAACGAGGCCAGCGCATCGCCCAACGCGTGTACGATCACCGCGCGGACGTTGAGCGATCTCCCATGGCTGCGCGAGAGATACCACGAGAGCGCGAGATTGGAGAGCAACGCCACGGCGGCGACGCCGAGCATCGTGCGCTCGTCAACCGGCTCGGGCGCACGCAGATGGCGGATGCCCTCGATCCAGACCAGCGCGACGATGGCGAAGAGAGCGCTCCCGTTCGCGAGCGCGGCAAGCACCTTGGAGCGGCCATAGCCGAAGGTGAGACGGTGGTCCGCGGGGCGTTGGGCGAGCCACGCCGCCCACAGCGCCAACCCGGCTGAGACAGCATCGGTTGCCATATGCGCGGCGTCGGCAAGGAGGGCGAGGCTCCCGGAGACGATGCCGCCCCCCACCTCGAGGGCGAGGATGGCAAGCATCGCCGCGAGCACCGCGCCCAGGTTGCGGACCTCGGCACGCCCGTCGTACATGGGGGAGCCTTCTAAGGCCGCCGTGGCGCCCCTTTGCAGCACGGGGGAGTCTAGGCGTCGCAGCCTAAAGAGATCGCATGCTGACCCGCTTCGACCACGCCGTGATCGCGGTACCCGACCTCGGTGCGGCCGTCGCCGCCTATCGCGGCTTCGGCTTCGATGTGCGCCCGGGAGGGCGCCACCCGCGATGCGGCACGGAGAACGCGATCATCCGCTTCGGCTTGACGTATCTGGAGCTGATCTCTGTGCGTGACGAGCGTGAGGCGCTGGAGAGCGGCGAGAGCGGACGCGTGCTCGTGGAGTATCTGCGCCGCGGCGGCGGGTTGGCGGGTTTCGTAGTGGCGGGCATCGAGATCAACGCCCAGGGCGGGAACCTGCACAAGCTAGGGCTGCGGGGCGAGCTGGTTGAGATGTCGCGCGCGCGGCCCGACGGTTCGAGTTTCTCGTGGCGCATCATCGCCCCGGACGACGCGCAGTGGCGACGCCCGTGGCCGTTCTTGATCGAGTGGGAGACACCCGATGCAGAGCGGCTCCAGCAAGAGCCCGCTGGTCGCCATGATAACGGTGCCTGCGGGATCGCCTCGGTAACCGTGGCCGTGCGCGACCTAGAGGCCGTGCTGCCCATCTACCGGCAGGCGCTCGCGCTGGCCGACGCCGGCTCGCTGACCCGCCCCGAGCTGCGAGCCTATGGCAGGCGCTTCGTCGTCGGCGATACCGACATTCAGCTCTTGGCGGCGGATGGCGAGGGTGCGCTCTCGCGACAGATCGAGGAGCGCGGGGAGGGGCCTTTCGAGCTCTCGCTACGCTTCCGTCCGCAGGTAGGGGTTCACTCGACGCTGCACGCGGGCGGGGCATCCTAGCGCGGTCCTAGACCAGTGGGCCGGGGTGTTTCACATAGTTCTTGATGACGTTGTCGACATTCCAGTACGCCAACGCGCAAAGCATTGCCGTCGGGTTGTAGGCGGAGTTCTGCGGGAACGCGGAGGCGCCGAGCACGAAGACGTTGTGGACGTCCCAGCTTTGGAGGTACTTATTGACAGCGCTGTTCTCGGGATCGCTGCCCATGATCGCGCCGCCGATATTGTGCGTGCTCTGGTAGATCGTGCTGTTGTAGTGGCCGGTACGGGGCGCGACGGCTACGATGTCCGCGTTGATGGCTTTCCCGATCTTCTTGAGAATCTCAGCCATGAACTTCGATTGGTTGAGCTCGTTCGGGCCCCAATCGAACGTGATACGGAGCAGCGGCAGGCCATAGGCGTCGCGATAGGTTGGGTCGAGATCGAGGTAGTTTCCGCGATACGCCTGCACGCCGCCGCTGGCATTGATCCCGATCGCGCGGTCGTAGTACTTCACGACCTGTTTCTTCCACTCGGCGCCCCAGCTTGGTGTCCCCGGCGGCACCGGGTGGTATTGGATCGGCCGGGCACCGGTGCTGCCGACGAGGAGGTACGCGCCGCCAACGAAGTCGACGTCTCTATGATCGAAGTTGTCGCCGTTGAAATCGTCGACGGCGACGCCCATAGCACCGGCACCCATGAACGAGTTGAAGGCCTTGTTGTTGAAGAAGTACGTGCCGCCGGTGTTCATCTGGTACGTATAGTTGCGCCCGATAACGCCCTCGCCGCTCGCCGGATCGTACGGTTTGCCGACGCCGGAGACGAGCAGCAGACGTACGTTGTTGAGAATGAACGACGTCAGAAAGATCATCTCGGCGGGCTGTTCAAACTCTCTGCCGAGCCCGTCGACGTAGGTCACGCTGACGGCGCGCTTCCCGGTACTGTCGAGGTTGATCTTGGTGACGTTGCAGCCGGTGCGCAGTTCATAGTTCCCGGTCTTCATGGCAACCGGGATAACCGCGAGCTGAGGGCTGGATTTGGCGAACATCTCACAACCGAATCGTTCGCAGTAGCCGCAGTACACGCAGGCGCCGAACTTCGCCCCATCGGGGTTGGTGTAAGGACGCGTTACGTTCGCCGAAGGTTGCGGGAAGGGGTGGTATCCTAGCTTCTTTGCGGCTTCCCGGAAGAGTAGACCGGCATAGCTGGTTTTCATCGGCGGATTGGGGTACTCGCGCGAGCGCGGCCCCTCGAACGCGTTGCCGCCCGGCTGGATCGTGCCCTTGATGTTGCCGGCTTTGCCGGCGATTCCGGCCGCATAATCGAACTTGTCGAACGAAGGCTCGAGCTCCTCGTAGGTGATCCCCCAGTCCTGGCTCGTCGCGCCGTTGAGTTTTTCCTCGCCGTAGCGCTTGACGGTTGCGCTGCGCGTCTCGAAATCCCAGGGCAAGAAACGCCAGGTCTGACCATTCCAGTGGACGCCCGCGCCCCCCAAGCCCGTCCCCGGCAGAAAGCCGCTCAAGTAGCGGATGGGGAGCGCCGTCTGCTCGACGTCGTTGCGGAACGTATAGGTATCCTTCGCCGCGTCTTGCATGAACTTGTGGCGAACCGCATACGCCAGCTCGTCGTGTATCTGCGGGATCTCGAAGTCGGGGTCGGTATTGCGATTTTCGCCGCGCTCGAGCCCGACCACGTGATACCCGGCCTTGGTGAGCTCCGCCGCCACGATGCCGCCCGTCCAGCCGACCCCGATAGTGACCACATCGACGGATTTCAGCCTGGTAGTCATGGCACTATCCCTCCCGCCGCGTGTTGCCGTGCATCATCGCCACACGCCGTCGATGCTCGTCGTTCTCCGCACGGTCGGGATCAGGGTCCATCCCCTGCTCCACGTCGGCGATACCGACGGGCTTCACTCTATAGGGAATGTTGTGTCTCTCGATCACGCCGGTATACGCTGCGGCGACGCCCGGGAACCCGATGGCCTTCCAGCCGGCCTTGTTGCGATTGCCTCCGTAGAGCGGATCCGCGAAGAACCCCTCGACCGTATTTCCGAGCAATGTGTCGAAGAATGCTTTGGCGGGAACCTCGGCGAGCGCGATCTTACCGCCTTCCAATCCGTGTAATATCTCGTCTTGGTGCACGGATGAGAGAGCGTCGAACGTTTTACCGTATGTCTTCCGGCAGTGGGCATTCGTCTGCGCGATCCCGATACGGTACAACTGCTGCGGAACCATGTTGAGCTGGTAGCCTTGCTCCGGGGTTCCCTGCTGCCATGGTCCTTGGCGGTATTGCCGCGCGCCTGTGCCCCACGCCCCGGCAAGCTGCTGGTCGATGTAGTAGGCGACACCGGCATCTTTGGCGCTGGGGCTCGAGGCGTCTTTCGGGATCAGGCGATCGATCGCCGCCTCCACGAAGGCTTGCTCCGGCTGCGTCAGGTACGTGAACGCCTGCGGTTGTAGCAGCAGGGCTTTGACTGGGGCGGCGTCGGCCGCATCAGGCCTCAGAAGCGCTGGTGCGCCCTCGCCGACGGCGGTGGCCGTCCCCGCGATGCCCGCGAGTTTGAGAAAGTCGTTCCGTGAAAGCTCGTCCATAGATACCTCCAGCCTGCTGCCCCGGCCGCGCAGCATCGTCAGGAAAACGTTGGGAGAACATCCTGGGACTTACTCTTCGGCCATCGCTTCGGCGGAGGGGTGATAGAGCGCAGCCCAGAGGGCGAAGAACGCCACCAGCAGACCCACCCAGAAGACGATCCAGGTGACGGCGGCGCTCGGTGTGACGATCGCGCGCTCGATCAATGTCGACCCCACGAGAGAGACTCCCAGTGCCAGCGCCGTATTAGCATGCCACGGGTGGTAGTCCAGACCGCGTGACCAGAGCGCCAGGACGACGATCACGATACCCGCGACGCTGCCCAGCCATGTCCAAGCAGGCGAGAGGACGAAGCGCTGGTCGAGTACCGATGCGTAGACGAGCAGCAGGCCAAGAATCGTGCTCGCGATGTTGGAGAGCATTGTATGTCAACCTCTCATGCGCCGTGGAGCCGGCGCAGGTATCGCCACGTGATGGGCGGGATGACGGCGTACGCCGCACAACTGCCGATGAGAAAGATCTTCCAGATTACCTCCAACGGAGATATCCAGAGTACGGTAAGCAGGCACGCGCACTGCGCGGCGTAGCAGGCATAGGCGATGCGCGTCAGGGGCCGGCGCTCGGAGAGCATGGCGGCGACGAAGAGCACGGCATAGCCGCCGCCCATGAAGGCGAAAGCCCCCAGCAGGCTCGAGGTTGCGAGCACTTGCCACGGGAGCATGGATCTCCCCTCATTCCGCCGGTGCGCGCGCCGGGCCGCCGGCCCGCGAGGTCTCGAGCACGCGCTTCCCGATGGTGAGCAGATCGTAGGCGAGAACGACGTACCCCGCGGTGAAGACGATGGCGAAGACCAGCCGCATTCCCAAGCCCTCGATGAACCACGGAGACGACGACGCCGAGACGAAGGCGTTGAACGTCGATCCGCCGATCGCGCGCTCGTAGAAGGCCTGCGCCATTCCCGCCATCATCAGCGAGCCGACCATGCCGATCATCCCGCCGTTGAGCAGGGCGAAACCCCACTTCCACGTCGCACCGGCGAAGAGCGCAGCGCGGCGGTGGTCCTGCAGCGCGAGGTAGATCACCGAGATCACGCCGCAGTAGGCTCCCCACATGGCGAAGTGGCCGTGGGATGCCGTCCACTGCGTGCCGTGCGCGAAGAGGTTGATCTGCGGCAGGGTGATCATGAAACCGAAGATACCGGCACCGATGAAGTTGCCGAATGCCTCCGCCATCATCCAGTAGAAGGCGGGCTCGTTGGTCATCTTCATGTGGTGCTCGCCGGCGTCGTAGACGGCATGCACCACCATACCCAAGAGCGGCAGCGGCTCGAGGGCGGAGAAGAAGCCGCCGATCCCCAGCCAGTAGGCCGGCGCCCCCATCCAGAAGTAGTGGTGGCCGATACCCAAGACGCCGGTGGCCAACACCAGCGCCACTTCGATGTAGAGCCAGGTCTCCACGATCCTGCGCGAGGTGCCCATCAGGCGCATCAGCACCAGCGCCACGATCGAGCCGATCATCACCTCCCAGGTCGCCTCGACCCAGAAGTGCACCAGCCACCACCACCAGAACTGATCGACGGAGATGTTGGTCGGTGCCGGGAAGGCGATGAGGTAGAGGAAGAAGAGCGGCACGAGGTTGAGGATGACCACCCAGACCACGCCCGTGACGCGCTTGCTGGCGATAGCGGTTCCCACGATGTTGTAGACGAAGACGGCGACGCCGATGGCCACGATGATCGCCGCCCAGCGCGGTTCCTCGACGTACTTACGTCCTTGATTGACGAGCCAGAGCGTCTTCTCCGTGCCCGGGCCGACCTGCACGAAGACGAAGATGGCGGCGACCACGAGCACCGTGGCGCAGAAGATCCAGAAGATGATGTTGGCGAGCTTGAGGCCCACCAGCTCCCGCCCGTACTCCGCGGGAAGCAACCAGAAGAGCGCCCCCATGAAGGCCATCAGGATCCAGATGATCAGCACGTCGATATGCAGGATCTTGAGGATGCTGAAGGGCAGCGCGGGATAGAGGAACTGCGGATGCACGTAGTCGATCGCCGCCAACAGGCCGGCCACGACCACGATACCGAAGAGCACCACGGAGACGGTGAAGTACTTGAGGGCCAGGCTCTGCGATTCGGGAAAACTGAGGCGCTCTTGCATGCCGTGCCTCTCTTTTAGGTGCCCCCCGCGGCGGCCGTCTTGAAGCCGTACGGGAAGCCGTTCGTGTTGACCGCGGAGACCCACTTGAGGTAGGCCACCACCGCTTGCGCCTCGTCCAGCGTGAGGTGCAGGTTGGGCATCTCACGGGTCCACGTGGGATACTGCTCGGGGTGCTGGAGGAACGCAGCGATTGCGTCGGCGCGCGTATGGGTGCCGGTCATCGGCATCCATAGGTGCTCCCACGCGGGATCGAGCCACGCCTTGGTGAGGTCCGGCGCATAGTAGGCGCCGGTGCCGAACATGGTATGGCAGTCCAGACACGCGCGGCTCTGGATGACGAGCTTGCCATGGCGCACCAGTGCCTCGGCTTGCGCGGGGCTATAGATCTTTCCGAAGAGCGGCTCCTGCCCACCGATGGTGGGCATGTACTCGTTGCGGTCGGTGACGTACTCGTAGCCGATCTGGTGGTTGATCACGGTGTAGGTGGGCACGTTCTGCCCGCCGGCCGTGATGACGCGGAGCGTGTCGGTGGTGAGCATCGCCAGAACGACGAGCGTCACGATCAGGGAACTGACCGCGCCGGCGCGCCAAAAGAGCGGATCCCGAGCGAACATGCCGGACTCCCTTCACAGGGCGCTATGTTCCGACGGTACCCCGTTCGCAGAATTGCTAAACGCCTGGTTGCGTCCCTCGCGAAACGCCCCGCTAGACGCCGGGTGCCAGGTCCTCGCCCAGGACGAGTGTCGTCCTCGCGCTCGGCGTCTGCTTGACGGCGAACGCCTGCGCGAGCGCGCGGGCCGCCGGTGAGGAACCCAGGACCAGACTCGCCGGCTTCGCCGACTCGTCGACGAAGGTTTGCACGTTCCATCCGCCTCCGCGCATCGCACCGATGAGCGTCTTGTCGAGTTCGGTGTTGCCGGTAGCGTTGGCCACCAGCACCTGATCCTGCGGAGGCTCGTTCTTGGTGAAGACGAATCGGCCGATGAGCTTCGCCCAGCGCTGATCCACGAAGACCACCGAGGCATCGCCGACCCAGCCGGCTTTGGCGGGAAGAGTGAAGGTGCGGATGTTGTCCTGAGGGACGCCGCGGTAGATCTCGAGCAGGGCGGCAAGCTGGCCGCCGGAGAGCGTGGTCTTGAGGTCTTTGCGCGCGAATTGGAGCAGGCGCGGGAGCTTTGCCCAGTTCTGCGGCTGGCTGAGCTGATTCATCATCGCCGTAAGCACCTGCTGCTGACGGTGCATGCGCCCCCAGTCGGAGGCGGCATCGTGGCGGAAGCGCATGTAACCTACGACTTGGCTCCCGGTCAGGTACTGCTCGCCCTTCTTGAGATGGATGTGCAGCCGGCCATAGTTGTCGTCGTAGTTCATGGTCTCGTCGACGTCCACGTTGAGACCGCCCATGGCGTCGACGATCTGCGCCGCCCCCTCGGGTTGAATGGCGATCGTCGCGTCGATGGGCGCGCCGGTGAGCACACCGATCACCTTCGCGGCGAGTTGGGGCCCGCCGTAACCCATCGCCGCGTTGATCTTCCAATGTCCGTGGCCGGGGATCGCCACCCAACTGTCGCGCGGGATCGAGACCAGCGTGCCCGTACGCCGGTCGACGTCGAGGTGCGCGAGGATGACGGTATCCGAAGTACCCTCGTCATCCTGGTAGCCCAGGATCAAGACGTTGAGCTTGTGGCTGCCGAACGCGCTCTGCGCGGACTGCATGGCGGCTTGGTGCTGGAGGCGGTCGAGGACGGCGCCGCCCAAGAGGCGGTAGCCCACGGCGAGGATGAGCACGCCCGCGGCGATCCAAACTGCGATGCGGACTTGGGGCTTGCGGAAGAGCATGGCGGCACTAGGTTAGACGGCCGGTGGCGCGATCCCCATCGCCACAGCATATCTTCACGGCGGGCTCACGCTAGGTTCAGAAGAGTGTTACCCGAATGACGCCATCAGCGTGGACCAGTCGTCGCGCGAGATGCGCAGGTCGTCTTCACCGAACGCAGCCAGCGGAGCGCGTGGCATGCGCTCGCGCTCGCAGAGATCACTCGCGCCGGTATCGACGTAGAGCAGCCCCGTGACCAACTCGCCCTGCGTTCGCGCGTCGTGGAGCGTGCGCAGGGCCTGGATGCGGTCGGTGGGGTCGTAGTCATCGTGGAGTTTGCGCAGCATGATGTGCGCGCCGTCCTCCAGCGTGATCTCGCGCACCGTTCCCGGTTCGTAGTCGACCACGATCTCGGCGCGCGGCGCGAAGTAGTCCGTACCGTGGAGCGGAACCTCATGGTCCTTGACGTAGGCGTAGCTCTTGGTCGAGCCTTCGTGATCGTTGAAGGTGACGCAGGGGCTGATCACGTCGAGGATGGCCGCGCCGCGATGAGAGAACGCCGCCTGCAGAAGCGGCACGAGCTGCTTGCCGTCACCCGAGAAGGAGCGCGCGACGAACGTGGCCCCCAGCTCGATAGCGAGGCCGCAGAGATCGATCATCTCGAACTCGTTGACTTGGCCGCGCTTGAGCACCGAGCCCAAGTCCGCCGTGGCGGAGAACTGGCCCTTGGTCAGGCCGTAGCAGCCGTTGTCCTCGACGATGTAGGTGCAGTCGAGGTTGCGGCGGATGAGGTGGCAGTACTGCCCGAGGCCGATGCTGGCGGTGTCTCCGTCACCGCTGATGCCCAGCAAGAACAGCTCGCGATTGGCGAGTTTGGCGCCTGTTGCCGCCGATGGCATGCGCCCGTGCAGACCGTTGTAGCCGTGTGCGCGCTCGACGAAGTAGGCCGGTGTCTTCGAAGAGCAGCCGATGCCGCTCATCTTCGCCAGCAGATGCGGCTCGATGCCGTACTCGTAGAGCGCCTTGATCAGGTGATTGGTGATCGAGTTGTGGCCGCAGCCCGCGCAGAGCGTGGAGGGTGAGCCCTTGTAGACGTCGCGGGTAAGGCCGCTGGCATTGACGTTGACACTGCTCTTGGGAATGGTGTCCATGCGTGGAGACCTCAGGAGACGGCCGCGGCAACCGCCTGATCGGCGGTGCGCTCGGCGTGGAGCAAGGGTACGGTGACGGCGGAGGCGTCGATAGGCTCGCCCGTGTAGTGGCGGATGGAGTGCAGGCGCTCGACGAGATTCGCCGGAAGCTCGGCGCGCAAGAGACCGAAGAGCTGGCCGTCACGGTTCTGCTCGACGACGTAGACGCGCTGGTGACGCGCGATGAACGCCGCGATCTCCGGAGTGAAAGGCAGGGCGCGAACGCGCAGGTAGTCGACCGCGAGCCCGTCCTGGCGCAGGATGTCGCGCGCCTCGACGACGGCGTGGTGCGTGGTGCCGTAAGCGAGGATGGCTACATCGGGTCCCGTTTCCTCGACCAATGGCTGCGGCACGGCGCCGCGCGCCGTCTCGTACTTGCGCAGAAGCCGATCGAGGTTACGCTGGTAGACCTCGGGGCTCTCGGAGTAGCGCGACTCCTCGTCGTGCCCCGACCCGCGGGTGAAGTATCCCGCGTTGGGGTGCGGTGTGCCGGGAATCGTGCGATACGGGATGCCGTCGCCGTCGACGTCGCGGTAGCGTCCCCAGGTCGAGAGCCTTCCGAGGTCCTCCGCCGAGAGCACCTTACCGCGATCGAAGGGATGTTCGGGATAGGCGAGCGGTGTGGTGAGCCAGAGGTTCATGCCGAGATCGAGATCGCTCAGCACGAAGACGGGGGTTTGGAAACGGTCCGCGAGATCGAAGGCACTCATCGCGAACTCGTACGATTCCTCTACCGTGGCCGGGAGTAGGACGATGTGCTTGGTGTCGCCGTGCGAGAGCTGTGCGGCGAACGAGACGTCACCTTGCATCGTGCGCGTGGGCAGGCCGGTCGATGGCCCCGCGCGCTGGACGTCGAAGACGACGCCGGGGATCTCCGCGTAGTAGGCGAAGCCCGCCGTCTCCGCCATCAGCGAGATGCCGGGACCGGAGGTGGAGGTCATCGCGCGCGCCCCCGCCCAGCCGGCTCCGATCACCATGCCGATAGCCGCGAGCTCGTCCTCGGCCTGAATGATGGCCGCTCTGCGCTCCTTGGTGGCGGGATCGACGCGAAAACGATCGCAGTACTCGATGAAGGTCTCGCACAGCGAGGTCGAAGGGGTGATGGGATACCAGGCTGCCACGGTACAGCCGCCCATCACGCAGCCCAGCGCCGCGCCGCGATTGCCGTCCATCAGCATCAAGCCGTCGGTGCCGCCGGGCATGGGCTCGACGCGATAGGAATCGACTTTGGGCAGATGATCGCGCGCGTACTCGTAGCCGAGGTGTACGGCGGAGAGGTTCAGCTCCACCGCGGCCGGCTTGCGCTTGAACTGATCGCGCAGCGCCCCCTCGACGGCGGCGAGATCGATGGCCAGGATCTGTGCCAGCACGCCGACGTAGATCATGTTGATCAAGTACTTGCGCGGCGAACCCTGTGGGAAGTGCTCTTTGGAGAGCTCAGTGAACGGAACGGGATAGTACGTGACGTCGTCGCGCGCCGTTGCACCGTGAACCGTGTACGATGCGTCGTGCACGATCACGCCGCCCGGCTTGACGCTGGCGATGTCGCTCTCCCAAGTGACGAGGTTCAGCGCTACGAGCACGTCCACGTCGCGGCTGCGGCATTGGTAGCCGCGCGGCGAGAGGCGCACGTCGAACCAGGTGGGCAGGCCCTCGATGTTGGACGGGAAGATGTTCTTGGGCGCCACGGGGATGCCGAGGCGGACGAGCGCGTGGGTGAGAACGAGGTTCGAGGATTGACTCCCCGAGCCGTTCACCGTTGCCGCGCGAATCGTCAGGTCGTTGAGCATACGGGGCACTCCCCCCGGCGTTCTGGCGTCTCCATACGCCGCCGGTCGCTTGGTCTTCGGGGTGCGCCCTCGAATGGCCTCGCGGGTGTCTGGTGGCGTTCGCTTCTCACGCCGTTCCCAGCGCGATGCTAGGCTGACGTACGATGGGAGCTTTGCAGTTACGAGGAGAGCCGCCGCGGATGAACCGTATCGCTATGATAGCTTCGCTGGCCGCGACCGGCGCGCTCGCGAGCGTGGATCTGCCATACGCACGCGCTGCCCGGCGCCCCGACGTCGTTCTTACGGCTCAGGAGACGTCATGGGAGGTGCGCCCGGGATTGGTAACGCGAACGCGCTCCTATGGCGGAACGGTGCCGGCGGCGCCGCTGCGCGTCCGTGAGGGGCATCGCATGGTCGTGGAGCTGCGCAACCGCACGCGCGATCCGCAGACGATCTCCTGGCACGGGATGGTCGTTCCGGATACGGTCGACGGTCTGCATACGCCGGCTGTGGCTCCCGGGGCGTCCGGTACCTACGAGTTCACGGCCACGCCCGCGGGGACGCGGCTCTACCACTCCGTGGAAGGCGGCGGCATGTTCAGCGGGCTCTTTGGGCCGCTCATCGTCGATGCGCGGGATGAGCGAGGCGACTACGATCGCGAGGCGGTGCTGCTCCTGCACGAGTTCGAGCCGAGCATCCCGGCGCGAGGAAGCATGATGGATGAGCGGCCGCCCGGCTCGCCCACCCTTTCGGCACCGGCTATGGGCATGAGCGGTGGCGCGATGGGAAACATGGGCGGTATGGGCGCTATGGACATGGGCGGCATGCTCATGTACGACGCCACCTATGCAGTCTACGCCGTGAACGGCAAGGCTCTGGGCGCGGGCGATCCCATCCGCGTCGAGCGCGGCGAGCGCGTGCGCTTTCGCATCATCAACGCCAGCGCCACGCTCACTCATCGCCTGGCGCTCCCAGGGCATCGTTTTATGGTGACGCACTTGGACGGCAATGCCGTGCCGGTGCCGCATACGTTGGATGCCGTGGAGCTGGGACCGGGAGAGCGCGTGGATGCGCTGGTGACGATGGACGCACCCGGCGTCTGGGTCTTCGGCAGCACGGTGGAGGAGGCGCGTCGCCTCGGCCTGGGCGTAGTCGTGGCCTATGACGGAGCGCGTGGCGAGGCGGTATGGCGCGACGAGCCGCGCGATGCTTTTCGTTACGCGGATTTCGGCGGCCGCGCATCCGTAGGCCACGTCGACGGCGTCTACGACCTGGTCTTGCGCCAGTCGCCCGAGGGACACAATGCGTGGAGCATCAATGGGCGGCGCTATCCGAATACGACGCGCCTCTACGTGCGCAAGGGTGGTACGTTTCTCATCCGTTTCTCGAACCTCTCGATGATGGAACACCCGATGCACGTGCTCGGAAACGGCTTCGAGCTCGCGATGGTCGACGGCGTTGCGACCTCCGGCATCCGTAAGGACACGGTGGTGGTGCGGCCAATGATGGGGCGCACCAACGTTCTCTTCCGCGCGGACAACCCGGACGGCGGCGAGTTCCTCCTGATGTGCCACAACTGGCAGCATATGGAGGGCGGGATGGCCTGCGTGGTCGCCTACGTCTAGGGGGTCTCTGATCTACGTAAGTCGGAAGTACAGGGACTCTCTAATGTACTGCTATTCTGATACGGTCAGCGAGCGGCTACGACGAGCTGTCGTTGGATTGCGCCGGCGGATCGGAGCGGAGCAGCGCGTCGTAACGGTGGACGTAGGGATACGCTAAGCCTTGATCGACGGAGACTTTTGTGCCGTTGGAGAGCCAGACCCGGTCGTCGTCGATGCGCGTGACGGCCACGTCGCCGAACGTGGCGCCGGGAACGATCGTTATGATGCCGCGGAAGCCTGGTGCGATCTGCACCGTTGCCGAGCGCATGCCGTGAATCGTCGCGATCTCCAGCACGGCAAACGGGGGCGGGTCCGCAGCGAGAGAGAGCTCCGCCGTGAGGGCGAGGAAGACGACGGTGACGAAGATCACGCGTATCGTTCGCATCTCTATCCTAGGTTTTCGGACGATCTCTCGTCAGGATAAAGCAACGGCACAAGGGCAGCGTGGGCCCATCGTCCCAGCGGGGCGGGCATTCTCGACGAACGTGGGGTGGGACGGCTACCGGGCTGCCGGAAACGTGATGCGGTCGTCGGCAGCGATGACGTCCACGACAAACCGGAGCTGGGGATCCTGCGCCGCGATCGGATGCAACTGCAGCATCCGCGCGCGGTTCTCATCGGTCACCACGCTCCCCAGGACGAGGGCATTATACGCCGCGTACTTGGAGGTGTCGGCGTGTTCGCGCAGCCAGTGCACGACGTCGGCATCTTCCGCAGCCTCTTCGACCACGCGGCGCAGCGCGTCGAACTCGAAGGCGAGCAGTTCGCACATCTTCCCCGTAAAGCCCGGAATCTTGTAGGCGCCGAGGTCACCGCCGGGCAGCGTAGCGCGCAGCTTGTCGATGGTGCGCGGCAGGAAGGCCAACCCATCCAGCTCTTCGCGCGGTGGGCGCGGGGGCTGGGTGGTAAGGTCGAGCGGTCCCACGACTACGCTTTGAAGATTGCGGGGACGAGCCGCGTGAGGCTGCCCGCGCTGACTGCGACGATCGCGACCTTCAGCGCATCGCCGATCATGAAGGGCGCGACGCCGAGGATCAAGGCTTTGTCGATGCCCACGAAGTGCGAGAGCCAGATGGCGCCGAGCGAGAAGATGACCAGCTCTCCAGCGATCGTGGCCAATGCCCGCCCCGCGACGTGGCCGATGAGGCCGAGGTCGAAGAGGGAGCCGATGATGTACGCCGCGAGCGGGAACGACCAGAGATAGCCGGCGGTGGGACCGATCAGCGCGAGGAAGCCCGGCACGCCGCTGGGGGCGAAGACGGGGAGCCCCGTTGCGCCTTCGGCGAGATAGAGGAGCATCGCGGCCACCGAGCGGCGCGTACCCAAAAGCGCAACGATGATCGGAAGAGCCAGCGTCTGCCCGGTGATCGGCACGGGGCTGAAGGGCACGTGCACGGCGACGTGGGCGCCGAGCGTCATCAATAGCGAGCCGGCGACGACGAGCGTTACGTTGACGGCACGTAAGCGCGCTGCGGAAAGCGTACGAACAGACGTATGACTCATCACGGCGATGTGGCTTCGGAGGACACGGGAGGCTGCCCTGCCGAGTGCGGAATGAGCGCGATCAGCAGTGCCGCTGCCCCCAGCGTAGCGGCGGAGAGCAGCAATGGAAGGCGGAAGTCGCCCAGGTGCTGGGCGATGGGTCCGGCGATCAACGGCCCCACGATCTGCCCGACGGCGAAGACGAAGGTCAGCCATCCCAGTCCCCGTGCGCCGTCACGCGGGTCGAGGTCGATGTACATCAGCGTCGAGAGCGGTCCGCTGGTCGGGAAGCAGGCGCCGAAGACGAGCGCCGCGATGATCGGCAGGGGCAGAGGTCCCAGCGCGAAGGCGATCGTGGCGAGCGCCTCGAGCATTTGAAAGAAGATCAGCCCCGCACGGGCGCCGAGTCGTTTGGCGAAGACGCCTGAGAGCCACGGGCCCAGCGTAGCGCCTGCGCCGACGGCGAGCCAGGCACCGGATGCAGAGGCATGCGAGTCGCCGCGTTCGACGAGATAGAGCACGGCGAAGGTAGCGAAGACGACATAGCCGACGCCTTGGAGAAAGTACGCCGCATCGACCAAGCGCAGCGAGAGGCCCCCGGTGATGGTGATCCCCGTCGCGATGCGTGAAGCGATGGGCGGCATGAGCCGCCAGGCGACGAACGTCGCGGCGAGCGCGGCGAAGGCGATGGCGTACCATCCGCGTTCCCATGGACCATGGGAGACGATGGGCGCCAAGAGCCCCGCACCGAAGAAGATGCCGATGCCGATCCCGCCGAAAGCGATCATCGCTGTGGCCCGCTCCATCGTCTCGAAGAGCAGAATGCCCACGGCCACGAAGATCACGGCGCTCTCCACGCCGGCCGCGAAACGCGCGAGCACGAGCCAGGCCACCGCTCCGCTGACGGCGGTAAGGGCGAGCGTGAACGCCAGCGAGAGCAGCCCGAGCAATGCCACGCGCCGCTCGTTGAAGCGCGCGCAGAGGTACGCCGCCACGAGCGCGCCGGCCAAGTAGCCGACAAAGTTGGCTGCCGCGATCCAAGCTGCGGCAAGTGCGCTGAGGTGGAGCTGTTCGACCATCGGCGGCAGGAGCTGGGTGTAGGCGAATCGCCCCAGTCCCATCGCTGACGCGAGCGCGACGACCGCCCCGACGACCGTCCCGATGGAGTTGTTGCGGCCTCTCTCCCTCAGCCGCCTAGCCTCAAGAGGTTGCGCAGCGCGACGCTCCACTGCTCGCGTCCCGGGATGGCAATCGAGCGCTTCGGAGCGGCGATGCCCTGCGGGGAAGTAACGGCGGCGAGGACGTTGGCGGCCGTGGCACGACTGGCATAGCCGTCGAGCGAACGCGTGAGGACGTGCCGATCGGAGCCGATCACGAACGTCGCGGGCTTGGCGACGCCCCCGGCCTCCAATGCGTTGAGCAGGCCCCACGCGGTGATGGTGGCGCGGCTGGGATCGCACAGCAGCATAAAGTCGAGGCGGAGCCGCTGGCGCAGCGCCTGGGAGCGCTGCGGCTGGTCCGATGAGAGGAACGCGAGGCTGTAGCCGGCATCCTCGAAGCGTGGCGCCAACGTTCGGTACTCCGTCAACTGACGGAGGCAGAACGGTCAGTAAGCGCCGCGATAGAAGACCAGTATCAGCGGCCGGCGAGAAGCGAGTTCGCCGAGCGTCACCGTTCCGCCGGTGTGCTCGAAGGCCTCGAAGTCCGGCGCGATGCTCCCGACGGCGGGAATCGCGCGAAGCGAGGACGCCATAGTCGTTATTCCTCCACGAGAAGTATAGCAGGCGGCCGGAGCGTTGCGCGCCGATGAATCCGGCAGTGGGACGTTGGTCCTTGCCGCACTGCCGGACGAATGCTAGACTGCGCTGTTCGCCGGCGGACGGCGAAGGAGGTCCAGGCTCATGACTGATGATGCGAGGCAGGCCGACGTTCTCGTGGTTGGCGCCGGACCGGCGGGTTTGGCCGCGGCCGCGCGTGCCGCCGAGAGCGGAGTTCGCGTGGCGATGGTCGACAGCAATCCCGAGGTCGGCGGCCAGATCTGGCGTAGGGCAACGCAGCACTTGCAGTATCTGCCCATCGCACGCGAGTGGATCGAGCGGGTTGCCCAATCCCCGAATATCGAGCGCATCAATGGTGCGTACGTGGCCGGAATCGCGGACCAGCGCGCCGTGGCCGTCGAGACCGCGCAGGGCACGCTCCGTCTAGGCTACAGGAAGATCGTCTTGGCGACCGGCGCGCGCGAGCTGCTCATACCTTTCCCGGGGTGGACGCTGCCCAACGTCGTGGGAGCCGGCGCCTTGCAGGCGATGGCCAAAGAAGGCCTCGCTGTCAAGGGCAAGCGGATCGTCGTCGCCGGAAGCGGCCCGCTGCTGCTGGCGGCGGCGACGTCGCTTCACTACGCGGGGGCGAGCATCGCCTGCATCGTCGAGCAGGCGCCATGGTGGCGTCTGGCACGCTTCGCCCTGCACGTGGTGCGCGACGAAGCCAAATTGCGTCAAGGGCGTTCGATCCGGCGGGCCCTTCGCGGAGTGCCGTACCACAGCGGAGCGTGGCCTGTCGCCGCCTACGGCGACGGGCGCGTGGAAGGCGTGACGCTGCGCTCTGGGCTGCGCGAGTGGCGCGAGCGCTGCGACTACTTGGCGTGCTCTTTTCGCTTGATTCCCAACGTCGAGCTGGCCGCGCTCTTCGGCTGCCGCACGGAGCGCGGGGCTGTGGTGGTGGACCAGGAGCAACGCAGCAGCATCGGGTTCGTCTACTGCGCGGGCGAGATCAGCGGTATCGGAGGACTCGAGCGCGCGCTGGTGGAGGGCGAGATCGCGGGCTATGCCGCCTCCGGACAGCACGAGGCGGCACGAGCGTTGGGGGCGCGGCGCGCCCATGTCCACGGCTTCTCGCGTGCGCTGGACTGGACGTTTGCGCTGCGAGGCGCGCTACGCCGGCTGGCGACGCCGGAGACCGTGATCTGCCGCTGCGAAGAGGTGCGGCTGCGCGACTGGGCGGGATCGGAGTCGTGGCGCGCGGGCAAGGCGCAGGCACGCTGCGGTAGCGGATCGTGCGAGGGGCGAATCTGTTGCGATGCCGCGCAGTTCCTCTTCAACTGGAAGGTGAGCAACGCACGCCCGCCGATCTACCCGGATCCCGCGAGCTTCGCCGGCGCCGAAATCTGAACGACTGCTGGGAAGGAGTAGGGAAGAAGCGCTTGACAACTGTTAGGCAAGCCTAATATCATATCTAGGCGAATAGGAATATTCGCGCCATGCCTTCCGTTTCGAAAGCGAGTCATTGACGTTGCGTTCCCTTCTGGCAGCCTTGACGCTTGCGTTGCTCTGTGGCGCTTGCCCCGCCTCCGCGATCCCCCTCTTCGCTCACGAATACGGCGTGACGTGCCAGAAGTGCCATACGGCGATTCCCCACCTCAACGCATTCGGGCAGTTCTTCCTGGCCAACGGCTATCGGATCCCGGGCGTCGAGCCGGGGCCCGCCTTCCCTGTTGCGATCAAGGCGAATTTTGCCTATACGAGTGAGCCCGATCCCGCGGGCCTGCCCAAGGCGGTCGTCGACGAGGTGGAGGTCTTCCTGGCCGGCCTAGCCGGTCCACGGACCAATTACTTCTTCGAGCAGTATGTGGTCGACGGCGGCAACCGCGGTCTGACGCGCGACGCATGGGTGAACTACCGCGCCACGCCCGCTGCGGCGCGCGTACCGGTCTGGCTCCAGGCCGGGTCCTTCACGCTGCCGTTGCCCGTCGATCCCGAGACCTTCCGCGAGAGCGCGCAGCACTACACGGTTTTCGACCAAACCATCGGCAACAACCCGTTCAACTTCTTCGATCCAAAGATCGGCCTACAGGTGGGCGTGGGGTCCATCCTGCAGGGCACGAGCCTGCGCGTCTTCGCCGGGCCGGGGCACGATCGGCAGAGCGGACTGCCCACGGTGGGGACCGACGTCATGGGCTATGGTCAACAGGTGATCGGGCCGTTCACGCTGAGCCTCTATCGCTACGAGGGAGCACGCCCGGACGTGGCCGATCTGCTGGATCGCTTCTCACGGCAGGGCTATGGTTTCACCTATGCCTCCGGCCGCTGGACGAGCGAGTCGGTCCTTCAGACGGGCTGGGACTCCAGTGTCAATGGGCTGGGCTTCGCCTCGAGCGGCGGCTTCACGCAGCTCCGCTACGAGATCGGCCCCAGGCTGTTCGCGCTGGCTCGCTACGAAGGCACCAACGATACCGCGGGCTTCGCGCGCGACGGTGTGCTGTTGCTGGGCATGCGCGTGACGCACAACGCGCGCTTCACGGTCGAGGACATCATCCAGCACGTCCCACAGACCAAACACACCCTGAACGCGCAGTACACGGTGGGGTACTAGCGTGCCGGCGGCAAGCAAAGCTCTCGCTGGTCTCATCTGCGCGATCCTGTTGGCGTTCGGGCTCTGCGCGAGCGCGGTGCGCGCGGATACGCTGGGCGTCCAGCATCGCGACCTCGACGCAGGCCGCTGCAAGGCACAGTTCTCCGTGGCCCACGTCTTCGTCGAGCACGTGACGGGCAGTCTCCCGGTGGTGAGCGGGAGCGCCGAGCTCGCTGAAGGCTCGAGCACGCTGGCCAGCGTGAGCGCCGTTCTCGATGCAACGCGACTGAAGACCGGGGACGACGACCGCGACGGCGTGCTCGCGACGCCGGATTGGTTCGACACGAAGCGCTACCCTACGTGGACGTTCGTGAGCACCTTCGTGACGCCGGGCAGCAACGGGCGGTTCGGCGTGGAAGGACTGTTGACGTTGCACGGCGTGGCGCAGCCCGTGCACCTCGACGTGGTGACGAGCGGCGACGCGGCGCACCCCGTCTATCAGGCTACAGTCCATATCGATCGCCACGCCTACGGTATGAAGGTGACGCGTCTGGATCCGGCTGTCGGCAACGACGTGACGGTGACACTGCTCGTTCACCTGAAGTAGGAGCGTGCTAGAGTAGAGGCATGGCACAGGCACACGATCTGGCGAACGCGCTCAACGCCGTGGCGCGCTCCGCGAGCTTCAGCAACACCCAAGCGCGTGCGACGGCGCGCAAGCACGGCCACGTCGATTGGCCGGCCACCAAGGCGGAGAACCAGGACTTCAACCCGGAGGTCGACGGCTTCGAGACGTTCGTGATGGAGGACGGGAGCCGCTGCGCGTGGGTCCCCGGCCAAGGGAAGTACGCAGGACGTGGCCGCTGAGAACTACGGCTTTGCCTTCGATCCCGACGGCCTCGCTCGGGCGCTGGCGCTGCTGCGCCGCTATCTCGGCGCGAGACCGGCTTCCGCAGCCTCCGAGAGGCCCCTGCCCGCAACGCTGCCGGAGGATGGCTTGGGAGAGCTGGAGACACTTGAGGCGCTAGCGCCGGAGGTGCTCGGTGGAGCGGCGCGCCTTGGGGATCCGGGGATGTTCGCACACATGGATCCGCCGACGCCATGGATCACGTGGGCGACGACCCTTTGGAACGCGGCACTCAATCAGAATCTGCTCCATCCCGACACCGCGCCGAGCGCGCGTGAGATCGAGCGGCGCGCGGTGGCGTGGCTGGCGCCGTTTTTCGCCATGGAGGGCGGACAGATGGTCGCGGGATCGACCTTGGCCAACTTGACGGCGCTGTGGGCGGCACGCGAAGTGCGCGGCGTCGAAGAAGTAGTAGCCAGTGAGGCGGCCCACCTGAGCGTGCGCAAAGCAGCGGCACTCCTGGGGTTGCGCTTTCGTGCCGTCCCCGTCGACCGCGGACAGCGGCTGCAGGCGCAGGCTCTGGGCGACGTGCGGAATGCGGCGCTGGTGCTGACCGCCGGAACCACGGCCACGGGGGCGATCGATCCGCTCGAGTGCGGCGAGGAGGCCGCGTGGGTTCACGTGGACGCGGCGTGGGCCGGGGCGTTGCGCCTCTCGGGGCGCTATGCGCCGCTGCTGGACGGGATCGAGTACGCCGACTCCGTCGCGCTCTCGGCGCACAAGTGGCTCTTTCAACCCAAGGAGAGCGCGCTGGTGCTCTTTGCTCGCTGGCCGGAGGCCCGCCAGGCGATCTCATTCGGCGGCGGCTACTTGTCGGTGCCGAACGTTGGCGTGGCGGGATCGCACGGCGCCACGGCGGCACCGCTGCTGGCGACGCTCTTGGCATGGGGCCGGCGCGGCGTGGCCGCACGCATCGAGCGCTGCATGGCGCTGGCCGAGGAGCTGGCATCCTTGGTTCGCACGCATCCGGAGTTGGAGATCTTCGCGGAACCCTCGTGCGGGGTGCTAGCATGGCGCCCGCGCGGCATCGACGACCTACGCGGCTTGCGCGCGCGCATGCGCGGAGCGTTCGTCTCCCTCGCGAAGATCGACGAATCGCTCTGGCTGCGCTCGGTGGCGGCGAATCCCATGGCCGACCCCGCACTCGTCATCGAGGCCGTGCTGGCGGCGGGCTCCTAGGCTATGCCGTCGTAGCGGTTGCGCTGTAGCCACCGCAGCAGCTCCGCATGGCGGCGTTGGAGCTCACGCTCGGATGCCGTCGGCAGGGAGCCGCCGAAGCGCTGATTCAGCGTGGCGTGGATCTTTCGGTGATCGACGTGGAAGCGTGCGCTGGCGAGGCTGACCAGGGAGTTGACGGCCTTGCGCAGTGCTGCCTTCTCGCCGGCTTTCAACACGGGCTCCATTGGTACCGCCTCGACGACGGGCTCGTCAAGCGGAAAGAGCGGATCCATGCCGATGCCGCTGTGGAGTACGCCGCGGTCGACGGCTACGGCCGCGATGCCGCTGAAGAGGCTCAGCTCCTCGTAGCGTTGCGGAGCATTGGGAGACGCCTGCGGAACGAACTCGCGATGATCGTGCTTGCGAAGGTGGTGTTCCACTTCGGCGTGGATCGCACCGGCGAGCGGCCGCAGATGTGGATCGTCGGGAACGAAGACGTAAGCGAGCTGCTCGTGTGCGAGGTGAGCCTGCGTGCGGACGAAGCGGCCGCAGAACTGCCGGAAGTACATCGGCGTGGTGACATTGGTGGCATAGATGCCTACGCGCAGTCGCGGGATGTCGACGCCTTCGCTGATCATGTGGACTGCTACGATCCAGGGTTGTCGGGAGCCGGCAAAGCGGTGGATCTTCTTCGCGGCGTCGTTGTCCTCGGAGACCACGACCACGGGCTTCACGCCGGCGTAGCGCTCGATGACGTCGGCCACGTAGTGCGCGTGTTGCTGATTCATCGCAACGACCAGCCCCGCAGCGTCGGCGTGGCCTTGGGCGCGAATCTCGTGGAGCGCCTGATGCGCGCGCGTCGCCACGTGCCCCATCCAGCCGTCTTGCGTCAAGGCAGTGCGCAGACGTTCGCTCTCCTGTTGGCGCGTCTCTAAGGCAGAGTCGAAATCGGATTGGATGATCGTGCCGTCTGCGCTGATCCACTCCGCGGCACCGCCCAGGAGAGGGAATGCCAGCGGCCGGCAGACCCCATCGGCCAGTGCCTGCGAGTAACTGTAGGTGAAGTCGGCGATGCTCACCCCCAACTCGTAGCGCACGAACGGGATCGCCGCACCGTCGCTGCGAAAGGGCGTGCCGGACATTGCGACGCGGTGCGCGGCGTGCACGAAGGCGCGTTTGAGAGCCCTGCCCCACGTGGCGCCGTCGCCGGCGTGGTGGATCTCATCCAGAACGACCAGCGTGCGCTCGCCGACGAGCCGCGCGTAGACGCCGGGTGCGAAGGCAACCTGCTGGTAACTGACGACCGCGCCGTGAAGATCGGGTGCGATACGGCCGACGGCGTTCTCAAATCCCGGATCGAGCTGGACGCCGGCTTGCGCCATCGCTCGCGCGACCTGCGCCTTGAGATGGTCCTTGGGCACCACGACGACGACGCGATCGATGAGGCGAGATTCGAGCAGCGCATGCGCAAGACGCGTGGCGAAGCGCGTCTTGCCCGCACCGGGGCACGCCACGATCAGCGCGTCGCGCGGTCTGGTACGCCACCACGTCTCGCAGGCATCGCGTTGCCATGCGCGCAGGGAAAGCGTCCAGCGCGGGATCGAGCTCGACAATGGTACTCCTTGGATATGGGGTAAGGGGCCTACGTTACGTGGCGGAGCTGCGGCGGCCCTTCCGCGTATCGTGCGGCGCCTCGGCGGGGTTGCGGCGTGCACGACGCGAAGAGCCCACGTCGATGCGCATCTACATTGCGACGGGAAATGCCGGTAAGCTGCGCGAGTTTCGTGAGATGCTCGGCGGCGCGATCGACGTGGTGATGCTCCAGAGCTATGAGGCACCGGAAGAGGACGCGCAGACCTACGAGGGCAATGCGGCGATCAAGGCGCGGACGCTTGCGGCTGCACTGCGTGCGAGCGCGGACCCCGGTGCGATCGTGCTCGCCGACGATTCCGGCATCGAAGTCGATGCGCTTGGCGGAGCGCCGGGCATCTACTCGGCGCGCTATGGCGGAGGGGAGCTCTCGTGGGCGCAGCGTCGCGCCGCGCTGCTGCGCGAACTGGCCGGCGTGCCGCGAGTTCGCAGGACGGCACGTTTCGTGGATGTGCTCTATCTCGACCGGCCCGATACCGAACCGTTGATCGTACGCGGCGTGGTGGAGGGACTCGTACCGACGGAGGAGCACGGCGACGGGGGCTTCTCCTACGATGCGGTCTTCTGCTATCCGCCGCTAGGCAAGACCTTTGCGGATCTCTCGGCGCAGGAGAAGAACCGCGTCTCCCATCGTGGCGTGGCGGTTCAGCGGCTGCTCGAGGCATTGCGCGGGTGAACCTCGCCGACGTTCACGTCGCGCGTGCCGATGCCGGGGAGGCGCTGCGTGCGGCGCGTGCGCTCTCCGTGGATTGGCGGCGAGAATGGCTCGAGCATCTCGTTGAGGCGCCCGACGGCGCGGCGTTCGTCGCCACACGCGACGGAGACGTGCTGGGTCTAGCGCTGGGCTACCGGCGCGGCGAGGCATGGACCCTTGCACAGTTGGCGGTGCGCGAAGGGTTGCGCGGCGAGGGGCTCGGTGGTGCGCTGCTGGCGGCGGCGATCGCACCGTATGAAGCCTGCGAGCGCACGGCGGCTGTGCCCGCGACTGCGTGTGATGCCCTCTCGTTGGCGGCGCGGCGCGCCATGGTGCCGCAGGGTGCGCTGCTCGAGCTCTCCGGCAGCATGCCGGGCGAGCGCACCCTGGCAGAGATCGCGGCAGGCACATACCACTTCACGACCGCGCCGATCCTCGTCGAGAGGGGTCGCGTCTCGCCCGCGATCGGCACACTCGACCGCGAGACGCGCGGTGCGCCGCGGGAGCGCGACTATCCGTGGTTCGCCGAGCACGGGAGCGGCGTGCTCTTCTCGCTGGCAGGCGAGGTGGTCGGCTACGTCTTCGTCTGGCCGGATGGAACCGTCGGTCCGCTGGCCGCTGCATCTACCTCGTACCTGACGCAGATGCTGGCCTTCGCGCTCCACGCCGCGGCGACGGCCTATCGTGCCTCCTGGATACGGCTGCTGGTCCCTGGAGCCTGCGGGAGGGGGCTTCGCCTGCTGCTGCGCCACGGGCTGCGCGTAGGCGCTGCCTGGTGGTGGTGCGCGGAGTCCGCGCCCGCTGACCTTTCAAGATACGTGGCCTTCCGCCCCGAGGCACCGTGATGGTATACTGCTGTTCGTTGTCGGGGCGTAGCTCAGCTTGGCAGAGCGCGTGCTTTGGGAGCACGAAGTCGCAGGTTCGAATCCTGTCGCCCCGACCAGAACTCCTCGCCCGCGCGCGAGAAGGTACGTGCGCTCGGTTCTGGTGCGCGCCCGGTGAGACTCGAACTCACAACCCCGCGCTTAGAAGGCGCGTGCTCTGTCCGGTTGAGCTACGGGCGCACGTTCCGCGCTATCATAACCGAGCCCGAGACGCAGAGCAACTCCAGGGGGTGCGCCGGTGATCGTTGACCTCGGAGCCTTGGTGTCGAACGCTCGGGCCTGGCGCGCCTTCACGGGGGGGCGTCGCCTCTATGCCGTCGTGAAGGCCGATGCCTACGGAATCGGTGCGGAACGCGCCGTCAGGGCGTTGGAGGAACACGTCGACGGCTGGTGCGTCACGAGCCTGGAGGAAGCAAGAGCCGTCCGAGCGCGTTCGCGCAGGCGCATCATCTGTATCGCGACGCTCCCGTGTGCGCATCTTCCGCAGGCCGTGGCGCTAGGCGTCGAAGTCTCTGTTACGACGCCGAGCGAAGTGGCGGCGCTGACGCGAATCGCCGGCGCGCGCGGCAAGCGGGTGCGCGCGCAGCTCGCCGTCAGGAGCGCCGCTGGATGGATCGGCGTGGCGCCCGAGCGTGTGGGGGAACTCGCCCGCACGCTTGCCGAGAACGGCGGCATCGAGATCGTGGAGGCTTGGACGCATCTCTCGGGGGAGCGCGAGGCACCGGGGCAGCTTGCTGCCTTCCGCGCGGTACTCGGGGCCATCGAGTCAGCGGGACTACTGCTGCAAGGTTACCACATCGCCTCGACCGCGCCCGCGCTCTGGCTCGACGACGTACCAGGTGGAGCTGTGCGCATCGGGATCGGACTCTTCGGCTCGACGATGGGCGTCGAGACGAAGTCGGTGCCGGCGCTGCAACAGGTGCTGGAGGTTGGCGCCGTTATCGATCGCGCCGACGAGGTCGAACCCGGCGTCAGCGTGGGTTACGGAGCCGCGTACGTCACCAAACCCGGCGACCACCTCGTGACTGCGCGCTTCGGCTACTCCGACGGGATGCCGCGGAGTTTCGTCGCCTCGGGTCCGACCGTCACCGTGGAAACGCGAGAGTTGGTCGTCGTGGCGATGGGCATGCAGTTCCTGACCTGTGTCGGCGATGCACGCGTCGGCGAGCGTATCGAGGTCCTTGGACCCTGCCACCCGCTCGACCGGATCGCGCAGTCGGCTGGGGTATTGCCTCACGAGCTCGTGCTGTCGCTTGCGCGCGGTTCGCGTATCGCCGGTACGTTGGTTGACAGCGCTTCGCGCGACGGGTACACTACATGCGGCGATTCGCGGTGAATGTAGCTCAGTCGGTTAGAGCGCCGGTCTGTGGCACCGGAGGCCGGGGGTTCGAGTCCCCTCATTCACCCCATCCGAGTCGCTCGTCGCACCTCACCAATCGTTGAAGACGGCCCGCGCGCCCTTAGCTCAGTCGGTAGAGCACCGGCCTTTTAAGCCGTGGGTCCTGGGTTCGAGTCCCAGAGGGCGCAATGCCGGGGCTTGCGAATGCGTGATCGGTATGGTACTCTCTCACGTGCGCACCGCTAGCTCAATGGTAGAGCAGGTGACTCTTAATCACTTGGTTCGGGGTTCGAGTCCCTGGCGGTGCACCACTTTAGTAATGAGGTGAGTCGATCGACTCGCCTCATTCTCTTTCCCTGCGTGCTTGACGCGTTGCGTCTCGTTTGGTAACATTCTTCGAGTCTCGAGTCACGACCACCGGGCAAGTGGCGGAATTGGTAGACGCGCTGGATTTAGGTTCCAGTGGGGCAACCCGTCAGAGTTCGAGCCTCTGCTTGCCCACCAGTTCGAGCGGCGGAGACCCGTTACGATGCGGAAGTAGCTCAGCGGTAGAGCATCGCCTTGCCAAGGCGAGGGTCGCGAGTTCAAATCTCGTCTTCCGCTCCATAGTCCAGCGGTGAGGGCGGACCCCAGCGGGTCCGCCCTCCT
>SCRA01000043.1 GCA_004297985.1 bacterium | reverse complement strand
GCAGTTGGTCGAGCAGGACCACGTCTCGGCAGTCATCGGCGGCGGAACCAGCCCGACGACGATGCCGCTGCTCAAGTACATGGACTCCGCGAAGGTCCCGCTGATTTCCGATGGAGCGGCGAACCCCATCGTCACCCCTGTCGGCGATCGCCACTGGGTATTCAAGACGCCCCACAACGACTCCGTGGTCGCTGAATCGGTCGCGCGATTCCTCGCTCAGAAGAAGCTTCAATCCATCGGCTTCATTAGCGTAAACAACGCCTACGGCGATTCCGGCGTCAAGCAGTTCAGCGCGGTAGCGCCGCGCTACGGCTTGAAGATCGTCGACCAGGAGAAATTCGAAGCAACCGATTCGGACGTGACGGCTCAGCTCACCAAGATCCGTGATGCGAAGCCGCAGGCGCTCGTCGTCTGGGCTATTCCGCCGGGCACGTCCATCGTAGCCAAGGACGCGGCTCAGCTCTCGTTGCCCCAGGCGCTCGTCTTCAGCCAAGGAGCCGGCGGCAACGCCTTCACGGAGCTTGCTAAGAAGGCCGCGAACGGCGTCTACATCGTCACGACGAAGATCCTCGTGGGCTCGCAGCTTCCAGCGAACGATCCGCAGAAGAAGCTGCTCGCCGGCTACACCAAGGAGTACGATAGCCGCTATCACGACGATCCCGATGCGATCGCTGCGTTCGGCGGGGATGCCATGCGTTTGCTCGCGGCGGCGATGAAGAATGGGGGCGGAGACGACCCATCGCAGATTCGCGATCAGCTCGAGAAGGTACATAATCTGGTCAGCCTCTCCGGCGTCTATAACGTAACGCCTGAGGACCACCAGGGCCTCTCCATCAACGATCTTGTCATTGCCCAGTTCCGCAACGGACAGTGGCATTTGGTCGAGAGCAAGTAAGAACGTGGAGCAGTTTCTGCTGTCCGGCCTGGCGACCGGCGCGATTTATGCCCTGGTTGCCGTTGGCTTTGTGGTCATCTACAACGTCACGGGCATCATAAACTTCGCTCAAGGGGAGTTCGCAATGTGCGGGGCGATGACGGCGGCGGCGCTGGTAGCCGCCGCTGTCCCGCTGCCGTTGGCGCTTCTCGCCGGGGTCGCTCTCTCTGCACTCGTGGGACTCGTCGCGTGGTACGCCGCACTGCGTGGTGCCGCGAACAGCTCGATCGTGGTGCAGATCATCATCACGATCGGCCTGAGCATCGCATTGCGCGGCATCGCTCTGCTGGTCTTCGGAAGCTCACCGAAGAGCCTTCCAGCGTTCGGTCACGGCAGTGCGTTGCTTCTTGGGGCTGCTACCCTGGCGCCGCAGCAGCTCTGGGTCTTCGGGATCGTCATCGTCTTGATGGGGCTTCTGTGGCTGCTCTTCGAGCGCACGCGTCTGGGCAGCGCGCTGCTCGCCGCTGCCATGGATCGTCCAGCCGCGCGCTTGATGGGCATCGACCCGCTAGCGATGGGGGCATTCGCGTTCGTGCTCTCAGCAACGCTTGCCGGCATCGCGGGCGTGGCGATCGCACCGATTACCTTGGCAACCTACAACATGGGATTGGCGCTCGGGCTCAAGGGATTCGTCGCCGCGATTCTTGGTGGAATCTCCAGCATCCCCGGCGCTGTCATCGGCGGCCTCCTGCTCGGCGTGGTCGAGTCGGTGGGAAGCGGACTGCTTCCCTCAGGGAGCAAGGATGCCATCGCCTTCGTCGTCCTGATTGCCGTGCTCTTCGCTCGGCCGGAGGGGATTCTTGGCCACCGTGCGCAACGCGTTTAGCGCGATCGCGGTCGCGTTGCTGATCGCGATTCCGTTCTTTCACAACGGCTATGTCACCGGGCTTTTCGTGGTTGTCGCGATCGATGCGCTGGCTGCGACTGGTCTTGGCATCCTCGTCGGCGCCGCCGGCGAGGTGTCGCTGGCGCAAGCGGCGTTCATGGGTGTCGGCGCGTATGCCACGGCCCTGCTCGCCGGGCACGGCTGGAACCCTTGGCTCGCCATTGCCGGCGCCACAACTGCCGCCGCTGTGCTCGCGGTGATCGTTGGATATCCAACGCTGAGGCTGCGTGGTCACTATCTGACGTTGGCGACGCTTGGCTTGGGCATCATCTTCGTTGTCGTACTCAACCAGGCGTCGTCGCTGACCGGCGGCCCCTCCGGCTACGGGGACTACCCGCAACTGCATCTCGGGGCGCTGAGTCTCACAGGTGACGTACCGTTCTATGCGTTGGCGTGGACGTGCGTCCTATTGGCGGCTGCCGGAAGGGCGGTGCTGCGCGCATCCTGGCGAGGCCGCGCGATGCGCGCCATCGCCGCAAGCGAAGTAGCGGCAGCGTCGATCGGCATCTCGGTGCGCACGCGAAAGCTCGAAGCCTTCGTTCTCTGCGCGATCGCCGCATCGATCGCGGGCTCGATCTACGCCTTCTACGTCGGCTTCATCTCGCCGACCAGCTTCGGCTTTGAACAGTCGATCTTCTTGCTGGTGATGGTCATCCTGGGCGGCGCCCAGAAGCCCGCAGGGCCGATCTTCGGAGCGCTGTTGTTCGTCCTTGCCAACGAAGCGCTCCAAGCGCTTGGGAGTCATCTCTTCCCGTCGACCGCGCAATCGGCGGTAGCCGCGCTGCAGATCGTGGCATTTGGCGTCATCCTCATCGTCGTCGTACGGCTGCTGCCCCAGGGCGTTGCCGGAGCCTGGCTCGGTAAGGTCACATCATGAGCGCTGCTCTGCTGGAGATCCACGCCGCACGAAAGCGATTCGGCGGCGTGGCCGCCGTCGACGGCGTCTCCTTCGACGTCCGTCATGGCGAGTTCGTTTCGCTGATCGGCCCCAACGGGGCAGGGAAGACCAGCGTCTTCAACCTCATCACGAGTGCGTATGTGCCGGATAGCGGAGAGATCCGGCTGGAGGGCCACGCTCTCGCCGGCATGACAATCTCTGCAATTGCGCGGCTTGGCGTGGCGCGGACGTTCCAAACCCTACAAGTCTTCGGCGGCATGCGCGCTATCGACAACGTCGTAGCGGCGCTCGAAGCGCGAGGAGTGCATACCGCGCAGGCCTACGATCAAGCACGCCAACTTCTAGCCGAGGCTGGGCTCGCGGGCCAAGAGCAGGCGCAAGCGCAGGATCTGAGTTTTGGGCAGCAGCGTCTGCTGGAGCTGGCGCGTGCCCTTGCCACGAAGCCGAAGCTCCTGCTGCTCGATGAGCCCGCCAGCGGTCTCTCACGCATCGAGGTCGCCGCGCTCATCAGGCAGCTCCGCCGCCTGCGCGCGTCGGGCCTCACGATCCTGATGATCGAGCACGACTTGCGGACCGTGATGGCGGAATCGGATCGCGTCGTCGTCCTGCACCGCGGGATGACTCTTGCGACCGGGGCGCCGGCAGAGGTGCAGCAGAATCCGGACGTTGTTGCAGCCTACCTCGGAGAATCCGATGAGCGGCCGCGCAGAACTGTCTCCAGCGACCGGCGCCAACTGCTGGCCGTGGAAGATCTCGTTACGTATCGCGGTGACGTTCGCGCGCTGGACGGCGCGACGCTCGACGTACACGAAGGCGAGCTTCTCGCGATCGTCGGCGCGAACGGAGCTGGGAAATCGACCTTGCTTGGGACGCTCGCCGGGCTGTACGCGCCGCGTTCCGGGCGCATCACGTACCAAGGTCAGCCGATCCACGGCTTGTCCGCGGAGCAGGTCGTGCGTCGCGGTATCGCGCTCGTACCGGAGCGCCGCCATGTCTTCGAAGATCTCACGGTCGCCCGCAACCTCGAAGTCGGCGCCTATTCGCGCAGGGGGAAGAGTGCCGCGGAGCTGGACCTCGTCTACACGCTCTTTCCGCGGCTCAAGGAGCGAACGCGGCAGCGCGCCGGAACGCTTTCCGGCGGCGAGCAGCAGATGCTCGCCATCGGCCGAGGTCTGCTCGCAAAGCCATCGCTCCTGCTGTTGGACGAGCCGTCCTTGGGCCTGGCTCCACGCGTTGTGGCCGAGATCTTCGATGCGCTCGACGCTGTCCGCCGTGACGGAACGACCATCGTATTGGTCGAGCAGAACGCGCTCGCGGCGTTGCCGCTGGCCGACCGCTTCGCGGTGATAGAACGCGGTCGCGTTGCTTCTACCGGCAATGCCGCGGATCTCGCAAGCGACGAGGGATTGGCAGCGGCCTATCTCGGTAAGGGAGAGCCTGAGGCACTTCCGATCTCGTAACCCTGGAGGTATCGCTATGGGGACTCAGTCGCCCTCTCACGTGCAAACCCAAGCCGCCACAACGCTGTTCACGGCACTCGTTGATGACGCCGCGCTGTTCCCTCCGCAGGAGGCAGCGATGGCGGACGCGCTGCGATGGCATGGCATTCATCGCGCAAGCCCCCTAGGCTTCCTGCAAGGCCCATTCGTGGTCTCAGCGCGACGAGTGCGTGAGCTGTTGGCGGCACGCGGCAAGACCGCGGGCCCGGTGAAGCTCAGTATCGTAGTGGATTACCTCGATCACCGCGAAAGCATCGTTGAAGCGGCCGCGGCGCTCGCGGAGGCACAGGATCCGGACGTTACCGTGGCGATGGTCGAAATGCATTGCCCGTCGGCTGCGGTGGCCGCATCGGATCTCCGCCGCGTCTGCGAGGCGCTTCGCGCCTTCCGTGCGGATGCTGAGCAGCTTCACGTCTTTCTCGAGTCATCCAGAATGTTGGCGTCCGGCGATGAGCCGATACTGCTCGCGAGCGCCGTGGCTGCCCTGCGAAGCGTCGTTCCGATGGATGTTGGTGCCAAATTGCGCTGCGGCGGGATCACCCGCGATGCGCTGCCTTCGAACGCGATCATCGCTCGCTTCATTACCGCGATGCGAGACCACGACGTGCCGTGGAAAGCAACGGCTGGGCTGCATCATCCGGTGTGCGGCGTTTACGGAGGCGCAACGATGCATGGGTTTCTGAACGTGCTCGCGGCAACCCTCATGGCGTGCGAGCGCACAGTTCCCGACGATCAGCTCGTTGCTGTCCTGGGAGACGCGTGCCGAGATAGCTTCCGTCTCAGCAACGGATGCTTCATGTGGAGAGATCATGGGTTCGATATGGCGGCGGTCACTCGAACGCGGCACGGTGCATTGCGGTCGTTCGGCAGCTGCAGCTTCGAAGAGCCCGCCGACGGGTTGCGCGAGCTGGGATTGCTGCCCTGAGCCGGCTATTCGCCTTGCGCATGTCATAAGATGGAGAATACGATGAGCAACGGATCATCTGCCGCACCGGAGACCCAGCCGGCGCCTGCGCAGACGTTGGTATACCAATCGGGATTCGCGAACGAGTTCGCGACGGAAGCGCTCGAAGGAGCCTTGCCGGTCGGACGGAATGCACCGCAGCGCCCGCCCTATGGGCTCTACGCTGAGCAATTCACGGGAACGGCGTTCACCGCGCCGCGGGATGCCAACAGGCGCTCCTGGCTGTACCGCATCCGGCCCGCGGCCATGCACAGTCCCTTCAGGCAGATCGATAACGGTCTGCTGGCGAGCGCCTTCGACGAGATACCGACCACGCCCAACCAGCTCCGCTGGGGTCCGCAGGCTATACCGACGCACCCCACGGACTTCGTCCAAGGTCTGGTTACCATGGCGGGGAACGGCAGCCCCGCTGCTCAGGCCGGCTGCGGGATTCACGTCTATGCCGCTAATCGCTCGATGACCGGCCGGTACTTCTACGATGCCGATGGCGAGTTGTTGATCGTTCCTCAGCGTGGGCGCTTGCGTCTTGCCACGGAGCTCGGGCTGATCGATGTTGAGCCGCAGGAGATTGCCGTTGTCCCGCGTGGATTGCGCTTCCGCGTGGAGCTTCCTGATGGTGAAGCCTCCGGCTACGCGTGCGAGAACTATGGAGCGTTCTTCCGTCTTCCGAGCCTTGGACCGATTGGTGCCAACGGGCTTGCGAATTCGCGTGATTTTCAGACGCCCGTGGCGTGGTATGAGGATCGTGACCAAGCCTGCGACCTCATCGCCAAATTCATGGGGAACCTATGGTCCGCGCAGCTCGACCATTCTCCTCTCGACGTCGTTGCGTGGCATGGCAACAATGCGCCGTACAAGTATGATTTACGGCGCTTCAATACCATCGGGTCGATCAGCTACGACCATCCGGATCCTTCGATCTTTCTCGTGCTGCAGTCGCCAAGCGATACTCCGGGCGTCGACAACGTGGACTTTGCGATCTTTCCGCCGCGGTGGGCCGTGGCGGAGAACACGTTTCGGCCACCCTGGTTCCATCGCAATGTCGCAAGCGAATTCATGGGCCTGATCCACGGCGTCTACGACGCGAAGGAAGAAGGGTTCGTGCCCGGCGGCGCGAGTCTGCACAACTGCATGGTGGGTCACGGGCCGGACGCTGAGAGCTTTGAGAAAGCGCTCGCAGCGGATACGACCAAACCAAACCATATCGTTGATACGATGGCTTTCATGTTCGAGACGCGCTGGGTTATCCGGCCGACATCTGCCGCGATGGAGATGGTGCAGTTGCAGAAAGACTACTCCCAATGCTGGCGCGCGTTGCGCAAGCGCTTCAACAGCAGCGAGCGCTGAGGCGATGCGTGAAGAGGCTCTGAGCTCGTTTATCGAGGTTCCTGCCGAGTCGGATTTCCCCATACAGAATCTGCCTTATGGCGTCTTTTCCACGCGTAGTGATCCAATGCGTCGTGTTGGAGTGGCGATCGGAGATCAGATACTCGATCTTGCCGCGCTCGAACTGGCTGGAGCGCTGGAGATCGCTCCACAGGGCCAGCGCGTATTTGGCTGCGCGAGCATGAATCGCTTCATGGCGCTGGGCCGAGAGGCCTGGACGCACGTGCGTGGGCGGGTGAGCAGTCTGCTTCGCGCGGATAACCCCGAGCTGCGGGACGATATGGCTCTGCGAGAACGTGCCCTCGTGCCGATGCGGCATGCGTCGCTGCACCTTCCGGTGGAGATTTCAGGCTATACCGACTTCTACTCGTCCAAAGAGCACGCCACGAATGTCGGCTCGTTGTTCCGGGACCCGAAGAACGCTTTGTGCGAGAACTGGCTGGAAATTCCCATCGCCTACAATGGCCGGGCGTCCTCGGTGTTCGTGAGCGGGACGCCGGTGCGCCGCCCGAACGGCGAAACCAAGGCCTTGGGTGCGCAGCGCCCGAGTTTTGGCCCATCGCTCAAGCTCGATTTCGAATTGGAGACGGCGTTTCTCGTCGGCCAGGGTAACGCTATTGGTGAGCCCATTCCCGTACCGGACGCGGAGCGGCATATCTTCGGGATGGTGCTGATGAACGATTGGAGCGCACGTGACATCCAGCGATGGGAATACGTGCCGCTGGGGCCCTTCAACGGCAAGTCCTTCGCGACGTCCATTTCTCCTTGGATCGTAACGCTGGATGCGCTCGAGCCCTTTCGCGTAGCGGGACCGCGGCAGGATCCCATGCCTCTCCCGTACCTGCGGCAACGCGGCGAGCACGCGTTCGATATTCAGCTTGAGGTCAGAATGCGGCCGGCCGGCGCGGCCTGCGAGACCACGATCTGTCGTAGCAATTTCAAGACGCTTTACTGGAGTATGGCGCAGCAGCTCGCGCATCACACGATCTCGGGGTGCAACACGCAACCCGGAGACCTGATGGGGTCCGGGACGATCAGCGGCGCAACGCGGGATTCATCCGGCAGCTTGCTCGAGCTGACGCGGAACGGCGGGGAGCCGCTCACGCTCGCAAACGGTGTCAGGCGAAGCTTCCTCGAGGACGGCGACGAGGTGATCATGACGGGCTGGTGCCAGGGGCCTGGGTACCGCGTGGGCTTCGGCGACGTGAGCGCGCGGATAGAGCCGGCGGTGGAGCTTCATTGGTCGGCAGACGCTACAACGAAGGGAGTGTCATGAACGAACTCACACAGCAAGTCACGGACGATCGCGCGCGGGAGGCGGCGCACTCCTTCGACCTTGCTCGGCCGCCAGTTGATTTCTACGACAATCCCTTCCCCTATTACCATGCATGCCGGATGTACGATCCGGTGCGGCTGATGCCGGACGGGTCGTACTTTCTGACACGATATGCCGATCTTCGTGCGATCTATCGCGACACGAAGACGTTCAGCTCGGACAAGAAGGTAGAGTTCAAGCCGAAGTTCGGCGACTCTCTGCTCTATGCTCATCACACGACGAGCCTGGTATTCAATGACCCCCCGTTCCATACGCGAGTGCGGCGCCTGATGACCAGTGCGCTCTCGCCGAAGGCTGTTGGGGCGATGGACGCGCCGCTGGTAAAGCTGGTCGACGCGTTACTCGATAGGGTGGAGGAGAAGCGTGAGGTCGACCTCATCAGCGATTACGCTGCCGCCATCCCGATTGAGGTCATCGGTAATTTGTTCGATATGCCGCAGGATGAGCGCGGACCGCTGCGTGAGTGGTCACGTGCGATTCTCAGCGCGCTCGAGCCGTCAATCTCGCCGCAGATGCACGACCTTGGGAACAACGCCGTCCGCGATTTCTTATCCTATCTCGCGGATCTGGTTGCGCGGCGCCGCGAGCACCCCGGAGATCCGGAGAAAGACGTCCTGACGCATCTCATTCAAGGCGAGGAGAGCGGCGAGCGTCTCAGCGAGACGGAGCTCCTGCAAAACTGCATCTTCATCCTGAACGCTGGGCACGAAACAACGACGAACCTCATTGGAAACAGCCTGCGCGCCTTGCTGGAGTGGCCGGAGCAGAAGCGGCTGCTCCAAGAGAGGCCCGACCTCATCACGCCGGCCATCGAGGAGTTCTTGCGGTTCGAAAGCCCCAACCAGCTCGGTAACCGCATCACCACGGAGGCGACGGTCCTTGGCGGCGTGTCGATGCCTGCGGGGACGCAGCTCACGCTGTGCATCGGCGCGGCGAACCACGATCCGGAACAGTTTACTGAACCCGACCGGCTCGATATCCAACGCTCGCCGAACCGGCACCTTGCCTTCGGTTCCGGCGCCCACCAGTGCGCGGGGATGCACCTCGCGCGGCTCGAGGGCCAGATCGCGATCTCGCATTTCCTTCGCCGCTTTCCCAACTACCGTTTGAGCGAGGCACCCGCCCGCGCGAGGCGGGCTCGGTTCCGGGGCTTCCAGCGAATGCCTGCAACGGTTCGCTGACCGGGCGCTCGAGGCCGTAGAAGCGTTCGCGCGCATAGCATCCCGAACGAATGTTGCTGCACAGGGATATGGACGATAGCCGCTAACGAATCTCCGTTATGAGGCCGTTGGAAGATATTCGTATCATCGCCGTCGAGCAGTACGGGGCCGGCCCGTTCGGAAGCATGCATCTCGCCGATCTCGGTGCGGACGTGATCAAGATCGAGGACCCTCACGGTGGCGGAGACGTCTCCCGCTACATTCCACCGCACCAGTCGGGCGAAGACAGCCTCTTCTTCGAAGCCTTCAACCGTAACAAGCGTTCGCTCTCGCTGGATATGAAGAGCGCGGCGGGTTACGCGGTCTTTCTCGACCTGGTCGCCCACGCCGACGCCGTCTACTCGAATCTGCGCGGAGACATCCCCGAGCGCCTCCGTCTGCGCTACGCCGACGTGAAGGACGCCAATCCCGCGATTGTCTGCTGCTCGCTCTCGGGCTTCGGCATGACGGGCCCCAAGCGCACGGCTCCGGCCTACGACTACATCTTGCAGGGCATCGCGGGGTGGATGAGCGTCACCGGCGAGCCCGGCGGCCCGCCGGCGAAGTCCGGGCTCTCGCTCGTCGACTACTCCGGGGGGTACGTGGCCGCGCTGGCGCTCATGTGCGGCATCCATGCGGCGCGCCGCGACGGCGTCGGGATGGATTGCGACACGAGCCTCTTCGATACGGCGATGGGCATGCTCACCTATCTCGCGACGTGGCACCTCACGGCGGGGGATACGCCGCGGCGTACGGCTCACTCGGCACATCCGTCGGTCGTGCCGTTCCAGAACTTCCAGACCGCCGATGGATGGATCGTCGTCGTCTGCGCGAAGCAGAAGTTCTTCGAGCGGCTCTGCGACGTGCTGGAGCTGCCCGCAGTCAAGAGCGATGTACGTTTTGCCGACTTCTCGGCGCGCTGCACCAATGCGCGCGAGCTGCTGGCCGTCCTCGAGCCGGCCTTCATGCGTAAGCCCGCGGCCGCGTGGCTCACGCTGCTCGAGCAGGCCGGCGTCCCCAGCAGCCCCGTGAACACGATCGAGCAGGCGTTGGCGGAGCCGCAGACCGCCGCACGCGACTTGATTGTTGCCGTGGAACATCCCGTCTTCGGGACGGTGCGCGGCATCGCATCCCCCGTGCGCGTGGGAGACGAGCCGCCGCTGGCGCGTCGTGCGCCGCGGCGCAACGAACACGCAGATGCCATCCTCCGCGGACTGTTGGGCTATGACGACGCGCGCATCGCCGCGCTCGCCGCGGACGGCGCCTTTGGCCAGCCCTTATGACGGCGTAGCACGCGCCAAGATGCGCCGCGCCGCGGCGATCACCGGCGGATCCACCATGCGGCCGTCGACCACGGTGACGCCGCCGCCCGCGGCCGCTTCGACGATGCGGCGCGCCCGTGCCACCTCCTCGTCGCCGGGGGTAAACGCCTGGACGATCGGCACGACTTGAGCGGGGTGGATCGCCATTTTGCCATCGAAGCCCATCTCGAGCGCGCGCCGTGCGTCCTCGCCGATGGTGCGTGCGTCGCTCAAGTCGAGCGTCACGCCGTCGAGCGCAGCGATGCCCGCCGATCGCGCCGTAAGGACCACCCGGGCGCGGTGGGCGAGCAGCGCCTCCCACCTCTTCGCGGAACCGAGCTCGGCGCTGAGATCGGCGTCGCCGAAGGCTATGGCGGCCACGCCGCGCTCGTGTGCGATCTCGTCGACGGCGCGGACGCCGGCCACCGACTCGATGAGCGCGACGATCGGGATGCCGGGGAGGAGCGCTGCGACGATCGCGAGCTCGCCGCCCGACGCGGCTTTTGGTACGACCACGCCATCGGGCTTCACATCGGAGAGCGCCAGCAGATCTTCGAGTCCCGTCCGCGAGCGCAGCGTGTTGATGCGCACGAAGCGCCGCACGGCGCTGAGGGCGGCGCTGCGCAGCTCTTCAATGACGTTCCCGCGCGCTATCGGCTTGTGCCCGGGAGCGACGGCGTCTTCGAGATCGATGATGACCCCGCCGGCGCCGCTGGCCAGCGCCTTAGCGAAGCGCTCGGGGCGGTCTCCCGGTACGAAGAGCAGGCACGTGGGAAGCATCAGTACGAGCGCGGCATGCCGAGCACGTGCTGCCCGACAAAGGCCAGAATCAGATTGTTGGAGACCGGCGCCGTGATGTAGAGGCGCGTCTCGCGGAACTTGCGTTCGACGTCGTACTCCTCGGCGAAGCCGTAACCACCGTAGGCATCGAGGCAAGCGTTCCCCGCCTGCCAGGATGCCTCGGAACAGAGCAGCTTCGCCATGTTCGCCTCGGCGCCGCACTTCTCGCGGGCGTCGAAGAGCGCGGCCGCTTGCAGGCGCATCAGGTTGGCGGCCTCGAGCGCCGCATGGGCTCGCGCGATGGGGAACTGCACGCCTTGGTTCTGCCCAATCTGACGCCCGAACACGATGCGCTCGCTCGAGTACTTCACCGCGTGCTCGATGAAGAAGCGCCCGTCGCCGATGCACTCCGCCGCGATCAGAATGCGTTCGGCGTTCATGCCGTCGAGAATGTAGCGGAAGCCCCGCCCCTCTTCGCCGATCAAGTTCTCCACCGGGACTTCGAGGTCGCGGAAGAAGACTTCGTTCGTCTCGTGGTTCATCATCGTGCGAATCGGCCGCACTTCGATCTGCCCGGCCGCTGCGGCGTTGAGATCGACCAGCATCGTCGAGAGGCCGAAGGTCTTGTCCTTCGGATCGCTGCCCGCCGGCGACGTGCGCGCGAGAAGGAGCATCATGTCGGAGTGCTGGACCCGCGAGATGAAGACTTTCTGGCCGTTGACCACGTAGCGGTCGCCCTTGCGCACCGCCGTCGTCTGGATTTTGGTGGTATCGCTGCCCGCGGTTGGCTCGGTCACGCCGAAGGCCTGCAGCCGCAGCGTGCCCGCGGCGATTTGCGGAAGGTAGCGCCGCTTCTGCTCCGCGCTGCCGTGGCGGAGCACCGTGCCCATCGTGTACATCTGAGCGTGGCAAGCGGCGGCGTTGCCGCCGGCATGGTTGATCTCTTCGAGGATGATGGATGCCTCGAGGATGCCCAGACCCGCGCCGCCGTAGTCCTCGGGAATCAGCGCAGCGAGGTAGCCCGCCTCCGTCAGCACTTGAATGAAGCGGTCCGGGTAGCCGCGCTCCGCGTCGAGCTGCCGCCAATACGCCTGAGGGAAGCTCTCGCAGAGCTCGCGCACCGCGCTTCGCAGGGCGTGCTGCTCGGGCGTCAGGCGCAGCCCGGTCGTGGTCTGTTGTGGTGTGGTTGTCATCCGTTCCTACTTTAGGCTCCCAACTGCTCGGTCAACGCTCGGACATCCGCGGCACGATCGAGACCACGGACCAACTGCACGATGCGCTCGCGCCGCGCCGGGGCATACGCCACGCCGGCGAGGTCGTCGAACTTCGCGATGATCTCCTCCCAGGTGAGCGGTCTCTCCGGCTCTCCCTTGGGAGTATCGGAGAGCCGGCGCAGGCTCTTCCCGCGCGCACGCAGCTCGACCAGGGCCGCCATCCGCGGATAGAGCTTCTCCACTTCGGGGTCCTCCTCCACGCGGATGCGTTGAACGAGCGCGGCGATGCGGGGATCGCCGAGCAGCCCGTAGTCGTCCCAGCCGAAGCGCCGCTTGAGGATCGCGACGGCGGCTAGGAAGTACATGCTGAATTGGCCGTCGACGACCGAGGTTGCGGCGCGCTTGTAGGCCTCGGGATAGGCCACGAGATCCATCCCCGTACGCGGCAGCGCGATCCGCACGGACTCGACCTCCTCGGGCTTGAGATCCAGCTCGAGCACCATTGCCACCAGCTCGTCGAGGGCGGCGTGCGTGAAGCGGCAGGAGGGATACGGCTTGAAGGCCGTCTCCTCGATCGCGTGCGGCTTGCCGAGCCGATCGAGATACGCATCGGGGTCGACGCCGTCGGAGTAGGCGTGGTAGAAGCCGCTGCCCCCTTCGAGGGCCTTGCTCGAGCCGACGACGCCCGCCTGCGAGAAGCGATACGCGAGCACGGCGTTGTGCGCCGTGAGGCCAACGTGGAGGCGTTTGATCCACGAGCCGTTCTCGAGGAACTGCAGCGATCCGGCAGCTTGGCTGACGTTGATGCCGAAGGCGTTCTCGATCTGGTCAGCCGTTCCGTCGAGGGCGTTGTAGATCGCCGCCGTCGCGCCGAACGTTCCCGCGGTGGCCGTGGGGTGGAATCCGCGGTCGTAGTGCACCTTTGCGCTCGCCGTCTCGCTGATGTGCGCGATGACGTCGTAGCCGGCGATGATCCCGCGCAGCAGCGCGGCGCCGCTTGCGCCGCTCTCCTCGACCATCGCGAGCCCGGCCGCGACGATCGGCGCCGCGGGGTGGAGCGAGCCGCCGACGTGGGTGTCGTCGTAGTCCAAGGTGTGGAAGTAGGCACCGTTCAGGAGCGCCGCGTACTGCGGAGGGTAGATCGCGCCATGGCCGATGCCGGTGCACGTGCCGCTCGCGCCGAGCCCGCCGACCGCTCGAGCGATCGGGCCGCTCGACTCCGCATCGAAGCGGGCGCGGACGGCGATGCCGATGCAGTCGAGGATCGCCTGCTTCGCATGCTCGATCGCCGAGGCGGGGAGGTCTTCGAAGCGCATGCCGGCGGCATATTCGGCGACGGCGCGCGTGGCGCCGGCGCGGGTAGTCGTTGAGGTCACGGCACTACTCCTTGTTGGAGGAAGGAATCGGCGGGCGCGCACCGAGACGGTGGGCGCGTTTGTAGACCATGAACGTCCGCTTGTACGAGATCACCAGATCGCCGTTCTGATTGAAGCCCTCCGATTTCACGCCGACGATCCCGACGGTCGGCCGGGACTTCGACTCGCGCTTCTCCAGTACTTCGCTACGCGCGTAGAGCGTGTCGCCGGCGAAGACGGGATGCGGCAGCACGATGTCGGTCCAGGCGAGGTTGGCCATCGCATGCTCGCTGAGGTCGCTCACCGTCAGCCCGGTGACGAGCGCCAAGGTGAAGCAACTGTTGACCAATGCCTTGCCGAAGGTCGACTGTTCCGCCAGGTGGTTGTCGAAGTGCATCGGATTGGTATTCAAGGTCAGGAGCGTGAACCAGATGTTGTCCGCCTCGGTGATCGTGCGACCCAGACGGTGGACGTAGACGTCCCCCACCTCGAAGTCCTCGTAACAACGTCCTTCCCAGCCTGGCTTTTCGGCCATGGATTCCTCCTTCATCCTAGCGGAGCGGCGAGTGAGAGATAGCTGTTGGGCGAGGGATGCACCGCGTCCGTTACCACCTCGACCAAACTCGGTCCGCCGGCGCACGCTGCCTCCATCGCCGCGGAGAACTCTTCCGCCGTCTGTGCCGAGAAGCCGCGCGCGCCAAGCGACACCGCAAGCGCGGCGAAGGACGGTTGGGGGAGGTCGACGGCGAAGCGGCGCCCTGGAAAGCGCGCATCCTGATGAAGGGCGATCGACCCCCAGATACCGTTCTTGAAGACCACGACCGTGATCGGGAGATTCAGGCGCACCGCTGTCGCCAGTTCCAGCCCCGTCATGAGGAACGCGCCGTCTCCCACCAGAGCGACCGTGCGCGTGCGGCGCAGCGCCAACTGGACGCCTTGCGCCGCGGGCACCGCGTAGCCCATGCTCCCGGAGAGCGGACCGAAGTATCGGCGTTGCGCGCGGAAGGGAAAGTAGCGGACGATCCAGTCGTTGAACGATCCGGCGTCCGAAACGACGTTTGCGTCGTCTGGGAGAGTGCGATCTAACGTCTCGAGGATCGAACCGAACGGAACGCCTTCAGCCTCGCGAGCCTCGGCGGCGATGATGTCTCGCCCCTCCTGGGCCAAGGCGCGCCGGCTGTATCGCACCCACTCGGCTCGCTCCTCGCGCCGCGCCGCGTGGTCGCTGTCCGGCTCGGCCAGCCGCTCGGAGATCTGCTGGACCGCGGCGACGGGGTCGGCGTAGTGGAACTCCGATGCCAGGTACTCGTCCCAGCCGATATCTGGTGCCGACTGTACGATCGCGATCCTCGCGGTAAGCGGAAGATAGCCTTGCGTCACGCGGTCGCCCAAACGGTGACCGAGCACCAGCAGTGCATCGGCCTCGCGTAGTAATTGCTTGACGGCACGAGGCCCCCGAATCGTGCTGCAGCCGAGCCAGGAGGGATGGTCCGGCGGCAGTACATCGGGGAACGCATGGCCCCCCAATACGCCGAAGCCGGAGCGCTGGGACAGCACGTCAAGTGCCTCCGCTGCGGCCCCACCGGAGAGTTCGGCGCCGCAGATGATCGCGCCGCGCCGTGCGTCCCGCATCATCGCGACGATCGCGTCGAGCGCCTCGCGCGAGAGGACGCCGTGCGTCGTTGGCGCTTGCGGGAGTCGCGTTTGTGCGGCTTCGTTCACCTCGCCGTAGAAATGGTCGGCCGGAATGCTGACCACGACGGGACCGGCCGGCTCCGTGGTTGCCTTGCGTAACGCCGCCAACACCGCGGCGGGCGCCTGATCCGGGCGCGTTACCTCGAAGACGTCCTTGGCCGCGCTTCGAAACAGGTCGGTGTACTCCATCTCCTGAAGGGCCCGCCGTCCGCGTACCCCGCTCTCGAGTTGACCGACGAAGACGACCAACGGTGCGTTGGCCTGGGAGGCCTCGTGCACGCCGATCAAGGCGTTGGAGGCACCGGGGCCGCGGGTGACGGCGATGACCCCTGGGCGCCCGGATGCTCGCGCATAGCCGACGGCTAGGAATGCGGCACCAGACTCGTGGCAGGTAGCGAGAAAGGGCAGCGACTCGCTTCGCATGCCGTCGAGCAACGGCAGAAAGCTCTCTCCCGAGACACCGGCAACCCACGGAATGTCGTGTTCGCGCAACAGTGCTGCCATAGCGTGTCCAGCCAACATCATCGTACGTTACAGTGTACTGCGTTCATGGGAGATGTTCATTGGCTGCATCTGCCAAGCGTCCGTGTACCCGCTCGGTCGTTTCGGCCGATGTTGAGGTGCCGGACAACGTGTTAGGATCGTGCGTAATCACGCTGCGGAAGGCAAAAGCGTTGCATTGTGTCTTTCGTGGGATTCATCATACTGCTGACTCCGGAGAGTGGAAAGGCCCCCATATGAGACGGCTACACCTCGGTATCCTCGGAAGCGCATGTGCAGTTCTTGCCTTCTTGCTAGGAATGCAGAGTAGCGCATCGGCTGCGGACTTCCCGAATCATCCGGTCACGCTGGTCGTACAATACCCGGCCGGTGGCGGGATCGATATCACTTCGCGTCTCCTCGCGAAGTATGCGGAGAAGTACCTCGGCCAGAGAATCATCGTCGTCAACGTGGTCGGCGGAGGCGGCGTTGTCGGAAATACTCGTGTCGCCAGCTCCAAACCGGACGGCTACACGCTCGGACTCGAGATACCGGCGATCATCACCGACAAGAGCCTCCTGCCGGATGTATCGTACACGGCGGAGTCCTTCGATCCGATCGTCCTCGTAAACACGGATTTCGGCGTCTTGGATGTCAAGAGCGGCAGCGAGTTCGAAAAGTCGTTCAAAGAAACCGTGACGCAAGCGAAAGCCCATCCCCATACCATGACGGTCGGGGAGAGCGGACTCTGGACGAGCAATGATTGGTCGCTCCTCGCGCTCAAGCAGGTCTACGGCGTTCCGTTCCAACGTGTTGAGTTCCAAGGCGGAGCCCCAGCGCTGCGGGCGGTCATGGCGGGGACGGTCAACCTGGCGTTCAACTATCCCTCTGAGATCGTCGATTACGTCAAGGCCGGCACCGTGAAGCCGGTCGCCGTTGCCGCCCCGAAACGCCTAGCATCCTTCCCGGACACGCCCACGTTCAAGGAGCTCGGCTTCCCGAGTGCGCAGTTCGCCCTCTGGCGGATCCTGGTGACTCCCCACGGGATCTCGGCGGACGTACAGAAAGTCTTGGAAACGGCGTTCCTCAAAGCCCTCAACGATCCCGAGCTGAAGGCGGACTATGCCAAAGCCAGCCTTCCGTGGGGACCAGGCTCCGCGCAGCAGGCGCTTGCCCTCATCCGCTCGGACGAACGCGTCTACAAGACCTTCATCGAGCGTTACAAGCTCCACCCGGGCTCTACGCCATAGCCGATGGTAAGGATCAAGTATCCGCAGGTATTCGTCGGTGCTGCGCTCCTCGTAGTCGGCCTCTATTTCTGGTGGCTGAGTACCAGCCTGCAGTTGAGTGCCGCCGAATACCCGCGGATCGTCCTTGCGCTCATGATCGGCGTCGCCGCGGTCATGGTGGGCGCGGGCATCCGTCACAGCCATGCCGCGGCCAGCTATGACTTTGCTGGTGTGGCCGTTCCGATCGTCCTGACGCTCATCTACATCGGGTTGTTCGGACGACTGGATTTTCGGGTGCTCACGGCGCTCTACGTGCTGGCGATGATCTGGAAGCATCCGACAGGCTGGTCGCTGGTCTCCAAGGCCGTGCTTGCCGCGGCAACGAGCATGGCGCTGTATACCATCTTCGTTCGCGCATTCAACTTGCCGATTCCATAGGCCGGACGTTTCGGGAGAGACGGCGCATTGTACGACTGGAACACGATCGTCCTCGCATTGCATCAGGTGCTCACACCGATCAGCATCATAGCGATGGCTATCGGGCTCGTCATCGGATTCTTCATCGGCATCATCCCAGGCGCGACCGCGACGATGGCGGTAGCGCTGACCGTGCCGTTGACGTTTTCGTTCGCAACGGCGCCGGCGCTGATGATGCTGCTGGCCGTCTACGTGTCTGCTATCTGGACCGGCTCGATCTGTGCCGTCCTGATCAATATACCGGGAACGGTGGCCTCGGCGGCCACGACGTTCGACGGCTATCCGATGGCGAAGAAGGGGCAGGCGGCCAAGGCGTTGGCCGCGTCGTCGTACTCGTCGTTTATCGGTACGCTGATCAGCGGCCTCATCCTCATCGGGTTGACGTCCGCCCTCGCACCGGTCGCCTTGAAATTCGGCCCGATCGAGACGTGCGCGCTCGCCCTGTTCGGGCTCAGCATCGTCTCCACGCTCTCCGGCGGGAGCGCGCTGCGTGGCTGGGGGGTGGCGCTCGTCGGGCTCCTGGTGGCCACGGTAGGCATGGCTCCGCAACTCGGCGAGCCGCGCTTTACCTTCCACAGCGTCAATCTGCTCAGCGGGATATCGGTCATCCCCGTCATCATCGGCATCTTCTCGATCCCGGAAGCGATTGGACTTGCGCTCAAACGCGGCACCATGTTCAAGGTACCGGGAAAGATCACCGGTTCGCCGTTTCTCCGCTGGGGCGAGATCGTCCGCATCTTCCCGACGTCGATTCGCTCCTCATTCATCGGAGCGGCACTCGGCCTCATCCCGGCGGTCGGCCCGGAGACCGCGACGTTCCTCGGATATTGGGCGGCCCAAAAATTCTCGCGCTACCGCGCGCTCTTGGGTACGGGTGAGATGGACGGCGTAGCGGCCTCCGAAGCGGCGAGCTGCGCGATTCTTGGGACGTGCCTAGTCCCGTTGCTCTCGTTCGGCATCCCCGGATCGGCGGAGGCCGCTGCATTCGAAGCAGGCTTGATGATTCACGGGCTCCGGCCGGGTCCCGCGCTCTTCACGCAGCAGCTTCCGATGTTGTGGGTGCTGTTCTTGGGCTTCATTCTGGCGATCGTCGGCACGTTTCTGCTCTCGCTCGTTTCGACGATGATCTCGCCGGCCATGCTGCGCATACCGCCCGCCGTCCTCGCGCCGCTGATCATCGTCTTCAGTGTCATCGGCGCGTACGGTTTGAGCAGCAACCCGTTCGACGTGTACGTCATGCTCGTCGCGGGTTTGCTCACGTTCCTCTTGCAGATCCTCGGATTTTCGCCGATCCCGCTGGTGCTTGCGATCATCTTGGGGCCAATCATCGAGACCAGCCTCTCCGAGGCTCTAGCGGCCTACGGCGGATGGCACGGGCTTGGCATCTCGCTGGGCGTCCATCCGATCGCCTTGGCCTTCTTGGCGTTTGCGCTCATCGCGTTCGCTCTGCCGCTGCTCGTCGGCAAGCGCAAGAGCTTCGAAGCAGCGACCGAACCCATCGTGGAGTCACTCTAAGAGATCACCAGCGAAGGATGATGAAGATGACCTCTGCCTTGTTCGACGATGTCGCGGTCGGCGCGCTGCATCTCAAGAACCGCCTCGTGCACGTCGCGACTGTCGGGAACTACGGCCGTGAAGGCTTGCCGACCGAAGAGCTGATCGCCTATTACGCCCGCAGGGCCAAGGGCGGCGTCGGACTCATCATCACGGAAGGCGTCTCAGTCCACCCGAGCTCGCAGCCCAACCCCTCGGTCGTACGCGCCTATGATCCGGCGGCGTGGCCGGGACTGGCAAGGCTCGCCTCCGCCGTCCACGCTCACGGCGTGCCCATCTTCCTACAACTGTGGCACGTGGGGCGCCAGCAGCTCTGGGGGCCGGTCGGCTCGCCATGGGGCGTCTCCGCCGCACCAGACGCGCTCAGCGGCGTGGTTCCACACATCATGAGCATCGCGCAGATCGTGGAGCTCGAGAACGCCTTCATCGATTCTGCGGTGGTCGCAAAGGAGGCAGGATTCGACGGGGTCGAGATTCACGGCGCACATGGCTATCTGGTGACGCAGTTTCTCTCGCCATGGAGCAATACGCGCACGGACGACTATGGCGGCAGCCCCGAAGGCCGGATGCGCTTCCTGCGAAATATCCTAAAAGGGATCCGCGATGCGTGCGGCACGGATTTCGTCCTCGGCCTCAAGCTGAGTGGGAGCGAGTTCGTTGACGGAGGCCTGATACCCGCCGACACGCGGGAGATCATCGCCGAGCTCGAGTCCCATGCGTTGGTCGACGTTGTCGGCATCAGTCAGGGAAATTTCAGCTTGAGCCTAGAGCGGCATGTTCCGGACATGCATTTCCCGCCTGCGCCGTTCGCCGACGCTATCGCCGAGGCGCGCCCGCCGCACGCAAAGACACCGATCATCGCCATCGGGCGCATCATGGATCGCCAGACCGCGGAAGAGCTCGTCTCGAACGGCGTTGCCGACCTCATCGGCATGGCTCGTGCCCTGATCAGCGACCCCGATCTGCCGGCACGTTGGCGCGCCGGAGACGATGCGCACGTTCGGAATTGCATCTCGTGTAACATCTGCTGGGGTATCATTCACACGGGGAAGCGTATGCTCTGCATCCACAACCCTGAAGTGGGCGCCGAGGGGTCATGGGAACCGGCCCAGCGCACCGACACGCCGCGCACGATCCACGTGGTCGGGGGAGGGCCCGCGGGCATGGAGGCCGCGTGGGTGGCGGCCAGCCGGGGACATCGGGTGCGCCTCTGGGAGGCTGCCGGGGAGATCGGCGGGCAGCTCCGATACCTTTCGGCGATGCCGGGCCTGGGCGAGTTCGGCGGTATCCTTGCGTATCAGAAGGCCCGATTGGCCGAGTACGGCGTCGACGTGTGTTGCGGCCATGCGGTTACGCATGACGACGTGACGGAGTGGACTCAGCAGGACGACGCTGTTGCCGTTCTTGCCACAGGATCACTCGCGCAGGCGCCTCCGCGCGTCCTGGCTGAGCTGGATCCGCTCGTACCGGATGACCAGCGCTGGTTTGCACTTGGAGCCGGTGACGGCGAAGCGATCGTCTTCGACGAGGACGGCAGCTACTACGCCTACGGTCCCGTGGATCGACTATTGGGATTGGGTTACCGCGTCTCGGTCGCTACGTCCCGAACCGACGTTGGCATGAACCTAGACTACCTCTCGCGTATCGGGTTACAACGCCGATTGCGAGAGAGCGGCGCACGCGTGTACACCGGCATGCAGCCGGGCTCCGTGACCGCGGAGCACCTCTACGTCCGCGACGTGTATTCAGGCGAGTCGATTCGGCTTCCCAGGCCCCTGCTCACGGTTTGGGCGGGGCCACGGGTTGCAAACGACACCTTGGCGCGGGCGTTCGGCCGTGACGGCAGGCTCCTCGGCCTCATCGGCGACGCCGTGTCGCCGCGTAAGATCCTGTCCGCTATCCACGAGGGCCAACTGCTGGGAAGGGCTCTTTAGCAGGTTCCTGCTAGCGCGCGAAGGCTATCCCTGGCGTGTGAGTGCACTCTCGATGGCGTCGATGCCGCTGCGAATAAAGCGGTCCCACGTCTCATCGGTCATCCATGCGATATGTGGCGTTAGCACGCCGGGGGCACTCCGGATGGCGTCGTCCAGAGCCGGCGGCTCCTCGTCGAAGACATCGAGGCCGACCTGGAGATCACCGCGTGTCAGGCGCTGGAGCAGAGCGGCGCGGTCCACGAGCTTCGCGCGTGAGGTATTGATCAGGAGCGTATGAGGCCGAAGTGCGTCGATGACCGTTGCGTCCACGATGCCGATGGTCCGTTCGACCACGCGGAGGTGGATGGAGAAGATATCCGCTTGGCGCGCGAGATCGACGAGACTCACCGCGCGCCGGACCCCGGCGGCCTCAGCGCGTGCGCCGGTCAACGTCGGGCCCCAGGCGACGACGTCCATGCCGAACGCCTGGCCGATGTGCGCAACGCGTGTGCCGATCGTTCCCAACCCCAGAACGGCAAGCGTCTTTCGGCCGAGGTCCCTGATGATCGGGCGGGCAAACCCCCCACTGCGTACGTCGGCATCCAGTTGCGGAATGCGGTGGAACGCCGCCAACATCAACGCAAAGGTATGCTCTGCGACGGACTGCGCGGTCGCACCAGGGCTGCTGAAGACCTGGATGCCGAGCTCCTGCGCAGCCGTGGTGTTCAGATGCGGAAGCCCGGTACCGGTATTGTAGATGAGACGAAGGTTCGGAAGCGCGCGCAGCGCCGCAGCGTCGAGTGCCGTGCGCTCTCGATTCAGGATCAAGATGTCTACGTCGTAGATGCGGTCGGTGAGCTCCGCGGCTTCGACGTGGTGATCGAAGATCTCCACCAGAGCGTGTTGCCGGAGGCGGTCCGTGGATGACGAATCCGCCCAGCGGTGCTCCCAATCGTCGAGTATTGCGATACGATGCACCTGGTGCGGTTCTCCGCCGCAGTCACGAGCCCCCTGGTCATGTACGCCAATCTCGCACAACTTTCTCTGTCTGTTACGGCCGATGAACCACTGCCGGCGATTCATTAGAATACTAGCGACTCGAAAGGACGTCGTGTGTCTCAAGCGCCTAAGACCATCTCTTCGTTCTCATCGGCCACGCTCCATGAGGCCTTCGGGAGACGTGGGGCGATTCCGAGCGCTATCAAACCGGTCACGCACGGAATGCGAATCTACGGTAGCGCTTTCACCGTTCTATCGCCACCGCAAGATAATCTGATGCTCCACAAGGCGATCTACGCGGCAAAGCGGGGAGACGTCCTGGTCGTGGGCGTCAGTGGATTCTACGAAGCCGGCTATTGGGGCGAAGTGATGAGTGTCGCGGCGATGGCCAGACAGCTAGCGGGCCTGGTCATCGATGGCTGCATCCGCGATGCGAACGAGATCGCAGCGATGGGCTTTCCTACGTTCGCGCGGGGTACGTGCATCCGCGGTACCTCGAAGTATGGTGGCGGCGCGCTTCAAGTCCCGATCGTCCTAGGAGATGTCGTCGCGAATCCCGGTGACCTCATCGTTGGTGACGACGATGGCGTCGTGGTCATCCCGTCAGGCGAGGCAGAGGCCCTGGCCACTGCCGCTGGGGAGCGCATCGAGTACGAAGCCGATGTCATGCGGCGCCTCCGCGCCGGCGAGACGACCCTCGCGATCTTCAACTTGCCCTGAGCGAGTTCGCGGCTGGAAAGGCGAGAGGTGCTAGTGTGAGTTCCCGGTTGATGGTCGTCTCTGCGCATGCGGGTGACTGGTTGTGGCGTTCGGGAGGGGCTATCGGCAAAGTGGTCCAAGACGGTGGTGAGGCCGTCATCGTGGCGTTGAGCTTTGGCGAGCGCGGCGAGTCCGGCGAGCTGTGGAAACAGCCGGAACAGACCGTCGAAAACGTCAAGAAGATACGAGAACGCGAGGTGCGCTCCGCTGCCGCCGTGCTCGGCGCCGCCGTCCACTTCTTTGATCTCGGTGATTATCCGCTTATCGTGGATCGCGCGGCACTCGACCGCCTCACGGAGCTCATGCGCGATTTCGAACCGGACGCCGTCATCACGCATACCGAGATGGACCCTGCCAATCCGGATCATCCAGAGGCTCATCGCGCGACGGTCCTGGCGCGCAAGCTCGCGATCGGCGCGGGCGTTCCCGCAGCCTTCAAGACCATTACGCCGCCGGCGCTCTACGTCTTCGAGCCACATCATACCGAGCTCTGCGGGTTCAGCCCCAACACGTATTTGGACATCACCGAGACCTTCCCGAGAAAGACCGAGGCGATGGCGCGCATGGCCGCGCAGCAATACATGGTCGACCATTACACGCAGCGAGCGGAGAACAGAGCGTCCTTCGGGCGCAGGTTTGGAAGAAACCAAGCGATGCGCTACGCCGAGGCGTTCCAGCGCCTCATTCCAGAGGTTGTCGATACACTCTAATGCTTGGCGAGGGTCGCGAGGGGATAAAGCACATGCAGCCGCTACAGGGCATCACCGTCGTCGACTTGAGCATCAGCGTCTCTGGCCCGATGGCCGCGGCGATGCTCGCGGATGCCGGTGCGCGCGTCATCAAGATCGAACGTGTGACCGGGGAGCTCACCAGCGAGTGGGATTCGGTGGTCCATGGTATGAGCTCGTCATATGTATGGAATGCGCGCAACAAGGAGAGCGTGGCGCTCGATCTCAAGGACGCGCGTGGTCTCGAAGCCGTTCATAGGCTGGTCGAGCGTGCGGACGTGGTCATCGAGAACTTCTCTCCCGGTACGGCGGAGCGCATTGGCGTAGGCTATGCGGCGCTATCCGCGAAGAACCCGCGGCTGATCTATTGCCATATCTCAGGGTACGGTCAGGAGGGGCCGTACCGCGGCGAGCGCGCGTTCGATTTCCTCGTGCAGGGCGAATGCGGGCTGATTGCCATGAACGGCACACCCGAGGAGGCCTGCAAGGTACCGCTCTCCATCGCCGATATCTCTGCGGCGATGTATGCGGCACAGGCGGTCACGCTGGCTCTCATCGCGCGTGAGCGAACGGGCGTGGGCGATGAGATAGACATCTCGATGCAGCACTGTCTGCTCTCTTGGATGGGTTACCATGCCTACTTCGCGTGGTTTCGCGATCAGAATCCGCAGCGAATCGGCTCTAGGCATCACCTGCTGGTACCCTACGGGCCTTTCCTGTGCTCCGATGGCGTCTATGTGAACGTGGCGGTGCTCAGCCAAGCCGTGTGGCGGACCTTCTGCGAGCAGGTAATACGGCAGCCGGAGCTCGCGGCCGATCCACGTTTTGCCACGAACGAGTCGCGCGTGCGTAACCGCGACGAGTTGGATGCCATAGTCGCCACAGCCTTTCGTGTGCATCCGCGGGTGTACTGGGACGAGCTGCTGCACGATCTGGGTATTCCGTGCGGTCAAGTGCTGGAGTTGAAGGAGGCCCTGGAGCATCCGCAAGTCGTCGCGCGCGGCGTCGTGCAGCAGGCGCCGTCGCGGCGCGGCGCGGTGCCGGCGATTTCATCGCCCATGCGCGCTGCCCGCATGGAGATGCGTTACGATGGCGTACCGGTGACGGGCGAGCACACGCGCGGCGTGCTACGCGAGACTGGGTTTAGCACAGACGAGATCGACGCCATGCTGCGAGCAGGTGCGTGCCGCGAGGCGGACGCGGGGCACGAATAAGAGGCGCGCTTTCCAGGCGGCGCGAATGCTCCGCCATGTCCACCCACGTGTGTGTCTCGGAGCTGGTGGAACTATTGCCGGGTGCGGTTGCCCTCCGTCCTGCGCGTTCGATGACGCCGGAACTGACCCACCTCTGGACGCCTGGCGATCCCGACGACGTGGCCCGCGGGGCCGCGGTCGTGGTGACCGAGGACGACGTCCGGTCCATGGTGCCATGGGCCGTTGCCCACGGGGCCGCCGCGGTGATCGTCTGCGCGGTCCCGGCGGAGCTGGAGCGCGAGGCCCTAGACGAGTCGATTCCGGTCATCGCGTGGCCGCCAGAGGTGGGGCGTGACCCGCGTGACCTCAAGCTTGCGGTCCAGCGGGCCATCATCGAGGCTCAGGCCAAGCAGATCGAGCGCATCCACACCATCCACGATCGCTTGACGCAGGTGGCGCTCGCGGGAAGCGGCCTCGAAGAGCTCGCTCGCGCGCTGGGAGAGATCGTGGCGAACCCCGTGATCATCAAGAGCCGTGAGCATCGCAATCTCTCGTCTTTTGGCGACGGCGGCGCACTCGACGCCGTGCGCCGCCGTGCGTTTGCGCATGGCGGCACGACGCCTGACGTCGTCAGGGAGCTCGAGCGCCGCGGCGTCTTCGCGCGCCTGCGGCGTGATCGCCGTCCGTTGCACTTGCAGGCGATCGAGGAGTTAGAGATGGCGGCGCGCGTCATGGCGCCGATCATGATGGGCGAGGCCTACTACGGCTACATCTCGATCGCCGAGGTGCGCCATGCGCTCGCGCCGGTCGACCTGATGGCCACGGAGCAGGCGGCGACCGTCGCCGCGTTGATCCTCGGTCGCGAACAGGCGGTCCGCACGCGCGAGCGCAGCCTGCGCTCGTCGTACGTTTATGAGCTGCTCTTCGGCCACGAGTCCCTCGAGCTGATGGAACGGCGTGCGGAGTTCCTCGGCTATCCTCCCGGGCAGCGTTACGCCGTCATGGTGCTGCGCCCCGCCGGCGCCGGCCCGGACTCTGTGCGCCCGCTGATGGAGCATGTCGCCGCTGCGGCAGACGAGCATATTCGTCGCCTCCAGTCGCGGCGGAGCGGGCTCTACGCCATCGCGCTCGAAGACGTGGCCGTGGCGATCTATCCCGCGCAGGGAGAGGCCTCGCGCGGGGAATGGCTCCGCCGTGCGCGCCATCTGCTCGATGTCGTCTCCCCGGTCAGCGACGACTGCGGCTTGACGATCGGCGTGGGATGCTGGCAGCCCGAGGCTCGCGCTGCGCGCCACTCCTTCGCTCAGGCGCGTTTGGCAGCCATGGTGGGACAACAGCTTCGCGGTCCCGGCTCCATCATGCACTACCAAGACTTGGGCCTCTACCGGTTGCTTGTGGAGGCCGTCGACCCAAAAGAACTTGAGGCCTTCCGCGCGGAGCAAATCGGGGCACTCGCCGAAGACGAAGAGCTGCTGCGTACTTTGCGTGCCTATCTCGATGCACGTTCCAACAAAGCACTAGCCGCCAAACGCCTCGCCGTGCATCTCAACACGCTCAAGTACCGCCTGCAGCGCATCGCCGACCTCACCGGACGCGATTTGAACGATCCGCAAACGCTGCTCGACCTGCACGTGGCGATTGAGATCGGGGATCTCGCTTCGCCCTCGGCCGCGCGATGAGCTGGGTTCTTCTACAATCGCATGATGATGCCGATCGTCTACGTGGTGTTTCGCCGGTCGGAGCGTAAGCGAGAAGCGTTGGTCTCCTAGTCACGCCGCTTCGTAGCTCGGCGCTCAATGCTCTCGCGGGCAAAGAGAGGCATAGCCGATTCGGGCGGACAAGAGTGAGCGTGTAACGATCGATGCACACTCGACTCTCCCGCGCTGCGCTCAACCACGCACCCTCTCCGCGCGATGATTTGGACCCGCGCCGCTGGCGCTCACTGGCTGTCGTTGCCGTAGCGCAGCTCATGCTGTTGCTCGACATGACGGTCGTCAATGTAGCGCTGACTCCGATTCAGCGGGATCTTCACTTCACCGCGTCGGGGCTCGCCTGGGTCGTCGACGGCTATGCACTGCCTTTTGGAGGACTGTTGTTGCTGGGCGGGCGTGTCGCGGATATCGCCGGACGCAAGCGCGCGTTTCTCATCGGCCTCACGCTCTTCGCCCTGTCGTCGGCAGTAGGTGGATTCGCCAGCACGCCGGCGATGCTGATTTCCGCCCGCGTCGTCCAAGGTATCGCCGGTGCGCTCATGGCGCCCGCGGCACTCGCGCTGGTCACGATCCTCTTCACCGAACGCCGCGAGCGCGCCACGGCGCTATCCGTGTGGAGCGGATTGCGCGGTGCCGGCGTAACGCTTGGCGTCGTGCTCTCCGGCGGGCTCGTCGCATTGCTCTCGTGGCGTTGGGTGTTTTTCATCAACGTACCGATCGCTATCGCCGTGCTGATACTGGCGTCGGGGTTGATCTCCGAGAGCCGGTCCGTGGAACACCGGCGCTTGGACGCGCTCGGCGCCCTCTTGATCACCGGCGGCCTCTCGCTGAGTGCGTTGGGACTGCTGGAGAAGGCGGACCATGCGTGGAGCGAGCCGTGGACGTGGCTCCCGCTGAGCGTTGGTGTGCTGCTGACGCTGGTCTTCGTTCAGGTGGAAGCCCGCACCGAGCAGCCGCTGGTGCCGCCGTCGTTCCTTCGATCGCCGGAACGAGCAGTGGGCAACCTGGCGCTCGCCGTTTTCAGCGCCGCTCTCGCCGTGCTCTTTTTTAGCATGCCGCTCTATCTACAGCAGGTCCTACGGTACTCGCCCCTGCTTACGGGTCTTGCCTTTCTCCCCGTGGGACCGATCTTCGCGCTGATGGCCGCCTGGAGCCCGCGCGTGGTTCGCCGTCTCGGCCTGCATATCACGATGGCGGCCGGCCTTGTGATCGTCGCGACCGCTCTTCTGTTACTCGCCGGCCTGCACCCGAGCGGGTCGTACGCGCTCATGGTGCTCCCGAGCCTGCTGTTCTTTCCGCTCGGCGGAGCCATGGTCGTCGTGGCCGGCACGATCGCCAGCGTCTCCGGCACGACCGAAGAGAATGCGGGTTTGGCAAGCGGGGTCAACAACGTCGCCCAACAGATGGGCATGGCGCTGGGCTTGGCGGCGCTCGTCTCGGTCGGCGTGAGCCGTTCGCAAGCCTTGGCGGGCCAGGGCGTCGCCGCCGCGCAGGCCACGACCGGAGGCTTCGTCCTCGGCTTCATCGTGACAGCCGTGGTTGCCGTTGCGATGGCGTTGCTCGTCCTCGGCGCGGCTCGGCATCCCGCTTACCGATAGCCCGAGGACGAGCGACGTTTCAGGAAGCCCTGCCGTGCCCGCTGAAGGGGACGGGTCGGGCGGCGCATGAACCTGGAGGCACAATGCATTCACGTACAAGCGGGTTGGCCAGGTTCGTCGGGATCGTGGCGCTGGCCGCGCTCGTCTACCTCGGCTGCACCGGCGCCATCGGCGCGTACGTAGGCCTCCAGATTCACAAGACCATCCATCGGAACGCGGTTTCCGCTATCGGATCGCATCTACTCGGCATGCGGAGAATCGACGCCTATGCACTCGCGAAAGCGAACCTCCCGGCCTTCATCGTACGCTCGCCAACGTTCTGGATCGGACTCCGGAGCACCCAGTGACTGACTTGCCGCGCACGATACCCGTCAATACCACCCCTCGGCAAGCTGTGTCAATTGGCGGGCCGCCTTGTCGATCTCCGCGGCCGTCACCGTGGGGTGTGCAGAGAGCGCGCCTTCGAGCGCTTGTTTGAGCTCGGTTACGAAGGCGTCGCGGCGGCGGCGCTTGGCAACGATCAGCGCATCAATCTGTGAGGGAAGTAGCCGCTTCGCGATCGCCTCGCTCATGTGGGCGCGCAGGGCGTCGACCTTCTCGCGCGCACTGCCTCCGATGGTGGCCACGCGCGTGGCGTCGGCGGGCGTGAAGCCTTCCGCCGGCGGTGCGAGTGGATCGAGCGGGTCGAACCGGCCGTAGCAGCGATCGTAGCGTCGATAGATGTCGCCGATCGCGTTCCGCGTCTGCTCCCGAATCTCGTGGACGCGTTCGCGGAACGCCGCCATCATCGACAGCATCGCGCCGGCCGGCTCTGGCGGTAACGCCTCCTCGATCGCGCCTCGGTACGCACGATCGGCTCGATCCATCGCCGCGACCGCTGGAATAAAGCCATCGCGGAGCTCCGCCTCGTGCTCCTCGAGGTAGAGCAGGGAACTCGTGGCGGCGCCGAGCGCGAGCGCAAGCGGCGGAAGGGCGCTATCGCTCAGCGGGGCGTGTTTCGATGAGTTGCCGCGAGCTGAGGAATCCGTCAAGGTGATGTTCGATCCTGCTTTCGTGAACTCATGAAGGCCAGGAGAAGGCGCACGCCTTAGCAGCAGCGGCGTGCGGCACCTGCGTGGTGCCGGCGGGCTGCCGGTCGAGGATCTCGAAGACGTCGTACGGGTCGCCCGGCGTCCCGTTGGGGCGCAGCTTTCCGAACCACATCGGCCATTCCAGAGCATGGTTCACCGGCCGGAAGTAGGACTCGCCCTCCCATAGTGAGCGGAAGCGCGCCCCTTCCAGGATCTTGGCGACCTTGAGAGCGTCCGTGGTGCCGGCTTGCGCGATCCCCCATAACAGGCGATCCATCGAGATGTAGCCGAAGCAGCTCTCCGCGGTGGGCGGCTGGCCGTGACGCTTGCGGTACTCCACCGTGAAGCGCTCGGCCAGCGCGTTGCGCTCGCCCAGGACGAGTTCGCCCTTGTAGTACCAGTCGGTTCCCCAGTAGCCGGTGCGGAGCTTGGGCGGCAGAGCCCAGATCGACTCGAGCTCTGCGAACGGGCCGCAGAGCGGTATCTTGGCGGTGATGCCGTACGAGCTGGCCTGCTTGATGCAGTTCACCCAGTCGGCGCCTTGTACCAGGAGGACCAGACAGTCGGGCTTGGCCGCTTCGACCTTCGTGAGATAGGGACTGAAGTCCGATGTGCCCAGTGGCGTGAGATCGTTGGCGACGATTTCGCCGCCGATTATCTTGGCCACGTCTTCGTAGCCCGCAGCCAGTGCGTGGCCGAGCGCGTAGTCCGGCGTGATCAGGTACCAGCGCTTCCCCAAGAGCTTGGCGAAGGAGAAGCCCGTGGCGTGCGCGATCTGCCAGGTGGTCTGCGGAATCTGGAACGTATTCCAGCGGCAGGCCTTCCCGCTGATCGCGTCGGCGTGCCCGCCGGCCATGAAGAGCACGCGCATGGCGTTGGCGGCGCCGCTGGTGGAGAGCGCCGCGGCGCTGTTGACGGTCCCCATGAGGGCGACGGCTCCCTCCTGGTTGACGAGCTTTCGTGCCTTCTCGACGCTAGCACCGGGGTTGTTCTGATTGTCCTCGACGAGGGCTTCGACGCGCCTTCCCAGCACGCCGCCGCGCTGGTTCCACCAATCGACGGCGATCGCAGCGCCGCGCACGCCGTTCTGCGCCACGTCGGCGAAGACGCCGGTGAGCTCCCAGACCTCGCCGATGCGCAGGGTCTGGGCCGCGTCGCCGCGGTGCGCGATGAACGCGGGCACCGCCAGCGACGCGGCTGCGGCGCCCTGAACGAAGGCCTTGCGCGACAGATCGTTGCAAGCCATGGCTTCCCTCTCACATTCCAAGAGTCTTAGGCGAAGCGTCCGCGGGTCTCCGGTGTGATGATCGATCCGGCGAGGAACAACACGACAATCACGGTCAAGAAGATCGTGAGACTGAGCGGGATGCCGGCGAGGCTGCCGCTAGCCAACGTCACGAAGGTCGGCATCATGCCGCCGATCGCGAAGCCCATGTTCCAGGAGAGCCCCGTGCCGCTCGAGCGGATCGCCGTAGGAAATCGCTCGTTGAGGAAGACCAGGATGGGGGCATAGGCCGCATTGCCTAAGATCGTGAGGATGACCGCGTACGCCGTGATGGCGCCGATGTCTCCGGGGCCGAGCAGCGCCAGACGGTGGTAGGTGATCGGGATGACGACGAGGCTGACGAGGCCTGTCCCGATGAGCGTCGGCTTGCGTCCCACCAGCTCGCTGAGATGCCCGACGAGCGGCGCAACGATGATCACGACGATCGAAAGCCAGATCAGGATGTGCGCCGCCGCCGGCTTGGGCAGGTGGTTGACCTTGGCCAAGAAGGCCGGGAGGTAGCCCGACGTCAGATAGTACATCGCGCCCCCGCCGAAGGTGATCAGCAGGTTCACCAGCACGACTCCCGCGTACTTCCGCGAGAAGACCTCGCGTACGGGTGCCTTGACGACACCGGCTTGGCGCTCTTGCCGCGCCCAGAGTGGCGACTCCTCGACGGCGCGGAAGATGAAGAAGCTGAGCACCGTGCTTACGAGCGCGGAGAAGAACATGAAGCGCCAGCCCCACACTGCGAACGCAGGTCCGGGGAAGAACAGCGAGACGATCAGGAAAACCACCGAGGCCAGTAGCCCGCCGACGCCGGCGCCGCCCCCGCCGATGGCTCCCGAGAGGAGACCTCTCCATTTCGGAGCAACGGTTTCTGTGCCGATCGTATGCGTCGAGGCGACCACGCCGCCTACGAAGATGCCTTGGACTAGCCTCAAGATCAAGAAGAGCACAGGTGCGAGCAGGCCGATCGCCTCGATGGTCGGGAGCGCACCGAGCAGCGCCGTCGCGATCCCTACGCCGAAGACCGCGACGATCATCGCACGCTTGCGGCCGTTCTTGTCCGCGTAGCCTCCGAACAGGGCAGATCCTACGGGACGCATCAGCAGCGTGACGGCAAACGAGGCGTACACCGCTGCTAGCGAAAGCGTCGGGGAGTTGCTCGGGAAGAACAGCGGCCCGATCGTCGGCGCGATGTAGAGCAGGATGAAGAGATCGAAAAGATCCAGCGACCACGCGAAGATCGAGGCAAGTGAAGCGGCCCAGATCTGCCGAGAGCTGATCGAGTCGCTCGTCAAGGTCTCCGAGGGTGGTACCGGTGTAACGGTCATCGCGACTACACTCCTCCACATTGGCCTACAAGCAAGTAGCCCGGCTGCAGGAACCATTGGCTACGTCGTACAACCTTCCCGCTGAGAGAGACGTACGTTTCTTTCAGGGAAACATCGGCGCATGAGCGTGGAGGAATAGAGCGGGAGTGACCACCAGTTTCCAACCGCTGGAGTCGGTAGAGCGGCTGCTGGACATCCTCGAAGCCGTTGCGGCGAATGGCGACGCAATGGGCGTGAGCGAGTGCGCCAAAGCCACGGGAGTGAACAAGAGCACTGTCTATCGCGTGCTCGCCACGCTCGAGCGGCGCGGTTACATGCAGAAGGATCCGCTCACCGACCGCTATCGGGCGAGTGCGCGCCTCCAGCGCCCGGGGCTCCAATGCCTCGCATCCACGGATCTCGTGGAACGTGCCCATGAGCGGCTGGTTTCCCTTCGCGATGCAACCGACGAGACCGTGCACCTGACCATTTATCAAGGCAACGGCGTGGCGAAATACGTCGACCGCGTGGAGAGTACGCTGCCCGTGCGGAGCTCCTCGCTGATCGGGACCTGCGTGCCGGCCACCAGCACCTCTACCGGAAAGATGCTGCTTGCCAACCAGAGCGAGGAGGAGATCGCGCAGGTCTGCGCGGCTCTCAAGCGCTATACGAAGCTCAGCATCGTCTCGACCTCGGCGATGCGGGAGGAGCTGGCGAGGATTCGCCGCTCCGGCATCGCCGTCAACCGAGGCGAGTATCGCGTTGAAGTCTGCGGGGTTGCGGTGGGCATTCGCGACGCACAGGGCAAGGTCATTGCCGCCGTCGGCCTGTGCATTCCTCGCTTTCGCTTCACGAAGAGCGCGCTCGGGCTCCAGGTGAAGCGCCTGCGCGCGACGGCGGCGATGATCGAGACGGATTTTGGCCACTCCGTGGCCAGGGCGATGACGCACGGGGGTTCCATATGATCGAGTCGCCGGCGAGAACGCGGCCGCGCCGCTGGATCGGCGAGGCCGTTCCGCGCAAGGAGGACCCGGCGCTGCTGACCGGCGCCGGCCGCTTCATCGACGACCTCGATCCCTTTCCAAATACCCATCACGCGGCCATTCTGCGGAGTCCGCACGCCCACGCGCGAATCCTCTCCATCGACAGCACGCGGGCGCTGGTCCTAGAGGGTGTGAAGGCGGTGCTGACAGGCGCGCGGGTGGCGGAGATCTCGCAGCCGTTCCACGCGGGCATCACGGAACCGGTGCATTTCTATCCGATCGCCGTGGAGAAGGTACGGTACGTCGGCGAGCCGGTGGCGGTGGTGGTGGCGAAGGATCGCTACATCGCGGAGGACGCGCTCGAGCTCATCGACGTGGAGTACGAACGTTTGGAGCCGGTGGTCGAGATCGATCGCGCCCTCGCAGACGACTCGCTGCCCTTGCACGAGAACGTCGGCTCGAATGTGGTCCATGAGCGTTCGTTTACGTATGGTGAGGTCGATGCCGCCTTCGCGGCGGCCGAGGAGATCGTCGAAGCGACGTTTCGCTTTCCCAAGTATGCCTCCACGCCGATCGAGACCTATGGCGTCATCGCGCAGTACCAGCGGGGTACGGACACGTACGCGATTCACGCGAACTTCCAAGGGCCGTTCGTGCTCCACACCCTGCTCGCTAGTGCTCTGCGCGTGCCGGGGAACCGGCTGCGGATTCTGGTGCCCCCCGATATCGGTGGAAGCTTCGGCATCAAGGCGTTGCTCTATCCGTACATGGGGCTGATCGCGCTCGCCAGCAAGGAGAGCGGCGTCCCCGTGAAATGGATCGAGGATCGGCTGGAACACCTCTGCGCCTCTTCGAGCTTGACGGATCGTCTGACGAACGTGCAGGCGGCGGTCCTGCGCGACGGCACCATTCTCGCGCTGCGCCTCGATCACGTCGATAACGTTGGCGCATACGTGCGCGCCCCAGAGCCCGCTTGCCTCTACCGGATGCACGGTACCAGCACGGGCGCCTATCGCATCCCGGCGCTGGCGATCCACAACAGACTCGTGACCACGAACAAACTCCCCACGGGGTTGAATCGCGGCTATGGAGGTCAAGAGCACTACTTCGCGCTTGAGCGCACGATGGCGATCGTCGCCAAGCGCCTGCACTTGGATCGCCTCGACGTGGTACGCCGCAATCTCGTGCGCGCCGATGAGTTTCCCTACCATGCCCCGGCGGGTTCGGTCTTGGACAGCGGAGACTACCATACGGCACTCGATGAGGCGCTGCGTCTGGCGGGGTACCAGGAGCTCCTCGCAACGCGGGATCGAGCGCGCGCACGCGGTCGCAGCGCGGGTATCGGCTTGGCGTGCGTGGTCGAGCCGTCCGGCTCGAGCATGGGCTACATCACGATCGCCTTGCCGCTGGAACAGCGCAAGAGATCCCTGCCGAAATCGGGGGCGGCGGAGGCCGTGACGATCGCGCTCGATCCATCCGGCGCCATCACCGTGCGCCTCGGAACGGCGCCGCAGGGGCAAGGGCACCAGACCGTTACGGCGCAGATCGTCGCCGAGGAACTCGGTGTCGCGCTCGAGAGCATCGAGGTCGTGGCCGAAGTCGATACGCAGACCAGCCCGTGGACCATCGCTTCCGGCACCTACTCGAGCCGCTTTGCGCCCATCGCCGCGGTGGCCGTGCAACAGGCTGCGCGCAAGGTCGCCATGAAGCTGCGCACCATCGCGGCGCAGGAGTGCAACGTCCCCGTCGATGATATCGACCTCGCGGAGGGCTTGGCGATCCCGCGAGGCGATCGCTCCAAGGCCATTCCGATCAAGCGCCTGGCGGGCTTGGCTCACTGGAATCCGCTGGCGCTGCCATCCGGCATGGAGCCTGGCGTCTACGAGACCGCCTATTACTCCGTTCCTATCCTCGAGGCCCCGGACGATCAGGATCGCGTCAATTCGTCGGCCGTCTATGGCTTCGTCGTGGATATCTGCCTCCTCGACGTCGACCGCGAGACAGGTAAGATCGAGATCCAGCGTTACGTCTCCGTCCATGATACGGGTCGCATGCTCAACCCGCTGCTTGCGGAGGGGCAGATCCGCGGCGGGTTCGCGCATGGTTTGGGGGGAGCGCTGATGGAGGAGATGGTGTACGACGAGAATGGTGCTTTGCTCTCGGGCACGTTCGTGGATTACCTCTGCCCAACAGCGGCCGAGATCCCGCCATTGGTCATCGGTCACGTGGATACGCCCTCGCCCTTCACGCCGCTGGGCGCCAAAGGCATCGGTGAGGGCAATTCGATGAGCGTCCCTGTGACCATCGCGAACGCCGTGGCCGATGCGCTCGGCGTCGACGACATCACACTGCCGCTGACGCCGCGCCGTGTGTGGGAGTTGACCCAACGATGATCGGCGAGGGAAGCATCGAGCTCGACGGCGCTGCTGAGCACATCTATCATGCCTTGTTGGACCCGGAGCTGCTGCAGCGCACGATCCCCGGCTGCCGGGGCTTCGAGGATCAGGGAGAGCGCCGTTACACGGCGCTCATGGAGGCGGGGGTTGGCCCGATAAAGGGTGCCTTCAAGGCGAAATTTTCCGTGACCGATGTGCGGCCGTCCGAAGGCTATACGTTGCAGGTGGAGGGACAGGGAACGCCGGGAAGCGTCTTCGGGCGCGTCACCGTTTCACTTGCCTCCAGCGCTCCCCAGCGCACGCAGCTCCACTACGCTTACGACGTCAGCGTCAGCGGGAAGATCGCCATGGTCGGCCAGCGGATGCTCGACGCGGCTGCGAAGATGGTCGCGGCGCAGTTCTTCAAGCGCCTGCATGAGGAGCTCGCCGCTCGATGAAACCAGCGCGCTTCGATTACTATCTCCCTTCGACGCTCGAAGAGGCGTTGGCCAAGCTGAGCGAGCTTGGCTCTGAGGGCAAAGTGCTTGCCGGCGGCCAGTCGTTGGTGCCGATGCTGAACATGCGCATCGCACAACCGGCGGCGCTGATCGATATCAACGGGCTCGTGGAGCTCGATGCTGTGGCTTGCGAGAACGGCGCGCTGCGCGTTGGCGCAACCGTTCGCCAGAGTACGCTGGAGCGCTCGGACGCGGCGCTCGGCCAGGTTCCTCTGCTGGCGCAGGCGCTGCCGCTCATCGGCCACTGGCAGACCCGCAATCGCGGAACGCTGTGCGGCTCTTTGGCGCATGCGGACCCGAGCGCCGAGCTCCCGCTGCTCTTGGCCGTGCTTGACGGCAGCGTGGAGGTGCATTCCAGTCGTGGCGCGCGCACGATCGCCGCGCGTGATCTCTTCGTCTCGTTCTTCACCACCTCGCTCGAGGCGGACGAGCTGATTGTGGCGGCGTACGTGCCGGTCGCTCCTGCGCGCCGCTGCTACGCCTTCGACGAAGTCGCCCAACGTCATGGAGACTTCGCGCTGGTGTCGGTAGCCTGTGCCGCCGAGTTCGACGAGCAAGGGGCACTCGCATATCTGACGCTGGCTTTGGGTGGCGCTAGCGAGGTTCCGCTGGTTGTGGAGACGGCCGATGCTCTAGGACGGCATGCGGATCGGGAACTAATCGCGGCGCTGGCGGAGCGCGCCTCGGTTGCGTGCGATCCCCCGAGCGACCATCATGCGAGCGCGGCTTTCCGTCGCCAGCTCGTGCGCACGCTGACGGGACGTATGCTGACAGCGCTCCTGCGGCGCGAGGAGGCAGCCGCTACATGATCTCCCATAAAGCCGGCGAGCACGCGGCTATTGCGCTAACCCTGGACGGCGCCCCCGTGGTCGAGCAGGCGCCCCCGCGCATGCTGCTCTCCGATTTTCTGCGTCAAGCATGCGGCAAGACGGAGGTGCACGTGGGATGCGAGCACGGTGTCTGCGGTGCCTGCACGGTACGTGTGGATGGACGGCCGGTCCGCAGTTGCCTGATGTTTGCCGTGCAGGTGGCCGGCCATCGCGTGGAGACCGTCGCTAGCCTAGGGACCAGGGACGACCTCTCGATGCTTCAGCGTCAGTTTCACGAGCATCACGCCCTGCAGTGCGGTTTCTGTACGCCGGGTATCTTGAGCTCTGCCCAGGCGTTCCTCGAAGAGCACACGGACCCTACGGAGCGTGAGGTGGTGGAGATGCTTTCGGGTCACCTGTGCCGCTGCACGGGGTACCGTGCCATCATCGATGCGGTGCTGGCCTGCGCGCGCGAGAGAAGGGAGGGGATCTCGTGAACTTGGGCTTGTCCTTCCTGGCGTCGGTTGAGAGGGATCCCAGGCACCTGGCCATCGTCGACGGAGCGCTGCGCCTCACGTACGAGGCATGGCTGGCCAGGATCAGGCACGTGGCGGGCGGCCTGCGGCGCATGGGATTGGGGCCGGGAGAGCGTCTGCTGGTGGTGCTGAAGAACGGCGAGCCGATGACCACGCTCTACTGGGCATGTCAGACGATCGGCGCCATCTTCGCTCCCGTCAACTGGCGCTTAGGGCGCAACGAGTTCCACTACGTCGTGCAGGACGCCGCTCCGGTCGCTGTCGCCTTCGAGCCGGCCAGTGCGGCGCTGGGTGAGCTGGCGGAGGCGGAAGGGCTGCGCACGCTCGGCGTCGCCCTCACCGCGCCCCATCGGGCGACGTACGACTCGCTGCTGGAGGCGCCGGCATTCGAGGGTGACTTCGTCGGCGACGAGAGCATCTCGCTGCTGCTCTATACCTCGGGAACCACGGGTCGACCTAAGGGCGTTCCACGCTCGCACCGGGCGGAACGCGCCGCCGCCGTGGCGCACGTGGCGCAGAATCGCTATGGGCGAGACGAAGTAACGCTTGGCGTGATGCCCCTCTATCATACGATGGGCGTGCGCTCGTTGATCGCGATGACGCTGCTGAACGGTACGTTCGTCGCCATGCCGCAGTTCCGGCCCCGCGAAGCGCTGGAGGCCATCGAGCGCGAGCGGGTCACGAACCTCTACCTCGCGCCGACGCTCTACTTCGATTTGGTTCATCTGCCGGAGATCGCCACGCGGGATCTGCGCTCGCTGCGCAAGCTCGGCTATGCCGGCGCGCCGATGTCGCCCAGCCTCGTGGAGCGATGCTTTGAAGTCTTCCAGCCGGAGATCTTCGTCAACCACTACGGCTCGACGGAGATCTACACGTTCTCGATCTACGACCGGCTGCGTGAGAAACCCGCATGCGCGGGACGAGCGGGCTTGAACGAGCGGCTTCGCATCGTGCGTATCGGCGCGCAGAGTTCCGGCGATGTAGCGCCGCCCGGAGAGACGGGTGAGATCGTGGTCGAGCTGACCTCCGACGAAGCCTTCCAGGGCTACCGAAATCGCCCCGATGCCGATGCGCGAGCGATTCGCGGCGGCTGGTACTTCACGGGTGATCTCGGCCGTCTCGACGAGGACGGCGACCTCTTCGTGGTGGGGCGCGTCGACGACATGATTATCAGCGGCGGCGAGAACGTCTTCCCTGTCGAAGTGGAGGATGCACTAGCACGCCATCCGGACGTAGGGCGGGTAGCCGTCATCGGTGTTCCCGACGAGCGGCTAGGCCAGCGCATCGTCGCGTACGTGGAGCCGGCAGCACAGGTGCCTTCGGCGGAAGGGCTCGACCGGTTTTGCATCGGCAGCGGCATGACGCCGTTCAAGCGGCCCAGAGAGTACGTCTTCGTCAAGAATCTCCCCTTGTCGCCCTCCGGCAAGATTCTGCGAACCAAGCTGCGCTCGGGCGAGGTCGAATTGCTCGCCCAGGAGAGTATGAGATGACCATCAACCAGGATCGTGATGTATTGCGCCAACATGCTCTCAGCGTCCAGGTCGAGGTGGAGCGCCATCGGGCCACGATCGTGCTGGACGATCCGGAGCACCACAACACCGTGCCGTTTCCCGCGCGTCGCGTGTTACGTCAGTTGTTCGAAGAGTTCGGTGAGGACGAGCGCATTCGCGTGGTCGTTCTCCGCGGTGCCGGAGAGCGCGCGTTCAGCGCGGGTGGGAACATCGCGCAATTCCTCGAGAACACGCCCGAGACGCTCTCCGAGCTGGCCTGGAACGTCGGTGCCCCGGAGCGTTGTCCGAAGCCGGTGATCGTCGAGCTCAAGGGGTTCGCCTTTGGCGTGGGCCTGGAATTCGCGCTAGCGTGCGACTTTCGTGTGGCCGGCGAGAGTACGCTGCTCGCGTTGCCCGAGATCAAGTTGGGCATGATTCCGGGGAGCGGCGGCAGCCAGCGCGTGGCTCGCATCGCTGGTTTGGGGCGCGCCAAGGACATGGTGATGCGGGGGCGCCGGGTTCCCGCGCAGGAGGCCCTGGCATGGGGTCTGCTGACCACGGTCGTGCCGAATAGCGAGCTTCGGCGCAGCGTGGACGAGTTGAGCGATGAGCTCTGCGCCCTTCCGCCGCTTGCTTTGCGGACGGCTAAGCGCGTGCTGGGCGCCGCCTATGAAGCACCGCTGCATGCAGCCATCGGTATGGAAGGCGAGGCCTATGGGCGTTTGCGCTCGACGCCCGACTTCATCGAAGGCGTCCACGCTTTCGCCGAAAAGCGGCCACCTCGCTTTCCCAGCCTCGCCGGCGACGGTGAGGTGGTGCGACAGAAGCGATGACATTGACCGGAAAGACGGCCGTCGTCACTGGGGGTGCTGCCGGCATCGGCGCCATGTATGCCCGCGCGCTCCACGCGGCCGGCGCCTACGTCCTGATCGCCGATGTCTTGCGCAAGGAAGGCGAGGCGCTCGCGGAGGAGCTTTCTGGCGCACAAAGCGCGGACGGTGTGAACGCGGCTTTCGTGCCGACTGACGTCACGCGCGAGGACGACGTGGTGCACATGGTCGAGGCCGCCGCTGAGCTCAACGGACCGGTCGACATTTTGATCAACAATGCTGCAATCTACCAGGGGTTGGGAAAGAAGAAGCCCTTCGACGAGATCAGCGTGGAGGAGTGGGATCGCGTCATGGCCGTCAACGTGCGCGGTGTCTGGCTCTGCGCAAAGTCGGTCGCGCCGTCGATGCGCCTCCAGCGATACGGGAAGATCGTCAACATCGCATCGGTGGTGGATCACATGGGTGCGGCAGGCTTTGCACACTACGTCGCCTCCAAGGCAGCCGTCGGCGGGCTGACGCGCGCCTTGGCGCGCGAGCTGGGCGGTAGCGGCATCACCGTCAACGCCGTGGCTCCGGGGCTGGTTGCCAACGAGTCGTCGCTCCAGCTCAACGATCCGGCGTACGTCGGGCTGGCCTCGAAGTCACGCGCGCTCCAGCGCGAGATGCGCCCGGATGACCTCGTGGGAGCCGTGCTCTTCCTCGCCTCTCCGGAGAGTGACTTCATCACCGGCCAGACGCTGATCGTCGACGGCGGAGCGATCTTCCGCTAGCGCGCAGGAGTGGCGCACAGCATGCTTCAGCACTATATCCATACGGAGCTCAAGCACATTTGCTCGGACGTCGCAGGCCTGAGTGCATGACCGCGGCCTTCCAGGACCTGCGGAGCTGGCTGCGGCATCTCGAGGGGCGCGGTCAGCTCGTGCGTCTGAGGGGCCCGCTGGACCTGCGGTACGACGTACCGCGTCTGCTCGAAGAACGCGATGGTACCTCGGCGGTCGTCTTCGAAGATGCGGATGCAAGCCAAGCGTCGGTCCTCGTGGGCGGAACGCTGAACTCGCGAGAACAGATGGCGCAAGCGCTCGGCGTGGAGACCGGAGCGCTGCTCTCGTCGTATCTGCGCGCGTTGAGCACGCCGGTCGCCCCACGGGAAGTCGGTGTGGCAGAGGCGCCTGTCCTGGAAGTCGAGGAACCGGAGGTCCGGCTGGACCGGCTCCCTGCACCTTGGCACCACGCACGCGATAGTGGGAGATTCATCACCGCAGCCGTGGCCATCGTCTGTGATCCCTCCACGGGCACGCAGAACTGGTCTATCCATCGTTTGCAGATAAATGATGCTCGCCGGGTCGGCGCGCTGATCCTCCCTCGGCATTTGGGACACATCTTTGCTCGCGCCGAGGCGGAGAAGCGGGATATGCCGGTGGCTTTTGCGCTGGGCTTGCCGCCGGGCTATCTCTTGGCCTCGCAGGCGATCACGGCGTTCGGCGTCGACGAGGCGACGATCGGTGGAGCGCTGCTCGGCGGGCCCATCCCGATGGTGCGCAGCCCACGTTACGGCATCTTGGTGCCGGCTCTTGCCGAGCAGCTCTTCGAGGGACGTGTGCTTGCCGGCGTTCGCGAGCCGGAGGGGCCGTTCGGCGAGTTTCCGCGTACCTACGGGCCGCGAAGCGAGAAGCCGGTGATAGAGATCGACGCGCATTACCACCGTCACGATCCCTACTTCCAGACGATTCTCCCGGCCAGCCGCGAGCATATGCTGTTGGGCGCCATACCGCGGGAGGCCGCCACGTTCCGCGCTGTGCAACACGTCTCGCCCAACGTCCGCGACGTGGTGCTGAGCTTCGCCGGCGGCTGCCGCTACCACGCCGTGGTCCAGATGGCGCCCAGCATCGCCGGCGAGGCGAAGAACGTGATGCTGGCGGCGTTCTCCGGGGCCAACGAGATCAAGCGGGTGGTGGTCGTCGACGAGGATATCGACATTGGCGACCCAGGCGACGTGGAGTGGGCCATCGCTAATCGCGTCCAGCCGCACCGCGATGTCGTGATCGTCGAGGGCGCGTTGGGGTCGCAGTTGGATCCCTCGGCCGCACCAGGCGGCATCACCAGCAAGTGGGGCATCGACGCGACGATTCCCGTGGGTGACGATCGCTCGCGCTACGAGCGTATCCGCACGCCGTGACGCCGCGAAGCGCCCTGATCTCACGGCTCTGCAGGCGTCCGAAGCGCGCCGCGCTCGCATGCTGTGACGAAGCGCGTGATGGCCGCGTCGCCGGGCAGGAAATGCCGGTGAAGAAAGGCTGCTAAGAGGTTCGAACGGTGGGCGCCGTCATATCCGCCCTTGTCGAAAGCGTAGGCCGGCGCCTCGTGCAGGCGGTTGGATGCGTAGTGAAACTCGTAGCCGCGCAACGTGGACCCCGCTGGATCGAGTGGTGTCTCTGCGACCGCCCTTGCGTGCCGGTAGCCGATGCGCAAGCGCGGCTGCACCATCGACGTGGAGCCGCGCAGGACGCCGGCCATCGCGTAGCACCCGCCGCTGGTCTTCAACCGCTCCGCGAGATACATCAGGCCGCCGCACTCCGCATACGTAGGGAGGCCCGCGGCGACGGCATCGGCGATCGCTTGGCGCATCGACGCATTTGCTTCGAGAGCCTTCGCATGCTGTTCGGGATAGCCGCCGCCGATCCAGAGCCCCCGCGCTCCGGCGGGTAACGTGCGATCGGCCAGCGGGGAGAAGCGAACCGGCTCCGCGCCGGCGGCCCGCAGCGCCGCGTACGTCTCCGCGTAGGTGAACCAGAATGCGTCGTCGTGCGCCACTGCGATGAGAACCGGCGAGCCTCCGGAGCGTACCGGAGCAGCACTTTCGACCTGTGCGCCGGAGCCTGCCGGGAAGAGCTCGTCCAGGGGCAATTGTGCGGCAAGGTGCTCCGCCAGGCGTTCCACGGCCGTCGCGCGGGCCTCCACAGCCGTAGGATCGAGACCAAGATGGCGCTCTCCCGCATCGAACGCGGCATCGTACGGCACCGTGGCCAGCACCCGGATACCGGCTTGTGCGCACGAGCGGCGTACCGCGCGCTCATGGCTCTCTCCGCCGACCCGGTTGAGGATCACGCCCGCGGGGCGCACGCGCGAATCGTAGTGAAAACACCCGAGCGCGACGGCTGCCGCAGTCTGCGAACACGTCCAGAGATCGAGCACGAGGATGACGGGGAGATCGAGGAGCGTCGCGATGCGCGCCGTCGACGTCTCACCCTCGTCGTCTCCGTCGAAGAGACCCATCATCCCCTCGAAGACCAGCGCGTCGGAGTCGCCCCGCGTGTGACGGACATGGCGCTGTACTCCCGCCTCGCCATCGAGCCAGAGGTCCACATTGTATGCCGGGCGGCCGCAGACGCGGCGATAGAAGGACGCGTCGATGTAATCCGGTCCGACCTTGTACGCTTGGACCGTGCGCCCAGCGCGCGAAAGGGCGGCGCACAGCGCCGTAGCTACCAGGGTCTTCCCCTGGCCGGTACCGGATGCCGAGACGAGAACCGCGGAGTCCATTAGCAGACGAGCGGCCGTGCGGCGAGCCACTCCTGAAATCGGCGCGCGCCTTCCACCAGGCGCGGCCCGGGTCGTGCAAAGAATTGGCTGCCGTCGATGATGCAGACGGCATCTTCGCGCACGGCGCGAAGATCGCGCCACTCCGGGCGGCGAGCAATCCGCGCCAGCTCAAGCTTGGTTGCCTCGACATCCATACCGCAGGGGGCGGCGAGGATCACGTCGGGATCCGCCACCGCGATCTCCTCCCAGGTGATACGACGCGCGTCGCGTCCGGGTGCGCCGAGCATCGGCTCGGCTCCGGCGGCATCGAGCAGCGCCGGGTTCCAATGTCCTGCGTTCATCGGAGGATCGATCCATTCGAGGAAGAGCACACGCCTGCGCGGCATCGATGCGGCGCGGCGGCGCAACTGGTCGAGGCCGTCGCGGAACTCGCGGCAGAGCTCGCCCGCCCGTCCCTCGGCTTCCACGAGTCTCCCGACCGTGGTGAAGGTATCGAGGACATCGTCGAGGGAGTGGGGGTCGAGCGAGATCACCCGCGCGTCGTATGTCATCCGCTTGACGGCGAGGCTGACCTCTGCGTAAGAGACCGCGCAGACGTCGCAGAGCTCCTGCGTCACGATGAGATCCGGCGCGAGTGCGTCGAGCTGCGCATGATCGAGCAGGTAGATCGAGGAACCGCCATGGAGCGACGCCCGTACGTGCCGATCGATCTCATCGGAGGATCGCCCCTGCTCGAGCGCATTGGCGGTGACCTTCGGTAGCCAGTGCGCCGCCGCCGGGAAGTCGCACTCGTGCGTGACTCCCACCACGCGGTCGCCGGCGCCGAGTGCGAAGAGGATCTCCGTGGCCGAGGGCAACAGTGAAACGATCCGCATGCCGGTTCATTCTGCGTGCGGATCGCTTCTTGCTGCCGCCGGCTGCGGCGTGAACGCTATTTACAGGCGATGGCGATGATCTGTTGGCCAGGTTTGAAGTCGACCGTGCCGGAGATGGCCGCCGGGTTGATCGTGGCGGTGGTGCCCGAGATGGCGCCACTGGCACCGGTTGCGTTCCATGTGAAGCTGGAGCCGCCGTTCTTCGAATAGACGTCGAGTTCGCAGGTCGTGGCCAAGCCGAAGCCGGCACTGTCGGTGACCGTGATCTGAGGCGTATTCGACCCGAAGGAGACCGTCGTGGTCGAAGCGTTGTAGAAGGAGACGTAGATGAGCGGAGTAGCGCCGGCCGTCGCCGTGTCCTGCGGCAGCGTATTAGGGGTCACGTCGCTGCCGTTGTTCAGCGCATCGCTCACGTTGACCGTACCGCTGCCCGCGCTGTCGGTGCCGAACTGGATGGTGGCGGAGATGTTATGGTAGGCGGCTAACGAGAACGGGGCGGGGGTCTGTCCCAGGGTCCCCGTGAGCGTGGCCGCCGAGCCTGCGAACGCCCACGACGCCGCGGGCGCGCTCGACGGGCTGGCGGTTGGACTTGGGCTGGTGGTCGGAGCCGAGGTTGGTGCCGACGTCGCCCCCTGCGGGACGCTGGAAGAGGAGCTCGATCCCCCTCCGCAGGCAGCGACGGCGGCGGCCAGCAGCACGCTGCCGCCCGCCATAAAAAGCAATCGATTCGCGCGAAACTTCATGCGGGCACTCCGTCCTAAGCAAAGCAGGGGTGGGCTCCTCCCTACTCTACGAGGGGCGTGCTACAGGAAGGTAACGGCCGCCGTGGTTCGGAGCGCCCGAATCCGTTACGGACCTGTAACCGGCCGGCGCCCCGGCTGCATGTCCGTGACGAGGCGCTCCAGGTCGCTCGACGGCTCGGCGCCCAGCTCCGCCGCCAGGGCCTCGCGATACTTTCGCAGCTCGCGTCGCGCTCCCACCGCGTCGCCGGCCGCGAGCATCGCGCGAATCAGGAGCTCCCAGGCGGGCTCGTCGCACCGGTCCAACGCGATGATTCGCTCCGCCATCCTGCGTGCCTCGCCGAAGCGGCCGAGCTCGAGCGAATCGTAGCCCAGCAGCAGCGTGATCTGCCGCGAGAGTTCCTCGATGCGAGGTACGAACGCGGTGAACCACTCCCGCATTTTGAGCCGCGGCGGTGCGTCGCCGCTCCATCGTCGCGAGTAGGCTTCAAGCCGTGCGCGCGTCTCGGTCGCGAGAAGTGGTTGAGATCGCGAAGCTTGCACCAATCGCTCGATGTCGTAGAAGTCGATGCGCGTGTCGCTGGAGAGCCGATACTCTCCGGAATCCAGCAATTGGACCACGCTTGCATCGCCCAGCCGCGCACGCAGGCGGCTCGCATACACGCGCACGACGGAACGCGCATTCCCCTCACGCCCCGGCCAGATGGCACCGATCAGCTCGTCGCGGCTGCAGGCGCGCCGATGCAGCGCCAGATACAGCAGCAACTCGCGCTCGCGATTGGAGAGGCGAATTGCACTTCCGTTTCGTCGAACCGACCCGTCCGCGATCGAGATCACAAACGGCGATGCCGCCGCGGCCGCCGGTTCGCTTCGCAGTCCGCGCAGGCGCCCTATGAGCGGCGTCAACAAGCCGAGGTCGCCGCCTCCGCTGAGATATGCGTCGACGGCGCGGCGCAGACGTGGGGCATCCACGGTCGCGCACTGCGCCCGCACACCCTCGGCCAACGCCGCCCGCTCAGCGGGGGCGCGGCACTCCATGCAGGCGATGCTCGCGATCGCGATGCACGTCGCGTCGCCGGCGTCCTCGGCTGCCTCCAGGGCAAGCCGCGCGAACTCGGGCCGCATCTCATCGGCTACCGTGGCACACGCGATCAGCGCGGCATAGTGCCGGAAGCGCGGCCGCTCGAAACCCTCGTTGCGGCGCAAGAGCTCGAGGTCACCGCGTATGCTGGCGCGCAGCAGCTCCGTCGCCTTCGCGGTGCTCGGCGAGACGCCGTCTTCCAGTTCGTGAGCGTAGCGGCCGGCCAGCGCATCCTCTCCCGCGAGCCAAGCTCCGAAGAACGCCTCCTGGAGGGCCAGTGCCCGTACCGTGGCGGCACCGGAGTCACGCGCGAGAGCGATCGCACGATCGAGCAGCGTACGCTCGGCCTCGCGCGATTGCGCGAACCGCGCGGCCCGAGCCACGATTTCCTCCAAAGCGATCGCGCGCGTGAAGGAGACCTCGGCGAAGAGCGGCTCCGCTTCGCTCCAGAGAGCGATCGCATCGTTGAAACGCCCCCGGCGCGCCGCGACCGCCGATCGAAAGAGGAGTTGAATTCCGCGATAGCGCTGCGGCAGTTCGACCCCGGCGGGGACGAACTGTTGGAAGCACTCGAGCGCCTCGTCGTGGCGCCCTAGGTTCGTCAAGACGTTTCCCAAACTCGTGAACACGCCCACGCGGGTGGACAGCGGCGTGGCGGGCGTGATCTGGTCGCGCGCGGTCAGCGCCTCATAGAGCCACTGCCGTTGCGGAATCGCTCCCGACCGAACCACGGTGGCGGCGGCCCAGAGGCCCGCGTGCCGCAGCACCACGCCCTCATCGAGCCGTGAGACGATCTCCGCGAAAAGCGGGGGAATCTCGGATACGAATAGCTCGAATTGGCACTCCAGGAGCAGGGCGGCATGATCGTCGTCGCCGGCTTCGAGATAGAGTTGCGCGGCGCGCAGCGGCCGGATAGCCGCAAGCCGTGCCGCCGCTTGCAGGAGCATCTGCCTGCAGCGATCACCGTAGCGCTCGTGGAGCATCGTGCGCATCAGCGGGTGGGCCTCGTACGCGCCATCCATGACCCGGTAGACGAACGGCGAGGAGCGCGCAACCGCGGCAAGCTCTCCAGCGGCTCGCGGGTCTCCCAAGACCAGGGCCACCTCCTCCCCGCTGGCATGCGGGATCGCGGCGACGGCCAAGAGGCGGGCGAACTGAGGCGCTCCTAGGCTCTCGAAGACCTGCTCCGCGAGGTAATCGTAGAGGTCGGCGAACGCCAGGCCGGAGGAACCCTTCAAGGCGGGGGCGAGCGCGCCTTCCCGTGCGAGGCGCGCCAGTAGGAGCACCGCGACCGGCCAGCCGCGCGAGATGTGTGCCACCTCGTCCAGCGCCTCGGGGCCGACGTCCAGGTTCGCAAAGGCGGCGCGAATGTCTACCGCGTCGAACTGTAACGCGTTCTCGCGCAAGGTGATCAGCTCGTGAGGCGCAACGAAACGGCTCAGCGAGAGCGGCAGGGGTTGGCGCGAGCAGATCGCGATTTGGCGCTCCGCGGGCAGGTGTGCCAAGAGGCGCGCCAGGAAATCGACCCGCTCGACCGAGCCGAGGATGTGCTCGACGTTCTCGAAGGCAAAGAGCCGGTGCTCGCTCGGCTGCGACCACATCTTCGAGACGAAGCCGCTCCAGATCGCGAAATCACCCGCATCGGCGATACGCTGCTCCGCTAACGCCTGCTCGCGCGCGGTATCGCCCCGCGTGAGCGCGGCGGCGACGCGCTGCGCCATGTCGATGCCGCCGCGCACGCCGGCGAGATCGCAGAGCGTATACGACGGCAGGGTTTCCGCATAGGTCCGAATGACCGTGCTCTTGGCGTAGCCGGCCGGGGCGATCGCCGCGATGATGCGCGGCGAGGCGAGCGCCAGACGTCGTGTCAGTCGCTCGCGTTCGATTGCGTGCCGCTGCTGTTCCGGCGCTGCAAAGTCCCCCCGGGTGCGCTCCTAGCGCGAATCTTCGCCGCGGCTTGGCCGGTTCCGCCCGTTATACGGAGCGAGGCCTCGCCCCCCGGGAACCAACCTCTTCCGGGCGAACGTTCTGCGCCTCGAAGCGTTGAGAGGCGCGTTATCGATACGACAGGAGGGCCAATGTATCGTAGAGTCATCGCTGTCATCGCACTGATCGCGCTCGGCGTCACTCCCGTATTCGCAAAGAGCCACAAAACGGTCGCTAGTCCGGCACCGGGCGCTACGAGCGAATCATCCAACCCCACCATGCCCCGCTGCGCCTCTGGTGATCCGGTGGTCTGGGTCAATACCGGCGACAGCGTGTATCATTTGCAGGGTGATAAGTACTACGGCAGGACCAAACACGGCAAGTACGAGTGCCAGTCGGCCGCCAAGGCAGAGGGCGACAAGCTGGCCGGATCCCGCTCGATGAAGTCGGCGAGTGCACCGCGCCCCTCCGCCGCGAGCGCCGACTCAACCGGCAAGAGGAAGCATCGCCGCACAAGAGCAACGCCAGGCCCGTCTGCGACGCCGTAGCAAGCTGTAACGGAAACCTCTCTAACCGTCTTCCCTGATGGCCTCGACGTCGATGATGATGTCGACCTCCCTGCTGACGATGATGCCGCCGTTGGGTAGATCGCCGTTCCAGTTGACCCCAAAGTCGTAACGGTCGATGCGCGTGCGAGCGGTGAATCCCGCGCGCGTCTTCGGCCCCTTGTCGACGCCGTCTTCCCACCATGGCGTCTGCCACATGCCCAAGTATCGCACGCCAAGAGTCACGCGTTTCGTAATATCTCTGATGGTGAGGTTGCCGGTCACCTCATAGTCGGCGGGGCCGATCTGGATGGTGCCGGTGCTCTTGTACCGCATCGTCGGAAACTGCTCGCAGTACAAGAAGTCTTGGCTGCGAAGATGGTCGTCTCGCGTCGACTCGCCGGTCCAGCAGGTCTTGGTGGAAATGGACGTTTCCACGGCGAGCTGCGCCGGGTGCGCCGGATCGAAGTCGAGCCGCCCTTGGATGTTCTTGAAGGAGCCACGGACCCACGTCACCATCATGTGCCGCGCGCGAAACTCCGCCGCGCTGTGGCCGGGCTCGAAGACCCATCTCATTCCTGTCGGTTCGCCCCGTTCGCCGCGCCGACCTTGGCTCCGGAGCGCCCAGCTACTCTGCCGCGGCGGCGAAGAGTGCCCCCGGACCACCGGCTCTGTCGAGCGTAGCCGCGGCCTCGAGGAGGCGCCGTGCGCGCGGCGTGCCCGCGGTCATCTCCGTTTTGCGCTGCAGCTCCTCGCGTGTGAGCGGACGGCCGCCGCCACCCCGATTGGCCATCACACGTTCGGTGATCTCGCGCCCGTCACGCAGTTGGACGGTGACGATCGCGGGGAACTGCTCGGGGAAGACCGCATCGCATGCCGCGTCGGCTACCACGTCCGTTCGCTCGGCTAGGCGGATGCGCCGCGCATCGGCCAGCGCGGCCTCCGTGAAATCGTCGAAGCCTACCCCAAGACCACCGCCGCCCACCATTGCCGTCGCGAAGACGAACGGGCCGCTGAACGCGGCATGGTACGGTGAGTGCGGGTGACGCTTCTGCTCGATGGGGTTGCCGATCGTGCGGTGAGAGGCGGTAGCCGTTCCGATCAGCACGTGCTCGATGGCGTCGGCCTCAATGCCCTGTGCGCACAGTGCTAAGGCCGCGTCGACGATCGCGTGCGTGAAGTGGTTGCACGGGTAGAGTTTGAAGAAGATGCGAGGCGTCTCCCAATGCGTGCCCAGACCGTCCAGCACGGCATCGGCGCGCCAGCGGTCGCGACAGTACGCTTCGAAGAAGCCGAACCGTCCCTCCAGCACGCTCGGCGGGCCGGTGAGGCCGTTCGCCGCAAGATCCGCCGCCGTGATCGCTCCGTGCGCCGCCCAGCCGCAGTGCATCCGCTTCACAGAGCCGCCGGAGCGGTTGGCCTCTACGAGGCCTGAGCCCATGCTGCAGGCGATCGCCAGCGCGTGCATGATGCCATCGGCGTCAAGCCCGCGTAAGCGGGCGCAGGCTGCGGCGCCTGCCACCGTCCCGATGATCGACGTCGCATGCAGACCGTGTTCGAAGAAGATCGAGTTACGCAGTTGCGGGTCGTACTGGGCCATTGCGAGTCGTGCGTAGATCTCGTATCCGGCCACCAGCGCCGTCAGGAGAGATCGGCCGTCGGCGCCGCAGGCTTCGCTCTGCGCCAGCAGCGCCGGCACCAGCGAGGCGCTGGGGTGCGCCACAGACGGCAGGTGCGTATCGTCGAAGTCGAGGGCGTGGGCGCAGGTGCCGTTGTAGAACGCTGCGGCCGCCGCGGGGAGCGACGGCGCGCCTTCGCCAACGAGCGTCGCCTCGGCGCGCCCGCTCCACGCTCGTACGACGCCGGCCACCGCCTGCGCGGCATCCGTCTCCCGCGCGGCCAGCGCGATCCCCAACGTGTCGACGATGCGGTCGGCGGCGCTGCGCACCGTCTCGTGCGGGAGCTCCTCGAAGCGCAGGGCCGCGGCCCAGGCGGCCAGCTCCTGCGCGAGCGTCATGCCACCACGGCCAACGGCCGAATCGGCGAGCCCGTCGCGCCGGCGAGCTTGAGCGGCGAGCAGATGAAGAGGAACTCGTAGACGCGATCGCGCGCTAGCTGCTCGAGGTCGAGCACCTCCATGATGTGGATGCCGTGCTCGACGATCAGGGTGATGTGCGCGGGGAGGCGGCTATGCCCCGCGCCGGGCGCCAGCCACTCGAAGGCGATGGTATCGGCGCCGGCCGCGCGGATCTCGCGTTCAGCCAGCCAGCGCGCCGCCGATGCGTCGGGTCCGGGGACGCCGCTCTTCCAGCCGATGAAGGCCTCTGTATCGCCGAAGCGCTCCACGGGCCAACCACTGCGGATCAGTACCGCATCGCCCGCGCGAACCTCGATATCTTGCGCGCGCTCCGTGACCTCCAATTGCGCGGCGGTCGTGGCGTGCGCCGCCTCCAGCATCTCCACGCCCAAGGCGCGCGGCACATCCAGCAGGACGCCGCGGCAGACGAACGGCGCGATCGTCTCCGCGCCATAGACGTTGAAGCGTCCGCCGCGCGAGGCCTCCGCGGCGTCGAGGCCGCCGTGGAGACGTCCCTCGTGCGAGACGTGGCAGAGGGCGTCGATGTGCGTGCCCGTGTGACAGCCGAGCGAGAGCATCTCGTTGGCCCCGCTGCCGCCGTCCTCGCGCATGCGGTCGCCATGGCGGCGCATCAGCGCCATCCGGAACGGAGGATGGTTGGGGCTCACGGGCGTTCCCGCCTCCAACGTATGTCCCAGATCGTAGACTCGTGCCGCGCTCGCGGTGGCGATCAATCTCGTCGTCTTCTCGGCATCGATCGTGCTCATGTTCCTCATTCCCCCCGCTCTGCCAGGTGCAGGATCTGTCGTGCGCGCTCCGCCACCGGCGCGTCCACCATCTCGCCCTGCGCGGTGCGCGTGGCCGCGCCCCCCGCGGCTTCGAACGCCGCCAGTATCCGCCGCGCCCACGTCACCTGCGCGGCGCTCGGCCGGAAGACGTCATGGATCGTGGCGAGCTGGCGCGGATGGATCGCCGACTTGCCGAAGAATCCAAGACTTCGGGCGAAGGCCGCCTCGCGGCGCAGGCCCTCCTCGTCGGCGATCCGCGTATAGGCGGCGTCGCAGGGCGGGGCGATGCCGGCCGCGCGTGAGGCCAGCACCAGGTGCGAGCGTGCGTAGAGCGTCGGAAGCTCGCCGCCGTCGATGCCCACGTCGGCGCAGAAGTCGGCGTTGCCATAGATCAGATGCGCCGCTTGCGGCGCCGCGGCGACCTCGCGCGCCGCCAGCACGCCGCGCGCCGACTCGATGGTGCAGCCCAGCGGCAGGCCCGGCGCGCGCGCGGCCACCCAGGCCACCTCCTCCGCCGACTCGACCTTGGGGATACGGATGCCCAGTGCCAGGCCTGCCACCGCGCCGAGATCCGCCGCGCAACGCTCCGAGCGCGCGGCGTTGACGCGCACCCACGCGCGCCTCCGCCGCAGCGCCTCCACGGCCATCGCGCGCGCGCGGTCCTTCTCACTCGCAGGCACCGCGTCTTCGAGGTCCAGGAGCACAACGTCGGCCCCCGCCGTGTAGACGCGTTCCAGCAGTTTGGCGTCATGCGCCGGGGCGAAGAGGTAGCTGCGCGCGGGCGTAAACACCGCGGCCATCACACTACGCCCCGCTCGCGCAACTCCGCGAGCGCCTCGCGCGAGAGGCCCAGTTCGCCGCAATAGATGTCCTCGTTGTCCTGACCCAGCCGCCGTCCAGCGAAGCGCACGCGCCCCGGCGTGCCCAGCATGCGCGCCAGCACGTTCTGCATCCGTAGGGGACCCAAGTCCTCGTCGTCGAGCGTGACGAACGAAGAGAGCGCGCGGTACTGCGGGTCGTCCATCACCTGTGCCACGTCGTAGATCGGCGCCACGGCGGCGCCGGCATCTTCGAAGGCGCGGACGACCTCATCGGCATCGCGTTGCACGACCCACGCGCCCACCATCGCGTCGAGCTCCTCCACGTGCTGCGCGCGCCCGCTTCCCGTGCCGAACCACGGCTCCTCGATCACCTCGGGGTGGCCCATGAGGCGCGCCACGCGTTCGGCGATGCTGTTGGCGCTGGTGGAGACGGCCACCCAGCGGCCGTCGCGCGTGCGGTAGGTGTTGCGCGGCGCGTTGTTCACCGAGCGGTTGCCGGTGCGCTTGGAGATCAGGCCGAGCTGGTCGTAGACGGTCGGCTGCGCCCCCAGGATGGTGAGGATCGGCTCGATGATCGCCAAGTCGATCATTTGTCCTTCGCCGCCGCGCGCATCGCGATGGTAGAGCGCGAACATGATCGCCATGGCTCCGGCCATGCCGGCGATACCGTCGGCGAGGCCGAACGGCGGCAGCGTCGGCGGGCCATCGGGCTGGCCGGTGATCGCGGCGAATCCGCTCATCGCTTCCGCCAGCGTGCCGAACCCCGGGCGCTTGGCATAGGGGCCGAACTGGCCGAAACCCGTTGCGCGCAGCATCACTAGGCGTGGATTGCGCGCGTGCAGTTGCTCCCAGCCCAGGTTCCAGCGCTCCATCACGCCCGGGCGGAAGTTCTCGATCAGAACGTCGGCGCGCTCGGCCAAACGCAGCAGCAGATCGGCGCCCGCGGACTTCGAGAGGTCGAGCGTGACGGTGCGCTTGTTGCGTCCCACCACCTTCCAGAGCAGGCCGTGACCATCTTTGCTTGCGCCGTGGGAGCGAATCGAGTCGCCGCGCGGGTGCTCCACCTTGAGCACGTCGGCGCCGAAGTCGCCGAGGAAGGTTGCCGCCAACGGCCCCGCAAGGATCGTGGCGAGGTCGAGAACTCGGATGCCGGTCAGTGGGGCGTCGGACACGGTTGCGTCTCGCTTACCGCGGCGCGCGCGCCGCGTGCGCTGCGCTGTTGGGGCGGGCCAGGAACGTGCCCGACGGCGGGGAGATGACCTCGCCGTTGCGATAGACGCTGCGCCCCCGCAGGATCGTGTGCACGGGCCATCCCTTCACGCGGATGTCTTGGAACGGCGTGTGGTCCTGCGCCGAGTGGAGCAGCTCCGGGTTCACCACTTCTTCGCGGTCGAGGTCCACGATCGCAAAGTCGGCATCGGCACCTACGGTGATCGCGCCCTTGCGCGGGTAGCAAGCGTAGGCGCGCGCCGGGTTCGCCGATGCCAGCTCGGCGATGCGCTCCAGCGAGAGCCCGCGCTTGTGGTAGCCTTCGGAGATCAGCACGGGGTAGAGCAGCGCGGTTCCCCCAAAGCCGGGGAGCGCCGGCCACAGCTCGTCGCCCTTCATCGACTCCGTGCAGCAGGCATGGTCGCTGGCGATCCACGAGATCGCGCCCGACTTCACGCCGTCCCAGAGTGCTTCGACGTCGCGCCGCTCGCGGATCGGCGGGTTGACCTTGCCGCCCAAGCCTTTGCCCTCGAGCATGTCGTAGCTGAGGCAGAGGTGGTGGAGCGTCGTCTCCAAGCGCACGTCCAGCCCCGGATAGAGACCGTGCAGCTGACCGGCGGCGATCATCGCCTCTTCGCTGGAGAGGTGGAGCAGGTTCACGCGCACGCGCGCCGCGTCGGCCAGCACGCCAGCCTCGTGGATCGAGAGGCGCTCCGTCATCGGCGGGCGTGCCTTGCTGTAGGCCTCCAGCGGCGGCAGGCCGCTACCCTTCACGCGCTCGATGAAGAGCTTGATCAGCTCGGCGTTTTCGCAGTGGAGGCTCAGCGAAACGCGTCCGTCGGCGCCGTACTTGGCGTCCGCGGCGGCCACCTGCTCCATCATCGCGTAGAGGTGGCCGAAGTCGTACGAGTCGCTCATCGTGTACGACTTGGCATCGGAGGAGTCGGCGGCGAGGTTGATACCCTTGTAGAAGAAGTAGTATTTGAAGCTGGCGACGCCAGCCTCGCCCACCAGCCAGCCGATCTCGTCGAGTTGCGCTCGCGTCATCGGCGCGATGTGGAAGCCGACGTCGGTGTGCACGCGCCCGCGTGTCGCCTCGAGGACGGCGGGGAAGATCTCGCGATACGGGCCAGTGCGGTTCAAGTAGTGCTGGCCGGTACGGAAGTAGCTGAGCACCGTGGTGACCCCGCCCACCAGCGAGGACTCCGTCTCGCTCTCGGCATCCGTCGCGAGGTCGCGGTAGATACCCAGGTGGAAGTGCGCGTCGACGCCGCCGGGGAAGACCACCATTCCCGCTGCGTCGATCGCCTCGTCGCCATCGCAGGCGCGCAGGTCGTCGGCGAGCGCGGCGATGCGCCCCGCGGTGACGCCGATGGCGCAGGGAACCACGCCGTAGTTGGGCAGCACAACGCGCCCGCCGAGAATCACGCTGTCGTAACGAGCCACCACATCCTCCTCACCAAAGCTGGTTGGCGAGCTCGTCGGCGCCGTGGCGCACGACCTCGCCGTACATGGCCACGCGTTCTGTGGAGAGCCGCGTGCGCGGACCGCAGATGCTCATCGAGCCGATCACCCGCCGTCCGCTGGGCAGGATCGGCGCGGCAACCGCCGCGGCCCATGGATCGCGCTCGCCGGAGCTGGCCGCGTAGCCGTGGGCGCGCACCTTGGCCAATTCGCGCTCGAGACGCTTGCGGTCCGTGATCGTCGAAGGCGTGAGCGCATCCAGTGCAGTGCGATCCAGGTAGCGCCCGACTTCCTCCTGCGAGAAGTACGCAAGGATCGCGCGCCCGGAGGCGCCGGCGTAGATGGGATAACGGCGCCCGACTTCGACCGTCATGCGCACTTCTTGGGGGCTCTCGACCTGTGCGACATAGACGCGCTCGACGCCCACGAGCAGGCTCAGCGTCGCCGTCTCGCCGCTCTCGCGCACGAGCTCCTGCATGATCGGTAGCGCCAGCGTGCGCACGTCGGGCGCGCCCACGGCGGCCAGCCCGAGCTCGAGCGCCCGCGGTCCGAGACGATAGCGCGATGTCTCGCGGTCGCGCGCTACGAGGCCCGTCTCGACGAGGGCGTCGAGCGCGCGATGAACGACGCTCTTGGGCAGCGCCAGCTTACGCGCGATCTCGCTGACTCCGAGCAGCGGCTCCCCTTCCACGAAGGAGAGCAGGATGCGTGACGTGCGCTCGATGGCTTGGATCGCTCTACCCTCCGTCTTGACAGAAGCTCCGCGCAAGACCTATGGTATTGACAACGGAACGTCCTGTCAATATCGTCCCGTTCAGTGGAACGAAGGAGTCAAGCATGATCGTCCGGCGGATGCTCGTTCTCTCGGCCCTGTTCGCGCTCGCAGTTCCCCTCGCACCGTCGCCTTCTCGTGCGCAAGGCACGGCCGGCGCGTTGAAGATCGGACTCATCGATACGATCTCCGGCGCCTATGCGCAAGTCGGCACCGACACGCAGCACGGCGCTCAGCTCGCTATCGACGAGATCAACGCCGCGGGCGGCGTCGGCGGCCGCCGCCTCGAGCTCGTCGTCAAGGACGAGCAGTTGAACCCCACCGCAACGGTCCAGGCGCTGCGTGAATTGCAGTCCGCCGGCGTAACGATCACGATGGGCTACGCGTCGAGCGCCGACTGCCTTGCCGCCCTCCCGGTCGCCGCGCAGAACGACATGTTGGTGATGGGCTCGAACTGCATCGCCACGGCGCTGACCACCACCAAGTTCGACAAGCACTTCTTTCGTGTCGCGCCGAGCGACACGATGCTCACCAGTGCGGCGGCGCAATTCGCGCACGAGCACTTTCCAGCGATCGGCACGTGGGACGCCTACGCGCCCGACTACGTGACCGGCCACGACGATTGGACGTTCTTCTCGGAGAAGCTGCGCCGGCTCTCGCCCGGCGTGCAGACCGGCAAAGCGGTCTTCGTCCCGCTGGCCGCGCAGGATGTGCGCTCGTACGTCACGGCGCTCAGCTCCGATCTGCCAGCCGACAGCGCGAAGAGCCACGGCCTCTACCTCGCCACGTTCGGCGGGGCTACCGCCGCCGTGGTGAAACAAGGAAAGCCCGAGAACCTGTTCGGGAAGTTCGCTGCCACCATCAACGTCGGCGGCTCCGAGCCCACTGCGGCGCAACTCGGCGCCGACTTCCCCGACGCGTGGTTCGTCTACGACTACTACCACCGCGCATACGCCACGGCGATGAACCGTCGTTTTGTCGCAGCCTACCAAAAGGCGTACCGCGATGCCCCGAACTCGTGGTCGTACGAGGGCTACGCCACGATCTACGCGCTGCGGTCCGCCATCGACCGCGCCAAGAGCGTCGGCGTCGATCAGATCATCGCAGCACTCGAGCAGGCGCCGATCTCCACGCCCAAGGGGGTCCTGCACTACCGCTCCGACCATGAGCTGGCTCAACCGGTGACGGTCTTCGAGTGCAAGGGTGATGCGAGCGCTCCCAAGCAGTACACCTGTCCGCATTGGGCCGCGATTCCCGCGGACAAAGTGGCGAAGTAGCGCTGCGCGCCGGACCGCCGCGATGCACAACGTCTTGTTGCCGTTCGTCGGCGGTCTGGGGCAGGGCGTACTCCTCTTCCTGATCGCCAGCGGGCTCACGCTCATCTACGGCGTGATGCGGGTGCTGAACTTCTCGCACGGCGGATTCTTCATGCTTGGCGCGTACTTCACGTACACGTTGGCGCGCGGCCACGTGTTGCCGGCACCGCTGCTCGTGGCCGTCGTCGTGGCCGCGGGACTGCTCACGGCGCTCGTGGGCGCCATCACGGAGCGTGGCGTCTTCCGCCGCCTCTACTCGCTTCCCGAGATATCCTCGCTGCTGGCTACCTTCGCCCTGCTCCTCGTCTTCGAGGGCCTCGGGCGCCTGGTCTGGGGCATCGCTCCGCTCTCCCAGCCGCAGTCGCCCGCGTTTCTCGGCGAGATGCACCTCGGTCCAGTGACGCTTCCCTCCTATGACGTCTTTCTCTACGTCGTGGGTGCGGGCGTCGTCGTCGGGCTCGAGTGGCTGGTGGAGAAGACCGAGTTCGGCCGCATGGTGCGCGCAACGGCGGCAGACCGGCAGATGGCGGCTCTGCTGGGCATCGATGTCGAGCGCATCTTCCTTGCGATGTTCTCCCTCGGCATCTTTCTCGCGGGTCTCGGAGGGGGTCTGGTCTCGCCGCTCATCGGGCTGACGCCGGAACTCGCCGTCTCGTTCATCATCCAAGCGTTCGCGATCGTCATCGTCGGCGGGCTCGGGAGCGTCCGCGGTACGCTGCTTGCCGCGATCTTCTTCGGTCTGCTCAATGCGTATCTGGTGGCCCTGCGCCCCGAACTGGCCGACTTCAGCCTCTACATCGGCATGGGCCTCTTCTTGATATTCCGGCCGCAAGGAATCATGGGCCGCGCGGGCTCTCCGGGAGAGTTGGCCGCATGAGAATGCCGCTCGGCGCTATCGTTGCAGCCGCCGTGCTCCTTGCGCTAACGCTCCCGCACTGGGCCAACGGAGCGCAATTGTTCTTCTGGGAGACGGTGCTGATCCAGATGCTCTATGCGCTCAGCGTCAATCTCCTCATCGGCCACGCCGGCATCCCGTCGTTCGGCCAGGCTGCGTTCTTCGGCATCGGCGCCTACGCCGTCGGCCTTGCCTCCGCCGCGCTCCCGCCGATCGTCCTGCTTCCGTTGGCGATGGTGCTCGCCGCGGTTGCAGCCTTGGCCGTCGGAGCGATCGCCCTACGCACGTACGGTATCGCCTTCGCAATGGTGACGCTGGCGGTAGGCCAAGTACTCTATACCGCTACCCTCCACGTGCCCGTGCTGGGCGGCGAGAACGGTTTGGCCGGCATCGACCGGGGGAAACTCTTCGGCATCGCGCTGGGAAGCCCAGCGGCGTTCTGGTATCTCTGCGCCGCCTGCGTGGGGCTGGGGATCCTCGCCTTGCGCACCGTCCATCTCTCGCCGTTTGGTTACCTTCTGCGGGCGATGCGCGACGATCCGTTACGCACGCGCTTCTTGGGCGTCGATATCCGAGCGCAGCGCCTCGGCGCCTTCGTCGTCGCGGGCGCCTTCGGCGGTTTGGCCGGGGCGCTCTTCGCGTATGCGAACCAAATCGTCACGCCGGATGCCTTCGCCTGGGTGCGTTCCGGAGATCCCATCATCATGGCGCTCATCGGCGGGATGTCGACATTCTGGGGCCCAGTCGTCGGCGCGCTCATCTACACGTGGGTCACGCACGCTTTCGCCGAGGTGACGCCGGCCTGGATTCTCTACGTCGGCATGGTCTTTCTCTTCTTCGTAGTCGTCATGCCTGAGGGCTTGCTCAGCATGGCGCGGAGCCTCCGGGAGCGGCTCTCGCGATGAGTGCCGCGAGCGAGGCGAGCACGGCGGGTGCGTTATGCGTGCGCGACTTGGTGGTGTCCTACGGCGCCAATCGCGCCGTCGACGGTATCTCGGTCGAAGTCGCCGCCGGAGAGCTCCGCGCCGTGATCGGGCCGAACGGCGCCGGCAAGTCCACGCTCTTCGCGGCTATCGCTGGAGAGGTGGCGCCCGCCTCGGGCAGCGTCGTGCTTGACGGCGTGGACGTCACGCGCTGGGCGCCCCACCGCCGCGTCCGCTACGGCGTCGCGCGCGCCTTTCAGGTGAGCCGCATCTTTCCCACGCTGACGGTGCGCGAGAATGTCTTGGCGGCTTGGCTCTGTCGCGAAGGAAAGGCGCAACTCTGGTGGCGCGCGGTGGACGGCGCCACGCACGCGCGTGCGGGAGTTGCGCTCGATGACGTGGGCTTGGGCGCCTTGGCCGAGCGCCGAGGGGACTCCCTTTCGCAAGGTGACCGCAAGCGACTCGAGATCGCGATGGCGTTACAGCTCGACGCGCGCCTGCTGTTGCTCGACGAGCCGACGGCCGGCATGTCGCCCAAGGAGACGTCGGCCACCGTCGCGCTGGTGGAGAGCCTCTGGCGCCGCCGAGGTCTGACCATCCTCCTTACCGAGCACGACATGTCGGTCGTCTTCCGTCTTGCCCAACGGCTCACCGTGATGCATCGCGGCCGCGTGCTCTGCACCGGCGCGCCAGCGGAGATCCGCAACCGTGCCGATGTACGGGAGATCTATCTTGGCCATGGCTGAGCCGCTCCTCGCCCTCTCTGACGTCCACGCGTACTACGGCTCGGCGCACGTGCTCTTCGACCTCGCGCTGCACGTTCATGCGGGCTCGCTCCTGGCGCTGGTCGGGCGCAACGGCGCGGGGAAGACCACCACCGCGCGCACCATCCTCGGGGCCGGTGTGCGCTCCACCGGATCGGTGCGCTTCGACGGCGTCGAGCTCGCCCGCATCCCCACCCCGCTACGCGCACGCCGCGGGATCCAGCTCGTTCCCGAGGACCGCCGTATCTACGCCGGCCTTACCGTGCGTGAAAACCTTCTGTTGGGCCGCCATGCTGCCGCGGATGGCGGGGCGCTCCCGCTGGAGCGCGTCACCTCGCTCTTTCCGATGCTCGAGCCGCTCATGGCCCGCGGCGGACGCGAGCTCAGCGGCGGGGAGCAGCAGCTCGTCGCCGTTGCGCGCGCCCTCGTCGCCCGCCCGCGCCTGCTGATCCTCGACGAGCCGACGGAGGGGCTTGCTCCCGTGATCGTCGAGCAGGTCGGCGAGGCGGTCCGCTTGCTGCGCGCGGAGTTCGGGACCACCGTGCTCTTGATCGAGCAGAACGCCGCTTTCGCCCTCGACCTTGCCGATCACGTGGCGGTCATCGATCAGGGGCGCATCGCCTTCAGTGGAACGCGCGACGCCTTTCTAGGCGATCCCACGCTGACGGAGCGATTCCTCACGATCTAGCCGCAGGCCGCACATCCCGTTTCACCGTATGTAGCGCATGCGTTCGGATATGACGCGCTGGAGTGCCGCGGGGGTACGTGTTGTGGCTCGACTGAAAGAACTCCTGACGGGTAAGAGAATCGCCATTGCGCCAGGCGCGACGGATGCTTGGGTCGCGCGCTTGATTGAAGAGGCGGGATTCCCTCTGGTGTACATGACCGGTGCCGGCGTTGCAAATACGCTGCTCGGTGAACCGGATATCGGTTTGGTCACGATGTCAGAGATGGTAGCGCAGGCATCTCGCATCGCTCATGCCGTAAGCGTGCCGGTGTTGGCCGACGCCGATACGGGATTCGGCGGCGTTGCGAACGTTGCGAGGACCGTGCGTGAGTATGAGCGAGCGGGCATTGAAGGCTTGCATATTGAGGATCAAGCCTTTCCGAAGAAGTGTGGACACTTCGAAGGCAAGGTGCTCGTCGAACCGGCGGAGATGATCCTGAGGCTGGAGGCTGCTCTAGCGGCTCGAACAGACCCGAACTTTGTCATCATCGCGCGCTGCGATGCGCGTGCCGTGGAAGGGCTCGATGCCGCTATCGAACGCGCACGGCTGTACGCGCGCACGGGCGTTGATGCGCTGTTCGTAGAGGCACCGCAGAGCATCGAGGAAGTGCGCCGGATTCCGGAGGCACTTCCGGATATTCCGCTGATCGCCAACATGGTCGAAGGTGGAAAGACGCCCCTGGTTTCCGCGGCGGAGCTCGAACGATTGGGGTATCGGATCGTGTTGTATGCGAACTTCGCCTTGCGCGTCGCGGCCTACGCCGTGCGAGATGCCTTGGCGACGCTGAGAGACACGGGTACATCGGCCGGCATGCTCGATAGCATCCTGTCGTGGAAGGATCGTCAGGCGTTGGTGAGGCTCCCCGAGGCGAATGCGTTCGAGCAAGACGTCGTGAAGAGAGCCGCGTCCCATCACCTCGCAGATTCAGACAGGCGATAGGGTGCCTCCACCGTAGCCGGCGTCTATCTCCAATTGCTCCTCTAGGCCGACAATTGAAAAGAAATCGCGTGGGCTGTGGCCTTCGGTCACTTCGGCATCGGTGCCGTCATGCTTGAGTGCTTCAAGTGCGCGGCGGATAGCGAGGGCGGCCGGTATCATGCAGGCGGAGGGAAAGATTGCAAGCTTGAATCCAAGGCGCTGCACTTCTGTAATACGGAGATTCGGCGTTGTTCCATGAGCCGCAAGGTTGAGCAGCATCGGTCCGGGCGCCTCCGCGACCGTATGCTCGATCTCCGCCATCGACTCGGGCCCCTCCAGGAAGCCAACGTCGGCGCCGGCATCGAAGGCGCCCTTGATGCGATCCATCGCCTCGTCGAAACCATGGGGTTGCCGAGCGTCGGTGCGCGCGATGATAAGGAAGTCAGGGTTTGTTCGCTCTCCGGCGGCAGCGCGGATACGCCGCAGGTACTCGTCCGCAGGAACGACGACCTTGCCTTGCAGATGGCCGCATCGCTTTGGGAAGACCTGATCTTCAATATGTATCCCGGCGATGCCGGCACGTTCGTACTCGTAGACCGTGCGCACGACGTTGAGCGTATCGCCGTAACCCGTATCGGCGTCGGCGATCACTGGAACATTGGCAACGCGAGCGATCACGCGGGCGTTCTCCACCATCTCGGTCATCGTCGTGAGGCCGAGATCCGGCATGCCGATGCGGCTGGCGGAGGTCCCGGCACCGGTCATGTAGAGTATCGGGAAGCCGACGGCGGCCGCGACGCGTGCCGATATCCCGTCGAAGACGCCGGGCCCCCAGACGACCTGGTCCCCGGCGAGAAGTTCGCGCAAGCGTCGCGGAGCATCGTTGAGCACGGTTATCATCCCTTCCCGGCTTACATCTGGGCCGGCATTGCTGCACGCTCGGAAGCGACGAGCAACGTATCGTCGATCATGCTGCCGACCGGAACTTTCTCGGGGCCGATCAGCTTACCGATGCGCATGCCGTCGACGACCAACTGCAAGGCCTTAGGGTCGAGCCGCCCATGGCTGAAGTAATCTTCCGGCTTCTCGTGCTCGAGCGTCGTGTAGGTGATCCCGGGGTCGGCGTTCGTTACCTTCGCGAAGATGTTAGCGGCTGTGTGGGGGTCTTTGATGATTGCATCGAGGCCGCGTCCTCTCGCGGCTATAAAAGCTGCAATCTTGTCTTTCTGCTCCTGAAGGACGCTAGGCCCGGCGACCCATACGGTCTGCAAGTAGCGTGGGACGTACTCCTTCGCGAAGAACACCACGTGAAGCTTACTTTGATTGCGCGTGAGGAGTGGATCGACGGTGAACGCGCAGTCGAGGCCGTTCGTATCGAGCAGCGTGAGGTTCTCGCCTAGGCCACCGGCTGCCTTGAAGGTGATCTTCGAGGTGTCGACGCTGGCGGCGCTAAGGGACATGTGCAGCAGGGATTCGCTGACCGAGCCGGGCGCGGAGAAACCGATGCGCTTGCCGGCGAGGTCGTGGATGGTCTTGATCGGGGAGTCTTTCTTGGACACCCAGCAAATCGTGCCGGGAGACTGGACGCCCGCGGCGACGATCTTCAGGTCGATGCCGGAGAGAATCGCCTTGATCACGGCGGAGGTTGCGGCTTCGCCCACCCTGAGCCCGCCTTGGGAGATATTCCGAACCGTGGTTCCGCCGCCGCTCGAGCCAACGATCGACTTTACGTCGATCCCCGCCTGCGCCATGTAACCCAGCTCCTGCGCGACGACGACCGGCAGCGCGTAATCCTGGCCTGGATAGTGAGTGATGGTGATGTTGAACGCTTCGAGCGCTGCCGCCGCGGATACGCGCGGAATGCCCAGTGCCGCCAGGGCAACGGCGGAGCCGACGAAGGTACGACGGTTCATGCTGTTGGTAGTCACGAGTGGGACCTCCTTTATGGCGATGGCTACATCGCGAGCGTCGCTTGACGAGCCTCCGGACGTGCCGGGCTGACGCGGCGTTCGAGAGCATAGAAGACGAGGTTGGTGCCGATACCGATGATTGCCAGAATGACGATCACGGCGAGGGTGCGCCGCGAGTCGAAGGTGGAGTCGGCCGCGTTGAGCAGGAAGCCCAGCCCGGCTCGCGATGCGGACATCTCGGCGAGAATGACCCCGATGAAGGTCAGGCTGAACGCGAGGCGCAGCCCCACGGCCATCGCGGGAACAATCGCTGGAATGACGACATGGGCGGCCGTTTGCCACGGCGTTAGGTTGAGCGTACGGGCAACCTTGAGGTAGGTCGGGGAGATTGTCGAGGTTGCCCCCTGCGTGAGAATCTCGATGGGAAAGACTCCGTGAAAGAAGCCGAAGGCCACCTTCGAGGCTAGCCCAAGCTTGAAGAGTACGAGAAAGATCGGGTAGAGTGTGATCTTCGGAATCGAGTAGACGCCGAGAACCATCGGTTCGAGCACATCTCCCCAGAAACGCGCGAGGCCTAGAGCAATGCCGAGACCCGCGCCGACGATCGCCGCAATGGCGAACGCGGGCAGCACCTCTGAGAGCGTCACGAGCGTGGCGTGGATGAGCCAGCCTTCGCGGAAGCCCTGCAGGATCGTCGCGACGACCTCGAGGGGCGAGGGGAGTACGGCGCTTCCGTAAGCCGACGAGCCGATAATCCACAGTGCCAGGAGAAGTGCGACGAAAGCGACTCGCGCGGTCACGATAGTCACCGTGCTGGGCGCGTGGCTCACAGCGTCCCCCGATAGCGTCCAAGGCGGCGCTCGGCGAGCGTCAAGAGCCAATTGACGCTAACGCTGATAGCGATGACGAGCACCATGACGGCGAACATCTTGGTCGACTCGAAGTTATCATAATGATAGGAAATCTGATATCCGAGGCCGACCGTGGCGAGGATGAACTCCGAAGCCAGTACGCCGATCAGAGAGTAGATGAACCCGAGTTTCAATCCCACGAAGATCTGCGGCGTTGCCGATGGGATCACCACGTGCAGGGCGGTTTGGCTGCCGGTCAACCGGTAGGAGCGGGCAACGGCGAGCTGAACGCGCGGGATGCCTCGCAGCCCGACCAACGTGTTCGATGCGATCGCGCCCACAGCGGCGATAGCGCCGATTGCGGTGATCGGCGCCGCTCCTGCGCCAAGCATCTTGATGAGCAGCGGATAGAGAGCGAATACCGGAACGACGTAGTAGGCCAAGAGATACGGCTCGATCACGATTGCCAAGAGGGGTACGCGCCAGAGGACGACGCCCAGCGGGAGCCCGATTGCCGCGCCAAGTGCGAAGCTAGCGAAGATCTCCGATGTGGTTCGAATGAGATCCGGCGTGAGCGCACCGCTCGTCAACTGTTCGACGAGTTCGGTTATCATGCGACTGGGTGGTACGGAAAGCGTCACATCCATGAGATGTGACCGTGCGACAAGCTCGAGCACGAGGACGCCGAGCACGAAGATTAGCCAACGCCAGCGTGTGCTGCGCATGCCTTACGCCTCGGCCCGTGCGGGTCTGACGCGCGGAGCATCGGGGTCGAACACAGCGCTCGTGAGCCCGATCGCCTCGCGCAGGCTTGCCATCAATACGGCATAGGTTTGCGGGTCTTTGGCTTCTACGCGTGGGCGGGAGAGCCGATTCTCGAAGATACTCTTGATGCGCCCCGGTCGCGCACTCAGAACCACGATACGGTCCGCGAGCTGTACCGCTTCGTGAAGGCTGTGCGTAACAAAGAAGATGGTACAGCGCGTGGCGTCCCAGATCCGAAGAAGCTCCTCGCCGATGACGAAACGTGTTTGTTCGTCGAGTGCGCCAAACGGCTCATCCATCAGTAAGACCGCGGGGTTCATGACGAGCGTTCGCGCTATCGCGACGCGCTGGCGCATGCCGCCGGAGAGCTGGTGCGGGTAGTGGCCTTCGAAGCCGCAAAGCCCCACGAGCTCGATGGCGTGCGCGACCGCGCCGTCTCGCTCCGCCTTCCGCACGCCGCGCATCTCCAGCCCAAAAGCGGCATTCTCTGCGACGGTACGCCATGGAAACGTCGAATCTTCTTGGAAGACGACGCTCACGCGAGGGTGGGGGCTGTGGACTGGCTCGCCATCGAGCAGCACCTCGCCGGATGTCGGGGCCTGGAGGCCGGCGACGATCTCGAGCAACGTGCTTTTGCCACATCCCGAAGGGCCCAGAATCGCTACGAACTCGCCGGACGCGATACGTAAATCGATGTCTTCGAGTGCTGCTACCGAATCATTGCCCAAGCGGTTGGAGAAGATCTTCGAAACGCGTTGAAAGGTCAGTTGCATCGACACCATTCCCTCTCGGGCCGGTCGACTAGGGGGATGTCCGCCCGCGCCGCGCCGAGAGAACCGTGAAGGTACACCGGTTGCTTAGGTCGTTCTCGATCGTTCCGCTAGTCGGGACGACATTGATGGTATGTCCCGTCGATCTTAACCATAGGCAGGCACAGAGTTTCTGTCAAGACGGCACCATATCGCAGCATGCGCTATGCGCGCAACGGGATATCGCCGACGTTCGTCAGTGATGATTCGCTATCGTGCGTCGCGGCCATGCCGGTACGCGTCTTCTCGGCGCGCCGGAGCCTCTAGGCGTCTTGCGAATTTCGCAATGCGGATGCTAGCGATCGTTGGGATCGCCTTCGAGTGCGCGTGATCCGCGAGGCGTCTATACCGGTTGGTAACTGCTTACCGCCGCTTTGGCCTTCGCGAGGATGCTCGGCATCTGGCTCATCGGGAAGATCTGATGGGTCCTCACCGACTTGACGCCGCCGCCGCTGGCGGCCACGATCGATCCCGCTGCAGCCCCTTCCGCATCGTCGCCTTCGGCGATGATGAGGAAGTCGTCCGAACCGAACATGAGGTACGCGCCGATCAGCTTGGCACCGGTCGCTTCTATCAGCTTGCGGATCTCCGCGGTGCGATCGGTGGGGTTCTTGAGCATGTGCGCCCACGCGTCGCTCGTGTACGAACCAAAGAACGCGAATGTTGCCATGGCTCGACTCCCTTCACCCTGCGCCTGCGACTTATACTACCGCAGTACGCTGCCCCTACGTCATAGGCAGGAGCACGTTCGCCGTCAGCGCGATGCCTGGCGGCGCGCCACCTCGGTCAGCTTCACCGTCACTACGGATCCTTTGGGTACCGTTACATTTTCGCGGTTGTTCTTCGCGACGAAGTAGCCGCTAGCGGCACCAACCAGGCCGCCGCCCTTTACGCCGATTACCTTGCCAAGGTAGTTGCCGACCAGCATGCCGGCAACGGCGCCCCCGGCTTCCTTGAGCGCGTTGCTCTTCGTCTTCGTCTCGAGATGCGTGACTTGACTCTGGATAGCGTACGAGTTGCCGTCCGTCGTGGAGAGCCTGTCGAACGTGACCTCGACTTTGCCGGGCCGCCCCTGGGCGGCGCGTTGCACTGCCGTGACGCGTCCGGTCATCGATGCCCCGACGACGCGCCCACTGCCGTCGGCGGACGTCACGTTGTGGAGGGTCACTGTTTGCCCGACGCGAGCGTCTTTGGAGCCGACATCCTGGGCCATCGTGCCGTTCAGCGTCGTTCCGACGCCCACGGCCTGGGCCGACGCTCCAAGGGTGGTGAAGGAGAGTGCCGCGACAAGGGCGGCGGCGGTGAAAAGAAAGCGCATCGAAGAATCCTCCGCCCCTCTCTTACCCCGGTTGCGCCTTCGGGCTCGCAGTCGGCCCGATCGGGCAATCCTTCAGTTTCGTGTAGCCGCTCCGCGTGGTGTGCTGCATGACGTACCGTACAAGCGCCGGTTCATTGGGCGCCCTTGCCGCCGGAGGCCATTGAAAGGTCACCGGAAAGTCCGCGTTCTTCACGTTCTGCTCCGACCATGGATTGTCGGCCTCGTCTGGATAGTACCAGGGGTAATCGAGGGCCACATCCTCGGTATGCTGGTCGGGAAAGTGAACGATCATGCGGATGTTAACCAAGAAGCCGCCCCGTTGCTTGTCGATCGCGAAGAGGCCTTCGATGTCCACGAACTCGACATAGCCGCATGGCTCGTCGGAGGCAGCCTCGCCGGTGCCGCGTCCGGTATCGCCTTGGCCCGAGCCCGCGCCGCCCGGACCAGCACCGCCGACCGGGGCCTTGCCCAAGTTCGCTCCGGCACCTTGGCCGCCCATCACGATGCGGACGGCATTGGGTACGGAGTGGTGTTGCGTCCGCACGCGCGGAGGTGCCTGTGCCCTGCGAGCGACCCGGCGGCGCGGTGCCGCACGGCCGGGCGTCGCCACCGCGGCGTGGGCCGGCGCGATCGCAACGACGTGCCGCGGATGTACGGCCGGCGGGCGAGGTGTAGGTTTGGGCCTACGCTCGATCGTTACCACGTGCGAGATCACGACGGTGGTCTTCTCCGGGGGAAGAGCCAGGCGCCGCGGAGGCCAGAGGGCGGCGAGGATGCCGTGCAGCCCCACGGAGATCGCGAACGCCAGGGCGAGTCGGCGCATGCCGACGCTGCACCGGCTGGGTAGGTCCTCCTTGGTAGCGCGTCCCGCTGCAGCGCTCGCGTTCTGCCTCACGTGTCCTTGCTAGAGCATGTGCCCACATGCTACATGCTGCGAACACGTTCGCTTGCGCTGCACCGTCTCTCGGCGAGCGCTCAGCAGTGCTGTCCGCGCAGATCGGGAGCTACGTGGAGAACGTGCCGACGAACGCGGGCTGACACGATCCGTCGGTGCGGCTGAGATAGACGGACCACGTGCTCCCCGAGTTGAGCGCCGGCATGGATGACGAGTAGTAGAAGTCGGACGGATACGGGTGCGGCCCGGACGGGTAGGCGACGAGGTTGAGCTGCCCGCCGCTGAGCGGGTTGCCGGCGCTGCCGACCAGCAGAGCATGCCACTGCATGTACGTGCTATAGAGCGTGTTGCTGCTGCTGTTCGCGACGATCGTCACTTGGCCGATGGTCGTGGAGACGCCCGACTGATTGGGCACGGGGTTCGCGAGCTGCACCTGCGTGCCGGTGTCACAGACGCTCGAGAAGAAGGGCGTTCCGCCGCCGCTGCTACCGCAGCCTGCCAAGGCAGCCGCGCCGGTGAGCACCAGCAGCGCACCAAGGCGAGTGAGTGGCAGACCGCTCATGACTTGTTCCCTCCACACGAGCGATCATGGCACATCGACCTGTGATTTCTCATGGAACGGACCACACGCCGTTCTCGCCTGCTTCGCACGGACGATCTATGCTCTGGGCATGCGCCGCCGCATCACGATCATCGAAGGCCACCCCGACCCGTCGGACGCCCGGCTGAATCACGCGCTGGCGGACCGCTACGCGCAGGCAGCAGCAGCGGCTGGGCACGAAGTGCGCCGCATCGCCGTCTCGCACATGGACTTCCCGTTGATCCGCACGTACGACGACTTCTACCACGCACGCGCGCCGGAAGCGATTCTGCAAGCGCAGTCCGCCATCACGGCTGCGCAGCTCCTCGTGCTGCTCTACCCGCTCTGGCTCGGCGATATGCCGGCGTTCTTCAAGGGGTTCCTCGAGCAGACGTTCCGTGAAGGTTTCGCCATGGATACGACCGGCGGGCAGTTTCCGAAGAAGCTGCTGACCGGCAAGTCCGCCCGCATCATCGTCACGATGGGAATGCCGGCGTTCGCCTATCGCTGGTACTTCGGCGCCCACAGCTTGAAGAGCCTCGAACGGAATATTCTGGGGTTTTGCGGCGTCTCGCCGATCCGCGTGACCCTGCTCGGTGGGATCGCCGAAGCCGACGAAGCGCGGCGGCGCCGCTGGTTGGACCAGATGGCCACGCTTGGCGCCGCCGCGCGCTGACCGTATCCGCTGGAACGCGCGGCGGAGGCGTACGATCGAATGATGAGCGGTGAAGCGCGCTTCCGCGTCGTGCTGGAGATAGGCGCCTAATCGTCGGTATTATCGTCGGGAACCTGCACGTCGATGGGCTGTGGGCAAGAGTAGCCGATGATCGTCAGTTCCATCGCGCGTCCGCTGTTCGGGTCCTGATAGAGGCACGTGATCGCCGGCGGCGGTTGGCCATATCCGAACGGCATGTCCATGCCGTTGAAGCCCCACTCCCAGAAATTGGGGCCGATGATCGCGACCTCGAACCACCAACCTTCGCGCCACCAGATCCTGGTGTCACCGTACCAGCCTGTCGGATGCCACCAGTCGTATGGGTGATTCCAATAGTGCCGATACCACGGAGGGATCATCGTGGAGAGCTGTGGCGGCGGGCCGTTGAGACGCACGGTGGGCGGATAGTATCCGCGTCCGTCTGGAGCGGTGCGATAGCCGCCGGGAACCCGGCCGCGCTCCGGTCGCCCTTGGATGGGACGCGCGGCCTGCGGGGCCGATCGATAGGTGCCTGTTCCAGGCTGAGTCACACCGGGCTGACCGCGTGGTTGAGCCTGGGCGAGCACGCCAGCTCCGGGCAGCGACAGCGCTAGCGCGAGAGCGGCACCCAGAGCACGAGTGCCTGATACAGCGTTCATCTTTTCTACCCCTGACGTGTGCCATTCGCTCCGGCGCCACGGTGGTCCAGGAAGGCGTTCGCCGCCTACACTCTGCGGGAGAGCCATCTCTCGCGCGCAAGCGTGCTTGGTTCGCCCTTCAGCCGAGCGAGGGATCGTAGCCCAGCCGGATCGAGCCGAAGAGCTCCGCGCCGAGGTAGACCGCCGTAGCGAGGTCATTGAGAATCTCACCAGTGTCGCGCACATAGGTGCGAATCTCGCAGGGGCGCGGACCGGTAGGGCGGCGCAGCTCGGCACCGGCCGTAAGAAACTGCGAGCGTGTCGCCCGTTGCGGGACGAGGTCACGGTTCTGTACGCCCACCCGCGCGGTGCGCAGTCCGAAGTTGTCGTCGAAGATGCGCTTGATCCGATTGTTGGCCAAATCGCGATCGTAGTCGCCCGTCCAATCACCGCACAGGTTGCGCGCGGTGGCTATGAGCAGTCCGTTGCGGTCCAGGAAGCTCACAAACTTGAGGTGCTGGTTGCGCTCGTGGATGCGTTGGAGCAGCTCGCAGGCCTCGCGATCGATGTGCTCGTCGTAGAGGGTGGCGAACTTGGGTGGCTTGACGGGCGAGCGCAGGCGTGCGGTGTTGAAGAGGCGTTCGAGGCGGAGGCGGTCGGCGGCAGTGTCCACGTCGAGTTCGCGATAGTGCGCGTCGTCGACGGCATGTTTGTCGATACGCCCGTCGGCGGCCGCGGCTGTAAGGAGCGCCTCGATAGCTTCGGCTGCCTCTGCGCCGGCGGCGCGCGGCCCCTCGTAGGGTGCGCCGATCTGAAAATGTAAGAGGACCTGGTGGCTGCGCTCCGTCATCTCGCCCAGCTCGAGACCGCCGGCTTCCTTGGCCAGGCGTGCGGACTCGGCCGCGTGACGCGCTGCGGCCTCCACGTTGCTGGAGAGCGTCTGAAGCACCGATGACTGCTGCTCGGTGACCACAGCAATCTCCGTTACCTGCCCGCGCGACTGGTCGACTAGACGGTCCAGCTCCGCTAGGGCCGCGACGATACCCATGGAGCGCTCGTTCGCCCGCTGGACGCTTCCCGCGCTGTCGCGCGCCGATGCCAGACCCTGGTCGATGGCAACGGCCACTTGGTTGATCAGCTTCGCGATCTCGCGGGTCTGCTTGCGCGTCGATTCAGCCAGCTTCTTGATTTCGTCGGCTACCACGGAGAAGCCGCGCCCGTGCTCCCCGGCGTGGGCCGCCTCGATGGCGGCATTGATCGCCAGCAGATTGGTCTGCGCGGAGATGTCTTCCACGATCTCGAGCAGGCCGCCCACGCGCTCGGAGTAGTCGCTGATCGCATTCACAGCCTGCATCGAGCGGTCAACGTCCTCGCGCAGGCGTTGAAGCTCCGTGACGCTCTCGTCGATGGTCGTCGTCGCACCGCGAGCGATAGACTCCAGGCGCTCCGTGAGCGTGCGCGCGTTCTCGCATGCTTGCGCGATCTGCAAGGCGCCGGCGCTGGTCTCCTGGATCGCCGAAGCGATCTGCTGCACCTCGAGCGCCTGGGCGTCGGCCACGTGGTCCATCTTCTTGAGGTGGAAGGCGTTGTAGGCCGTTGACGCGGAGGCTTCGCTGATGCTCGTGGAGAGCGCCACGGTCTCGTTGCGCATGCGCGCGATGAGTGCATTGAGCTCCTCGGCACAGCGCTGTTCGCCCGCCGGTGCGCCGGGCGGCAGGACGAAGGGGCGCGCCAAATCGAGCAATTCGCCTGCCGAACGCTCGCGGATCGCATCGGCAAGGGGGCTCCGACCTGGGAAGTTGGCCGCATTCTGCTGCTGGGAGTCGACGATCATCGTTACGGTGCCCTTCGTAGATGTTGGTACACGACCATGCTGACGTGAGCGCCCACACGGGTATTTTCGGCGCGTTCGGGAACGGGCGATACCCGCCATCGGCCTCAGAGCTGGGAGACGCGCTCGGCTTCCAAGGCGAGATGAAGGCGTAGCCGAAGCTCCGGGTTCGAGAGCGGCGCGCCCAGCAGCTCCTCGATCCGGACGACGCGGTGGCGCAGTGTGTTCCAATGCACACCCAGCTCGCGCGCCGCCTGGCGTTGGGAGAACCCCACGGCCACGAGCGTGCGCGCCGTTTCGTAGAGCGCGTCGCTCTGGCTGCGCAGCGGCTTCAGCGTCGATGAGATCAGCGCGTCCAACGCCTCGTGATCGGCAGCCGACCTTAAGACCCGCATCACTAAGAAATCCTCGTACCACCATACGCCGGATCCACGCGCGGATCGCAGCGTCGTTTGGGCATCTCTCAGGCTTCCTGCAACGTCGGCGTCGCCGCGGCTGGCGCGACTTACCACGAAGGCGAAGGGCGGCTGTGGCTCCAGTTCGCAGGTCAGCCGCCAGAGCCGCTCCACGCGCTCGCGCATCTGGGCCGGAGTGGACGCGGCGGGCACGAGCGCGATCACCTGATTCAAGGCGTAGGCGATGAAGCTCGGCAGCCTGCTGTCCTGAAGCGAGGCTTGCAGCGCGTGGCCGAGCCGCGCGCGCAGCCGAACGTCCTCGGCGGAGGAGAGCGGCCCCGCGTGGGCTCCGCCGTCCGGCAAGACGGGCGAGACGAGGACCACGTGATACGTGCCGGCCGGGTCGAAGCCGAGCATCTGGGCGCGCTCACGCAGCCCTGAGTCGTCCGCCAGCCGGCCCTGCAAGACCGCTTCGACGAATGAGTTGCGCACCCGCGTCTCTGCGTCGGCCAGCGCCTGCTGGCGGAGGAGATGGAGCCCAACGACCACCACGCCGTGCTCTCCGGCGCGAACGTCGAGCTCCGTGATCTCGCCGCCGGCGCACCAGATCGCGAGGTACCCCGCCAAGTCGCGGCCGGCGCGCACCGGGAAGACGGCACCGTGCATCGCGACGTCGGCTCCAGGCAGCGTGAAGTGCCGGATGGGATGCGTCTCCTGCATGGGTAGCGCGTCGATCGCCGCCTCGACCGCCTCGCCGACGACGGACCAATCGGGCGCGGTGTCGGTCAGCAGGCCGCGGCGCCGATCGAGGATGGCGATGCGCTTGTCGATCAATTGCGCGAGCCGCTCGGCGATGTCGCCGACGGCGTGGGCCTCGAGGGCCGCCGCGGTCAAAGTCCGGTGGATGCGCTCGGAGCGCTCGATCGTCTCGAACTGCGTGCGGATGATCTCGCGGTTGATGCATTCGACGAGCTCGGCGAACGAACGGTCTTCGCCGGACTCGAAGATCGCCAAGCCCAGCCTATCGGCCTCCTCGACGATGGCTGCGGGGGTGCGCGGAAAGAACGGCTCGGCGGCCCCGAAGAGCAGTGCGGCGACGCCGGCGCCGTCGAGCTCCCGGACGATGCGCCGCTGCTGATCCACTTCCGCGGGCCAGCTATAGGCGGTGGTCAGCAGCAGCTCGCCGCCATGCAGCCAGGGCTCGACCTCAGGCCAGGTGTGGACCCAGCGAACCTGGCGGTCGAGGCTCGCCCGGGTGAGCAGTTGGACGTCGCCCATGACGCCCCGCTCGAAGAGATCGGCAACCCGGAGTCCCATGGTTCCATCGTACGGATATGTGACAAGTTGTCAAGAATCGTGCGGTGAGATTGTATGATTGGGCCCTTGTCTCGCTGCCGAGGTCGATGCTTCAATGGTGGCAGTATCATGGCTCGAAGACTTCCAGCAAAGGGTCGCGGGAGCCGGGATGCGGTGACCGTCGGATGCCTCTACCCGCTATCGGGCAGGGCTGCTCGCTATGGCTCCGACTCCATCCAGGCCGCCGAGATGGGCGCGGAGACGATCAATCGTACCGGCGGGATCGACGGGCGCGAAGTCCGTCTGCTCTTCGCCGACGACCGGTCCGAGCCGACCTATGCGGTCAAGGTCGCGCGCCGTTACGTCGTGGAGGATCGCGTCGACTTTCTCATGGGCGTGGTCAGCAGCGCCGTCGCGCTAGGAGTCTCGGCCGTCTCGCGCTACTTCGGCATTCCGTTCGTGGGCACGGACCATGCGTCGGCTCGCCTGAGCCTCGAAGACTTTCAGCCCTACTACTTTCGCGTCACCAACGATACCCAGCAGTCGATGCGCGCCGGGGCCATCTATCTCAGCAGCCGTCCGTGGGAGCGGCTGTTTTACATCGGGCCGGATTACGAGTACGGCCACCGGCAGTATCAAGACTTGCGCGAGCACCTCCAGCGCCTGCGGCCCGACGTTCAGGTGGTGGGCACCGCGTGGCCCAAGCTCTACGAGGTCGACTACGCGCCGTACATCGGCGCCATCGTGGCGGCGCGGCCCGATGTCGTCGTTCACGGCTTCTGGGGCGGTGACACGATCGCGTTCCTGGAGCAGAGCCTGCCGCGCAGCCTCTTCGATCGCGCACGCGTGATGAGCTTCGACGCCGGTGGAAACTACGAGGCCTTCGAGGCGCTCGGCCACCGCATGCCGCTGGGTCTGGCGCTGAGTTGCCGCCACCACATCAACTTTCCCGATACGATGGCCAATCGCGCCTTCGTCGACGCCTTCTGGAGCAGGGCACACCGCTTTCCCTCGTATGCGGCGCACGGCGCCTACGTTGGCGTTCAGTTCATCGCGAGCGCGCTGCGCCGCGCGAACTCGCTCGAGCCCGACGATTTCGTTGCCGCGGCGGAAGGGATGGAGCTGGTTACGCCACGCGATCGCGAGGGCGTCACCTCCGTCATGCGGGCCGTGGATCATCAGATCTCACAAGAGATGTTCATCGGCATCACCCAGCCGTGCTCGATCTATCCGCCGGCGCAGGTCATGCTCGGCTCGTGGGAGGTGATCGGTGCAGACCTCACGCTGCCGGATGAAGAGGAAGTGCTGCGCATCCGCAGCGAGGCTGGGAGGTCGTTCGGTCATCCTTGACGTGCTCAAAGATAAGGAGGATAGCGATGGAAAGGCATCTTTCACTGACGTTCAGCCGTGTCGCCACGGCGGCGGCTGCCGCGGTTGCGATCGCTCTGGTCTCGCTCGCCGCGCGCGCTCCGGCGGCGGCACAGACGCAGCCGCAGGAGATCAAGGTTGGTATCGTGGCGTTCCTCTCCGGGGCCGCCGCCTCTCCGTTCGGCATACCCGCGCGCAACGGAGCGGAGATACTGCTGGAGGGCCTCGATAAAGGCAGCGTGCCGGCGCCGTATGAGAAGAAGGGCTTCGGCGGCATCAAGATCGTGCCGGTCTACATGGATGAAGCCGCCGGGCCCGATCCCATCACCGCCTATCGGCGCCTGGCTTCATCGGTCGACTTCGTCATCGGCTACATATCGAGCGAGCACTGCCTCTCGATCGCGCCGGCCGCCGAGCAGCAGCAGAAGCTTACCGTCTTCTTCGATTGCGGCACGCCGCGCATCTTCGAGGACAACAGCTACAACTACGTCTTCCGCACGACGGCGACGGCCGCCGTCGACAACATCGCCGCGGCGCGCTACGTCTTCTCGCTCTATCCGAACATCAAGACGGTCAGCGGCATCAACCAGAATTACGCCTGGGGACAGGACTCGTGGAAAGAGTTCAGCGCGGCGATCACGAGCCTCGATTCCAAGGTCAAGATCGGCTCGGCGCAGTTCCCGGCCATCTTCGCCGGCTCGTACTCGTCGCAGATCTCCGCGCTCCTCTCGGCCGATCCGGACGTCATCCACTCCAGCTTCTGGGGTGGCGATGCCGAGGGTCTGCTGATCCAGGGCGCTCCACTGGGCCTCTTCACGCGCAGCCACGTCGTACTGACGGCGGGTGAGCCGATCCTCCACCGGCAGGGCATCGCGTCGCTGATGCCATCCGGCGTGGTCCTAGGCGCGCGCGGTCCCCATGGGCCGTTGGCTCCGGAGAGCAAGCTCGACGACTGGTTCTCCAGGACCTACGAGGATCGTTACAATAACACGCCCGCCTATCCGTCCTACCACATGGCGCAGGCGATCCTGGGCCTCAAGGCGGCCTTCGAGAAGGCGCAAACGGTAAACCACACCGAGCATCCCACGAACGCGCAGATCATCTCCGCGTTCGAGCACCTCTCGTTCACCACGCCCAGCGGCACGATCACGATGGCACTGGGCAAGGGCCACCAGGCCGTGGAGCCGGCTGCCTACGGCGTGACGAAGGTGGAGAACGGCAAAGTGACGCTCGTGGATGTCAAGCACTATCCCGTGGAATGCGTCAATCCGCCGGCCGGCATGAAGGCCGATCAGTGGATCGCGCAGCACTTCCCCGGCGCGAAGAACTGTCCGAAGTAGTTCCGTGAGCGCAATCCTCGTCGACGGCGTCGTCTATGCCTCGTGGATCTTCCTGGTATCCGTCGGCCTCACGCTGGTCTTCGGGGTACTGCGTATCCTCAATCTCGCTCACGGCAGTCTCTATGCGGTCGGAGCGTACATGGGGGCCTGGCTGGTGGTGCGCTACTTCCATGCCGGCATGCCGCTTGCGCTGAGCTTCGCGCTGCTGCTGGCAGGGGCGCTCATCGCCGGCCTGGTCCTCGGTCCGCTCATCGAACGCTTGCTGCTGCGCCATACCTATGGGCGCGATGAGGTCATGCAACTGCTCGTGACCTACGCGCTCTTTCTGATCCTCGGTGATCTCACGAAGCTGGTCTGGGGCGTCGATCCGTACTACGCCTATGCGCCGTATAGCATGTTGGGAAACATCTCCGTGGGCACCATTCCGTATCCTCGGTACGACCTCGTGCTGATCGGCATCGCGGTGATCGTCGGCGTCGCGCTGTGGCTGATCACCAACCGCACGCGCTTCGGGCGGCTGATGACCGCGGTGATCCGCGATCGCGAGATCAGTACGGCGCTGGGAATAAATGTGCCGTTGGTCTGTACCGCCGCCTTCACCATCGGCGCCGTGCTCGCGGCGCTCGGCGGTGCCTTCACCGCGCCCACCATCTCGGTGGTTCCGGGGATCGATGTAACGGTGATCGTGCTCTCGTTCGCCGTGGTGGTGATCGGTGGTCTGGGCAGTCTCGAGGGGGCTGCGTTAGGATCGCTGATCGTGGGCATCGCGCGCGCGGCCGCCGTGCATCTTTTTCCCGATCTCGATCTGGTGGCGATCTACCTCGTCATGACGATCGTGCTGATCTTCAAGCCGCAGGGGCTCTTCGGGCGTGCGGAGGTCAAGCGCCTGTGAGTGCGGACTCCGGCCACGCACGCCGGCTTCTGGGAGTGGCGATCCTCGTCGCGATCCTGGCGCTCCTCGGCCCGCGCCTTGTGGGCTGGACGCAGTTCCTGCTGACGGTCGCGCTGGGCGAGAGTCTGGCGGTGATCGGCGTGGCGCTCCTGATGCGCGCCGGTCTCGTCAGTTTCGGCCAAGGGCTCTTCTCCGCGGCGGGTGCGTACGCCGTTGCCTACGCGATGCGGCTATGGGGCGTCCACGAGGCGTTCGTCCTGCTGGCCGTTGCCATCGTCACCAGCATCGTGCTGGCGGCTGTCATCGGGCCGCTGATCTGCCGCTACCGTCAGATCTTCTTCGCGATGATCAGCCTGGCGTTCTCGATGGTGCTCTACAGCATCTTGCTGAAGTTCAACGCGCTCACCGGCGGCAGCGACGGCATGGAGGTGCCCGCCGCGACGGTGCTGGGCTTCCATGCCTCCGCCGGGGGCCTGGCCGCCTCATACTACTACCTGACGCTGGCGTGGTTCGGCGCGGCGCTCTTCGCCACGGCCGTGTACTGCGCGTCGCCGGTTGGCTATCTCGCCCGTGCCGTTCGCGACAACGAAATCCGTCTGGAGTATCTCGGTGCCTCCGTGCGCGACGTGACGTTTCGAACCTATCTCTTCGCCGCGGCACTCACCGGTCTGAGCGGCGGCCTGTTCGCGCTCTCCGTGGGCCATGTGAGCCCGACGCTGGCCTACTGGACGAAGTCCGGTGAGTTCATCTTCGCGGCACTGCTTGGCGGGACGTCCAGTCCTTTTGCCCCCGTCGTCGGCACCGTCGTCTTCGAGTCGCTGAACAGCTATCTCTCGGCCTCCTTCCCCAACGTGTGGCAGATGGCGCTGGGCGTGGTCATGCTGGCGATCATCCTGCTCCTGCCGCGTGGGCTCTGGAGCATCTACCAGACGCTGGCGGCGAGGCGGGCGCGATGAGCGAGCCGATCCTCGAGGCCGTCGGCCTGCGCAAACGCTTCGGCGCCGTCGTCGCCTGCGATGATATCTCCGTCGCGTTCGGCGCGGGTGAGCTGGTGGGCGTGGTCGGCCCCAACGGCGCCGGCAAGACCACCTTCGTAAACGTCGTCACCGGCTACGTGACACCCGACGCCGGACACATTCGGTACCGCGGCCGGGAGCACGACGCGCTCACGCCCCGCGGAGCCGTGGCGCTGGGCATCGCACGCTCCTTCCAGCATCCCCAGCTCTACGCCAGCCTCAGCGTGCTGGAGAATGCCCTGATCGCGCTCGCCGTCAAGCGTAAGGAGCATGCGTCATGGCAGCCTCTCAAGCGGAAGTGGGCGCTCGACGAGGGTCACGCGCTCTTGGAGCGCTTCGCGCTGGATGAGGTGGCCAACACCGAGGTCTCACAGTTGCCCGAGGGGCGCCGCAAGGTCCTCGACATCGCGCTCTCCTTCGCCTTAGAGCCCTCCGTCCTGCTCCTGGACGAGCCGACCAGCGGCGTCAGCGCGCGCGAGAAGTTCGCGCTGATGGATACGGTAACGGGAGTGCTGGCGCAGACGGAGATGACGGTGCTCTTCATCGAGCACGATATGGAGATCGTCGAACGCTACGCCCATCGGGTACTGGCTTTTGTCGAAGGACGCATCATCGCCGATGGGCGATCCGCCGACGTGCTCGCCGATGCTCGCGTGCGCGAGCTGGTGCTGGGCATCGCGGAAGGGGCGTGATGCTGCAGATCACGGACGTTTGGGTCACCCTCGGTGCCGTGCCGATCCTGCGAGGCGTCTCGCTCCAGGTAGAGGCTGGGCGCATCGTGGGTCTGGTGGGGCGTAACGGCGCGGGCAAGACCACGACGATCAAGAGCGTGCTCGGCCTGATCGGCGTTGCCCGCGGCGCGATCACTCTGGATGGGGACGATCTGCGGAATGTTCCGCCGCATCGCCGCGCGCGCCTGGGCATCGGTTACGTGCACGAGGACCGGCGGCTCTTGGCCGGGATGAGCGTCGAGGAGAACGTGCTCCTGCCAGCCTGGGCCAACCGCTTGAGCGATCCGCGCCGGCGCCTGGAGACGATCTATGCGCAGATCCCCGAGGTTCGCGAGCTGGCGCGCCGCGAAGCCGTTCAGCTCAGCGGCGGCCAGCAAAAGATGGTGGCGCTGGCGCGCGCACTGATGACCGGCAGCAAACTCTTGCTGCTGGACGAGCCCTTCGAGGGTCTCGCACCTGCGATGGCCGAAAGGCTGGCAAGGCTTCTGCGTGCGTTGTGCGCGCGAGGCTATGCCATGCTGATCGCGGAATCGGAGCTGAAGTTGATCGGCAGGCTGGCGGATCGCATCGTCACCATCGAGCGTGGCGAGATACTGAGAAATTGATGAAGACGCGTGCAGCCGTTCTGGGCGAGATGGGTCGCCCCCAGCCGTATGCGCAGTCGGAGCCGTTGCAGGTGCGCGAGATCGATCTCGATGCGCCGGGTCCGGGCGAGGTCTTGGTGGAGGTGGCAGCCGCGGGTCTGTGCCACTCCGACCTCTCGGTCATCAACGGCTCGCGGCCACGCGTCATGCCGATGGTGTTAGGCCACGAGGGCGCCGGGATCGTGCGCGAGGTGGGCCCCGGGGTCAGCGAGCTGAGCGCCGGTGATCACGTGGTCTTCACCTTCGTGCCGATGTGCGGGCGCTGCGAGTATTGCGCCATCGGCCGCCCCGCGCTCTGCGAGCGCGGCAATCGAGCCAACGGCACGGGCGCCCTGCTCACCGGGGCGCGCCGCTTCCACGACGGCGGCGGGCAGACGTATCACCACCATCTGGGCGTCTCGTCGTTCAGCCGCTACACCATCGTGGCACCGGAGTCGCTGGTGCGCATCGACGACGACCTCCCGCTGGAACGGGCGGCGCTCTTCGGCTGTGCCGTCATCACCGGCGTCGGTGCCGTCTTCAATACGGCGCATGTCGAGCCGGGAACCGGCGTCGCCGTCTTCGGCCTCGGCGGCGTGGGCTTGAGCGCCGTGATGGGGGCGCGCGCCGCCGGCGCCAACCCCATCGTGGCCGTCGATCTCGTCCCCAGCAAGCTCGAGCTGGCCCAGCGCGTCGGCGCCACGCATGTGGTGAACGCCCGCGATGACGACGCCGTGGAGCGCGTGCGGGAGGTGACCGAAGGCGGCGCCGACTACGCCTTCGAGACGGTGGGCAACGAGCGGGTGTTGGCGCAGGCCTATGCCGCCACGGGGCGCGGCGGCACGACCGTGACGGTGGGCCTCCCCGATCCCAGCCGCCAGCTCTCCATCCCCGCCGTCTCCCTGGTGGCGGAGGAGCGCGTGATTCGCGGCTCCTACATGGGATCGGCCGTGCCGCGCCGCGACGTACCGCGCTACATCGCCATGTACCGCGCGGGCCTGCTGCCGGTGGATCTGCTGGTGAGCCGCACGATTGGTTTGGATGAGATCAACGCGGCTTTCGACGCGCTCCACGCGGGCGAGGTCGTCCGTCAGGTGTTGCGCTTCTGAACCCGGAGTGCCGCCGCAACCTCTTGAACGCTTGGACTGTTCGGGTAGATGATACGTCAAGAGTCACTGCGCGCTGTGGATGAACGAGGAGAGAATGTTCGTATGGCCATCGCGATCGAGCGGCTGAGCCTGCTCAAGAATCTCGGCTACGTCGACGGGGCGTGGATCCCCGCGGACTCGGGCAGCACCTTCGCCGTCCGTAACCCGGCGACCGGCGAGCGCATCGCCGACGTGCCCCGCATGGGAGCCGCGGAGACGCGGCGCGCCATCGCTGCCGCCAACGCCGCCTTGCCTGCCTGGCGCGCGAAGACGGCCAAGGAGCGCGCGACCATCTTGCGCCGCTGGTTCAACTTGCTGATGCAGCACCAGGAGGAGCTGGCTACCCTGATGACGCTGGAACAGGGCAAGCCGCTGGCCGAGGCGCGCGGCGAGGTCACCTATGGCGCGTCGTTCGTGGAGTGGTTCGCCGAGGAGGCCAAGCGCGTCTACGGCGACGTGATTCCCTCACATGCGGCGGACAAGCGCATCGTGGTGCTCAAACAGCCGATCGGCGTCTGCGTCGGTATCACGCCCTGGAACTTCCCGTTTGCCATGGTGACCCGGAAAGCCGCGCCCGCGCTCGCCGCCGGGTGCACGTTCGTCTTGAAGCCGGCCGAGCAGACGCCGCTGTCGGCGCTGGCCGTCGCCGCGCTCGCCGAGCAGGCGGGATTGCCCAGCGGCGTCTTCAACGTCGTCACGGGCGACGCCGAGGATGCGCCGCTGATCGGTGGGGAGATGACTTCAAACCCCACGGTACGCAAGCTGGGCTTCACTGGCTCCACGGCCGTCGGCAAGCTATTGATGGCGCAGTGCGCGAGGACCGTGAAGAAAGTCGCGCTCGAACTGGGCGGCAATGCGCCGTTCATCGTCTTCGACGACGCCGATCTCGACTCGGCCGTAAGCGGCGCGATGTCCGGAAAATTCCGCAATGCCGGACAGGTTTGTGTGAGTCCCAACCGACTGCTGGTGCAGCAGGGCATCCACGATGCCTTCGTGGCGAAGCTTGCGGAGTCGGTGGCGAAGCTTCGTGTCGGGAACGGCCTCGAGGAAGGCGTGAACGTCGGACCCTTGATCGAGGAGCAGGGACTGGCCAAAGTAGTCGAGCACGTCGGCGATGCTCGGTCGCGTGGGGCGAAAGTCGTTTCGGGCGGCACGCCCAGTGAGCTCGGCGGCACGTTCTACACGCCGACGATCCTCACCGGCGTCACGGCCGAGATGAAGATGAGCAACGAAGAGACGTTTGGGCCGGTGGCCGGCATCGCCACCTTCAAGACGGAAGCCGATGCTATCGCCATGGCCAACGCTACGCCGTTCGGGCTGGCTGCCTACTACTACAGCCGCGACATCGGACGTGTTTGGCGCGTCGCCGAGGCCTTGGAGACCGGAATCGTCGGCATCAACACGGGGCTGATCTCGAACGAAGTGGCGCCGTTCGGCGGTATCAAGGAATCCGGTATCGGCCGCGAGGGCTCGAAGTACGGGATCGAGGAGTGGGTCGAGATCAAGTACTGCTGCTTCGGGGACCTCGCCAAGTAAGAGGCGCCATTCGTCCTAGGGCGCCGTCTCTTGGTGTCCAATGCCGCGTTCTAGTTGTCCCCATGCCGCCTCGATGGCGTGTAGTGCCTCCGAGACGATCGATCGGTTGAGGGCCGCTGCGAGCGCCGCGTCGCGATCGCTGTACGCCTGCATCAGGCGCCGGTGGTCGAGGTTCGAGCGCTCGAGGCGGCGGGGTAACGAGAGGCTAAAATGGCGCAGCTGCATCGTACGCAAGCGCAACGAATCGATGATCCGTCGCAGTTGCGTGTTTTCGCAGAGATCCATCTCGGCGTCGCGGAAGGCGACGTTCGCCCAGAAGTAGCCGTCGACGTCATCGCGCTCGGCGGCCGAGTCCAGGGTCTCGTAGCAGCGCCATAGCGAGGCGATTCCGTCGTCCGAGGCATGGCCCACGATGAGTTCGGATGCCAAGGCATAGAGCGCCGCGCGCAGCTGATAGATCTCCCGCACTTCTTTCAAGGTGAAGAGCGCCACGCGCGGCCGGCGGCGCGGGGTGATCTCCACCAAACCCTCGCGCTCGAGCAGCATGAGCGCCTCGCGCACGGGCGTCCGGCTCGACTGAAAGCGCTTGGAGAGATCGACGGAGTTCAAATCGTCCCCCGGCCGCAGACGTCCCTCCACGATGGCCCGCCCTATCCAGTCGGCGATGCGCGCCACCAGCGAGGAGCCGGTGGCGCGGTCGCCCAGGACGGTTGCCAACAGCGACGACTCCTCGCTGGTGGGCACGAGCTCCGGGTAGTTATCCATCGTCGTCTCCGGCGAGCTTGCCGTGCGTCTCGGGGAAGAACGGCGTCGCCACGATGCCCACGATGTAGATCAGGCCAACGATGCTGGCCGCCTTGCCGTAGCCGCCGAAGCTGGCGATGAGCGAGCCCGCCACCAGCGGCCCGAGGAACGCTACGAAGCGCGGTACGTTGAAGCTGAACGCGATCCCGGTGGCGCGCATGTGCGTCGGATAGATCTCGGGGAGCCACGTGGGCATCCACGAGTACTGGCCCAGGGTGAAGAAACCGTTGACCAGTGCGACGATCAGCAGCGCGGTAAGATTGTGCGTCCAGAGGAAGAGCACGGGCGTAAGGATCAGCGAGACGACGAAGTACGCCAGCGTCACCGGCTTGCGTCCGAAGCGGTCGGCGAAGAAGCCCAGTGCGATATACCCGGCGACCGCACCAACGTTGTAGACCATGCCGGCGTAACTGGCCCACTGGGGGGCGGAGAGGCCGTCCTTGGCAGCCAGCGAGCCGATATACGGCGGCACCCAGGTGGAGATACCCCACCATGCCAGGGTCGTGGTACCAGACATCAGAAGACCGACGATGGTGTTGCGGCGCACCACGGGGTCGGCGAAGAGATCCACCAGCGTGAAGCGCGTCAAGCGCCGCTGGGCCTCGTCGAGTTTCTCGCCGCCCTTCGCGCGCGCCAGTGCCTGCGTGCGATGTCTGTTGGCTTTCTCCCAGAGCTCCGACTCCGGAACCTTGCCGCGGATCCACAGCGTCACGAACGCGGGCACGATGCCCAGCAGAAACATGTAGCGCCATGCCATCGGGCCCATGCCGCTCACGAACAGCCAGATGGCCGATGCGAGGAAGAAGCCGATGCCCAACCCGCACTGCATGAGGCCAGCGCCTTTGCCGCGCGTGCCGTTGGGCCAGAGCTCGGCCACCATGGCGGTGCCCGTTCCCCACTCCGATCCGATGGCGATGCCTACGAGGAAGCGGAGCAGCGCGAAGGATACCCAAGACCACGAGAGGGCCGTCAGCCCGGTGAGCACCGAGTAGCCGATCATCGCGAAGATCATCATGCGCTTGCGGCCGATATAGTCGGCGAGCACGCCGCCCAGGATGCCGCCGATGCCCCATCCCAGAAGCGTTATGGCGATCACCGCGCCGGCGAAGAATGGGATGCGGGCGTACTGCGAGGGAGCCAAGAGCTGGTGCAGCGCCATTCCCAGCGTCAAGATGAGCGCGTACGTCTCGTAGCCGTCGAAGAGCCATCCGAGATTGGCGGCGAACAAGGCTCGCCATTGACTCTTGTCGAGCGCGCGATACCAGGGGGCTTGCCTTGCGGCAACGGGTACGGCTGTCTCCACGGCGTCTCTACTCCTTGCGAAGCGTAGTGGCGGCGGCGTGAACCGCGCTGATGATGTCTGGATAGGTAGCACAACGACAGAGATTGCCCGAGAGATAATGACGGATCTCGTCTTCTGTCGGATTGGCGTTTTTCTCGAGCAGTTGGTTCACCATGAGGATGAACCCCGAGGTGCAGAAGCCGCATTGAAAGCCGCTGCACGAAACGAAGGCCTCTTGCACGGGGTCGAGCTGCTCACCCTTGGCGAGCCCCTCGACGGTCACGATATTCGCCTGGTCGGCGAACGCCGCGAGGTAGAGACACCCGGAGACGGATCGTCCGTTGACGATCACGGTACAGCAGCCGCAGAGTCCTTGGCCGCAGCTCTCGCGCGCGCCGTACAGGTGGAACTGCTCTTGCAGCATCTCCACCAGCGTATGATGGGGTGCCACCTCGGCCGTGACACTGTTGCCGTTGAGGGTGAACGAAATGTGGCGAAGCTGCGGGCTCATTGCTGGTCCTCCAGCGGGTTGTGTTGCGCCGCACGGAGCGCTCGATAGACGGTCTCCGGCGTCAGGGGAAGATCGAAGATCCGCACGCCGACGGCGTCGTGGACGGCGTTGGCGATGGCGGGTGAGACGGCGAACGTTCCCGTTTCGCCCACGCCTTTTGCTCCGAAGGGTCCCGTGCTTTGGCATCCCGCGACGATCTTCGCGAGGGTCTGGTCGGGAATATCCAAGATTCCGGGTATCTTGTAGTCGGCCAGCGAGGCATTGACGGCCTGACCGTTGTCGAAACGCACGGCCTCGGACATCGTGAAGCCGAGTTGCATGAGCGCGCCGCCGTTCAACTGTCGGGTAACGATGCCGGGGTTGATCGGCGTCCCCACGTCAGCCACGTTGACCAAACGCGTCACGCGGACGCGGCCGGTCTCCGTATCCACCTCTACCTCCGCGCCCACCGCGCCGACCATCCAGAAGGGCGTGATATCGTCGGACTGTCCGTCACCCTGACTGGGCGAGGTGTACGTGGGGCGGAAGCTTCCTGTGCCGATGATGTTGCCGGCTTGCATGAGGAAGGTGGACTTGATGACGTCGGCGATCGAGAGTCGCCGGCCGCTCGGCGCGCTGACGCCGTTGTCAGCAACGGTCAATAGCGAGGGATCGGCCTCCAGCGCCTTCCCCGCGATGGCAAAAAGCTTTTCGCGCGCTTCTAGCGCGGCTAAGCGTACCGCATTTCCCATGTGGAAAGTCGAGCGCGAGCCAAGCGTCGCCATGTCGTAGGGCGTCACGTCCGTATCCGGGTGGATGACCGAGACGGACTGCGGATCGAGCCCCAGTACTTCGGCGGCTATCTGCGCCATCACGGTATCGGAGCCTTGGCCCATGTCGACCGTTCCGCAGTAGACGGCGCAGCTCCCATCGCCGTAAAGATTGACGATCGCCCCCGACGTGGTGGGTGCGATGCATGCTTTGAAGCCGATAGCGATGCCGTGGCCGCGCCGTATGCTTCCCTTGCCGCGGTCGAAAGACTCGCCCCAGCGCATGGCGCTCGACAAGGCATCCAACACCTCAACGGTCGCGATGTCGTGCATGATGGTACCGGTAGCCTGCGGCCGCCCGTCGCGCAGGATGTTCGCGCGCCGGAACTCCAAAGGGTCGATCTCCAGCTCGCGCGCGATCAGGTCCGTATGGCTCTCGTACGCCCACACGAGCTGCGGAATACCGAAGCCCCGCAGAGCGCCGGCCGGCGGCAGGTTCGTGTAGACGGCGTATGAGTTGAGCGCTACGTTCTCTATGTCGTAGGGACCCGCGGCGGTGAAGCCGGACTTCTGCGTCACGCGCGGGCCGATGTCGGCGTAGGCTCCGCCGTTCCACCACGCTTCGCATTGTCGCGCGGTGATCTTTCCCGCCTTCGTCACGCCCGTCTTCAAGTGCACGGTCGTGGCGTGCTTGGTGATCGTGTAGAACTGCTCTTCCATCGTCAGCGAAATCTTCACGGGCCGCTTCACCATCAGCGCCAGCACGGCCACCATGGCTTCGAGCTTGATGTAGAGTTTGGCGCCAAAGCCGCCGCCCAGGAACGCTGTGCGGACCCGGACACGGTTCTCCGGCCAACCTAGCAGGCGCGCTACCTCCGAACGCACGAACGACGGGCTCTGAGAAGACGTATGGATGGTCAACGCCTGCGGGCCGCGCGGCTCGGCTACCGACACGATGGGCTCCAGCGCCGTGTGGGCGACCGTCGGCGTGCGGAAGACGTGTTCGAAGACGTAATCCGCCTGCGCGAAGCCCTGCTCCACGTCGTTGCGCCGCAGCGTGAAGTCCAGCGCAACGTTCGTCTTGGTACGCCCGTGAAGGTGTTTGAGGTCGGGAAACATTCCCGCCGGCCTCAAGGCGTCATGGACGAAAACCTGGGTGGCGGCGGCAGCTTCGACCTCATCGAAGACGGCGGGCAGATCCTCGTACTCCGCCTCGATCAAGTTGGCCGCGTGCTCGGCGATGTGCGGATCCTCGGAGAGTGCTACGGCCACCGGTTCGCCGACGTAGCGAACCTTGTCGATCGCCAGCACGGGCTGATCGTGAAAGGCGGGTCCGTAGTAAGGATCGGGGATCAGCGCGCGCACGTCTTCGCCGGTGATGACGGCGAAAACGCCGGGCAGCTCCTTGGCCGCGCGCGTATCGATGCGAACGATGCGCCCGTGAGGCACGGTGCTGCGGAAGATCTTGCCGTACAGCATGCCGGGCAGGCGCAGGTTGTGGATATACTCGGCCTCGCCCGTGACTTTGGCCCGGCTCTCCAAGCGCGGGATCGAACGCCCGATCTGTGTTGTTGTCGGCGCCTTGCGCTCGACTGGTGCTGGTGCATCCACGTGTGTAGACATCTCGACCTCAGGAGTGGCTTGCCTTGATGAGCGCCCGCCGTACGTGGACGCGGACCATCTCGCGTTTGTAGGCCGTGGAGCCGCGGATATCCGCGAGCGGCTCCACTTCGTGCGCCGCCGCCTCCGCGGCTTCGTCGAAGGAGCCGCTGGACGTGGACTTTCCGCGGATCGCCGCCTCCGCCGCGGCAAGGCGAATCGGCTTCTCGGTGGCGGCGCTCACCGCGAGCACCGCGTCGAGGATCACGCCTTCGCGCCGCCGGACGGCGGCTGCCACGCCCACGGCGGGCCAGTCGTCGGCGGAGAGTGCCGTGAACTTCACGTAGGCGGCGCTCGAATCGGGCGACGGTGCGGGAATCACGATCTCGGCCAACAGCTCGTCGCGTTCGAGTGCTGTCTGGTAGTAGCCGACGAAGAGATCCGCCGCGTCGATCCAACGCTCCCCGCGCGGGCCGACAGCGCGGGCGCGCGCGCCCAGCGCGATAAGCAGCGGCGGAAGGTCCATGTGCGGGTCGCCGTGCGCCACGTGGCCGCCCAGCGTCGCAACATTGCGCACCCGAACGTTCGAGAGCGTGCGGCAGGTCTCGCTGACGGCCGGCGCGTGCTCGGCTACGAGCGGCGAGAGCTCGAGTTTCGACAGCGGCACCAGCGCGCCGAGGTGGAGATCGCCGTGCTCGTCCACGTGGACGCGTCGTAGATCGCCTTCCAGGCGGCGGAGGCTGATCAAGCGCGTCGGTTGGAAGAGACCGGCCTTCATCATCAGCATTAGCGCCGTGCCGCCGGCAACGGGCCTCACGGACGGGTCATCGGGGTCGAGCAGCGCGATCGCCTCGGCCAGCGACGCCGGCTCTTGTAAGTCGAAGGGAATCATGGTGCCTTCTCTAGGAGCTTCGACTCCACGGCGTCGCGTAAGTGCACGGCGAATCGGTCGCCATATTCCTTGGCCTTGGCGCGGAAAACCGACTCACCCATGCCGCCGAGCTTACCCGCCAGGCTCACGTCGAGCGCATAGGTGACGCGGGTCTCCGCGGGACCGGCTGGCTCGAGCGTGAGGCCGGCGCGGGCGTCGATCTTGCCTACGAGGTTCACGGGTGTTCCGGCGATGTGCGCTTCGATGGTGTTTGGGCGTTCCACACGCGAGAGCTCCACCGTGACCTTGAAGGCCATGCGCAAAAAGGCGATCTGCGCTTCGAGGAGGGCGGCATACTTGCCGTCGCCGAGCTCGTGCACGTTGCGACAGCCTTCGATGCATTGTGTCAGGAGTTCCACGTTTTCCGCGAAGTCGAAGACGTCGCTCTGCGGGGCATGGATGAGGATGTTGCCTTCGACGTGCATGGTCGGTTATGGCCTCTGAGGGTCGACGGAGCGAATAAGGGCGGCGATGGCGTCGGCAACCACGCCGGGCCGCTCCAGCGGCAGTAAGTGGCGGCCCTTGGGCACTACCGTCAATGTGGAGTTAGGGAGCGCGGAGTGCAGCGCTTCGGCCATCGCTGGAGGAGTGGCGTAGTCTTCTTCGCCGACGAGGATGGTCGTGGGGACTCGAATGCTGCCGAGGAGCGGGCGTGCGTCGAGCGCGCCGAGCATGCGGCACGTGGCGGCATACGCGGGGATGTCGTTGGCCAAGAACGTTTGGACGCAGTGCTCCACGACAGGCTCGTGCGTGCCCAGGAACTCTTCGGTAAACCAGCGCCGCCGCTGGAACTCCACGAGCGAGGCAATCCCTTCGCGCTCTGCCTTCTGCGCGCGCTCCTCCCAACGAATGGGTGCGTCGGGGCCATACCATGCCGTCGTGTCGACCAGCGCCAGACTCCGCACGTGTTGCGGATAGAGCCCGGCAAACGCAAGCGCCACGCCGCCTCCCATCGAGCAGCCGGCCACGGTGGCCGAATCCCATCCATGCGCCTCGAACAGGCTTCCAAGATCGTTTGCGAACTGCTCGACGCAGTAGGGGCCCGCCGCTTTTGTGGAGCTGCCATGGCCGCGGCAGTCGTAGGTGAGCACCGTGCAGTGCGGAGCGAGCCGCTCCGCCACGAACTCCCAGACGTAGCGATCGAGTGCGAGCGAATGGACGAGGGCGATCTTGGGCGCGTGCCGATGGGGATGGGTGCGCAACGTCGTGCTCAGCCATGCGCCGTCGGCCATGCGATGTCTGCCTTCGATCACGGTCACACCGGAGTGGGTCTCACCACGAGGATTTACCACTGAACAGTACCTCAGTGTCGACAGTTGTCGCGGTATTGACAAAGTATGCTCGGGAAACTACCGTATTGTCAAGGGGGAAGCAGCTAATAATGTCGACACTTATGCCGGATGAGTATCGGCGATTCGCCGAGTACGGCGTCTCGACGGTTTTGGAGGGTAACGGCCGTACTGGTCTGATCGACGCTCCGCTCATCCAGTTGTGCCCCGGCACCAGAGCAGCCGGGCCCGCGCGGACGGTTCTCTGCGGGCAGGGCGACAACCTGATGGTTCACGCGGCGCTCAAAGAGCTGGAGGCAGGTGAGATACTCGTGCTCAGCATGCCGCTTCCCGAGGCCGTCGCCTTGATGGGCGAGCTGATGGTGCGTCAGGCGCGGGCTCGCGGTGCCGCCGGCATCCTGGTGGACGGCGCGGTCCGCGACGTGGAGGAGCTCCAGTCGCTGGGCGTACCGGTTTGGGCGCGCTTCATTCGAGCACGCACGGCCACGAAGAGACATATCGGTGCCGTCAACGTACCGGTGACCGTCGGCAGCTGCCTCATCCAGCCGGGTGACGTCGTCGTGCTCGACGCGGACGGTGGGGTTGCCGTCGAGGCGGCCAAAGCTCAGCCGGTGCTACAGGCGTGCGGGGAGCGGGAACAGCGCGAGCAGCGGGTACGCGCAGAGATCGAGCGCGGCGGCTTCACGTTCGATCTCTACGGTATGCAAGCGGTGTTCGATCGCCTACCCTAGAATGAACGGATCGCGAGTAGCGCCTTCGAGTTCGACGTATACGGACTTGGTCTGCGTGTACTCGCGCACCGCATCGACGCCGTTCTCGCGCCCCCAGCCACTCATCTTGTAGCCGCCGAACGGTGCGTTATGCGCGACCGTCCGGTATGCGTTGATCCAGACAGTTCCAGCTTGCAGCGCGTGCGCTACGCGATGCGCGCGGCGGATGTTCTCCGTCCAAACCGCCGCCGCCAGGCCGTAGCGTGTCTCGTTGGCGATCTCTATCGCCTCCTCTTCCGTCGAGAAACGTAAGACGGAGAGCACTGGGCCGAAGATCTCCTCGGTCGCGACCCGCATCTCGTTGCGAACATTCGTGAGTATCGTCGGCTCGACAAAGAGTTCGCCGAGGTCGGGCCGCGCCCGCCCTCCGCACACGATCTGCACGCCTTCGGCCTTCGCGACGTCTAGGTAGTACAGCACTTTCTCCAATTGAGGCCGATTCGCGAGCGGTCCCATCTCCGTCTCCGGCTCCGTCGGTGACCCCAGTCGGATCGTCTTCGTTCGAGCGGCAAGCCGCTCCACGAGCACGTCGTGGATCCCCTCTTGGACGAGCAGCCGTGAGCCCGCCATACAGGTCTGTCCGCTGGCGGCGAAGATGCCGGAGAGAATGCCGTTCACCGCGATATCGAGGTTGGCGTCGTCGAAGATGATGTTCGGCGACTTGCCGCCCAACTCGTAGGTGACCGGAGTCAGGTTCTCGACCGAGGCGCGGCCGATGGCAATGGCGGTTTGGGCCGAGCCCGTGAAAGCGATCTTGTCGATCCCTCGGTGCTGAACGAGGGCGCGGCCGGCTTCAGCCGTCCCGCCCGTCACCACATTGAAGACACCCGGTGGAAAGCCCGCCTCCTCCATCCGTTTGGCAAACTCGAGCGTTGAGACCGGGGTGAATTCGGAGGGTTTGACGACGAACGTGCAGCCGGCAGCAAGACCCGGCGCAAGCTTGAACGTCAAAAGGAGAATCGGCGAGTTCCACGGCAAGATGGCGCCGACGACGCCAATCGGCTCGTGCCGCGTATAAACGAAGAAGTTCTTGCGATCGGACGGGATCGTCGAGCCTTCGATCTTATCGGCCATGCCGGCGAAGTAGTTATACCAGTCAGGCCAGGATGCCGAGGAGCCTAGGGACTCGCGCAGCAGCTTCCCGTTGTCCGTAGTTTCGGCAAGCGCGAGCTCCTTGTAGTCACGCGCCAGAATGTCGGCCAGGCGCCGCATCAGCCTCGCACGGTCGCGACCGGTCATCTTCGACCATGGGCCCTTCTTGAACGCGTTTCTTGCCGCCGCGACGGCTCGATCGATGTCGGCGGCGTCGCCGTCCGGCACGCGCGCCCACACTCGACCATCGAAAGGATTCGACGACTCGTACGTCCTGCCGGAGAGCGAGTCCGTCCATTGACCGTCAACGTACAGTTGGTAGTTCTTGACTGGGGCTTCAGCTATGCTCGTCATATCGATATCCTCGCGTTATGGGTGACCGGCCAGGTCCGTGTTCGGAGAGAGCACGACCTTCAGGACCGGCTCGCTCTTCCTGTGAGCGATCGAGAACGCTTTGGCCGCATCTCTGAGCGGCATGCGGTGAGTAATCAAACGCTCCGGCTGAATCTTTCCGCTCTCCGTGAGGGCGATCACCGTCTCGTACTGACCACGCCCGCCGTTTCCGCCGATGCCGTAGATGGTAAGCGAGCGAAGCATGATTGGAATAAGGTCGTACGTGGCGGCGCCAATCTGGAAGCCCACGTTGGCGACACGCCCTTCCTTACGTACGAGTTGGAAGATGAGATCGACGGTGGCCTTTGCGCCCACGCACTCGATGACGATGTCGGCCCCAACGCCGGTGAGTTTCTTGACCTCGGCAACGACGTCACACTCGGCGGACTGGAGGGTGATGTCTGCGCCAAAGTCGCGCGCCATCTCTAACGCCTCGCGGCGCACGTCGACGGCAATCACGCGCGCCCCGGAGAGGCTGGCCATCCGCGTCTGTCCCAAACCGATTGGTCCTTGCCCCAGAACGACGACCCACTCGCCCAAGCGCGGTTGAATGCGCTTCATCGTGTTCATTGCGACAGTGAACATCTCGAGGTTGGCGGCGGCCTCGAACGATACGCCCTGCGGCAAGGGTATCAAATTGGCGATCGGTGCAACAATGTACTCGGCCATGCAGCCGTCGCCGTGAAGTCCAATGAGTTTCTTGTCTTCGCAAGCGCCGTAGTCGCAACGGGTGCAGTACTCACAGGTTCCGCACGGAAACGACGGCTTGACCACCACGCGATCGCCCTCGCGAAAACTGTCGTGGCCAGGGGCGATCTGTTCGATGACACCGCTGAAATCATGGCCTGGAATGCGGGGCAGCGGCGTCTTGATCTTGCCGCCGTATTGATGTAAGTCCGTTCCACACAGCGTTGCCGCAGCCACGCGTACGAGCGCGTAGTGTGGACGGATCGTAGGGAGATCGAGTTCACGGATGTCGATCTTCTCGACATCCGTAATTACTGCTGCTTTCATCGTTCCCCAATCACTTCAAGATGGATAGGACATGGTGCAGGTCTTGCGGACTTCCGACACGGGAACCGTGATCCGCTCCGCGTCGACGCGCGCGAAATCTTCAAACGTATCGTACTTGTCGCCAGGAACACCGCTCGGTCGGACTTTGGCGACCCACATCGGCCACATCATCTGATGGTCGTCCTTGCGGATGTACGCTTTGCCGGACCACAGCGGCGAATCGAACTCAGATCCCTCGAGCGCACGAGCCACCTTGACCGCGTCGGTCGATTTCGTCTCGCTCATGGCGGTGAGGAGCCGGTCTACGGTGATGTAGCCGAAGCACGAGCGGGCGGTAGGGGGAGTTCCGTGTGCCTTGCGGTATTGACGCACGAAGTCGATCGCGCTCTGCTTCTTGCCGAGCACTGCGTCGCCGCTGAAGTACCATTCGACGCCCCAATATCCCATCCGGGCACTCTCGGGAAGCGCCCACAACCCTTCGAGCTCCATCAGCGGCCCGCCGACGGGCGTGTTCTTGAGGATGTTATATGCCTGGGCCTGCTTCATGCAACTGACGAAATCGTTGCCGCTGACGTTGACGATCAGCACATCGGGCTTCGCGGCTTGTACTTTCAGCAGGTAGGAGCTGAACTCGGTGGTGCCCAGCGGCGTGAAGTCGTTTCCGACGATGGTTGCGCCCGCTTGCTCGGCAACCGCGGTATAGCCGGCGGCAAGCCCATGGCCGAACGCGTAGTCGGGCGTGATCATATACCAACGTTTACCGAAGTTCTTCTGAAAGACGAATCCGGTGGCATGTGTAAGCTGGTAGGCGGTCTTACACGTTCGGAATGAGCCCCACTTGCAGTCCTTTCCGCTCATGGAGTCCGCGGAACCGCCCATGTCGATGAAGACCTTACCAAGCGCGTTAGCCGCAGAGCTGACGGATAGCGTGGTGGCGCTGGACACCGTGCCGACGAGTGCAACCGCTTTCCCTTGATTGACGAGCTTGCGCGCTTTTTCTACCGCTACTCCAGGGTCCGCGGCGTCGTCTTCCGAGAGGAGGTCGACTTCACGCCCCATGACGCCGCCCCGCTTGTTCCACGCAGCAACCGCCATCTGGGCACCGCGCATCTGGCCCTGTCCGAGGCTCGCGTACGTCCCCGTCAGGGGGTTCGTCATGCCAAGCACGATCCGATCGGCCGCTTCGCTGCGTGCTGGTATGAAGGCCGGCGCACCGAATGTCAGGGCGCCGGCTCCGGCTGCCGCCGATTTAATGAAAGTCTCGCGCCTCATGAGTCGTTCGAACATTGATTGCCTCCTCGCGCCAAGCCCGTGGGCTGGCAGCGGACGAGATTTTTAAATGTTCGACCGTCGGACACCCGTTCAGACTGTCGACACTATATCGAACGTTCCCAATGCGGTTGACCGTGACCTTTCGAGACGGCTCTTGAGATGTCGACACTTCGCGAAACCCCGATATAAATTCTAAAAATGAAAATCGAAGGCATTGATGCGGCCTTGGCGCATATGCGGCTGAACGCTTGCGAATACGCGCAGTTGCGCGCTCCGATGAAAGGGGGGTACCCACGATGCCCGAGTTTCCGCCTGCTTTTAACGCACCGATCGCCTCCGCTGGGGGCTGGCTCGCCGTCTCCGGCCAGCTCGCCATGCAGGGCGGGCATCTCATCGAGGGCGGCATCGGCCCTGAGACCGAACGCGTCATCGACAACATCGAACAGCTTCTCGAGAGCGAAGGCGCGCGTTTGCAGCACGTCGTGAAGATCAACGTCTATCTCGCCGATCTCGACGACTACGCCGTAATGAACGAGACGATGGCACGCCGTTTCGGCGCGCACCGGCCGGCGCGCACGACGATCGGTGCGCAGCTGGTCCGCGGGGCGCGCGTTGAGATGGAGGTCTGGGCATACACAGGCTCGCTTGGGTGATCGCCCTTATTGGTTGGCGATAGGCGACGATCTGGGTAGAACGTGATGCCAGAGGCAATTGCCCGCCCGTACGAGCAATGGACGTTCCTCGTTTTCCTTGCCTCCCTCAAAGGCCGCCTGTCCCATGGATGACGACAACCTGTATCGCGAGCTCTTCGAACGGTCACCCCACCCTGCCTGGGTGTACGATGCGCAGACGTTGCGCTTCTTGGCGGTTAATCAAGCGGCGCTCGAGCATTACGGGTACTCGCGCGACGAGTTCTTCGCGATGACGCTCGCCGACATTCGTCCTACCGAGGATGCGGCGCTCTTGCTCGATGAATGCTTGACGGATCCGCCACCAGCGACGTTCGATGGCTTTTGGCGTCATCGGCGCCGGGACGGCTCGATCATCGACGTCGAGATCGTGACATCGAACGTCTCATGGCATGGCCGGCCGGCGGTGGCCGTCTCGGTAAGCGACGTAACGGACCGCAGCGCGGCGCAACGAAGACAACATGCGGGTCACGTGGGCAGTTGGCATGTCGATGTGCGCAGCGCGCGGGTCGAGCGCTCCGAAGGAATGTATCGCCTCTACGGGGTGGAGCGACCCGCAGAAGAACCGGGCATCGGGATACTGCTTCACCGTACTCATCCCGACGATCTGCTTGCCCTCTCCGATGCTCTCGAACGCGCGCTAGGAGATGGTACCGCCTTCGTCTTGGATCACCGCATCGTTTTGCCGGGCGGCGCAGTTCGCTGGCTGCAGACGCGTGCCGAAGCCTCCCTTGGCAACGACGGGCGCCCTACGGAGCTGAACGGTACCTCGGTGGATATTACCGAGCGCAAGGAGGCCGAGAACGCGGCAGAAGAGGCGCTAGTACGTCTGAAGATGCTCTACGAGCAGCTTCCCACGATCGTCTGGAGCACCGATCGGGAGTTGCGCGTCACCTTCGTGGTCGGGAAGGCGCTGGCAGCGGCCGGCCTTACCGAGGAGGCGCTGCTCGGTCGCACGGTAGCCGAAATAGCAGCACAGTTGTCGGATAGCGCTATGACGCCGGCTCACGCGAATGCGCTGGTCGGGAGATCGGAGGCCTTTGAGACCGTCTGGGGCTCGCTCACGTTCCAAGTCTACGTGGAGCCGCTGCGCGATCGGTCCGGCGTCATCGTCGGCGTCGCCGGCGTGGCGCACGACGTCACCGAGGAGCGCGAGGCCAAACAACACCTCGAGTACTTCGCCTACCACGACGCGCTCACTGGCCTGCCAAATCGTCTTGCGCTGGAGCGCATCCTGCAGAGGCTCCTCGCAGAGCTCGATACGAGTATCGGCCAGCTGGCGGTCATCTTCGCGGATCTCGATGGCTTCGCTGCTTTCAACGATGCGCTTGGCCACGCGCGTGGAGACGAGCTGCTCGTGGCCGTGGCGGAACGTTTACGCTCCCGCATGATGGGGAACGACTTTCTCTGTCGTTGGAGCGGCGATGAGTTCGTGATCGTCCACCAAGGCAGACGCGAGCGCGAAGAGATCGGTAAGCGAGTCGAATATATACTCGAGGCGTTCGGCGAAGATTTCGTGCTGTACGGCCAGCACTACAAGATCGACGCGAGCGCAGGGGTGGCTCTGGCCCCCGCCAACGGGATGGATCAAGTGAGCCTGCTGCGTGCCGCCGATGCCGCGATGTCCCGGGCGAAGAAGCGGGCGCGCGGCGCCATCGCCTTCTTCGACGAGGAGCTGCAAGTTGCAGCCGAGCGCCGGTTCTCGAATGAGAATCAGCTGCGCGTGGGGCTCGCCGACAACGAGTTCTCGGTAGTCTACCAGCCCATGAGGTCGGCCCGTACGTTGCGTATTGTGGGTGTGGAGGCGCTGATCCGCTGGAATTCAGCGGTCTTGGGGCGAGTGGAGCCGACCGAGTTCGTGCCGGTTGCCGAGGAGGTTGGGCTCATCGACCCGATCGGCGCCTGGGTGATGCACGAGGCGTGTCGTCAAGGTCGTGAATGGAAAGACCAAGGGCTGGGTCCGGTACGCATGGGCGTCAACATCTCATCTCACCAGGTGCGCTACAGCAACTTTGCCCATCGTGTCTACATGGCGCTCGAGGAGACGGGGCTCGACCCACGCCTCCTCGAGCTGGAGCTCACCGAGCGCATCATGCTGGATGCCGAGCCGGCCGTTCTCAAGACGCTCAGCGCACTGCGTTTGCTTGGTACACGCCTCTCGATCGACGACTTCGGCACCGGATTCAGCTCGCTGCAGTACCTCAAGAGCATGCGCGTCGATACCCTGAAGATCGACCGTCAATTCGTCAAGGATATGCCCGAGGATCGATTCGGTGTTGCCATCGCACGATCGATCATCTCGCTTGGCCATTCGCTCGGCCTTCAAGTAACCGCCGAAGGCGTTGAGACGGAGGCACAGCGTGACTTGCTGCGCTCGATGGAGTGCGACGAGCTGCAAGGGTATCTGCTCGGCATGCCGTTGGCCGCCGGGGAGTGCACACGGCTGCTAGCCGCTGAACGAGATCGTTACGCCGGAGAAGCCGATGCAGGCGCCGTCGATGCGGATCACTTCGTGAAGAGCGACTGAAGCACGAACAAGACGTTTTCCTTACGTTCGGCCAGGCGTCGATAAAAGTAGCCCGCCCAATGGCTGCCGAACGGGACGTAGACGCGGACGCGATAGCCGTTGACGGCGAGTCGCCGTTGTGTATCCGTTCTGATTCCGTAGAGCATCTGAAACTCGAAGCGATCCTTCGTCACCCCGAGCTCCTCGGCCATGTGCATGACGCGCTCGATCAACGAGACGTCATGCGTGGCGATGGCCGGGTAGTGGCCGTCCGTGAGGAGACGCCTCGTAAGTTCTAGGTAGCGGCGCCGGATCTCGGCCATGTTCTTGTAAGCAATGGCAGCCGGCTCGTTGTAGGCGCCTTTGACCACCCGTACGCGCTGCCGCAGCGCGATTGCGCGCTCGAGATCGCGCTCGGTGCGATGCAGGTAGGCCTGCAGCACCACGCCGACGTTGTCATGGCCGGAATAGATGCGCTCTACGACGCGGAGTGTGGCGTCGACGACGTCGCTGCCTTCCATGTCGACTCGGACGAAGGGATCGTGGTTGTGCAACGCACGCTCGGCGATCTGCATGAGATGATCGGCAGCGAGATCTTCATCGATCGTGAGACCGAGTGCCGTCAACTTGACGGAGATGTTCGCGTCAACGCCGGCGTTATCGATCTCCTCGATCGTCCGCAATGTCTGATGTGCGGATGCGCGTGCCTCCGTAGCATCTGAGACGTCCTCACCGAGGAAGTCGAGCGTTGCGCTCAGCCCGTCTGCGTTGAGACGGCGCACCGCATCGATCGCGTGTCCTGTCGTTTCGCCTGCAACGAAACGTTTGGCTAGGAAGAAACAACGCTCTTGAAAGCGGGGACTTGCAATCGCGCGCTCGAGTAGAGCCATGGTCCGGCATCACTCCTGTTTCGGATGAGGGTCGAGGCGCGAGCGCAACGGCTTGCGCAACTCGTTACCGTAATGGTATAATCCGCCAACCGCACTTGAGTCAAGTAAACCGATAAACGGACGGTCCATGAGGATGTTTCATGAATCGACTTATTCTTGATAAGCTCGCGAGTTTAGATGACGAGATTGGCCGCAACTGGTTCAAGCAGGCGTGCGCGGCCGGCGCGGTCGACGAGCTGCTGCGAATTCCGATTGCGGACGGAATCTTCACCACGAAGATCGACGGCTGGATCCATGCCGCCAACGTGACGACGAAGAGTATCTTCGGATTTGTCGATGGCGGCAAAGTGCCGCAGCTCGACACGCAGGAGGTGACGTCCTGGTCGGGCGGTAACGCAGCGACTCGCTATGGCCGATGGCAGGCGGACTTTCACTGGAAGATCGACACGCGTCTGTGGCAGTACGTTCTCTACCTCAAGTTCATGCGGGATGCATATCGCGATGCGATCGACGACTCGCCGGCCTTTACGACCGGTGAGCGGGCCGAAGTACAACGCGTCGTCACCGAGTTCTTCGATCAGGCGGAGATCGCGCTCGCTTGGCGCTGGGAAGTCATCGAGCGCTCGCGCGGGTTCGCCCCCCATCCGGATCGTACTGCCGGCGCCTCGACGCATGGATACTCCTACGAGGTGACGCGGCCCCTTCCACAAGTTTCGTTTGACCAGCTTCCGCTGGGTTTGGGCCTCTCGCAGGGTCAGGATGCCGCGAACATCGGTCGTGTGCTGGCAGGTCAACCTCTTTCTGGCGCGGCTAACGGCAGGCCAGTCGGTGGTGAAGCGGAGCTGATCCCGCCTTTTCCACGCATCACCTCCGCGGTGAAGCAGGGCACGCAGACGGTTGCGAAGTCGTGGGTCGAAGAGGCGCGCCGGGCCGGAATCGCCGATCGTTGGCTGGCGGTTCGCCTCGGCGATCGGATGGTTCCGACTCGTTTCGATGGCTGGATCGACGCCATTGCAATCGTACGGCCATTCTTCGCGAGCGGCGGTAACGCCGGCGAGTTCAATGGCGAAGCGGGCCTGGGTGCGGCTCCGGACTCCGTTCGGGATCGCGAGCTGCAAGACCGAGCGGTACGCTTCGCCCTCTGTCAGGTCGCGTTCCAGCATCGGCTGCGCGGCGCAAAGGTGGACCTGCTCGGCTTGGTCGGTTCGCTCGAGCGCGCGTTCCAGCACCACGTCGCGGACGGCAATCTTCCGTCCGAAATCGGGGCGTTAGGCCCTTCCGGTATCCAACACTTTTTCGATCGCGTCACCGGCACGATCGACGCCACGTTCGATCGGGAGATCGACTTTCAGGAGTCGTGGCTTCCAGAGCTGAGCGGAAGGCCGATTCACCCGCGCTTCGCGCCAGTTGACCCGATCGAGCCTCTGCCCTGGGAGCCCGCGAAGCCAGAGCTCTATCTACGCCGCATGGAGCGTCTGGGGTACATCATCTAGCCGGCGTATTTCACAACTCGACCGTTGCGATGCGTTCTGTGACGGGATGCGGACGTCCGCGCCTCGGCGATAGAGGAGAAGGTACGAAGAACATGCGTCAAGATGTCACTCGTAAGCATTTCGTCCTCGGGGCGGGAGCCTCTGCGGCGGGAATCTTCTCGGGTCTCGCAAGCGGGCTTGCCTTTAACCTGCCGGCTTTCGCCAAGGGCGGGCCCGATATTCCCGTGGGCGTCATGGTTCCGTTGACCGGCGGCGGAGCGCCGTACGGCCCGAATATGCTCAAGGCGATCGAGATCACCGCGGATAGCATCAATAAGGCGGGCGGACCGATCGGGCGCCAGCTCCGCATCATCAGCGAAGACAGCCAGACGAGCCCCGATGCCGCAGTCGCCGCTGCGCAGAAGCTCATCAGCCTGAACCACGTCGGGGCGATCATCGGTACGTGGTCCAGCGCCGTTACGCTCGCTGTGCTGCCCATCACGACGCAGGCGGGCGTGCTGGAGATGAACACGTCGGGTGCGGGAGACGTTACCTCGCCGAAGTATCGCCGTCTGGTCTTCCGGACTCAGCCGACAGACCGCCCGTATGGTCTTGCCATGGCGAGGTTCTCGAAGAAGCAAGGCTATCGCAAGCTGGCGCTCTTGGTGTTGAACAACCCGTACGCGCTGACGATGCGCGATGCCATTCAAGGTGAATGGCGGCGTCTGGGCATGCCGAACATCGAAAATATCGTCATCTACAATCCCAAGGCGGCGTCGTACGCGGGTGAGGTCCAGAAAGCGCTGCAGGGGAATCCGGACCTGCTCATCATCGTCGGGTATACACCGGATGCCTCCATCATTGCGAAAGAGTGGTATGCCGCGAATGTCAAGACGCATGTCATGGGTCCTGGCTTCGCGTTCAACGATGCGTTGGTGAAGAACGTTGGTGCGGCGGTCGTCAATGGCTTTTTTGCCGTCGACGGCATACCGCCGGTGACGCAGCCTGGCTACAAGGCGTTCGCCGATACGTTCCAGGCGGCCACGGGCTCTAGCCTCGCCGATAACTTCTGGCCGGCTCAGGCTCACGATCAGATGAACTTGTTGGCGCTGGCTATGGAGGCGGCGAAGTCGACTGACGCTGCGGCCGTGGCGGCCAAGATGCGCGACATCGCGGGCCCTCCGGGAGTCGAGGTCTACGACTTCGCGACTGGGGCGAAGCTTCTGAGAGAAGGCAAGAAGATCAACTACCAAGGTGCCTCGGGCCCTTGTGACTTCGACGACCATCACGATATCGTGAGTAACTTCGCGGTTTGGAGACTCGATGGAACGTCGCGGCAGCAGTTGGAGCTCTACCCGGCTCGGGAACTCATCTAGACCGCAAGGTAGGCAAACGTCATGATAGCTGAACTCGCGCAACACATCGTCGATGGCGTGGTCCTGGGGGCGATCCTTGCACTGCCGGCGCTGGGGTTGGCGCTCGTGTGGCGCATCGCCGGCTTTCCTCACCTCGCTCACGGTTCGCTCATGACGATCGCGGCCTATGCCGCGTGGCTGGCGGCAGGGGTCTGGCACCTACCCCTGCCCCTCGCGGTGCTCTTTGGCCTCGCGATCTCAGCCGCTACGGGTGTCGGGATGCACCTAGGAGTCTATCGGTACCTCGCAGGACGCCCGATGCTCAATCTCTTCATCGCGTCGATCGGGGTAGAGCTATTCCTGCGCTACGGCGTCATCTTCTCGTTCGGCAGCGACTTTCAGACATTTCCGCTGCCTGCCGAGCGTGGTGTTCGTCTCGGCCTCGTTGTCGTGAGGCCGCTGGATCTCGTGCTTTTGGGCGTCGCGTTTGGTGCGCTCCTTGGTGTGTGGTGGATGTTTCGAGGAACCCAGATTGGGAGGCGCATGCGTGCCGTCTCGGATAACCCTTTCTTGGCCAGGCTCAGTGGAATCAGCCCGGCGCGTATTCACTTAGCGATGTGGATACTCGTGTCGGTGCTGGCGGGAGCGGCCGGCATTCTCTTGGGCGCGAGGAACGTGATCTCCCCAACGCTAGGCTGGGATGTGTTGTTGCTGGCCTTCGCGGCTGCGATCTTCGGCGGCATCTCAAATCCCTTCGGCGCCGCCGTCGGTGCGTTTCTCATGGGGTTGGTCAGCCAGTTGGGCATCATGTGGATCCCAACCAGTTACGAGGAGGGTATCGCCTTCTTCCTGATCATGATCGTCCTGCTGGTGAGGCCGCGTGGGTTGTTTGGAGAGGCGGTGAGAGCATGACGTACGTCTATACGGTCATCGCCTTCGGCCTCATCTATACGATGCTGGCACTGGGCTTGAATCTCCAGATGGGCTTCACCGGTATCATCAACTTCGGGTACGTTGCGTTCGTCGCAATCGGCGCCTATACGAGTGCACTCCTCACGGTTGATCTCCACTGGCCGCTTCTGGCCGGATGGGCAGCGGGGGCAGCCCTGGCGGCGTTAGCGAGCTACCCGCTGGGGCTGCTCACCATCCGTTTGGGGGGCGATTACTTCGCGGTGGTCACCTTGGGCTTCTCCGAGCTGGCGCTCCTGGTCGTATTGAACGAGCGGCAGTTGACGCACGGCGCGATCGGCATAACGGGCATTCATCGGCCGTTTGCGGCGCTTGGCCCCCACCTCTCCGCTCCGTTGGCGCTCCTGACAATCGCCGCGCTGACCGCGTTCACGGCATATCTCATTTGGCAGATCGGCCATTCCCCGTTGGGGCGCCTCTTGCGAGCGATTCAGGCCAATGAGTCTGCGGCGCAGGCATTGGGAAAGAACACGGTCGGCTACAAGGTGCTCGTACTCGTGGTCGGCTCCGCGATTGCTGGACTTGCCGGCGCACTCTATGCGCATTGGGTACAGTACATATCGCCGGACCAGTTCTCGCCCGACGTTACCTTCAATACCTTTATCGCGCTGATTTTGGGTGGGGTCGGAAGCCTGCTCGGGCCGGTGATCGGGGCGTTCGTCTTGATCTTCTTCCTGCAGGGCTCGATCGTGCTCCAGGATTACGTGCATATCTTCTCCGCGAATCAACAGTCGGCTCTGCGTTTCATGATCATCGGCCTTGCTCTTGTCCTGCTCATCGTCTTCCGTCCCGAGGGCATCATGGGAAGGATGAAGAGTAGGCGGTCGAGACGATCGGCTGATGTGTCGTGAGCGAAGAGATGCTTCTTGAAGCTCGTGACATCGAGAAATCGTATGTCGGAAGCCGCGTCCTCAAGTCGGTATCGGTTGCCCTGAAGCCAGGATCGATCACCGCACTCATCGGCCCCAACGGCGCGGGGAAGACCACGCTCTTCGACATCATCTCGGGTTTCGTCCAGGCCGACAGCGGCATGGTCCGGTATAGCGGGGAGGAGATCACGCGCAAACCAGCCTTCCTGCGCGCCCGCCGAGGCATCGTCAAGACGTTCCAGATTCCGCACGAGTTCGGCGGTTTGAGCGTTCTCGATAACTTGCTCGTTGCCAGCAGCGATCAAATCGGCGAGCGCTTTCCGGTGGGCCTTTGGTCCCGGCGGGCGGCGCGTGAGCAGGAGCGCGTCAATACGGAGACGGCGTACGGAATTCTCGAGTTTTTGGGGCTTCTCGCTAGCCGCGAGGTCAAGGCCGAGACGCTCTCCGCCGGCGAGAAGAAGTTACTGGAGCTCGCTCGTGCGCTGATGCTCGCACCGAGGCTGCTGATGCTCGACGAGCCTCTCGCCGGCGTGCCGGTGAGTGTAGGCGAGCAGATCCTCGAACACCTCGTGGATATAGGTGCTCAAGGGAAAACGCTCCTCATCGTCGAGCATAATCTCGAGGCGGTAATGAGAGTTGCCGATTGGGTGTATGTGCTCGTCGATGGCGAGCTGCTCGCGAGCGGCCGCCCGAGTGACGTGCAGTGCAACGAGAGAGTGCAAGCCGCATATCTCGGGAAGGCGTGAGGTTCGGAAGATGAAGCAATTTACCGTAACTGCGCTTGAATCGGGCTACGGCGGCCAGCACATCGTCAAGGGCGTGACACTTCGTGTGGAGCAGGGTGAAATCGTGGCCGTGATCGGCCCTAACGGCGCGGGGAAGTCAACTCTGCTCAATACCATTGCCGGCCTCCTGCCGCCGCGCAGCGGGAGCGTAAGGCTGAACGGCAGGGATATCACCGGCATCGACCCGGAGAAGACGTTGGCCGCGGGTCTGGCTTACGTCCCTCAGGTGGGAAACATCTTCCCGACCTTGACGGTCTACGAGACGCTGCAGGTTTGCTACGTGCGAAGGGATTTCCGAACGGCCCTCGCGGAGGTGCTTCAGCTCTTTCCTCGCCTCGGCGCTCGCATGCGTACCTGCGCCGGCCTGCTCTCGGGTGGTGAGCGGCAGATGCTGGCTATCGCACGAGCGCTGATAAATAAGCCGTTCGACCTGCTCATGATGGATGAACCCTCTGCGGCCTTGTCGGTGGACAACGTGCGTGCGATATTCGACCGCATATCGTGGATCCGCGAGAACGGCATCTCGGTACTGTTGGTTGAGCAGAATGCCAACAAAGCGCTCGAGATATGCGATCGCGCGTACGTAATGGAAAGTGGTCAAATTTCTATCGAAGACGCCGGCTCATCGCTGCTCGGTTCGGATGTGGTGAGGCAGCGTTACCTTGGAGTTCGAGTATGACTAAGCGTCATGACATCGTGCGTGTCTGTGCGTCTCTAAGAGACGCCGCTCATCCGCTGTTTGCGGATGAGGTGAAGATCTACTATGGCCCCGAGATGGAGAAGACGAAGGAGCCCGAGGTCCTGCGGCTCCGGAGACAAAACGCCCACTTCTACTGGGTTGCCGTCCCACTAGGTCCCTTTTCGTTTTGGGATCTCCATGCCGGCGCCGTCGTCAACCCGGACAACCTGCGTGTTCGCCTCGGTATCCATTGCTTGGCGAGCGCGCGCCCCGCATGCGAAGCGTTTGAAAGCCTGAAGACGCTGTGCCGAGCGCAGGGGTTGGAGGCGTACTATGCCGAGGCGGCGGGGGAGAGCCAGTACGTCAGCAGCGAGCATCTGGTCGACGGGCCGGAGGCGGCGCGAAGCATCGCCGGCGGCCTCTACAAACTGTACGATCTCGCCTCCAAGTCGCTCCGCGTTGCGTAACCCTCAGGTGCGGGCGAAACGAGACCGGCGTCCCGATGATGTGGCGACGGCCCGATGACCGTAGTGCTCGTAGAAGGCGACCCGCTCGGTTGCGCGGACCGAGGCCTTGTGAACGATCGTGCCGACATCTTTCAGGTGGGCTGGATCGTGCGGGTAATCCAGAAAGCTCAAACTGAGGCCGCCGAGCGGTGCGCCATGCGTGTTGAGGACAGCCGAGCCGACGGCGGTGATGCCGATGGCGCTCTCGTCGCGCGCAAGGGCCCAGCCTCGCTCCCGAATCTCGGAGAGCTGTCGATCGAGTTCCTCACGCGTCGCCAGAGAGTGTTCGGTGAGCCCGCGGAGCCGATCATTGCCGAGCGCGGCATCCAGTTGCTGCATATCGAGCTGCGAGAGCATGGCCTTGCCGAGTGCGGTCGTAGCAGCGGGAAGGCGATCACCTGCGGTCCAAACGAAGCGGACGGGTAGACGCCCCTCGTGATGCGAGATGATGACTACCTCGGCGCCGTCGAGCACTCCGAAATACGCGGTGTAGCCCGTTTCGGACGCAAGATCCGCCAGCTCGCTCGAGATATAGGCGTGCAGAGGGTTCGTGGCCGCGTACAGGCTTCCGAGTTTGAACGCGGCGAGCCCTATCCGGTAGCGGCCATCGCGGGCACTTCGTTCCAGGTAGCCGGCCGAGGCGAGCGTATCGACGAGTCTAACCACGATCGTCCGCGGGAGCTCGAGTCGGCGCGCGATCTCGGCAACAGTCATCTCCGGCTCGTCTTCGCTGAAGGCCGCAAGTAGACGCATGGCTCGCTCGACGGTTTGGGCTCGTTCCATCCGTGCGTGATATTGTGTCAAGCCGTCCTCGGGCCCTCTCGTCTCGTTCCCGTCTCGTTCCCGGCCGCCGGTCAGGAGGATACTTTACAACGCCATGAGTCAACTGCTCTTTAGGAATGGTCGGCTCCTCGTCCCGTACGAGGCCCAGCTCCGCGATGGCTTCGAGGTGCTCGTCGAGGGCCCGAGCATTCGCGATGTCTCGGATAAGCCGATCCATGCGCCCGGTGCTACGGTCATCGATCTCGGCGGCCGTACCATGATGCCCGGCCTCATCGACTGCCATGTACACGTGACGGCCTCGCGACTGAACCTCGCCGCGAACTCCGAGCTCCCGAACGCGCTCGCTGCATATCGTGCTATCCCCATTCTCCAGGGTATGCTCATGCGGGGCTTTACCACGGTACGCGACACCGGGGGGGCCGATCTCTTCCTTGCGCAGGCGGTACAGGAGGGCCTGGTGGCGGGACCGCGCATCGTTCCGTCTGGTAAGGCGTTGAGCCAAACGGGCGGGCACGGCGACTTCCGTGGCAGGGGCGATGAGGCGGCTCCCTGCGCCTGCGGCAGCCGCATTGGTGCAATGGCTCGGGTGGCTGATGGCGTCGATGCCGTTCGCCAGGCCGTGCGCGACGAACTTCGGAAGGGTGCGGGGCAGATCAAGATCATGGCGTCCGGCGGAGTCGCGTCACCAACCGATAGGATCGACGGTACGCAGTACTCGCTTGACGAGATGAAAGCCATCGTGGGCGAGGCGCAGGCACAGAATACGTATGTCCTCGCCCACGCCTATACGGCGCTGGCTATCCGCCGCGCGATCGACAGCGGCGTACGAACGATCGAGCACGGCAATTTGATTGACGACGAAACGGCGGTACGGATGCACGAACTGGGTGCCTACGCCGTCCCCACGCTCATCACGTATGAGGCATTGGCTACGCAGGGCGCTTCGCTAGGCCTGCCCGCTGCCTCCGTAGCGAAGATCGACGACGTGCGGCTGGAGGGATTGCGGTCCCTCGAGCGGTTTAGGAACGCCGGCGTGAAGATGGGGTTTGGGAGTGACTTGCTTGGTGAACTGCATCGATTCCAGAGCCGCGAGTTCCTGCTCCGTACCGAGGTACTCTCGCCTGCGGAGGTGATCGCTAGCGCTACGGCAGTCGGCGCGGAGATCTTGAGAATGGACGGCCGGCTCGGCGTCATCGCGCCGGACGCCTCCGCCGATCTCTTGGTTGTCGATGGTGACCCGCTGAAGGACATCGCGTTGTTGACCGGCCAAGGTGAGCACCTCGACCTGATCATGAAGGCTGGAGATCTTGTAAAGAACGAATTGACGCCGTCGATGTCGTGACGCCAATCCGCGAACCTACCGGGCGTTTGCTTTCGCGAAAAGTTCCGTGCGTCTTCGCCCGCATTTGGTAGGGTAAACACCTACCAACGGCGCGCGGGCGGAGAGAAAAGGAGACATCGATGGCGTACCAATCGTACGCGGCTGACGTCCGCAGGCTCGTGCTCGAGAATACCGACTTTCGACGAGTACTCCACACGACCGAGCGCACGCAGCTCGTCCTGATGTGCGTGGAGCCCGGTGGTGAGATCGGAGAGGAGATCCATACCGGGACCGATCAGATCCTAGCCTTTGTCTCAGGCAGGGGTGAAGCAATTTTGGGCGGTCAGCGGCGGCCGATTGCCGCCGGCGACGTCGTGGTCGTGCCGGAAGGAACCCGCCACAACTTCGTGGCCAATGCGGGAGAGGCGCTGAGACTCTACACCATCTACAGCCCGCCGCATCACCGGCCCGGCACGGTTCACGCGACCAAATCCAACGCAGACGCCGACACGGCAGATATCTACGGCTGAGGTTGGTGCGTGCTACTTGAAGGTCGCCAGCACGTACCCCGCAACGTCGTCGACGTCTTTCGCCTTCAGCGTCCCGGGATAGAGCTTGGGCATCGGCGGCTTCGGGTCCCTGATCCATGCGACCAGCGCCGTCTTCGTGCGCTTCATGACGGGCGTCTTGAGATCCCCATGCAAGCTGGGACCGACGCCGCCTTCGCCGCTGGCGCCGTGGCACGACGCGCAGTTCGCGGCGTAGATCTTCTTGCCGTTGCTGATGTTGCTGGTCGACGCCACCTGCACGCCCGCCACGCCGTAGCCTGCGGCGGACACTGCATTGGCGTGCCAGAGACCGAGAATGGAGAGGGAAGCCATGGCGGTCAAAGACGCAATCGTAAGGCGAATCATCATTACGCACGCTCCTCACGAAGTCGAAGTGCTTCCAAGGCCAGAGCGCTTCGCTCGGGTTGTGCCGCACCCCTAGCGACCGGGCGCCGCCCCGTCTACTCGCGCATGACGGGGCGCGAGGGATCGGATATCCACTCGCTCCACGACCCGGGGTAGAGCCGCGATCCCGCCAGGCCGGCATGCTCCATCGCCAACAGGTTGACGCACGCCGAGATGCCGGATCCGCACTGGTGCACCACCCGCTCCGGCGCCGCGACGCCGGCGGCGACGAACTCCGCGCGTAGCTGCTCCGGCGGCTTCATGCGCCCGCGTTCGTCGAAGTTTTCTTTGAAGAAGCGATTGTGCGCCCCAGGGATGTGGCCGGCTACGGGATCGATACTCTCATTCTGGCCGGCGAAGCGGTCGGGGCTGCGCGCGTCGAGCATCAGTAGGTGCGGGGTGCCCAGTGCAGCCAGGATCTCGCCTGCCTCCGTGGTGGTCTCGCGTCGGACCAGAAGGACTCCGGGCGTCGTCGTGCCCCGCGGCGTGGCGGCTTCGCGGGAGACGGAGTAACCCGCGTCCGTCCAGGCGGCATAACCGCCGTCGAGCAGCGCCGCTGCGTCATGACCTACCCAGCGCGCCATGAACCACAGGCGCGCTGCATACATGTCGCCCCCGTCGTCGTAGACCACCAGTTGCGTCTGATCGTCCACCCCGGCCTGGCGCAGAAACCGCATGAAGTTCTCGGGCTCCGGCAGCGGGTGTCGCCCGTTACGCCCCGTCTTCGCGCCGGTGAGCACGCCTTCGAGCGAGGCGTGGAAGGCCCCCGGGATGTGCCCGAGCGCATACGCCCGCTCCCCGGCATCGGGGTGAGTCAAGTCGTTGCGACAGTCGATGACCACCCATGCCGGGTCGTTCAGGTGCTCGTGCAGGGACCGCGGATCGACGATCGTCGTGTACATGGCCTGCTCGCTTCGCAGCCCTTCGTCCCCGCCCTTCTGCTATAAGGAAAGCCCTTTTGGACCTCAAGGGACATCTCTGCTTTGCGCCTACAAGCTAATTCGGACCGTTGACCGGCCTCCAGCGGGTCTGCTATACTACCAAGGTTCCGGCCTACCCGTCGCGGGGCAGGCCGCGTTTCTGTGTGCAAAGGGGCTTCATGCCGACCATTAGTCAGCTCGTTCGCAAAGGGCGCGTTACCAGCAGGAAAAAGACGAAGTCGCCGGCCTTCCGCTTCAGCTCCACAGGGCCGAAGCCGGGCCATGCGGATCAACCGAACCGTAGCTTCACGGTGCCCGGAAGCCCGCAGCGCCGGGGCGTCTGCACCCAAGTGAAGACGATCACCCCGAAGAAGCCGAACTCGGCGCTTCGCAAGGTCGCCCGCGTGCGTCTGACCAACGGGATCGAGGTCACCGCCTATATTCCGGGCATCGGCCACAACCTGCAGGAACACTCGGTGGTGCTGATTCGCGGCGGCCGCGTCAAGGATCTGCCAGGTATCCGCTACCACATCGTGCGCGGCACGCTCGACACGTCCGGCGTTACCAATCGCAAGCAAGGGCGCTCCAAGTACGGCGCCAAGCGTCCGAAGAAGTAGTCGCAATCTTCAACCCGAGGCGAGTGCCTCGAATCAATTCAACCCGAGGCGAGTGCCTCGAAGCAGTTCGATCCGAGGCGAGTGCCTCGGAACCGTTTAAGAACCTGGGGTCCCCACGAGCAAAGTGAGTGGGGAGTAAGGTCGGGCACGCTACCCGAGCAACCTGAAGGAGAATAAGGAAGTCCATGCCTCGTAAGGGACCGGTCCCCAAGCGGCAGATCCTGCCGGATCCGCGCTTCAACTCGAAGATGCTCGCCCGCTTCATCAACAAGATCATGGTCGGCGGGAAGAAGAGCGTCGCCGAGAAGCTCACCTACGACGCGTTAACCATCATCCAGGAGAAGATGGGGCGCGATCCGATGGACGTCTTCCAGCAGGCCATGACCAACGTCATGCCGATGGTCGAGGTACGCCCCCGCCGCGTCGGCGGCGCCACCTACCAGGTGCCAATGGAAGTGCGCCCGGATCGCCGCCAGGCCGTGGCGATGCGCTGGCTGATCGGCTTCGCGCGCAAGCGTACCGGCCGTCCGATGTTCGAACGGTTGGCAGCCGAGATCATGGACGCGGCCAACAATATCGGCTCCGCCGTCAAGAAGCGCGAAGATACGCACAAGATGGCAGAGTCGAATAAGGCATTCGCACACTACCGCTGGTAGCGCACGGCCGCCCGCTGCGAGACGAAGGGCGGCCATCGGCCGCCCTTGTCGCGTGAAGCGCAACAATTAAAACCGGGCCGAGTGGCCCGGAACAATTCAAGTAATGGGGTCCCCGCGAGCGGAGCGCAGCGAAGTGAGTGGGGAGTGAGGTTAAGACATCGTGGCGAGAGAGTTTCCACTCGCAAAGACGCGCAACATTGGGATCGCGGCGCACATCGACGCCGGTAAGACCACCGTGACCGAGCGCATCCTGTTCTACACGGGGCGCACCCACAAGCTGGGCGAGGTCCACGAGGGCGCGGCCACGATGGACTGGATGGAGCAGGAGCAGGAGCGCGGCATAACCATTACCTCCGCCGCCACGGCCTGCACGTGGAACGACACGCGCATCAACATCATCGATACGCCAGGCCACGTGGACTTCACTGTCGAGGTGGAACGCTCGCTGCGCGTGCTCGACGGTTTGGTTGCGCTCTTCGATGCCGTCGCCGCCGTCCAGCCGCAGTCGGAGACCGTGTGGCGCCAAGCCAACAAGTATCACGTCCCGCGCATCATCTTCGTCAACAAGATGGACCGTATGGGAGCGAACTTCTTCAACGCCATCGACAAGGTGCGCGAGCGGCTCGGCGCGCCGGCCTATCCGATTCAGATTCCCGTCGGCGCTGAGGACCAGTTCAAGGGCGTCATCGATCTCTTCGCGATGAAGGCGATCGTCTATACCGACGATCTTGGGACCACCTCGGTCTCGGGTGATGTCCCCGCCGATCTCGCCGAGGTCTGTAAGGAGTGGCGCCACAAGCTCGTGGAGGCGGTCGTCGAGACCGACGACGAGCTGATGGAGAAGTATCTCGAGGGCGCCGAAGTCGGTGAGGAAGAGCTCAAGCGCGCGCTGCGCAAGGCGACGATCGCGGGTAAGGTAATCCCGATGCTCTGCGGCTCGGCCTTCAAGAACAAGGGCGTCCAGCCGCTGCTCGACGCGGTGGTGGACTTCCTGCCCTCGCCGGTCGACCTGGCGGAAGTCGAGGGGACCAACCCCGACGACGGCAAGATCGAGGCGCGCAAGCCCAGCGACGAGGAGCCGTTCTCGGCGCTGGCCTTCAAGATTGCGAGCGACCCGTACGGCAACCTCACCTATTTCCGTGTCTACTCGGGTGTGCTGAAGAAGGGGAGCTACGTCTACAACTCCACCAAGGAGAAGAAGGAGCGCGTCGGGCGTATCCTGCGGATGCACGCCAACCACCGCGAAGATATCGATATGGTGAGCGCCGGTGACATCGCCGCCGCCGTCGGCTTGCAGTACAGCACGACGGGCGACACGCTCTGCGAAGAGAAGAGGCCGATCATCCTCGAGGCGATCACCTTCCCGGAGCCGGTGATCCATCAGGCCATCGAGCCCAAGACGAAGGCCGATCAAGAGAAGCTCGGTCAGGCGCTTCAGAAGCTGGCGATCGAAGACCCCACCTTCCACATGTTCACCGACGACGAAACGGGGCAGACCATCATCGGTGGCATGGGCGAGCTGCATCTGGAGATCATCCTCGACCGCCTCAAGCGCGAGTTCAAGGTCGAGGCCAACGTGGGCAAGCCGCAGGTGGCCTACAAGGAAGCGATCACCAAGACCGTCGAGAAGCAGGGCCGCTTCGTCCGTCAGACAGGCGGCAAGGGGCAGTACGGCGACGTCTGGATCCGCCTGGAGCCGGGGGAGCCCGGTACCGGCTACGTCTTCGAGAACAAGATCGTCGGCGGGGTGGTGCCGCGCGAGTACGTCAAGCCAGTCGGAGAGGGCATCAAGGAGGCCGCGCAGAGCGGTTGCCTCGCGGGCTACCCCGTGCTCGACTTCAAGGCCACGCTCTTCGACGGCTCGTACCACGACGTCGACTCCTCGGAGATGGCCTTCAAGATCGCCGGTTCCATGGCGTTCAAGGAAGCCAATCGGGCAGCCGGCCCCATCCTCCTAGAGCCTATCATGGGCGTCGAGGTGACCACGCCCAAGGACTACATGGGCGACGTCATCGGCGATCTCAACAGCCGCCGCGGCATGATTCAGGGCACTGAGGAGGCGCCGGGGGGGGCGCAAGTCATCAAGGCCAACGTACCGCTCTCGGAGATGTTCGGGTACGCCACGGATCTGCGCTCGAAGACCCAGGGACGCGCCACCTACACGATGGAGTTCAACCACTACGAGCGGGCTCCCAAGACGGTGGAGGAAGAGATCATCGCGAAGTCGACCGGAAAGAAGCCGTCGGCAGCGTAAGAGAGTCCGGCCGCGCCACCGCGCGGGCGGGAGACCAAGCGACACGCATCGCTCCGATGGTGGGCGATGCGGGACGGCCCCACCAGGGCAACAACGCATAGCACACGCAAGGAGCAGGAGAGACCTACATTGGCGAAGGCAAAATTTGAGCGGACCAAGCCGCACGTCAACATCGGC
>SCRA01000042.1 GCA_004297985.1 bacterium | reverse complement strand
GCTATAATGGCCGACGTGAAGACCCGTCCCGATATTCGAAACGTCGCCATCATCGCCCACGTCGACCACGGCAAGACCACGCTGGTAGATGCCATGCTCAAGCAGAGCGGCGTCTTTCGCACCGGTCAGCAGGTAGCTACGCGCGTCATGGACTCCAATCCCTTGGAGCGTGAGCGCGGCATTACCATCTTGGCCAAGAACACCGCCGTACGCCACGGGAACATCAAGTTCAACATCGTCGACACCCCCGGCCACGCCGACTTCGGCGGCGAGGTGGAGCGCGTGCTCCAGATGGTGCAGGGCGTGCTGCTGCTGGTTGATGCCGCGGAAGGCGTGATGCCGCAGACGCGCTTCGTGCTGCGCAAGGCTCTGGAACTCGATCTTCACGCCATCGTGGTGATCAACAAGATCGACCGCAAGGACGCCCGCCCTAAAGAAGTCGTGGACGAAGTCTTCGACCTCTTCATCGAGCTAGGCGCGAGTGACGAGCAGGCCGACTTCCCCGTCATCTTCACCAACGCCAAGCAAGGGACGGCAACGCTGGAGCTCGAGCACCCCAGCGCGAACTTGGAGCCGCTCTTCGAGACGATCGCTGCCCGCATCCCCGAGGCCCCGGCACAGGACGGCCCCTTCCAGATGCTGGTCAGCTCGATCGATCACAACGCCTATGTCGGGCGCATCGGCATCGGACGCGTCTTCCGCGGCAACGCGAAAGTCAACGCCCCCGTCGCCAAAGTCGACCGCAACGGCAACGTGGAGCCGGGGCATCGCCTCACCAAACTCCTGACCTTCGCCGGCCTGGAACGCGTGGAGATCGAAGACGCGGACGCCGGTGACATCGTATGCGTCTCAGGCATCGAGGGCATCAATATCGGAGATACCCTCGCCGACGTCGCCGCGCCCGAGGGCCTTGCCGCCGTCTCCGTCGACGAGCCGACCGTGGCGATGTTCTTCTCCGTGAACACCTCGCCGTTTGCCGGCAAGGACGGGAAGTTCCTCACGTCGCGCCACCTGCGCGACCGCCTCCAGCGCGAGCTCGAATCCAACGTGGCCCTGCGGGTCAAGGATACGGAGAGTGCCGACACCTTCGAAGTCTGCGGGCGCGGCGAGCTCCATCTCTCGATTCTCATCGAGACGATGCGTCGCGAGGGCTACGAGTTGGCCGTCTCCAAGCCGCAAGTCATCATCACCGAGCGAAACGGCAGCAAGTACGAGCCCGTAGAGTACGTAGTGATCGACGTCGCCGAGGAGCACGCCGGCGCCGTCATCGAGGCGCTAGGCAAGCGTCGCGCGATCATGTCGAACATGATCGCGATCGGCGATACGCAGCGCTTGGAGTACACCATGCCCACGCGCGCCATCTTCGGACTGCGCGGCGAGCTATTGACGCTCTCGCGCGGAACGGCGGTGATGTCGCACACCTACTACGATCACCAGCCGCTGGCCGGAGAGATCCCCGGACGCAACAACGGCGTTCTGGTGGCCAGCGAGACGGGAAGCACGACGGGCTATGCCTTGATGGGTCTGGAGTCGCGTGGACGCTTCTTCATCGGCCCCGGCGTCGAAGTCTATGCCGGGATGATCGTGGGACGCGCGGGCAACGAGTACGATGTGGCCATCAACGTGGTACGCGCGAAGAAGATGACCAATATGCGCGCCGCGGGCTCGGACGACAACGTGCGATTGGCGCCGCCTGAGGAGCTCTCGCTCGAGCGCGCGCTCGAGTTCATCGAGGACGACGAGCTGGTCGAAGTCACCCCCAAGGCCATTCGCCTACGCAAGCGCATGCTGAACGAAAGCGATCGGCTCAAAGCCAGGAAGCGCGTCGCCGCTCGCGCATAGCGGCGGCGTCGTCTGCTTCAACATCTGATCGGCGGCGCAGCGGCCGCACGTTTCAATACCTACTCGGCGAACGTGCTGGCCGGCATGCGCCGCGCGATGCTTCAGGAGCCGGTCGTTGCCTCTTGGGGCCGCCGGAATCCCAGTGGCTTTCCCGTCTCCAAGAGCGTCTTGAGGCCGGAAAGGATCGGACCCCAGCCGCTGCGGGTGTTCTTGAACGTCTCCGTCTCGCCGGCGAAATGCTCGTGAACTAGCGTCAGCTTGCAGATCTCACCCATGGGCGCGATCTCGCACGTCACGCGTGAGGGTGGATCGCGATCCTCCGCCGGATCGTAGGCGGCGTTGAACGTGTACACGAGTTTGTTCGGTGGATCGCTCTCGACGACGTCGCCGAAGAGCATCTTATCGCCGTCTTCGTCGATCATCTCGTAGGCCGATCCGGCTTTCCAATCCGAGTGCGCGGCGGCTCCGTAGAAGTATTGTTTGGTCAGCTCCCCGTTCGTGAGCGCATTCCATAACTTCTCGGGCGTCGTGCGGATGTAGATTTCGTACATGTGTCGCAGCGTCTCGCTCATTCTTCCTCCAGCTCTCGCTTGAGCTTGGTCAGTGTGCGCGTCAAATGGCGTGCGTACTTGCTCACCCAGCGATCGTAGATGTGTTGGATCGGAACGGGATTGAGGTAGTGGTGCTTCTCGCGTCCGATGCGTCTGGTCGCTACCAGACCCGCAGCCTCGAGGACGCGCAAATGCTTCATGACCCCGAACCTCGTCATCTCCGCATCCTCGCACAGCTCTCCCAACGTTTGACCATCACGCTCTCGGAGCGCATCCAGCAACGCGCGTCGCGTGGGATCGGCAAGTGCTTTGAATACGTCATCTAGGTCCACGCCGTAGCTCAGTATATGTTACCTTTTGGTCACGTGTCAAGAGAGCAGCCGCAGCCACCGCAACCGGTCACGTGTTGTAGGGAGTGCCATGCACGCTACTCCAACCTTTGCCATTCAGCGGGCGAGCGAGCGCTACTTCGCCGACCACGGATGGCTGAAGACGTATCACTCCTTCAGCTTTGCCGACTACGTCGATCCCGATAACCTCAACTGGGGGGCATTGCGCGTCCTCAACGACGACACGATTGCCGCAGGCACCGGCTTCCCGCTGCACCCGCATCGTGATATGGAGATCGTCACCTACGTGATCGACGGCCAGCTCGAGCACCGCGACAGCATGGGCAACCGAGGCATCGTGGGGCCCGGCTCCGTCCAGTTCATGAGCGCCGGCACCGGCGTACGCCACTCGGAGTTCAACGCGTCAAAGCAACACTCGCTGCGTCTCGTGCAGATGTGGGTGCTGCCCGGCAAGACGGGTACGGCGCCGCTCTATGGTCAGGCCGACTTCACCGTGGACGACCGCCGTGACCGCTGGCTTACCATCGCCAGCGGCGTGGAGGGCGTGGAGGCGCCCGTGCATCTCACGCAGCGGGCTGTCTTCGCCGTCGCACGTCTGGAGGAGGCGCAGGTCGAACATCGATTTTCCCCCGGGCGCTTGGGGTTTCTCTTCGCCGCGGAGGGGAACGTCGAAGCGAACGGTGCGCCGCTCGCCGCGGGAGATTCGGTACGCATCGCGGATCTCGATCGGCTCACCGTCGGCGGACGGGGCGAGATCCTGCTCTGGGACGTTCCCCCCACGGCTTAACGCCCACGGGGCCGCGCTACACGGCGGCTTCGATCGCTATGCGCTCCATCGCGTCGCCGGGGCGCACTTTCTGCACCGCGTTCAGTCCTTCGATAACCTGGCCGAAGACCGTGTACTGGCGATCGAGAAAGCGCGCGTCCTCAAGGCAGATGTAGAACTGCGAGCCGGCCGAGTCGGGCGACGAGGCGCGTGCCATCGCTACGGTCCCCTGCAGGTGCGGGTGCTCGTTGAACTCCGCTTTGAGGCGGTAGCCGGGACCACCGCTGCCCGTGCCTTCGGGGCAGCCGCCCTGGATGACGAAGCCGGGCTCGACGCGGTGGAACGTCAGCCCATCGTAAAAACCGGCGCGCGCGAGCTTGACGAACGCCGCGACGTGCGTCGGCGCATCCTTCGCATAGAAGGCGAAGACGATGTCGCCGTGCGGCGTGGCTATACGCGCTTGGAGATGATCGGCCTCCGTAGCGAGCGCGGTGACTTCCTCTGGCGTCGGGGGTTGATAGGTGGCCACGGTGATGTTTCCTTTCCTCTGGAGTTCCTCGACCCCAGCGATGCGCCGAGCGGCGTGCCCGTCCCTTTCGCGAGATCAGGCCGGGACGTCCACCGTGTATCCACAAAGAGCGATCTTCTTCGCCCTGCTCAGGCGCTTGATCCGCGCCTCCAGGCGCATCGCCTCGGAGCGGTCCGCAACCTCCCACGACGCAGCCAGCGCAACAGGGAGGCGCGAGCGCGTATACCGTGCGCCGCGCCCCGCCGCATGGACGCGGAGCCGCCGAATGAGATCGGTTGTCCACCCCGCGTACAACGAGCCGTCGCGGCAACGCAGCAGGTAGACGTAGGCCCGCTCAGCAGCGCCTTCAGCCATGCATCTTCTTTATTGTGCCGTCGGCGCGGTAGATGTAGATGACGTACGCATGGCGGACCCCCAGCATCTGGGTATACACCACTTTGACGCGCGTTCCAGGCGGCAGTTCGCTCATGGCGTAGGTTCCCATGCCGTTTGCGTCGGTCAGATGATGCGGCGGGGAGAAAACCAAGAACGTCAAATCGCGGTGCTGCGCCGGGCTGTGCACGCGGACGCTCTGCGCCGAGGCATGCACGACGGCGCCCTCCCAGACACGCGTGGGAAGGTTGCTGGTGCGGTCCTTCTTTGGGACGTTTGGGGAGGCCTCGCCACCGGAGTAGCCGCGAGGCGGCTGGGTCTGCGCGGCCCTCGGCGCCGCCGAAGGTGCCGGCGTGGCAACGGGTGGAACCTCCAGCGACTGCTGTGCCCCTACAGGGTTAGCGAACGCTAGGACCACCGGAAGCGCGATAGCGGCAACGAACGATGATCGACGCACGCCCAGGCCGTTCGCGGGGTACGAGGCCCCGCCCTGCGGCAAGGAGAAGTCGGCGGGGATATGATGGGTCTTGTGAACAGCGCAACGCGCACGGCAATTTTTATCGATGGCTGGAACTTTGCCCGCGTCACCTATGAGGGGCTGGGCATCCGCGTCGACTTTCGCCGACTCCTGTCGCTCCTGTGCTCCGGCACAACGCTGGTCCGCGCACGCTACTACATCGGCGAATGGGGCGAAGAGTCGTACGCGCTGTACGCCGCTGCACGACGCGCGCGCGGATTGACCGTTGAGCACGCCGATCCCGCTGAAGCCGAGCGCCGGCGGCGCGATCAGCAGGGTTTCATCCGCATGCTGAACCGCAACGGATATCAGGTGGTGCGCCGCGGCATGCGCGTCCACGTGGACGGCACCGTGAAAGCGGAGATCGGCATCGACCTCGCCGTGGACGCGATGTGGATGGCCGACCACTGCGATCGCGTGGTGCTGGTGATGGCGGACGCCGAGTACGTGCCGCTGGTGCACGCGTTAGCGCTCAAAGGCGTGCGCGTGGTGGTGGCGGGCTCGCAGTCGAACTGGGCCTACAACCACTCCGTGGAGCACCCGCGCCCCTTCCCGGGCCGTGCCTCCGACGAGCTGCTCGACGCCGCCGACGAATTTATCGAGCTGCGTGAGGCGGCACGGGAGATCGAGCTCCACGACGAGGCACGGCGCTCCGTGCGCCCACCGTCCGCCCCGGGCGACGAGCTCGAAGAGATCTCGAACTAGACCTCGCCGCGAGCGCGCATTCGAGAGAGTGCGGCGCGCGCGGCCCGCACGGTGAGATCGACATCATCGGCGGTGTGCGCGGATGAGAGAAACATGACTTCGTTCTGCGAGGGCGCCAGCAAGACGCCCTCGCTGAGCATCTCGCGATAGAAGACTCCGTACGCCGCGCCGTCTCCCTCTCTGGCTTCGTCGTAGTCGCGATGCGGGCGATCGGCCACGCGGAACATGAAGTCCACGATCGACTCGTCGTGCACCACGGGATAGCGCAGCTCGAGCTCGTCGAGCACCTCTCGCAGCCCCGCAGCGAGGCGCTCGCCCAAGGCACGCATGCGCGGCAGCAGCTCCGGATCACCCTCCAGCACGTCGAGCAGACGGTGCGCCAGCGCCACGCAGAACGGGTTTCCGGAGAGCGTCCCGCCTTGGAAGACCGTCCCCTCCGGCGCCAGCACGCGCATCACGTCGGCGCGTCCGCCGAAGGCCGCAAGCGGATAGCCGCCGCCGAGCACCTTGCCCAGCGTGGTGAGATCGGGAGTCACGCCGCAACGTCCTTGCGCACCGCCCAAGCCCAGGCGAAACGCGGTGATCACTTCGTCGAAAATCAACAGGGCGCCGCAACGCTGCGTGCGATCGCGCAGACCTTCGAGGAATCCGGGAAGCGGGTGCACGAGCCCCATATTGCCGACGACGGGCTCGACGACGATCGCAGCGAGCCGCGGCCCGTGCTCGCACAGCGCGGCGTCGAGACCGTCGAGATCGTTGTAGCGGCAGACGATCGTATCGCGCGCCACTCCTTGCGGGATGCCCGAGGGCCCCACGCCCGCCGCGCCGGCTGAGGCACCTGCGTCGAGCAGCGCTTGATCGAAGTGGCCGTGGTAGTTGCCCGCAAAGCGCAGGATCGCCTCGCGGCCGGTGAAACCGCGCGCCACGCGGATCGCGCTCATCACCGATTCCGTGCCGCTATTGGTGAAGCGTATGCGCTCCAGCGAAGGCATGTGCGCTCGCAGGCGCTCGGCAAGCCGCACTTCATCTTCATGCGTGCAGCCGTAGAGCGTCCCACGCGCCGCGGCCTCGTCGAGCCCGCGGGTGAGCGCGGGGTGCGCGTGCCCCAGAAGCAACGGCCCGTAGGCCATCAAGTAATCCAACAGGCGCCGCCCGTCGGCATCCACGACGTACGCGCCGGCGGCCTCGCGCACGATGATCGGGCCCCCGACCGGCTTGCCGGCACGCACCGGCGAGTCGACGCCTCCGGCCAATACGGAGGCGGCGCGCCGCCAGAGGTCGGCGCTGCGGGTGAGCTCGAGCACGAAGGACTCCTTACGCGGTGAGAAGTGCCTGCGGACCAAGGCAGGCGTGATGGAAACGTTCGACGGTCGTTCGATCACCCGCGATCACGATCTTGCCGGCGGCTTCGGCTTGATCGAGCGTCTGGTGGCCGGAGAGCACGTCGAGCCAGACGGCTTCGCTCCCCGAGAGTACGGCGGAGGGCTCGTCCTCTGCGCTGCGGCCGACCAGACACCCGCCGTGCTCGAGCGTAATGAACCAGGCGCGGGCGCCGGCATGGACCTGGACGGTCTCACGCGCGCCCTGCGCAGAGGCGATGTCGTACTCGAATGGCAGGCTGAGCATCCGCTCGCTGAGCAGGTCGTGCTCATGGCGTTCGCCGCCGCTCGCGCAGACGTTCCAGCGCCGCCCCCAATCGGCCAGCGAGCGGAGGACAGGCTGAAGGCTCCAGCCCTTCTCCGTCAGGTGGTACTCGACGCGCGGGGGCACTTCACGGTAGGAACGCCGGACGACCAAACCCTCGGTCTCCAACTGCGCGAGGCGCTGTGCCAGCAGATTGCGCGGGATGCCGTGGAGGCGTTCGACCAGATCTTTAAAGCGGTTGGTCCCTTGGAAGAGCTCGCGAACGACCAAGAGCGTCCATTTCTCACCCAGCATCTCCAGCGTCCGCGCGATCGGACACTCCTGTCCATAGCCTCGAGCCATATCCGTCTTCTCCGGGGCGTGGGGTGCGGCCCCGGGCCCTCGATCCCGTGAAATCGCCTTCCCCGAAACGAGGCGGCGAGTGCAAGTGCCATTCAGACTTTAGTCGGGCTCTCGCAAAAAGTCAACTATCGAAAAATTCCTTCACGCAACTTTTAAGCCTCTTACGTTAAAGACCATTGACAGTTTACTTTGTGGTACTTAGGATAAAGCCAGCGAAATCGGCCGTTCATCGTCTGGCCGCACGCGCGTTGGACGATGACCCCGCTAGGAGACGTTTCCAGTATGGACACCCCCACCGAGAGCATCACCGTTACGGCGCTCCCCCGCGTGGTGGACGGGCTGACCGCAGCCCGGCTCAAGAAGACCTTCCGCAATCATATCGACGGCGGGCGCTTCCTGCACATTGTCGACATGCTGCAGGTCGAGATGCTCGACTCGACGGGCTTGGGCGCGTTGATCGCGGCACTGCGCTCGGTACGCGAAGTCGGCGGCACGGTGCGCCTGGTGGCCGCCAACCCGCAGATCCTCAAGATCCTCCATCTCACGGCACTCGACAAGATCTTCAGCATTCACGCCTCTATCGAGGAGGCGCGTGAGCGCTTCGCCACCACGAACGTGCGCCACAGCGCATAGGGAACTCGCGCACGCGCCGCGTAGCCACGGATTATGGCACGCATCGCGGTAACCGGTTCCAACGGGACGATCGGCGTCCCGCTCTGTCGCGATTTAGGTGCGCACGGACACGAGGTCGTGCGCATCGATCGTTCCCAGGCCGACGTCGTCGCCGACGTACGCGACCTCGAAGCCCTCGAACGAGCCTTCGCCGGATGCGAGACCGTCGTCCACCTCGCCGGGGTGGTGGCCGTCGAGGCCTCCTGGGAGGACGTCTACTCGATCAACATCGGCGGGACGTACAACGCCTTCGAGGCGGCACGCCGCGCGGGCTGCAAGCGCGTCATCTTCGCCAGCTCCAACCATGCCGTGGGGCGCTACGAGGTGGAGGGGAAACCCGGGATCTACGAGCCTGCTTCGGGCATCATCGTACGTACCGATGCGCCGATCCGCCCCGACAGCCTCTACGGGGTGTGGAAGGCCTTCGGCGAAAGTCTCGGACGCTACTACAGCGATGCGTACGGTCTGCAGATCGCCTGCGTGCGCATCGGCTCGATCACCAAGGAAGACGACCCCAAACATCCGAGCGTGCGCGAGTCCTCGGGTTGGCTCGACCTCACGGACGAGCAGAAGTTCGCGCGCTACGCCGCCACCTGGATGTCGCAGCGCGACTTCGCTCGACTGGTGCGCGCCATTCTCGACCGCGAGGTCCGCTACGCGATCGTCTACGGCGTAGGCGACAACGCGACCCGCTTCTGGGATCTCGAGCCGGGGCGCGCCCTCTACGGCTTCTGGCCGCTCGACGGTACGAAGTAGCCGGCGCGCAGACGTTCGCGCAGCCAGCGCTGCGGTGCGGGGAGCCGCGGCTCTCCGACCATCGCGAGCACGGCACAGCGTGCAGTGAAGAGCTGGTGCGCCAACGCACGTACGTCGTCGAGCGTAATCGCACGCAGCGAGCGCAGACGCGCTTCCACACTCGACACTTTGCGCCCAAGAAGCGCGCTGCGCGCCTCCTCGCGTCCGATCAGCCACGGCGACTCGGCGTCGAGCAGCATGCGCGCTTCCAGTGACTCGATGGCCCGCGCGAACTCCCCCGGCGTCGGATGCTCACAGAGCGCGCGCATCTCGCGCAACGCGATCTCCAGCGCGCGGCGCACGCCGCCGCCGGGCACGCCAAAGCTGATCGCGAACAGTCCCACGTCGGTATAGACGCTGGTATAGCTCTCTACGTTGTATGCCAGCGCCGCGTGATCGCGAATAGCATGAAAGAGGCGGCTCCCCTCCGTAGCTCCTAGCATCGCGCTCAGCACGCCCTGCGTCTGCAGCTCGCGATCGCTCGCCGTGCCGGCCATGCCGGGAAAGGCCAGCACGACCTGCGCAGAGGATGAGCTGCGACGCAGTACCTTCGCCCGCATGCGATCGGGAAGCGTGAGCGGCGCCGCTGCCGGCGCCGCACGGCCGTTCCAATCGCCGAAGAGACGCTCGACCTCGCGCCCTAGACGGCGGCGGTCGACGTCGCCGACGGCGAAGACGACGGCGCGCTTGGGCGAGTATGTTCTACGATGGAATCGGCGGATGGCGGAATGATCGAGGGCGCGCACACTGCGCCTACTCCCTGCGATCTCGCGGCCGAGTGCGCCGCCGAAGAGCAGTTCCTCGGCAAGCACGCCGGTGCGATCCTCGAAGTCCTCCTCGGCCTCCGACAGCTCTTGCAACACGATGCGTCGCTCGCGCGCCACATCATCCTCGCGAAAGAGCGGCTCGCGTACCTGCGAGGCCAGCAGATCGAGCGCACGCCACGCGGCATGCGCGGGCACGGTGGCGGTGTAGGACGTGAACTCCTTCTCCGTCCCCGCTTCGAAGCCGCCGCCAAGGCGCTCACGCATGTCTGTGATCTGGGTCGCCGAGTAGCGAGCGGTGTCGCGAAAGGCGAGGTGCTCGACCAGATGCGCCGCACCCTCTTCACCCGCGCGCTCATGGCGCGAACCCACGTGCATCGTGACTCCTAGGCACGCGGTACGGCGTCCCGGCAGCGGGCGAAAGACGACGCGCAAGCCGTTGGGAAGCATCCAGTCGGACATGATCTCTGGCTACGCCGAACGGGGAGCCGCCACCCCCCAGCGCGAAGGAACGCAGACCATGTCTTCTACCATCGAGATCGACCCGCAGATCAAGATCAACGAGCTGGTCGAGGCGTTTCCACTCGCCGGCAAGGTGCTCAGCAAGTTCGGCCTGCACTGCGCCGGTTGCGGGATCAATAAGTTCGAGACACTCGAGCAGGGCGTGAACGCCCACGGCCTGCGCATGGAACCCGTCATGACCGCGCTGCTGTATGCACGCGACAAGAACGAGGTCCCGGAAGTCAGCAAAGATGACACGATTCCGCTGCGCCGCCGCCCTAGCGAATTCAATCGCCGCGCGAAGATCAAACACCTCATCCCGATCATGTCGGGAAAGGGCGGCGTCGGCAAGTCGCTGACCACCTCGCTGCTCGCCGTCGCGCTGCGCCGTAAGAACTACCGTGTGGGCATCCTCGATGCCGACGTTACCGGCCCCTCGATTCCGCGCTTCTTCGGGCTCACCGGGCGCCTTGCGCTCGAACCCGATCCCAACGCGCCGCCGCCGCCGCCCGGCCAGCAGCCCAAAGGACTGATGGTCCCGGCCATGACCAGAACGGCGATCCAAGTCGTGAGCTCGAATCTGCTCACGGACAAGGAAGACACGGCGATGATCTGGCGCGGGCCTATCCTCTCGGGCGTCATTCGGCAGTTCTACGAGCAGGTCATGTGGACCGATCTCGACTACCTGCTGATCGATCTCCCGCCAGGGACCAGCGACGCACCACTGACCGTGCTGCAATCGCTGCGCGTTGACGGTGTGGTGCTGGTGACGATGCCGCAGCGTCTGGCCACGATGATCGTGCGCAAGGCAGCCAACCTCGTGCACCAGCTCAAGAAGCCGATCATCGGCGTGATCGAGAACATGTCGTACTTCCAAGCGCCCGACACCGGCACGCGCTACGAGATCTTCGGACCATCGTACGCCGATCAGGTGGCCGAACTCGCAGGAGCCCCCGTCTTGGCTCGCCTGCCGATCGATCCAGGCGTGGTGGAGTACGCCGATCACGGCCGCATCGAGGACCTGGAGGGCCCACTCTACGATGCGATGGCGGAGCATCTCTTAGAGGCGCTCGAGAACGCACCCGCCAGCAAGGAAACGGAGATCGTCTCGCTGATCTGAGGCCCCGTGGCGCCTCGATCAGGCTCGGTCGTAGAGGCACCGCCCGTCGCCCCACGTCTCCAGCACCTGGGCGGCGGCAAACGACCGCTCCGCGAGCGGATCGCGATCGAGGATCACGAGGTCGGCGGCCTGTCCCGGTGCCAGGCGCCCCGTGCGCAGCTCCGCGTGGCCCAGGCGGGCCGCGTTGTACGTGTAAAGCGTGAGCGCCTGCTCCGCGTCGAGGCGCTCCGCGGGCTCATGGTGCGTGAGGCACGCCTCCATCCCCTCGAGCGGCGCCAAGCGGCAGACGGGGCTGTCGTCGCCGCCGGCCGCTACGATGCCGGACCGAACGATGCTTGCCAAGCGATTCATGGCGCGCTTGCGCGTGCGTCCCAAGCGCCGTTCATACATGCTGCCGTCGCCGCCCCAGAGCGCATCGAACTGCGGCTGCATGGAGAGGTGTATCCCCAGCAGAGCGCAGCGCGCGATCTGTTCGGGGGAGAGCATCTCCGCATGCTCGATGAAGTGTCGTGTGCGCTGCGAGGGTCGGCCGCCGAGCGCCGCTTCGATAGCGGCGATGGCCTGCGCCAGCGCGCGGTCGCCGATGGCATGAACGCCTGCCGAGATGCCACGCCCCTCCGCTGCGCGAAGGTATGCGGCGACCTCCGCATCGCTGTGAAAGAGCTTGCCGTAACCGCCGCTCTCCAGGTACGGCTCCCCGACGGCGGCGGTGCGGCTGCCGATCGATCCGTCAAGGAAGACGTCGCCGCCGACGTACGGCAAACCCAGATCCGCGGCGATCGCTACGTCCATCGTGCAGAGCTTCCAATGGATCTTGCCTGCCAGCTCCGGTGCAATCGCACGCGCCACCGCGCCCATCGCCTCCATCTCCGCGGCGAAGGACTCGCGGCTCTCGAAACCCACGAGCTGCACGTGCAGATGAAGCGCACCGCGGCGCAACGCCTCCTCCAAGGCACGCCGTTCGGCGGCTCGCCGCTCGTGCTCCGGAAGCGCCGCCATGAACGCCGTCTGCGCGCGCCAGTTGGCTTCGAGGAAGAGGCGTCCCGTGGGGACTCCAGCGGCGTCGCGCTCGATGCCCTCCAGCCCCGGCGGCAGGTCGAGCCAGGCCAGCGTCTTGCGGTTGACGATGCACGAGTGCGCATCGATGCGCACGAGCATCGCCAAGCGGTGAGGGAAGGCGGCCTCCAGCGGCTGTGCATCGGCTTCGCGCCCGTCGCTCCAGTGCGCGTCGTCGTACTGTCCGGCGAAGATCGTTGCGCCGCCGGCGAGGGCACGCACTCTCCGCTCGAACTGCGCGTAGCTTGCAAGACCGTCGAGGCTGCGCTCGCCTAGGAACCATCCCGTATCGGTGAGATGGATGTGGCTGTCGGCGAAGGCAGGCAGAAGCGTCTTGCCCGCGAGGTCGATGCGCTCGACGCCGGCCCCGCAGAGATCCTCGCCCAGCGCGGCAATCTGCGCACCCTGCACGACCAGCTCGCGATGGCGGCGATAGGCTCCAGTGGCGGGATCGAGGGCGTAGATGCGGCCGTTGGTAAAGGCGCGCGGACGGGTCACGCGCCCGCGCGCTCGGCGACGATCGCCGGCGCCGTCGCGTCGAGGATCGCCCGCTCCATCGTGCCGACGATCGCGTCCCAACTCTGCAGCCGTGCGACTGCGCTTGCCGCTTCGCCGCGCCGGGGATCGGGGCGTGCCTCCACGCAGGCGCGCACGAACTCCTCGGGGGTCCGTGCCTGCGTGACCAGGCCGCCGTAGCGCTCGACGACGTCGCGGATGGGCGTTGTCACCACCGGTCTTCCCGCGGCGAAGTACTCCAGCAGCTTGGTCGGCGAGATGCTGCGCGTGGAGGCGTTGTTGGCGAAGGGCATCATCGCCACGTCGAAGCCGGCCATCCAGCGCGCGAGCTCGCCGTACTCGACCTGCCCCGCGTAATGGATGTTCGCGGCCTGCGGTAGGGCGCGCGGATCGATCTTCGCCACGGGGCCTACCATCACGACGTGCGCGCCGGGCACGCATGCCAGGCGCCGCACGATCGCGTAGTCGATGCGCTCGTCGATCACGCCGACGTATCCGAAGATGTGTCCTTCGAGCAACTCGAGCGGCTCGACCGGCGCCGCCGTCCGCGCCGCCGCAAGGCGCCTGAACTCAACGCCGCTAGGGACGCAGTGCACCTTGAGCCCGTGCTCGGCACGCGCGTGATAGAGCGAGGGGCCCCCGCAGAACACGACGTCGGCACGCTCCAGCAGCTTGCGCTCGCGCTCGCGCATCTCCAGCGGCGCGAAGGCGAACGATGCGAGATCGTCCATGCAATCGTAGATCACCGGCGATTCCGGGAAAGCGTCGGCCAGCGCCGTCATCATCGGCGTATAGAGCCAGAGCGCCGGCGACTCGATCCCGCGCGCCGCCGCGTGGCGCGCCACCACGGCGAGCGCCCCCGGCGCAATCTTCGAGGCGAGGAACGGACCGTCGGCGTCGACCACCGGGCGGATCACCGTGACATTGGCCACCGGCTCCTCCACGTCGAAGCGGCTGGGCCCCGAAGCGAAGAGCGGCTCCTCCAGAACCACGACGGGATGCTCCCGTGCCAAACGCGAGAGAACGTGTTGTGGGCGTTGGTAGACGCCGTTCCAGCGCAGATGAAGACCGACGATGATGCCGTCGCACGGGGCCATCACTCCCCCACCGCCGCCGCACGCTCGAGCCGCCCTTCGCTCTCCCACCATCCCGGCCCATACTCCGGCGGCGCCTCGCCGCGTGCTAAGCGCTCGACGAGATCGGCAACGGCGGTGCGCGCCGGTCGACGATCGGCAGGGGAAAACGTGAAGACGCCGTCCTCGCGCCAGCCATCGCGGCTCCGTAGGAGCGAGCGCCAATCCACCATGCCGAATGCCGCCCAGGCGCCCAGAGCCACCAACGGTATGCCCTGCGCACGCAGCGCCTGCGCATCGCGCCAGCGCTGCTCCATCCACCGGCAACGCTCGCCCTCGTCGCCGTCCACGTGCGCCTCCGCGATCGCCATCGGCAGGCCGAGCCGTTCGTACGCGGCGCGCAGCAACGGGCGCGGCGAGATGCCTCCCGGGCGTACGAAGACGGCCGAGACGTCGCGGCAGGAGGGCTCGCCGCGATCGAGCAGGGCACGCTCGGAGTGCGGATAGTAGTTCCAGCCCATGAGGTCGGGCGGCGTCGCGTCCTCCGCGAGCAGCGCAAGCTCCCCCGCGGCAACGGCGCACTGGCGTGTGAGATAGCGCCACATCGCATGACCGGGGACGATGCGCCCCATCAGGATCTCCACGGAGAGAAAGGAGCGCTCGCGCAGGTGCTCGGCGTACGCGGCGTGCACCGCGTCCGGATGGAAGCCCTGCAAGTCCTCCGTCAGCATCAGTTGCGCCGCCGGGTTGACGCGCCGTATCTCGCGCATCGCGCGAACGATGGCACGCGCCTGGTTCACCACGGCACGTCCGAAGGAGCGGTGATCGTCGACGAGGTTCGGATACCAATGCCCATAGAGCGTCGAGAAGCGGGCCGTGGTCAAGGGCTCGTTGATCGGCGTCCAGCGCTCGACCCAGGGAAAGCGTTCGGCCACCGCGCGGGCGTAGCTCGCGAAACGCTCAGGGAACGCGGGATCGACGAGCGAGGTACCGTCGGGGCCGCTGCCGTGGTGGAGCAGGGTAACGATGGGCGCCACGCCCCGCGCGCGCAGGCGCTCCAAGCGCGGGGCCGCCCACGCGAAGTCCGCCTCGTGCGGTTCGAGCGGCGCCGTCTTCTCCCACAGCACCGGGTAGCGCACGCAGTCGACGCCTAAATCCGCCAACAGATCGATGTCGCAAAGACGCGCTTCGTGGCCCGTCTCGCGCAGTTGATCCCGCCTCGTCAGCGCGTCGATCCGCGCCGCCGTCGGCTCGGGCGAGGCCCAAATCTCCAGCGGAGGGATCACCGCATCGCTCGATCGGGATGGACCGTGAGCCAGTTCTGGAGATCCGTCTTGTGTGCGACGCGCTCGCCGCCCAGCTCGCGGCGCAACTCACCGAACGTGCCGAAGGCTTCGGCGAGCGCGTCGTGCTTGTGGATCGACTCGTAGTTGATCTGCGTCGCGGCGACGAACGTCTGGTCCGGGAAGTCGGCGTAGACGTCGAGCGCGCGGGCGAGGATGCCGCGCACCACGTCCTCGACGAACTTCGGGTTCTGGTGCGCCTTGTTGACGACGAAGAACTCGTCCGGGCGCTTGAGCAATCCGTAGGTTTCGCTGGACATGGCGTTCTCGACGATCTCTACCAGCGACTCCGGGTGCACGCTCTCGGTGGCCCCCTCAGCGAGGCCGATCAGCACCGTGCCTCGCCCGCGCTGGTTATGCGTCGCAACGGGGAGGACGTCGAGCGCGCGCTCCGCCTGCGCCTGGTCGAAGCCCGCGTCCATCAGCGCGTGCAGCGAGTGCTCCCGCACCATCGACTGCGCGCAGGGACAGGCCGTCATTCCTTCCGCCTCAACGCCCACGGCACGCCGCACGAGCGGGTCGCGCTCGCCGCGCAGACGAGCATCGGCAGAGGCCAGCCCAATCAGCGTATACATCTCTTCGCCGCGCTTACCGGAGACCGGCGTCCAGCGCTCGAGGCCGAAGTCGGCGCGCAGGCGCACCTCGGCGCGCGACGCCCCCTGGGATACGACGATCTCGCGCGCCACCTGCGCGCTGAGCTCCTCGACGCGCAACGGCTCGCTGTGTTCCAGCACCTCGAGCAACGCCTCTTCGAGCAGCTCGGAGAAGCGCGACATGTGGACACCGGACTGTTCGGGGCGCAGATCCGCCAGCATCGAGAACTCGCCGATCAGCGTCTGCTCGTGGCCGCCGAGGTCCAGCCGCAGTACCCGGCGCACGGAGGAGACGCCCACCCGATCGAGCGCGAGATGCACCTCCGGCTCCTGATCCTGGCGGTCCGTCTGAAAGTGGAGGCTGCGCCGCTGACGTTCGATGCCGCCGCGATCGATCGCCGCCGCCAGCTCGCCGATGGTGCGCCCGCTGCGCGGCTCGCGGACCCCGCCGGCGATCTCCGCCAGCGGCACGAGATTGTAGGGGCGCTCCGCCAGATACGGATGGGGAACGGCGAAGCGGCCAAAGTCCGCGCAGCGCTCGCCCCACAACAGGATGTCGATATCGATGCAGCGAGCCGAGGTGGGCGCCTTCACGCCGACGCCAAGATCGCCGCGCTGCCGCCCCACGGCTTCTTCGACTCGGCGCAGCGCCCGCTCGAAGGCGGGCGGCTCGAGGTCCGTTTCGACTTCGACGGCGGCGTTGAGGAACGCGGGCCCACCGACGGCGCCGAACGGCTGCGTTCGATAGGTAGCGCTGACGCGCACGATGCGCGCGTAGGCGCGCAGTTTCTGCAGGGCCTGGAGCATGTTGGCCTGCCGGTCGCCTAAGTTCGAGCCCAGGCCAAGATAGACGGTCTGTGTCATCGGTCTTCCTACGGTTCCGCCGTAGCGGGGGTGGATGGCATCTCCGCGACGCGAACGAGCTCACGCTTGCGGTCCGAGGAGATCGCCTCCATCATCTTGACGAGCCGGGCGGTGAATTGGATGTCGTGGGCGCGGACGATGCGCGCTCCGGCGAGGATGCTGCAGGCCGCCACGGCGGCGCTGGGGGCCAACAACTCGGAGGCCGGAAGGTCGAAGAGACGCCCCATGAAGCTCTTGCGCGAGGCGGCGACGAGCAACGGATACCCCAGCATCAGAAACTCCTCGAGGCGTTCGACGATCGTGAGGTCGTCGTACGGCTCCTTGCCGAACTCGAGACCAGGGTCGACGACCAACGACTCCGCATGCACGCCCACCGCCAGGGCCGCATCGCAGCGTTCCTTCAAGAAGCGTACGATCTCGGCCACCACGTCGTCGTAGACGTAGGCCTCCGGCTCACGTACCTTGAGCCGCCCCTTGAGGTGCATGACGACGTCGCCCGCGCCGTAGGCGGCGCAGGCAGCAGCCATCTCCGGGTCCGCATTACCGCTGCAGTCGTTGATGATCGAAGCGCCCGCATCGAGCGCCGCGCGCGCCACCCCGGAGCGCACGGTATCGATCGAGAGCGCAACGCCAGGGAAGGCGCGCACCAGGGCCTCCACGACGGGCACGACGCGGGCGATCTCCTCTTCCTGGCTTACGGCCGGCGTCGTGGCGTTGTATGACTGTCCCCCCACGTCGATGAGGTCGGCGCCCTCGGCGATCATCTGCTCCGCGCGCTCCAGCGCGCGCTCCACGCCGACGTAGCGCCCGCCATCGTAGAACGACTCCTTGGCCACGTTGAGGATGCCCATCACGAGCGCGCGCTCGAGATCCAGCACGAAGCGACCCGCGCGCAGGCGCCGAGCCGGCGCCAAGGCGTTGCGCACGGCGCGACCAGCCAGGGTCAAGGCCTCGGCGACGGCGCCCTCGGCTCCGCGCGCCGCCGCGTCGTACTGCGCCGCCGTGCCGGCGAGCTGGAGGGCGGCGCCGTCTTCGAGTACGGCTAGACCGTACGCCACCGCCAGCGCGGCGACGCGGTCTGCGAGGTCCGCGTCGAGAGCGTCGAGTGCGACGGCGCGGGCGGCGGCGGCGGCGGCCAAGGGGCCGCGCCGCGCGCGCGCAGGTGAGAGCGTGCGAACGAACATGGGAGGCGTGCTTATTCGGTGGAGCGGAGGAGCCCCCCTGGGGCGGCGAAGCGGCGTGCCCATGACGAGCCGGTACGACGAGCGCGAGGCCAAACGGTATCTCGCGCGCCACGCCGCCTGGGGCGAGGCCCTGGCGCTGCGCGTCTACACCTCGCACCTGATCGGCGCCGATCCCTCGCTCGTCCTTCACGGCGGCGGCAACACCTCCGTGAAGGCCGTCGCACGCGATGCCGTCGACGGTGAGGTAGAGGCGCTCTATATCAAGGGCAGCGGCTGGGATCTCGCCTCCATCGAGCCGCAGGGCTTTCCCGCCCTCCGCCTCGCGCACGTGCGCCGCATGCTGCAGTGCGAGCGCTTGAGCGACGAGGAGATGGTCAACCAGCAGCGCACCCATCTGCTGGACTACCGCTCGCCCAACCCGTCCGTCGAGGCGCTGCTCCACGCACTGCTCCCCGAGCGCTACGTCGACCATACGCACGCCGACGCGGTGCTTGCCCTCACCGATCAGCCTGACGGGGTCGAACGTGCCCGCGCGCTCTTCGGACCGCAGGCACTGGTACTCGATTACTGCATGGCCGGCTTCGTGCTGGCTAAGCGCGTTCAGTCGCGACTACGCGAGCACCCTAGGCCGTCGCTCATCATTCTGGCCAAACACGGTATCTTCACCGCCGGCGAGTCTGCCCGCCTGTCCTACGAGCGGATGATCGAGGCCGTCGAGGCCGCGGAGCACGAGCTCGCACGCGCGCGCGTCTTCCCCATCGAGGCCCCCGTACCCAGTGGTGTGCAACGCCGCGACGTAGCGCTGTCGCTGCGCGGAGCGCTCGCCGAGCGCGGCATGCGCGTCGTGACGGCGTGGTGCGAGGGAGACGAGGCGCTAGCCCTCTCGCTGCGCGAGGACGCCGCTGAGCTCTGCTCACGCGGGCCGATCACTCCCGATCACGTTCTGCGCACGCGACCATGGCCCGCGCTGCTGACTCCGCGCGAGAACGAGTCGCCGCGCGCTACGGTCGATCGAGCCCTCGACGCCTATGCCTCGCGCTACCGGAGCTACGTCGAGGCAGGGGTCGCGCATCTCGGCCGGCGCACGCCGCTGGATGCTCTGCCGCGCGCGGCGGTGGCGCCGGGCTTGGGCATCTGCGCCTGGGGCTCCACCAAGAGCGAGGCGCTGGCGGTACGCGATATCGCCGAACACACGGCGCGCACGATCCTTCGCGCCGAGGCGATCGGCCGGTACGAACCCATCTCGCCGCTCGAGATCTTCGAGATGGAGTACTGGACGCTGGAGCAGGACAAACTGCGGAGGACGGCACGTGCCCGCACCGCGCTCGACGGGCGGATCGCCGCCGTGACGGGCGGCGCGGGCAGCATCGGCTTGGCTACCGCCATGGAGCTGGCGCGCCACGGCGCGCACGTGCTGATCGCCGATCGCGACGCCGACGCCCTGGAACGGGCGCGCGAGCAACTGGCGCCCTACCGCGAGCGCATCGTCCCGTTGCTCTGCGACGTAAGCGCCGCCGACGCCGGCGAGGCGCTGGTGAACGGCTGCTGCGACGCCTTCGGCGGTATCGATATCTTGGTCAGCAACGCGGGAATCGCGCCCTCGGGGCTGCTCCACACCGCGGAGGGCGAGGCGGCACTCGCGCGCTCGCTCGAAGTGAACTTCTACGCGCATCAGCGCCTAGCGCGGGCCGCCTTCGAAACGTTCGTGGCGCAAGGCTGCGGCGGAACGCTGCTCTTCAATCTCTCGAAGCAGGCCTTCGCGCAGAGCGCGGGCTTCGGCCCCTACGGCGTGGCCAAGACGGCGGCGCTTGCGCTGATGCGCCAGTACGCGCTCGACGGAGGGCGCTACGGCATTCGCGCCAACGCCGTCAACGCCGACCGCATCCGTACGGGTCTCTTCACGCCGGAACTGGCGGCATCGCGCGCCGCTACCCACGGCATCAGCGTCGAAGAGTATTTTGCCGACAACCTGCTGCACCGCGAGGTGCAGGCCGGCGACGTGGCGCAGGCGTTCCATTATCTTGCCACTGCCGAGTCCACCACCGGCTGCGTGCTCACCGTCGACGGCGGCGCCGCCGCGGCCTTTCCCCGATAAGGACCACTCGATGCCGAAGCTCTGCGCCAACCTCTCCTTCCTCTTCACCGAACAGCCGATGCGCGAGCGCTTCGCGGCAGCGGCCGCGGCGGGGTTCGGAGCCGTCGAGTTTCCCTCGCCGTACGAGCACCTCGACGACTACGCCGAGCGCCTGCTCGAGCACGCTCTGCACCTGGTGCTCTTCAATCTTCCGATGGGCGATTTCGCGGCCGGGGAACGCGGCTTCGCCCTCGATCCCGCCAGGCGCGAGGAGTTCCACGCGGGCGTCGAGCGCGCGCTGGACGCGGCACACCGTTTGAACTGTACGCGCGTCAACGCCTTGGTGGGGATCCGCAAGCCGGAGCTGGACGAGCAGGTCATGTGGCAGACGGCCGTCGAGAACCTGCGCTACGCCGCGAGCCGCTTGCACGAAGGCGGCATAACGCTGATGGTTGAGCCGCTCAACGCGATCGACACGCCGAACTTCTTCGTCGAGACGACGGCGCGCGCGCTGCGCCTGCTGGATGAGGTCGGCGCCGAGAACGCGCGCCTCCAGTTCGACTGTTACCACGCACAGCGAGGCGAGGGCAATCTCTTGGCGACGTTCGCGCGAAACGTCGGGCGCATCGGCCACGTGCAGATCGCCGACTCCCCCGACCGCCACCAGCCCGGAACGGGGGAGCTGGCCTACGAGCGCATCTTGCGCGCGATCGACGCCGCGGGATACGAAGGCTGGGTCGGTTTGGAGTACCACCCGTTGGGCACGACGCAAGAGAGCCTGAGCTGGATCGAAGCCTACGGCTTCGAGGAGATACGAGGCGGAGCTAAAGCTTAACCCACGCCTGCACGGAAGCGCGGGGCAATCAGCGAATCGCGATGGTCATGACCGCCTCGGCTCCGCTGCACACCCTGCTCCCGTTCGGCGATCTCGACGGAGCTGTCCGCGCCACCCTCGCCTATCTCCACCGCACTCTAGGCTTCGAGCTCTGGATCTTCGTCCGCACCGAAGGGCGCGGGTCGGTCATCGTCGAGTCCGAGGGAGCGGTCTCCGCGTTGGAACGCGGCATGGCCCCCGATCTGCCGGAGACGCTGTGTGCGCGCGTGACGCACGGCGAGGGGCCGCTTATCGCTCCGCGTACGAGCGATGGCCAGGCCTATGCCGGTGTACCGATTCTGCGCGGCGACGGAACGTTACTCGGTACGATCTGCGCCGTCGACACGCACCCGCGAGAGATCGACTGCAAGGAGGCCGAATCCACGCTTCTGCTCTTCGGGCGCCTCTTGAGTTTCATCGCCGACCGCCAGCTCGAGGTGGACGAAGCGGAGCGGCGCGCGGAGCACGCCGAGGCCGAGGCGCTGACGGACCCGCTGACCGGCGTCTTCAATCGCCGCGGCTGGGATCGCCTGCTTTCCGGTGAGGACGAGCGCTGCCGGCGCTTCGGCCGCTCCGCTCATGTCTTCGTGCTCGATCTCGATGAGTTCAAGCAGATCAACGACACCTACGGTCACGCCGCCGGGGACCGCCTCCTGCGACAAGCCGCGCAAGCGACTACGCGCGTCCTGCGCCGCCACGACATCGTCGCGCGCACCGGCGGCGACGAGTTCGCCATCCTCGCCGTGGAGAGCGAGCCGCAACAGGCGGAGCGTCTGCGCGCGCGCCTGCTGGCGGCCTTCACCGCCGAGGGGATCGCAGTCTCCGTCGGCGTGGCGCAGCGGCACACGGGTGCGACGCTGCGCCACGCATGGGAGGAAGCCGACGCGGCGATGTACGCGATGAAGAACCGGCGCGGCGGCGTCTAGCGCGCCGTCGTGCGCTCCCATGCACGCACGGTCTCGACTTTCTTCGCCAGGTACTCCATGAAGCCGCCGTCCATGACGAAGGCCTTGCGCAACGGATCCAGATCGAATGGGATCCGCCGTCCTTGCGCCTCGACGACTTGGCCGGCAACGTCGATGCGCAGGCGTTCACAGGTGCTCAGCGCCTCCACGTCGGCCTCGGACAGCGCGATGGGAACGAGGCCGTTGGTGTAAGCATTCTCAAGGAAGATGCGCGCGAAGCTCTCGGCGATCACGGCGCGGAAGCCGTGGTCGGCGAGAGCCCAGGCCGCGTGCTCGCGCGAACTTCCGCAACCGAAGTTCTCGCGTGCGACGAGGATGGTGGCCGCCGGCTTGCTCGCCAACAGCTCCGAACCTCCGGGCATCCCCGTGAAGAGGTGACGGCCGTAGCCGCTCTTGGTGATGCCCGTGAGGTAACGCGCGGGGATGATTTGATCGGTGTCCACATTGGCACGGTCGACCAAGAGGATCTCGCCTTCGATGATCATGCCGCCCCCCTTACCATGGCACGCTGCTGCGGCAGTTGATCGGGCGAGGTAAGGCACCCGGCCACGGCGCTGGCAGCGACCACTGCAGGTGACGCCAGATGGACGCGCCCGCCCGCTCCCATACGCCCGGGAAAATTGCGGTTCGACGACGAGGCGCAGCGCATTCCCGGAGCGAGAACACCCATCGACATGCCCAGGCACGGCCCACACGACGAATGCGTCCACAGCGCACCCGCGTCTTGGAAGACGTCATGGAGGCCTTCGCGCTCGGCAGCGCGGCGCACCGCCTGCGAGCCCGGAGTGATGATCGTGGGCACGGCCACGCGGCGCCCGCGCAGCACGGCGGCGGCGGCGCGCAGATCGGAGAGCCGCGCGTTGGTGCACGAGCCGATGAAGGCTTGATCGATCGCCAGCCCGCCCAGAGGCTGTCCCGCGGTGAGGCCCATGTACTCGAGCGATCCAGCCGGCGCGTTTTGCGGCACCGTGCCGTCGATGGGCGCGCACTCGCCGGGGTTGGTTCCCCACGATACCAGCGGACGGAGCTCCGAGAGGTCGATGCGGGCGCGCGCGTCGTACGCGGCGCCGTCGTCGGCTCGCAGGGTACGCCACCGCGCCAGGCGCGCCTCCCAATCCGGGGCACCGCGCTGGCGCTCCGTCTGGGCGAGATACGTGAACGTCGTCTCGTCGGCTGGACAGATCCCGGAGGTGGCGCCGGCCTCGATCGCCATGTTGCAGAGCGTCATACGCTCCTCCATCGAGAGCGAGGCGAGGCCCTTGCCGAAGTACTCGATGACGTAGCCGGTGGCGCCGCGGAACCCCAAGCGGGAGACCACCGACAGCGCCAGGTCCTTCGCCGTCGCGCCGTGGCCGAGACTGCCGGTCAGCTCGACGCCGTAGACCTTGGGCCGTTGGAGGATCAGGCATCCGGAGAGCATCGCCCCACCCTGCGCCGTGCTGCCGATGCCCAGCGCGAAGGCGCCGAAGGCGCCCAACGTGCAGGTATGGCTGTCACCACAGCAGAGGGTCATCCCCGGCTCGACGAAGCCGCGCTCCGGCACGACCACGTGGCAGATGCCGTTGTCGCCGATGTCATAGAGCTCGATGCCCTGGCGCTTGGCCCAGGTGCGCAGCACCTGGGCCTGGATGGCCGTCTCGGTATCTTTCGCCGGTGCCACGTGGTCGTTGATGGCCACGATGCGCGCCGGATCGTAGAGGCGGTCACCGAAGCGCTCTTCGATCTCGAGCGCTCCGGTCGGTGTGGTGATCTCGTGGGCCACCACGCGGTCGACGAAGAGCAGAGCGTTACCGCCCGCCAACTCCTCGACCACGTGGCTCTCCCAAACTTTGTCAAATAGGGTTCGCACGAACTCTTTCTCCGTCTTGTCGGAATAGGGGCCGAATAGGGGCCTCATTTTTCGTCACGCGGAGGCGACGAGAGGCGACGTGTACTGATACGTACACGAGCCTCTCGGCAACAATGGCGTGGCGGAAAAGAAGGTCCCTAATCGCGCATGAAGGCGCCGACTTCCGGCATCGCATGACTGGCGTCGAGCGCCGGCGACGGGGACTCGTGCCGCGGCGGCTCCGGCGTTGCCATCCAGGGCATGTAGCTGCGCAGCTCGACGCCCACACCTTCGATCTGGTGGCGCTGCCCCTCGCTGCGGAAGCGCTCGAAGCGCGGCTTGCCGGCCTCGCACTCCGCCATCCACTCCTTGGCGAAGGTCCCGGAGGTGATCTCCGAGAGGATCTGGCGCATCGCCTGACGCGTCTGCTCGGTGACGATGCGGCTGCCGCGCGTGTAGTCGCCGTATTTTGCCGTGTTCGAGATGCCGTCGCGCATCCCGGTGATGCCGCGTTCGTAGATCAAGTCGACGATCAGCTTCATCTCGTGGAGGCATTCGAAGTAGGCCATCTCCGGCGCGTAGCCGGCCTCAACCAGCGTCTCGAAGCCAGCCGTGACCAGCGCGGAGAGGCCGCCGCAGAGGACCGCTTGCTCGCCGAAGAGATCCGTCTCCGTCTCTTCGCGGAAGTTGGTCTCGATGATCGCCGCACGCCCGGCACCGATACCGATCGCCCAGTTGCGCGCGATCTCGAGCGCCTCACCGTGCGGATCCTGCGCCACGGCGATCAGGCACGGTACCCCACGCCCGCCCTCGTACTCGCTGCGCACCAGGCGTCCCGGCGCCTTGGGCGCCACCATGAAGACGCTGACGGCCGGCGGTGCCTTCACGTAGTTGAAGTGAACGGCAAAGCCGTGGGCGAAACCCAGCGCCGCGCCGGGGCGCAGATTCGGAGCGATCTGCTCGCGATAGATGCGCGGCGTCTCCTCGTCGGGGGTGAGCATCATGACGACGTCGCATGTGGCGGCATCGGCCGGCGTAACGGGGCTCCATCCGTCGGCGATTGCCTTGACGTACGAAGCACCGCCGGTGCGGAGCCCGACGACGACGTCGCAGCCGGAGTCCCTGAGGTTGAGCGCGTGCGCCCGGCCTTGGCTGCCGTAGCCAATAATGCCGATGCGCTTGCCGCGCAGGCTCCCCGGGTCGGTGGTTTGGGCGTGTTGGACGTTCATCGGTACTCCTCTTGGTGGGTGGAGATGAGTCGCGAAATCATGGCCGTGAGGCGCCGCAGATTGAGCGGCGCGCCCTCGATGGTGATGACGGCCGAGTAGTTGTCGCCGAAGTTGGCGCGTACGCTGGTGGCAGTGCATCCCGTGCGTGTCAGCGCGGTCAGCACCTTGGCGAGTGCGCGCTGGTCGTGCAGCGGGAGTTCGAGTCGTTCGCTCATGCGGGTGTTCTCTCCAGCATCTCGTCGATGTGCCGGCCTGCGGGAACCATCGGGAAGCAATTTTCCGTCGGGAAGCAGGCGCAATGCAGCAGGTAGGCGCTGTCGGACTCCAGCATCTCGCTCAGCGCACGATGGAGGTCCTCCGCGCGCTCGACGCGTGCGGAGCGTATGCCGTAAGCCGAAGCCAACGTGCAGAACTCGGGGTTGTCGTAGAGATCGGTGGCCACGATACGACGTTCGTAGAACAGCTCTTGCCATTGGCGCACCATACCGAGATGCCGGTTGTCGATCACTACGATCTTGACGGGAAGCTCGTAGCGGCGAATCGTTGCCAACTCGTGCATCGTCATCTGGAATCCGCCGTCTCCCACGACGGCAATCACCGGATCGTTAGGACGCGCCACCTGGGCACCCACCGCTGCGGGGAGGCCGAATCCCATGGCGCCCAGGCCCGCCGAGGTCAGAAAGTCCCGGCTGCTCTCCAGACGCACGCGTTGGGCCATCCACATCTGATGCTGACCGACATCGGTGGTGACGACCGTGCCCGGCTCCATCATCGCGGAGAGCGCGTCGAGCACATCGGTGGCCGAGAGCTCGTCGTTCTCGTGGCGCGCCGGCGGCAGAGGGCGCCGCAGCATCGCGACCTCGGCCAGCCACGACTCGTAGGAGGGCATCGTCGCGACTTCGGCCACCTGCGTGAGCGCGGCGATGGTCTCGTGGAGATCGCCCACGATGGGGACATCCACGGGAATGATCTTACCGATCTCCGTGGGATCGATGTCGCAGTGGATGATGGTGGCATTCCGGCCGAACTTGCCGACGTCCCCGGTCACGCGGTCGTCGAAGCGCATTCCCAGCGCGAGCATGCAGTCGGCACGCGTCACGGCGAGGTTGGCCCCCTTGTGGCCATGCATGCCGAACATCCCAAGGTAGCGTGAATCGCCGGGATCCGCCGTTCCCAAACCCGTGATGGTTGCGACGACCGGGGCACCGATCAGCGCCGCGAAGCGCCGGAACTCTTGGATCACGTTCGCGATGCGCGTACCGCCGCCGACGATGATGACGGGGCGCTCCGCGCGCGCCAAGGCCGCGATGGCCTCCGTAGCCTGTACCTTGAGATCGACGTCATGGGTATCCTGCGAGACGCGGGGGCGCTCCGCCGCTTGGCACAGCGGACCCTCCCAGGTCAGACGCTCCTTGAGCGCGTCCGTGGTGATATCGACGAGCACGGGCCCCGGACGCCCCGAGGTGGCGATGCGGATCGCTCGTTCGATGGCGACGGGAATCTCCACCGCCCGAGACACCAGCGCGTTGTGCTTGGTGCAGGAGCTGGTGATGCCGACCACGTCGGCTTCCTGAAATCCGTCCGTCCCCATGAGCGCCGAACGCACCTGACCGGTGATGGCCAGCACCGGGGCGCTATCCATCATGGCGTCGAGCAGGCCCGTCACGAGGTTCGTAGCCCCCGGGCCGCTGGTGGCGACGCAGACTCCCAGACGCCCGGTCGTGCGCGCATAGGCCCCCGCGGCGAAGGCGGCCCCTTGTTCGTGGCGCACGAGATAGTGCGTGAGCCCGCTTTGGGGTAGCGCATCGTAAAACGGCATGATCGCGCCCCCGGGATACCCGAAAACGGCGTCGATCCCGTGAGCCTCGAGGGCCGAGAGCAGCAGACGCGAGCCGGTGGTCTCCACAGTACCTCCAGTGAAAAACAAAGCCGCCTCGCTTGGTCGGCGAGGCGGCTTCTACTTTCGTATCCTGTCGTCAGACAGTGCCTATCCCCACCGACCCCATTCGAGGCGGACAAGAATAAGGCTAACGACGAGAATCTGTGACGACATTGTTGTCGCCATGGTACGCCGATGCACTCGACGTGTCAACCTCCTCGTGCGAGGGATATCGCAGGAACGGCGACATCACCCTTGACCGCGCGTGCTACACTCCACGGTAAGATGCACCTGCAGCTCCTTAGCCGACTTCCCCTTATGGACGACGTCTTACGACGAAGCGGCTGAGGTCTGCGCATCTAAACAACAGTAAGAGACGCGCCCCCGCTTCGGCGGGGGCGCGTCTCACATTTTTGCGAGGTAGAATCGATGGAGGTTCGTGTCTTCGACACCACGCTGCGCGACGGGGAGCAGTCTCCGGGGGCCGCCATGCGCGCCGCCGACCGCCTTCGTATCGCTCGCGGCCTCGATCGTGCCGGCGTCGACGTGATCGAGGCCGGCTTCTCCGCGGCCTCTCCCGCGGTCGCGGAGTCGGTGGCCGAGATCGCAGCGCATGTGACGCGGGCCAGCGTTGCCGCCCTCGCCCGCACCGTCGAGGGCGATATCCACGCCGCCTGGGAGTCGATCCGCCGCGCTCGAGCGCCGCGCATTCATACGTTCATCGCCACCAGCCCCATCCACATGGAGCACAAGCTCCGCATGACCCCCCGGCAGGTGCTGGCCGCCGTCGAGAGCTCCGTGCGCACCGCGCGCTCGCTCTGCGCCGACGTGGAGTTCTCCGCCGAGGACGCTACCCGCAGCGATCATGACTTTCTCGTCGAGATCTTTCAGACGGCGCTCGACGCCGGCGCCACGACGCTCAACGTCCCCGACACCGTGGGCTACACGCAACCGCACGAGTACGCCGCGCTGATCGCGCTTTTACGCGCACGGGTACAGGGGAGCGAGCGCGCCATCTTCTCCGTGCACTGCCACGACGACCTAGGCCTGGCGGTGGCCAACACGCTTGCCGCCGTACGTGCGGGCGCGCGGCAGATCGAATGCACGGTGAACGGCATCGGCGAGCGCGCCGGCAATTGCGCGCTCGAAGAGACCCTGGCGGCGATGCGGGTGCGCCAGGACGTCTACGGCGTGGATGTCCACTTCGACATGGCTGCCATTCCAGCGCTCTCGCGCATGGTAGCCCGCGCGACACACATGCCCGTGCAGAAACACAAGGCCGTCGTCGGCGCCAACGCCTTCGCCCACGAATCCGGTATCCACCAGGACGGTGTGCTCAAGCACCGCTCCACCTACGAGGTGCTTCCCGCGGAGATGCTGGGCCAGCGGGCCGCGCGGCTCCACCTGGGGCGCCAGTCCGGGCGCCATGCGATCCGCGTGCGCTTGGAGCGACTGGGCTTCGCCTTCGAGAAGCCGGAACTCGACCGCTTCTACCAGTCGTTCCTCGAGATGGCGAACACCAAACGCGAGATCACGGATGCCGATCTGCGCACGATGGCGAACCGGATCCCCGCGGGCATCGGTCAGCCTGCATAGCGGAGGACGGCGCTTCGCGCTCGCGCACGTACTCGAGGAGCGGGCGGATGTCGAAGGCGGAGGAGAGTGCCTCGCAGGCTTGCGAGACGACGGCGATCTTGGCCTTCGCGCCCATCTGCATCGCCGGGAAGAATGCCAGCTCCGGACAGTCTTCCGCGCCGAGGAAGTCGAGCGGATGAAGCAAGATCGAAGGCTCCGTTCCCGTAAGGCGACAGAGCGTGAGCGCGGCACGGAAGTAGGCGCGCGCCGCGGCCGGTGAGACGGCCGCGAGGTAGAGCACGTAGCTGACGTGGATCGGCACGCGCAGCAGCGGCATCGTGGTCACGGGAAGCACGGCGATCTCCCCGGCCGTGGTGCGCACCCACCGGCAGCCGTTGGGCTGGAATGCGTCCGTCAGGCGGCCGAAGAGCGCCTCACGCTCGCGCATCGCCTGGGCATCCAGGTGTGCCGTACGAAAGTAGTAGGCGCGCGCCAGCGGCCCGATCCACGTCGCCAACGTCGAGGCGTCGTAGCGGTAGCCGCGCCGTGCCAGCACCCGCAAGATCGTCTCCGAGCGTGTGAAACCCGGCCCGCGAAAGCCGAACGGGTGGACTCCTGTAGCGCGCTCGATGGCGCTCTCGGCTCTAGCCAGTTCGCCGTCGATCTCGGCCTCGCCATGCAGATGGAGCCACGGTTCGTGGTGGAACGAGTGGTTGCCGATCTCGTGGCCGGCCTCGGCGACGGAGCGCAGCATGGGCATATTGCGCGGCAACTCGGCATCCTGCCCCACCACGAAGACGGTGATGCGCAGGCTCCGTTGCGCGAGGAAGGCGAGCACGCGCGGGACGACCACGTCCAGGTACGATGGAAACGCCTCCCAGCCAGCGTCGCCGTGCGTCTTCATGTAGGACCACTGGTTGTCGAGATCGAGCGAGAGGGTAGCCTGCATCATACGTTCAGCGGCCTCTGCTTCCCGGCAGGGTGATCGGCGAGCAAACCGGGGTAGGCGCGCTCCGCCAGCGCTATGGTCTCGTTGACGTTGAGCGTGCCGTTGACGATTTGGGCACTGTTGACCACGTAGAGTCCCGGCACCGATGTGCGAATGGGCGGGAGGCGGTCGGAGTAGCCAAGCGTCGAGAGCGGGAGGACATAACGGACGCGCGAGATGCGGAAGCCGCGCACCGCACCCGGCTGGAGCCCCGGGTACATGTGCTCCAGCGCATCGAGAAATTCGCGCTCGATCTCCTCGTCGCTGCGCGCGAGTGCGGGATCGCCCTCGGTCACGTACTTTGGAAGATACACCAGCGAGCGGCCACCGAACGTCGCGCGGTCGACCAGCGCCGTCATCTCGATGACGGCCGTGAACGGCACCCACGCGTCGACGATGTTCGTGATATAGTAGGCGCTCAGCGGATGGTCCAGCACGAGCGAGGCGCAGATGATGCCCTGGTACTCCACGCCTTCGTGGAGCTCTCGCTCGCGCTCGGTGAGTTCGGGGCATAGGCGCGCCGCCAGCGGCGAGGCCGCCGTCACCACCACGCGATCGAACGCCTCCGCACTGCCGTCCGACGCCTTGACGACCAGCGAGCCGTCCTCACTGCGGGTAACGCTCTCCACGCGCCGGCCGACGACCGCGCGTACTCCGCACTCCACGAGGTGCGTTGCCAGCCGGTCGAGGATGCGCGCGTAGCCGCCGCGCACGTAGCCGAAGAGCTCGCGCTTGGCCCCGCTTCTGCGCGCCGCGTACATGCGCGCGATGATCGCCCAGATGAACGCCGCGGAGACGCGATCGGCGTTGGCGCCCAGCTTGGCGCGCAGCAGCGGATACCACATCCGCTCAAGCGTGCGCTGCCCGGAGTGGCGCCGCAGCCAATCGACGGCGCTGATCCGCTCCAGTGGGCGCGCGTCGCCGATTCGCGAGGCACGGATGATCGTCGCAGCCAGCCGCATCTTCTCCAGCGGCGAGAGTAGCGGGAAGGCGGCATAATCGAAGATGCTGGAGAGCGAGAGCAGACGCCCTCCGGCGTAGAAGCCGGTGCGCGTCGTGACCCAGGTCAGCTCGCTCTCGACGCCGAGCTCGCGCAGCAGCCCCCGCAGGTACGAATCGGAGGCCAACGTCACGTGGTAGTGGCGATCCCACACGATCTCGCCCAGGCTCCACGGCGCTGCCAAGCCGCCGAGCTCCGCCGCCCCCTCCCAGACCGTCACGCGCTGGCCCCGCTGCGCGAGCCGAAGGGCGAGGGCCATGCCGAGCATGCCGCCGCCGACCACGCACCAACGCTCGCCCACGCTCACGTGGCCGCCGCCAACGGGGTAACCCTACCTCCGTCTACTTCGAATACCTCACCGCAGCTACGGCAGGCCACGCGTGGGGGCGGGCCCGTCTCGCCGTCGTGCAAGCGAGCCAGGACATGCCCGCACTTGCAGACGTAGCCGATCGAGCGTGCAGGGCTGCCGACCACGAGATGGTAGTCGGGAACGGACTTCGTCACCACCGAGCCCATGCCGATCATGGCGAAGCGGCCGATCTCCAAGCCGCAGCCGATCGTGCAGTTCGCGCCGATGGTGGCCCCCTCGCGAACGAGCGTCGGCAGGGTGGTCTCGTCCGGCTCGGAGGGACGCAGCCTGGAGAGATCGTTGGTCGCGGCACGCGGGAAGCGGTCGTTGGTGAAGACCGTTCCGGCGCTGATCATCACGCCGCGCTCGATCGTCACCGCCGCACAGATATAGACGAAGGCGTTGATCTTCACGAGCGAGGCGATCTTCACGCCGTAGGCGATGTAGCTCTTCTCGCCGACGATGCAATCCTCGCCGATCGTCGTGGAGCGGCGAACGTGAACGTTGTCCCAGATCGAGGTCCGGTCGCCGATCTCGACGCCCGGCTCGATGATGGCGGTCGGATGGATCTTCGCATTCATGAGACACGCCGTCCCGTCAAGTTGGAGAAGGCGACCACGTCGTGCAGGGCATGGCGGATCTTCTCCCAGTGGCTGCGTTCCAGGGCAGCATAGGCAGCGCCGATCACCTCCACCGAGGCCAGCGCGTCGAGTGGGGTGATGACCAGCCCCTCGCGGCCTAGAATGGCGTTACAGAAGTTCCGGATCTGGCTCTGGAAGGCCTGGACCTTGTTGTAGCCGCGGCCGAAGACATGCCACTCGCTCTCTCCGGAACAGCGATAACGCGACTCCCTCCAGCCCACCAGGATGGTCCCTCGGCTGCCGTAGACGCGCAGATAGGTATCGAGCTCCTTGTCGATGCTCCACGAGAGGTCGGAGGTCCCCGTCACGCCGCTCTCGCTGCGCACGAAGAGTCGAACCGTGTCTTCGACCGCCAACCCCTGGATGCGTTTTGACTCGAAGACCTGGACGTCCGAGAGGGCACCGAGGAAGTAGCGCAGGATGTCGACGGCGTGCGTCCCGTTGTCGATCAGCACGCCGCCCCCGCTGCGCTTGGAATCCGCGTTCCAGCGTGTGGACATGTCGACGCGGCCGGTGAAAGCGTTCTCGATGAGTACGACCTCGCCGATCGCCCCGTCCAATGCCAGCTTGCGAGCGAGACGAACGTCGTCGACGTAGCGGAACTTCGAGGCCATCGTGAAGACGGCACCGTTCCACTCCGCCGTCTCGAGCATGCGTATGGCGCTTGAGACGGTGGTGGTGAGCGGCTTCTCGCAGAGTACGGCCACGCCGCGCCGCAGAAAATACGTGGCGACGGCTTCGTGCGCGAACGGCGGCGTGCAGACGATCACCGCGTCCAACGGAACTTCACCTGCCATCTGCTCGTACGACGTGAACGGCGCGCAGCCGACGCGCTGTGCGAACTCCCGGGCAGCGCGAGGATCGACGTCGCATGCGGCGACGATCCGCCCACACGTGAGCCCGGCGAATGCCGCCTCGTAGGACTTGGCGATCGCCCCCGTCCCTACGATCGCGAAACGCAGCGCTCCCTCCATGTCCTAGCGTACCCCGCGCAGCGTATCGACCGAAACGCGGATCCCTTCGCCGATGTAGCGCACGTCCTGCTCGCTGAATCGATCGTTCCAAGGGATGACGAGGATGCCCTCGAGTGCCTCGACGGTGCCGGGGAAGCGCTCGAGCCGATAGTCGACGGCCTCGGGGCGGGCCAGGGTGAACGGAAAGGAGCTCTTCCCGAACGTGCGCTTCTTCTGGAAGATTTCGCACATGAAGGCCGGCTTCTGGATATAGCGCGGAGCGGTGAAGATGTCGTACTCGCGCAGCAGGCGCGCGATGCCGCCCACACCCTCGGGCACGACGTCGGCATCGACGCGAATGCAGTACTTCCAGTAGGTGTGGATGCCGCGTGGGCCGACGAAGGGTACGCTCACGCCGGGCACGCCGCGCAGCAGCTCCGCCAATTGGCCTGCCAGTTCGATGCGGCGCGTCACTGCCGCATCCAGTTTCTCGAGCTGGGCAACGGCGACGGCTCCGCAGAGCTCGGACATGCGGTAGTTGAGCGCCAAGAAGGAGTGGTCCGGCTCGGGATCGCCGTAGCCCCAGCCCTTGTTGATGAACAGGAAGATGCGGCGCGCCAGCGCATCGTCATTCGTGACGATCAGCCCACCCTCGCCTGTGGTAATGTGCTTGCCCTGCTGAAGGCTGAAGGTGCCGATGTCGCCGAGCGTGCCGGCGTGCCGGCCGTCGTACGTGGCGCCAAACGACTGCGCACAGTCCTCGATCAGCGGGATCCCACGCGTGCGCGCCAACGTGACGATCGGCTCCATCTCGCACGGGTTGCCGAAGAGATGCGTGACGATGATGGCCTTGGTACGCTCGCTCAAGACTGCGGCGATGCTCTCCGCCGTCACGTTGCACGTGCGGGGATCGACGTCGGCGAAGACGGGGATCGCGCCTTGATAGAGGATGGGCGCCAGCGCTCCCATGTCGGTGATCGACGTCGTGACGATCTCGTCGCCCGGCTCGGGATCGACCGCGGCCACCGCGCAGTGCACAGCGGCGGAGCCGGACGAGCAGGCAAAGGCGTGTTTCACGCCCAGGCGCGCTGCGAAGCGCTGCTCCAGCGTCTTGACGAAGCGCCCCTTGGTGCTGGTGAGCGTTCCGCTGAGGATCGCTTCCGAGACGGCGGCGATCTCCTCCTGACCCAAGTTGCGCCCACTTGCGTCTTGATCCGAGGGCAGTGCGACCTTGCGAAGCAGCGTGTCCATTCCAGCGTAGACTCCTTGTCAGCGGTTCGTTTGCACAGCGTGGCGCCGATGCGCCGGCGCCCGTTTGGTGAAGAAAGCCGCCGCTTGACCGGCGAAGACCGCGAGGCTGGCGTACTGCACGATCGCGGTGATCGTGACGCCTACGGCGATGGTGCGCGCGGAGGCGTGCAGCGCGTAGAGCAGCACCGCAACCACCGGCAACGGCCCGGGGAGCAGGCCGGGAAGCGCCAGAAGCAGCGCGGGGCGATGAGCGATCCCGCTGCGCAGGACGTGCCAGATGTGCGCGGCGGCGCGCGCGAGCTTGGGCCTACGAACGGCGCGTGCGCGCTCATCGCTCCAGGCGAGGCGGGCGGGAATCTCGACCACGTTCGCGCCGGCGCGGAGAGCGGCGAAGACGAGCTCGTGGTTGATCTCCATCCCGTCCCGCGCCGCGGGTAGTTGCGCGAGCAGCTCGGAGCGATAGGCACGGACCATGCACGTCAGCGTATGGAGCCGTGCATTCGTGGCCAGCGAGAGGAAGCGATTCGCTTCGCGGCTCAGCACGCGACGACCCCACGGAACGTTGACCACCCGTCCGCCCGGCATGTAGGCCGAGGCCAGAACCATGTCGGCACCGCTCTCCTCGAGAGCCGTGACGAGACGCTCTACGTACTCGGGGCCATAACTCAGGTCCGCGTCCAGAGTCACCACATAGGCGCCGCGCGCCTGGCCAAAAGCGGTCCGCAACGCCGCCCCCAGGCCGCGGTTGCGCGGATGGCGCAGGACGCGTACGTCCGCGCGCCCCTCCGCGAACCGGGCGGCGCCCGCGACCGTGTCATCCGTGCTGCCGTCGTCGACGACGACCAACTCGACCTCATAGCGCGCCCGCAGCGCCGCAAGTGCGGAATCGACGGCGGCGAGACTGCAGGCAATCGTCCGGCCCTCCTGATATGCCGGGATGATTACCGAGATGGCAAGCTTCGGTTGGGCAGAGAAGGTCGGGAGAAACAGGCTCATCGAGATCGGCGCGGGCTCCTTACGCTCCCCATTGTAGGGGCCGCCACCACAGCGCCACAGGGTCGCGGTACCCCGCCGGCGAGCCTGAATGTCCCCTGCCTCCCGGTGCCGATAGGACCTTCGGAGGCCGCGCGTTGAGGTGGCCGACCTAGCAAGAAAACGCCGTCGAGGCAACGATGCCGAGACGGCGTTCCATATGCTGGGGCGCCCGTGCGCCGGCTTCTCGTCAATGCAAGCGGACGTACTCGTAGTCGACGGGCTGGTTATTGACCCCGCGGTCCGGCGGAGCGATCCACGCCGCGATCTTCCCTGGTTCAGTGACGCCCTGCATCAAGCTCGCGATGTATGCGCGATCGCTCTGCGTCGGGAGCCACTCGCCTTGCTTTGCATCGCACTCGGAGCGCGAGATGACGCGACCCTCCACGTTCGTCGCGATGCCGGCCCAGACGCCGATCTTGCGATGGAAGCGTGTGCTGGGCAGCGTCAACCGGAAATCGTAGCCCTGCTTCTGGATCAGACGGTTCCAGCGCGCGACGCCGATCTCGCAGTCCTTCACGTACTCCGTGCGCGTGACTTCGTTCATCGCGTTGCGCATCGGAATCTCTTCGGCCTTGACGCCTCCGCTTTCGCTCGGCGTCTCCAACGTGAACGTCTGATCGACGGCGAGATGATCCTCGAACTTCCACTCGTCGGGACGCCCTTTGACGCCGCCGGCGAAGTAGGAGGCGGCGTTTGACGACGTCTCCACGCCGAAGAGATCGAGCGAGGCCGTGAACCAGAAGTTCAAATACTTCTGAAGCGTGGGAAGGTCGATCGCACCTGCGAGGCGGATCGCGTCGGGGTCCTCGGTCCTCAGCTCCTTCATCACTTCCAGTGTACGCTTGGTTACCCGCGCGATGCCGGTGTCGCCCACGAACATGTGGTGGGCCTCTTCGGTGAGCATGAACTGGCACGTACGCGAGAGCGGGTCGAAGCTCGACTCCGCCAGCGACTTCAACTGGAACTTTCCGTCGCGGTCCGTGAAGTAGGTGAACATATAGAAGCTGAGCCAGTCGCTGATGGGCTCGTTGAAGGTAGTGAGGATGCGCGGGTTATTGGTGTCGCCGGAGTGACGTGCCAGCAGATCTTCGGCCTCCTCGCGACCGTCGCGCCCGAAGTAGGCGTGCAGCAGGTAGACCATCGCCCAGAGATGCCGCCCCTCCTCCACGTTCACTTGGAAGAGGTTACGCAGATCGTAGACGGACGGCGCCGTATGTCCCAGCAGGCGCTGCTGCTCGACGGATGCCGGCTCCGTGTCACCCTGCGTGACGATCAGGCGGCGCAGCGTGGAGCGGTGCTCGCCCGGAACCTGCTGCCACACCGGCTTACCGAAGTGGTCACCGAAACCGATGCGGCGATCGGGGTCGCGGTCGGCTAAGAAGATGCCCCACCGGTACTCCGGCATGCGCACGAAGCCGTAAGTGGCCCAGCCCTTGGCATCGACGGACGTTGCCGTCCGCAGATAGACGTCGTCCGCCTGGAAGTCGCTCGGGCCGAGGTCCTTCCACCACTTGAGGAATTCCGGTTGCCAATGCTCGAGCGCGCGCTGCAGAGTGCGATCCGAAGCGAGGTCGACGTTGTTCGGGATGCGCTCCGAGTAATTGATGTCCATGCGTTAAACCCTCTTCCAGTCGAACTGTGGTCTGGAGCCGGTTCCAAAGACGTTGAGTGCACCATGCTCGCCGGTGGCATTGGGGCGGATGAAGACCCAGTTCTGCCACGCGGAGAGGCGGCCGAATACCTTGGTCTCCAGCGTCTCGGGCCCGGCGAAGCGCAGGCTCGCCTCCATAGCCGTCAACGCATCCGGCGAGAGCGCCGCGCGCTCCTCGAATGCCAGCCGAATCTCATCTTCCCAGTCGAGATCGTCAGGCGCGACGGTCACCAAGCCGCGCGCAAGTGCCTCCGACGCGCGGAAGCGGCGATTGGCGGCGGCGCGCAGTGCCGCCACCGCCTCGGGGGATCCCAGGAAGCGAATGTCGAGGCGACTGCGCCCGTTGACCATCGGCAAGAGGCCGAAGTTGAACTCGTCGAGTTCGATCTCCGGCGCGCTCTCATCGCCGTCCGTCAAATCCAGCATGTAGGACCGGTCGGCCGCGAGCGCGAGCTCGTAGAGCGTGCCCGCGAAGCACGAGTTGACGTCGACGATGGCATAGAGGCTGCGCGACGTGACATCGAGCCGCGCAAACGTCCGCCGCAGCATGCCGATCGTCTCGCGCACCAGCCAATGGTCGCGGAGGCGCAGCATCGTTCGGTCGACGGCGAGAACGGCCTCGGCATCACCTTCGGTGCGCAGGACCAGCAGCCCCAACTCGCTCTCGTTCGTGCGCAGCATGAGCAGCGCGTCGTCGAGCTCGCGCGCCATCGCGAGAGGCCACCACGCATCCCCTATCGTTGCGATCGCCTCCACGGTCTCCGGCTGGGGCTCGCGCGGCGCGCGGACGACGAGAGTCGCCATGCGGGCGAGGCGGTCGAAGCGGGCATCGACGTAACGATAGTGGTAGCCCGCATCGTCGACGGTCCGCTCCACGGCGTGAAGCGTGATCCCGCGCGCGTCCGCGGGGCGGGGGGACGACGCCGCGAGCGTGCGGGCGCGCTCGGCGACGAGCGCGCCGAATCCGTCCGGCGGAGCGGTATGGTCGACGAGGTTCCACGCCTTCGCGCGATCGGCGCGGACGCCGTCGGGGTTTGTGCAGAACACATCGGCAATGTCACGCCGCACCTTGCGCTTGTCCACCACGCGCGTGAGGCCGCCCGTGCCCGGGAGCACACCCAGGAGCGGAACCTCCGGCAGGCTGATCGCGCTGGAGCGGTCATCCACCAGCACGATCTCGTCGCACGCGAGAGCGATCTCGAAGCCGCCGCCGGCCGTCGTCCCGTTGAGTGCGGCGATGAAGTGCAGGCCGTCGTAGCGGCTGGAGTCCTCCATGCCGTTGCGCGTCTCGTTGGTGAACTTACAGAAGTTCACTTTCCAGGCGTGCGTCGAGGTACCCAGCATGTAGATGTTCGCGCCGGCGCAGAACATCCGGTCCTTCGCGCTCGTCACGACGACACAAGCTACCCCGGGGTGCTCGAAGCGGATACGCTGAAGGGCGTCGTGAAACTCGATGTCGACGCCGAGATCGTACGAGTTGAGCTTGAGCTTGTAACCTGGGCGGAGCCCGCCGTCCTCGTCGACGTCGAGCATGAGGGTCGCGATGCGTCCGTCTACGCTCAGTCGCCAGTGACGGTATCGCTCCGGAGCGGTGTCAAACGTGACAGGCGGGGACGCTAGGGATACCTCTGCCGTAACCATCGGGTGCCTCGTGCTTGCCAGTAATTTCATGTATTATACTGCATGTGAGAAAATTTGACAAGCACTATTGTGCATGTGAAAGCACTTCGAGCGTATCCTCTAGGCTCTCGGCAAGACTGCGCCCGCTGGTATCGATCTCGACATCGGCTCCCTTGTAGAGCGACTCTCGACCGTGCAGGATGCGCTGGAGGTCGACCATCGCCTGCGAGTTGCCGGCCATCGGGCGCAAGTCACCTTGGGCGATGACCCGGTCCATATGCTCGCTGGGCGAGGCATGCAGCCAGACGGTATAGCAGGCGGCTAACAGCCGCGCGAACGTGGATGGCTCGGAGACGATGCTGCCCCCGGTCGCCAGGACAAAGCGATGGTGACGCTCGATGGCTCGATCCAGACAGAGTCGCTCGAGACGGCGGAACCCCGCCTGGCCATAGATGTCGAAGATGGCGCCCAGCGAGAGGCCGCTCTCCAATTCGATCTCGCGGTCCAGCTCGATGAACGGGACATCGAGGCGCTGAGCCAAGAGCGAGCCGAGCGTGGTCTTGCCCGCGCCGCGCAGGCCGATCAGCGCGATGCGGCCCTGCCGGGCACCGACCTCGACGCTCCCCAGGGAGCGCACCATATGCTCGCGCGCCTGCGCGAGCTGTTCAGGGCTGAGGCGCTGCAAAAGTTCGACGGTCCGCGTGAGCTCCACGGGGGGCTCAGGATCCTCGGATACTAAAGAGGCCAGCGGCATGCCGAGTGCCCGAGCGACCTGGCGCAGCAGTAAGATGGAGACGTTGCCCTGGCCGGACTCAAGCTGAGCCAGGTAGCGCTCCGAGACGTCCGACTGCCTGGCCAGGATGCGGCGGGTCATGCCGCGGCGCGCCCGCGCCTCGCGAACGCGATCGCCCAGCAGGCGCAGGAACGGCCCCGGCTCATCTGCAGACAACAGTTTTGGCGTCTCGGTCACGAGCAGGTCTCCGTCAATGAATTATAATTCTTGTTTCTGGCTCCATTATGCACTATACTACCCATATTAGAGACCAAGGTTGCAGCGGCAACGCCGATGGCCCGAGACGGAGGGGGAGGATGGGGCACGAGATCACGATTCTCATAGGGACGATGACCGGCACCGCCGAGCTGGTGTCCGACGAGCTCCGAGGCGTGCTGGAGGCGGCGGGATACCATGTGGTCATCGAACCCATGGACGACCTCACTGAACGCGTCTTCTCGCGTGACTCGACGTTTCTGATCTGTACGTCAACCTACGGCCAAGGGGATGTTCCCGATAACGCGCAGGCATTCTTCTCGTGCCTAGAGGACACGCGCCCGGATCTCTCACACGTCCAGTACGGCATGATCGCGCTTGGCGATCGCACCTACAAGACGACATACTGCGGAGGAGGGCGGCGTTTCGACGCACTGCTTGGCGAGCTCGGCGCGACGCGCTTGGGCGACCCCCTCATGCACGATGCCAGCTCCGGGACCCTACCGGAAGACGTGGCCGCCGAGTGGGTGAAGTTGTGGGCCGGCACCTGGCTCGCCCGCGAGGCCGAAGTCGCGTGACATCCATCATCGAGACGCCCGTCCAGTCCGCCTCCGGCGCAACCGCGCAAAGCAAGATCGCAGCCTCGCTCTACAACGCTGCCGCCGATCTCCTGGAGCGCAATCTTCCAGCCCATGCGCAGAAGACCGCCTTCATCGACGACGCCGGCCGGTACACCTACGGCGAACTTGCGCATCGCGTGGGGCGCTGCGCCAATTCGCTGCGCGGCCTCGGCATCGAGATCGAGCACCGCGTCGTCATCTGCGTGCTCGACGGCATCGACTTTCCCGTCGCCTTTCTCGGGGCAATCAAAGCCGGCATCGTGCCCATTCCCATCAACACCCTGCTGACGCCCACCGACTACGCCTACATTCTCGCCGACAGCCGCGCGAAGGCGGCGATCGTCTCCAGCGAGCTGTTGCCGCAGTTCCGCGAGGCCGCCGCGTTAGCGCAGTGGCCTGGGCGCATCATCGTCTCCGACCCGCAGGGACACGTCTCGAACCAAGCCGCCCCCACGTTCGCCGAACTGCTCGAGCGCGCGGAGCCTGAGGCCACCACGGCGGCCACGCGCCGCGACGACATCTGCTTCTGGCTCTACTCCTCGGGCTCGACCGGCGAGCCCAAAGGCACGGTCCACGTGCACACCAGTCTCGCGCAGACGGCCGAGCTTTTCGCGCAGGGCGTCCTAGGCATCGCCGAGAGCGACGTCGTCTACTCGGCGGCGAAGCTCTTCTTCGCCTACGGCCTGGGGAACGCGCTCACGTTTCCGATGTCGGTCGGCGCGACCAGCATTCTCTTCTCCGGGCGGCCGACACCCGATGCCGTCAACGACATCCTGCGGCGTCGCCGCCCGACGATCTTCTACGGCGTGCCCACGCTCTTCGGAAATCTGCTGGCGCACGACGGCCTGCCTACGCGCGAGGAGCTGGCATTGCGCCTGTGCACCTCGGCGGGCGAGGCGCTTCCGGAGGAGGTAGGGCGGGCCTGGACGGCACGCACCGGCGTGGAAATCATCGACGGCATCGGTTCCACCGAGATGCTGCACGTCTTCGTCTCCAATCGCCCTGGTGCGGTATGCTACGGCACCACCGGGCGCCCCGTTCCCGGCTATCAGGTACGTTTGGTCGACGCCGAGCGACGGCCGGTGGGGCCAGGCGAGATCGGCGAGCTAGAAGTACGCGGCCCCAGCGCCGCGGCGTTCTACTGGAACAACCGCGAGAAGACGCGCGCCACCTTCATCGGCGAGTGGCTGCGGACTGGCGACAAGTTCCGCGTTACCGACGAAGGCGACTTCGTGCACTGCGGGCGCGCCGACGACATGCTGAAAGTCGGCGGCATCTGGGTCTCGCCGGTGGAAGTCGAGGGAACGCTGCAGCAGCACGAATCCGTGCTGGAGGTAGCGGTGATCGGCGCGCTGGACGACAACGACCTCGTCAAGCCCAAGGCCTTCGTGGTGCTCAAGCCTGGAGTCAAGGAATACCCCGAGCTCTCGGACGAGTTGAAGCGCTTTGTCAAGTCGAAGCTGGCACCGTTCAAGTATCCGCGCTGGATCGAGTTCGTCGCGGAGCTGCCCAAGACGTCGACCGGGAAGACCAAGCGCCATCTGCTGCGCGAGCGCGAAAGCGAGCTGCGCGCGAAGCGGACGAACGGTACCTCGTAGTTCGACGGCCCTACTTTCTCGGCGAGCATCCGTTTGCTTGCGAGAACCGTTCATTCTCGTGGGGATGCTCGGGCGACAGGAGAGGAGGCGTGCAGCATTCCATGCTACACTCGTGCCGGCCCGTCTCTCGTTACCGCCGTCGAGGGGCTCGAGCTCGGGCGTTAGAATGCCGGCATCACGGTAGAATCAACGAATGATCGCTACTAGGCTGCACGTCATCGGCCCGGCTAAGAGTGGCGCACGCCATCTATAGCACTCAGCGAACGAAGGAGAGCACATGCAACTACAACCGTACATCTTCTTCTATGGACGTTGTGAAGAGGCGCTCGAATTCTACAAGAGCGTGCTCGGCGGAAGCTTTGAAATGATGCGACACGGGGACTCCCCGATGGCCGATCAGGTATCCCCTGAATTTCGCAACAAAGTGATGCACGCATCGTTCAAGGCCGGGGACGCCGCCTTTATGGCCTCCGACGGCGCCAGTGCCAAGTCCATCGATCCGGAAGCCGGCAACATCTCCGTGTCGCTGACGGCAACGGATCGCGTTGAAGGCGAGCGGGTATTCAACGCCCTGTCGCAAGGCGGCAACGTGAAAGTGCCGTTCGACGACGCATTTTGGGGCGGAAAATTCGGGATGCTGGACGATCGCTTCGGCATTGAATGGATGATCACGGCCCCGTAACACGCTCGCTGTTCGGACGGCTGATTCAATGCCTACTTGAGATTTACGGTGACTGCGGGACCGCGCCGGGCGCAGACATGTGATCGTGATTGACCAGCATAACCACAATCTTGGCTTGGCCGTCATGCCAGGTCGAGAGGTCGACCGGGATGGTCTTGGCGCATGACATGCCGGGCAGCGCCAGCACGCTCTCGTAACCCTTGCGGGCCTCCGACTCCACGACCTGCGGCACTCGCACGCGACACTATTGCGCTCGCGGGGTGTCAACCCGAAGGGCGTACACGAGCGCCTTGGCCGTTCTAATGTCCAGACGACGCTCAACACGAACGGCCACGTCCTGCCGACCGCGCAACGCGCTGCCGTCGCCCAGATCGGCGAGGCGCTTGGGCGAACGATAAGCCGGGGAAAGCGCCAGAATTTATGAGAATCGTGAGGCCCGAACAGTGAACTTACTTTAGAAGAATCTTTATACTACGGGCCTTTGATCCTGGAGCCGACGGTCAGACTCGAACTGACGACCTGCTGATTACGAATCAGCTGCTCTACCAACTGAGCTACGTCGGCACCCTCGACAGTGCAGCCGGGGACAGGCCCGTAGGTTCAACGCCGAGATGCCGGTACCTTCCGGGCCGTCAGCTCTCGTAGCGAAACCGCTGGCCGAAGAACACCGCTCGCGCAAGCGGGTCCGCGGTAATCTGATCCGGGGTTCCGATGGCGATGACGCGCCCGTCGTGGATCACGTATGCGCGATCGGTGATACGCAGCGTATCGACGACGTTATGGTCGGTGACCAGGATGCCGTAGTTCCGCGAGCGCAGCTCCGCGATCATGCGCTGGAGATCGGCGACGGTGAGCGGATCGATGCCGGCAAACGGCTCATCGAGGAGCAGGTATGACGGCTCGGTGACGAGCGCCCGTGCGACTTCGACGCGGCGTTGCTGCCCTCCCGAGAGCGAGTCGGCCCGTTGGCGCAGCAACGGCTCGAGAGCGAATTGCTCGATGAGCCGGCGGAGCATCTCGCGCTTGCGCTCCGTCGAAATCGAACGCATCTCGAGGATCAGCCGTAGGTTATCGACGACCGAGAGATGACGAAACAGCGAACGCTCCTGTGTAAGATAGCCAAGCCCGGCGTGCGCGCGATCCGCCATGGTCTTCCCGGTGACCTCGACGTCGTCGATCCAGATGCGTCCAGCTTCCGGGCGCAGGCTTCCCACGATCATCGAGAACGTGACCGTCTTGCCGGCACCGTTGGGTCCGAGCAGACCGACCGTCTCGCCTCGCTCGACGGCGAGCGAGATACCGTCGACCGCCGTACGGGCGCCAAACCTCTTGCGAAGCCCTTCGGCTCTGAGCATCTGGCGGCGCGACTTCTTCTTGCGGCCCTCACATCCTACGCTCATCCTGTTGGCATCATGACCTCGCAGAGGAGGGTCGATCGGCGATGAACCTGGAGACCATCGAGTGCGGGCACACGAAGTGCTCTTGCCGCATCGCGGCACAAGCTGGTGAGAACGCCTTCTGCAGCGACTACTGCCGCGAGAGCGAGCAGGCCGAAGAAGAGGAAGAGTCATGCGCCTGCGGCCACCCACCTTGCGACGCCCCTTGAGAGAGGGGTAGCTTCCTGCCTCCATGAATCGCCGGAGCATCGGGCGGCCCCGGCAGTAACGTGGAGGACGCAATGGGCGAGCATCTACGCAACGAGCGGCACATACCGAAGCCCGCGCATCCGCGCGTGCGCCACGTTCCCTTGCCATGGCAGCAGCCCAAGTCCGGTGAGGAGGATCCTCAGGCACCGCTGCGCCTCGCCGCCATCCTGGCCAGCCCTACCTATCGCCAGGCCGATCAAGATGTCGAGTTTCTTCACCGCGACGACACGCGCTCGATACGTCTCGAAGTCGACTACCTCAAGGCGGAGCTGATCTTACAGGAACACCGCATCGCAGGCACGGTCGTCGTGCTCGGCAGCACCCGCGTTTGCGAGCCCGCGCTCGCGCAGCGGCGAGCGCAAGAGGCGCACGCCGAAAGCGCGCGGGATCCACAGAACGCCGAGCTCGCGCGGTGTGCCGCGATCGCCGATCGCATCCTGGAGAAGAGCCGTTACTACGAGATCTCGCGCGAGCTGGGGCGCGTGGTGGGCCGCGCGGGCGAGGAACGCCGTGACGGCCGGTTGGTGGTCGTAACGGGCGGCGGGCCGGGCACAATGGAGGCGGCCAATCGCGGTGCCTTTGACGTCGGCGCGAAATCGGTGGGCCTAAATATCACGCTCCCGCACGAGCAGTTCCCCAACCCGTACATCACGCCGGAGCTCTGCTTCCGCTTCCATTACTTCGCGTTGCGTAAGCTTCACTTCTTGCTGCGGGCCAAAGCCGTGGTGGCCTTTCCCGGCGGCTTCGGTACCTTCGACGAGCTCTTTGAAGTACTCACGCTGGTCCAGACGCGCAAGGCGGCTCCGCTGCCCATCATCCTGGTTGGCGAGACGTACTGGCGCCGCGCCTTCGACGTGGACTTCCTCGTCGCCGAGGGGACCATCGACGCGGAGGACCGCGACCTCTTCTGGTTCGCGGAGAGCGCCGAGGAGATCTGGAGCGGCATCCTGCGCTGGCACGAAGCCAACGGCAGCCCGCTCATGGAGGCGCTATGAAGGTATCGTTCCACGGTGCCGATCGCGGCGTCACCGGATCGTGTCATCTGATCGAGTTCGGCGGGAGGCGCATCCTGGTCGATTGCGGCCTCTTTCAAGGCGGACGCGAACTCGAGGAGGAGAACGCCGGCGATTTCGGCTTCGATGCCGCCTCTATCTGGAAACGGCGCCGAGGAATTGACCCTCTCGCGGCATCGAGGATTTGACCCCGTGGCGGTACGTTAGGCAGACTTCTTGGTCTTCCCGCCGCTGCGGGTGCGGAGTCGGTGACTCTCACC
>SCRA01000041.1 GCA_004297985.1 bacterium | reverse complement strand
CAGCCGTAGCCTGCCGGATACCCTCAGAAAGGAACGGGCTCCGGCCGCGCATCGGCCGACCCGCCAATGGTTGAACGCGTTGGCCAAGTACATCAAGAACGTCGTCGTCCTGCTGCTCATCGCATTATTCGTCCTCTTCCTTGTCAACCGGCTGCTCATCCAGCCGGCGAACAGTGAGACGATCTCCTACTCGCAATTCCTCGCCCTAGTCGACTCCGGTCAAGTGCAGTCGGTCATGCTGCATCAGCACGAGGCTCAGGGTAAGAAGAAGGACGGTAACACGTTCAGCGTGGCCATCGGCGACGATGCGATGGTTGTCCCTCAGCTCGTCAAGCACCATGTCGCGATATCGTATGCCGAGCCGTCGGCCAATGCGAATCTGCTGGCGGCCGCAGGCAACTTCCTCCTCCCGATGATCTTGCTGGCGGTCCTCCTCTTCTTCGTGGTGAGGCAGATGCAAGTTGGAGGAAGTCAGGCGCTCTCGTTCGGGCGCTCAAAAGCGAAGCTGCTTTCGGAGAATCGGCCGAAGGTGACGTTTGCCGACGTCGCGGGCGTCGAGGAGGCGAAGCAAGAGCTGGCCGAGATCGTCGAGTTTCTCAAGTACCCCAAGAAGTTCCAGGCGCTTGGGGCGCGCATCCCCAAGGGCGTTCTGCTGCTAGGGCCCCCGGGCTCCGGTAAGACGCTGTTGGCGCGCGCCATCGCCGGTGAGGCCGGCGTGCCGTTCTTCTCGATCTCCGGCTCCGACTTCGTGGAGATGTTCGTGGGCGTCGGCGCCTCCCGCGTCCGCGACCTCTTCGAGCAGGCCAAGAAGTCCTCGCCCTGTATCGTCTTCATCGATGAGATCGATGCCGTCGGCCGCCAGCGCGGCGCGGGCCTGGGCGGCGGTCACGACGAGCGCGAGCAGACCCTCAACCAGCTGCTCGTCGAGATGGACGGCTTCGACGCCAACCAAGGCGTGATTCTCATCGCGGCCACCAACCGGCCCGACGTGCTCGACCCCGCGCTGCTGCGGCCAGGGCGTTTCGATCGCCAGGTCGTGGTCGACCGCGCCGACGTCAAAGGCCGCGCCGCGATCCTCAACGTCCACGCCAAGAACAAGCCTTTGGGCAAGGACGTCTCGCTCGATACGCTGGCGCGGCGTACGCCGGGCTTCTCCGGCGCCGACCTGGAGAATCTTCTCAACGAGGCGGCGATCCTCGCGGCACGCGAGAACAAGAGCGTCGTCGAGATGAGGGACTGCGAAGAGGCGATCGATCGCGTCATCGCGGGCCCCGAGCGCCGTTCGCGTTTGATCTCGCAGAAAGAGAAGGAGATCGTCGCCTACCACGAGTCCGGCCATGCCATCGTGGGGGCGATGCTCCCGAACGCCAATCCCGTGCACAAGGTGACGATCATCTCGCGCGGCATGGCGCTGGGCTTGACGATGCAGTTGCCGGTCGAGGACCGTTATCTGATGTCCAAGGCGGAGATCCTCGATCAGATTACCGGCTTGCTGGGCGGCCGCGTCTCCGAAGAGCTACAGTTCAAAGAAGTGACGACGGGCGCGTCCAACGACTTCGAGAAGGCAACGCAGCTCGCGCGCTCGATGGTGACCCAGTACGGCATGAGCCGCGAGTTGGGGCCGATCCAATACGGCCACAACCACCAGCAGGTCTTCCTTGGACGCGATATCGCCGACGAGCGCAACTACTCGGAGGAGATCGCCTCGAAGATCGACTCCGAAGTACGCTCGATCATCGACGAATGTTACAACACGGCCAAACAGATTCTCCAGGAGAACTGGGAGAAACTGGAGCGGTTGGTGGCGGCCCTGCTCGAGAAGGAGACGGTGGAGGCCGACGAGGTTCTCGCTATCGCCAAGGGAGAGCCATTGCCGGACAAGGCCGGCGAATCGTTGCCGGCAGCGGCCAGTCAGGGGCAGGAGCCCGCGACGGAGCCGGCTCGGCAAAGCAAGCCGCGGCCGATTCCACCGAACATCTCGCCGGAGCCCGCGTAGCGCCGGACGTTAGGAATCTCGCGTGGGGCGGCCGAAGATGGTCGCCCCATCTCGCATCCGGAGAGCAGCATGATCCATCGCTCCATCGCCGCCGTGCTCGCGTCGGCGCTCGCCGCCGTCCCCCTGGCGGCCGGCGCCGCAGGCGCGCATCCCGCGCGCACCATCGTGCAGACCGGAGACGGGCCGCCGCTGGCGGCCGTCGAGCTCTGGTTCCGCGCACCCTCGGTGGGCTTCGGCGAGCCGTTGGTGGGTATCGCTCAACTGGCCGCTGAGTCCGTTGCGGCTTCGGTCGGCCACGGCGAGCCGCTCGCCGCGCTCGTGCAGGACAGCGGGGGGCGCCTGCAGATCGCGACCTTCTCCGACTCCGTACAGGTGACCGCCGTCGTGCCCGCCGCCTCGGCCGCGCGAATTGCCCGCGCCGCATTCGAGGACTACACGCGCCCTGCACTGACGCAAGATGGGTACAAGCGCGCGCGCGAGTCGGTGGCCGTTGAAGCCGCCGAGTCGCAGGCGGATCCCGACGTGCAGTTGCGGACCCAGCTCTTCGACGCACTTTTCGCGCAAGGGCCCGATCGTTATACGGCACTGCCGACCGTAAAACAGCTTGGCGCGCTCGCCTATCCCGAGATCGTCGCCTTCGCCAAGCGTGCCTTTCGAGCGGAAAACGCCGTGGCGGTCGTCACGGGGGTGAGCGAGAGTGCGCCGGTGCTGAGCGCGCTCGGCGGGGCGGGTACAAGCGAGCCCGTGGAGGCCCCAGCGGCCTCTGCGGCCTCGGCTGCGCCACCGAGCGTCGTCAGCGACTCGGTGGCGGGGCCCGCCTTTGGAATGGCATTCGCCGGGCCGCCGATCGCCGACCAGCGCGCGGCGACGGCGATGGACTTCTTAGCCGACTACCTGCTCGACGCGAAGCTGGGAGCCGTCGCGGAGGCGCTCCACGGGGTGGCGCCGGGGACCAGCGTGAGCGGCCAGTTCATCACGCTCCACGATCCAGGAATCTTGCTCGTGGAAGTGGTGGGCAACGCCTCGGGTGCCGCGCGCGAGACGGTGGAGCGGGCATTGCAGCGCGTGCAGCAGCCGCTCGACGCACAGACCTTCGAGGCGGCTCGCCGTCGGTACGTCTATCGCGTGCTCCATGATTCGCAGAGCGCGCAGGCACAGGCGGACAATCTCGGCTGGTACGCCGTCGAGGGATCGCCCTCGTATGCGCCGTTCAACGGCGGCGAGCAGGGCGAATACCTCGCGCTGGCGCGCTCCCTTACCCCCGAATACGTCGCGAACGTTGCGCGCGTCTACTTGAAGGCGGCGCCGGCCATCGCAACGCTGACTCCGCAACCCGCCGCTCAGGCGCAGAAGGGGGCTGCCCGGTGAGGATGCTGCTGCGCGCGCTCTCGGTCGCCGTCGCGAGCTTAGCCTTGATGCTGCCCGCGTTTGCAGCGGCCCCTGTTCCAGCGGCTACGCCGCGAATCATCGAGATCGCTTCCGCGAGCGCACCGGTGACGGGGATGCAGCTCTTCGTCCCAGCGGGCCTCGACCGCCAGCCGCGCAACCGCTCCGGTTTGGCGGCTGTCGTCGCGCAGGCGCTGATCGAGACCCCGGTCAATGGCCTGGCGCTGGCGCTCGCCGTCGCGCGTGCCGGCGGTTCCATCACCTACACCGTCGACGGGCAGGAGACGCACTTCTATCTCGAAGCGGCGCCCAGCCATTTCGCCGAGGCCGCATCGCTCTTCGCGCTCGCGCTCACCCACCCCGACTTCGGCCCCGTCGCTATCGAGAGCGCGGCAGCCTATGTGACGCAGCGCGCCTCGGCGTCAAACGGCGATGGTCTCTCGGTGGGCGCCGCGATGTTTCGCAGCATCTACCTGGCGAAGACGAACGCCGGCCTTCCAACATGGGGCAGCGTCGCGACGATCGCTCAGATCTCTCCTGCAGACGCCGCCGACTTCTTCCGCGAGAACTACGTCGCGCGCGGCTCCATCATCGTAGGTGCCGGAGCCGCGGCGCCGGGTTTGAGCGAGGGCGAGCGTATGGTGGCCGCCGTGCTCCCCGATCGCGATGCTGCCGAGATCGTTGGCTCGGGCCGGCTGCCCGTGAAGGCACGTTCGCGCGAGCTCGTCACCCATCGCGATCTCCCCGCGGCGTGGATCGTGCTCGGGTACGACGCCCCCGCGCCGGGTTCGCGTGACTTCGCTCCCGTGCTGGTGCTGGAGTCGCTGATCGGTCAAGCGGTGGGGCGTGGTTTGGCACCGCCGCTGGTATCCACGCCGACCGATGCAGAGATGCCCGTGGGCAGTCTCTATCTCTTCGATACCGTGCCCTCCGCCGTGATCGTCTACGCCAACGGTGCCGGCGGCGATCCGACGCTGGCCGTGCGTACCGTGGCTACCGTGATCGATACGCTCGTCGCCGCGCCGCTCACGCAGGCGGAGCTGGCGCTGGCGAAGGCACAGGCCACCGGCAATATGCTCTTTGAGGAGGCAACCATCGCGGATCGTTCGTGGTTGACGGGAAATTTTGCGCGCGAAGGCGCCGGCGACGACTATGCGGCGCGCGTGCTGCCGGCGATCGCCGCCGTCACGCCTGCTCAGCTCCGCACCGCGGCAAAGCGTTACTTTACGCACTACACGACGTCGATCGTGCTCCCGCGGGAGGGGCGTCCGTAGCCGCGATCGCGCTCGTCCACGACTACCTGAATCAGCGGGGCGGCGCCGAGCGCGTGTTCGCGCACATCGCCGCGGCGTGGCCGGAGGCGCCGATCTACACCTCGATCTTCGATCGAGCACAACTCGGCGATCTCTTCGACGCAGCTCGCGTGCGCACGTCGTTCCTCCAGCATCTGCCCGGCCATCGCCGGCTCTTCCGCGCGCTCGCCCCGCTCTACCCGAGCGCCTTCGCCTCCTTCGATCTTTCGGCGTACGATACGATCATAAGCTCGACCAGCGCTTGGGCCAAGGGCGTCACCACGCGCCCCGACGCGGTACACGTCTGCTACTGTCATACGGTGGCGCGCTTCGTCTTCGACTACGATGCCTACGTGGGCCGGCTTGCCGGCCCATGCGAGCCGCTGGCGCGCCCGTTGGTGCGCCGTCTGGCGAACTGGGACCGCGCGGCGGCACAGCGTCCGACGGCCTTGGTCGCTAACTCCCGCAACACCGCTGAGCGTATCCGGCATTGGTACGGTCGCGACGCCTACGTCGTGCATGCTCCGATCGATCTCGACCGCTTCGAGGTCGGTCCAGGAAAAGGAGACTACGCGCTGATCATCTCGCGTCTGCTCCCCTATAAGCGGATCGATCTCGCCATCGAAGGCTGTCGCTTGGCGGGGGTGCCGCTCCTGGTGGCGGGCACCGGTCCCGCCGAAGAGAGATTACGGGAGGCCGCGAAGGGGACGACCACGACCATGCTCGGCTACGTGGAGGACGACGCCCTGCGCGTGTTGCTCGGCAATGCGCGGGTCGTGGTGCTGCCCGGTGCGGAAGACTACGGGTTGGTGCCGCTGGAGGCGGCTGCCGCAGGGCGCCCGACGGTGGCCTATGCCGCCGGCGGGGCGCTGGAGACGGTCGTCCCAGGGGTGACCGGGGCGTTCTTCCGTGAGGAGACGGCGGTGTCTCTGGCGGAAGCCCTGTGTGCCTTCGATTCCCGTCACTACGACTCGTCGGCGTTGCGCGCTCACGCCGAGCGGTTCTCGCCGCAACGCTTCATCCAACGCCTTCAGGAGATCGTCGAGGAAGTTCGTGAGAAGTATCGCTGGCGGCTAGAGCATCCCATAGCGTAGCCCCTCGAAGACACGCAAGCGCCAGCGCTGCGCGTAGTTGGTGCGGCGAACGAGATTGCGCAGGCGCACCAGCGGCGTCTGATGGCGTGCGATGATCTCCTCGACGGTCGCGAAATGCTCGGCGCGCTCGCGGCGGATCCGCGCGATGGTGTCGTGCACCGCCGCCGGATGGCGCCCGCGAAAACGCATCAGGCGGGGCCACATGTCGGAGAACGTCCGCTCGGCTCCCTCGTACTCGTGCGCGAGATCGGCGCGCAGCGCGGTGTCTTCGTCGACCTGGCGCCCCGGGCGACCGAGCGAGGCGTAGAGCTGCTCCTTGCGCGCCGCCCATTGGAACGGCACCACGTGTCCGTAGTGACCGTAGACGTACGGGAGCGCGAGGCGCCTCCCAGGCACCCCGAGTAGTTTTTCGTGAACCTTCCCTTCCCAACGCGCCTGCGGCGTCCAGCGGAAGAGCGACATGCGCCGCTCGATCGAGGCGTACCAGTCGAAGGTCTGAAAGAAATGCCAGGTGTAGCCGTCGACGTAGGCGATCTCGCGCGGCAGGCGGTTGAGGCGCGCCACGATGCGCGCGAACTGCTCGGCGTGGACTTCGTCGGCGTCGACGAACGCGATCCACGTGTGTTCGTCGGCTTCGGTGTCGAGCGCAAAGCAGACGTTGCGGGCGCTCGAGAAATCGTCGAAGACGGTATGCGCGATACGCAGCCGCCCTTCGCGCGCGAAGGGGCTGCCGGCGAGCGTCGGCGCGTGCGGGCTGCGCTCGCCCAGGCCCGAGTTGTCGTTGACGAAGAGGCGCTCTACAGCCGGGGCCAAGCTCTCCAAGAGCGCACCGAGAAATGGCTCGGGGCGCGCGCCGACGATCAGGTGGCCCACGATGCGTGCCATTGCGCAGGCCGCTACGACGCCGCCGCGGCCTGGAGCGCTTCGAGGGTCACGTCGGTCGTCTGCTCCCACGTGAATTCGGCGGCGCGGGCCGGGCCGCGCGCACGCAGATCGGCGGCGAGGTTCGCGTCGGTGCAGATCCTGCGCAGTGCCTCGCCCCAGGCCTCCACGTCGCCGGGTTGATCGACGTAGAGCGCGGCGTCACCCCCGACCTCCGGAAGCGAGGTACGCCGCGAGGCGACGACGGGCGTGGAGCAGGCCATCGCCTCGAGCACGGGGAGGCCGAAGCCTTCGTAAAGCGAGGGCATCACGAGCGCCGTCGCTCCGCGGTAGAGCGAGAGGAGCATCGGCTCCTCGACGTAGCCCATGCTGTGGACCCCCGGGCGCTCCGGCACGGCGCCGCCGGCGCAGACCAACGGCACTCCGGTCTGCGGATAGATGCGCTCCTGCGCGGCCAGGAGCGTGGAGAGGTTCTTGCGCCGCTCGACGGCACCCACATAGAGTAGGTAGGGATGCTCGACGAGGTATTCAGGCAGCCGCTCAGGTTCACCGGGCTGGAAGATCGCCGCGGGTGCGCCTCCGGCCACGCGGATGCGCGCGGCTTCGACGCCGAGACGCTCGACGATCTCTCCGCGCGTGAACTGCGATACGGTGATCACGGCGGTCGCGCCGGATACGCTGCGGCGCAGTCGGCGCTGCTCGCGCCAGCGCACCCATGGCGAGGGGTTTGGGAACTGCAGCGGGGCCACGTCGTACACCGTCACCGCGTACGGCAATGCCGGTGAGAAGTGCGTGAGATTCCACGGATACCATAGAACGTCGGCGCCCGTCTTGCGCGCCGAGACGAGCGGGGCGTCGTAGTAGCCCAGCGCATATGCGTAACCGCGCCGCGACTCCGTGTCGCGGTGCTCGGTCACCAGGCGCAGCTCGACGCGCGAGCGCAAACGGCGCAAGACCTCACGGACGTATCTGCCCATGCCGCGCTCGTCGTGCAAGAGGTTGGTGGCGTCGACGGCAACGATCACGGGTGCAGATGATCCTTCAACGAGATGGCGATGAGCGAGACGCTGTTGAAGAGGCTGTGGGTGAGCATCGATGCCCACAAGCTTCGCGAGCGCGAGTAGATGTACGCCAGGCATAGCCCGACTCCCCACAGCGGCATGAGCGCCCAGACATCCCCGTGAGCCAAGGCGAAGGCCAATCCCGAGAGCGCCGCGGCCGGCCAGAACGCGAAGCGTTTGGCGAGTGCGTTGAAGATGAGGCCGCGGAAGAAGAGCTCCTCGAAGAACGGTGCGGCGATCGCGGCCACGAAGGCGAAGGTGATAAAGAGGCCGGGCGTGTTGAACGAGGGGAGCATGCGCAGTGCCGCCTGCTCGTGCTGTCCGTAGAGCGCCGTGAGGACCGCGCCGATGATCGAGGTGACGATGAGCATCACCGGGGCGCCAAGCAGCCCCCAGAGGAGCTGTCTGCCCCGCGGGGCTCGCAAGCCGAGATCTTCCAGCGAGCGCCCCGCCACGCGCGGCAGGGCGGGGACCAGCACCGCGCCGATGCCGACGTAGAAGGCCAATTGGACGAGGTTCACCTGCCAAGGGGAGACGTGGTGGATGCGAGTGCCGCTGACCAGCCCGGCGATAATGGCGACGACGAAGCCCGCGCAGATCGCCGTGCCGACCAGCACCAGCGAAGGCACGAGGGCGAAGGCCTCAGGTGAGGTTGTCTGCGAGTCGTGAGAAGTCATCGAGAGAGAGCGATTCGCCACGCGCCTCAGGAGGCTTGCCTATGGCGGCCAGCGCCGCCGCCGTGCGAGCGCGCGGGGTAGAGGGATCGCCCAGCTCGAGGGCATTGGCGAGCGTCTTACGGCGGTAGGCGAAGGCGGCGCGGATGAGGCGCAGCATGGCCCCCGGGTCGCGTGGGCAAACGGGCGGCTCGGTGTAGCGCTCCAAGACGACGACCGTCGAATCGACCTGCGGACGCGGGTAGAACGCCGTGGGGCGCAGCGTCATCAGGCGCGAGGCGCGGGCGCGGTAGGCGACCACCACCGAGAGCGCGCCATAGGCGGCGCTGCCGGGGCCGGCAGTGAGCCGATCTGCAACTTCGCGCTGGATCATCGCGACGATGCGTGCCGGCTGGGGCTCGCACTCCAGCAGGGCGAAGAGAATCGGCGTGGTGATGTAATAGGGAAGGTTACCGCAGGCCGCCCAGTGCTGCGCGCGCCCCGCGAAGGCCCGCAGATCATAGGTGAGGATATCGCTCTCGACGATCTCGGCGGCCGAGAGATCCTCGCGCTCACGAAGGATGCTGACCAGGCCACGATCGATCTCGACGGCGGTAACGGTGGCCTCGGCTTCCAAGAGCGCCGCCGTCAGCATGCCCGTTCCCGGCCCGATCTCGAGCACCGGGAGGCCGCGCTCGCCGGCCACCGTCGCCTCAGCGATACGCTGGGCCGCAGCAGTTTCGAGTAGGAAGTTCTGGCCGAAGCGCTTGCGGGCCGCCAGGCCATGCTGGTCCAGGAGTCGACGTGGGTGCACGGTGCTGCAGGTCGTGCGGCCGCGCTACCGCAGCACGTACACGGTGATCTCCCGGCGTCCGAAGGACATCGCTTCGCTGTGCGATTCGAAGCCGAGATCGATGCGGTCGCCGCGGATCGCACCGCCGGTATCTCCGGCGATGGCGGGGCCGTACCCCGGGATGAAGAGCTTCGTTCCCAGCGGGATGACGCGCGGGTCCACTGCGACGATCCCGTAGCCCGCGTGCTGCCCCATCGCGGTATAGCCGTTGCAGCCGTAGCAGTACGGCGTGTAGGCCGTAGCGACCATCTGGAGCGCCGTAGAGGCGATGGTCCCGGCGAACGATCCGCCGCGCGAGGCCAGCTCGCGGAAGCGCGACCAATCGCCGACCCCCTCGGCGACGATCTTCGGCGTTGGCCTTTCGACGATCACGCGCGCGGCGACGTGGGCGACCATCGGCTTGTCCGCGCGCTGGACGTAACGCATGGTGACCCGCTCCCGTCCGGGCTTGCCGGCGGAGAGTACCTTGGTGGCGCCGGGATGCATCGCGTAGCTGATGCGGTGAGCGACGGGCGGCGCGAGCGGGCGCGTGATGGTCTTGGTCCACTCCGTCACCCGGACGATCCTGATCTCCTCGCCGTTGTGGATCGCCTCGGATGGACGCGGGGCCACACGATCGTATGCGCCCAGCGCAATACCTTCGTGGCGCAGGACGTCACCGACGGTGGGGCCCGGCGTATGGACGGTGAGGCGGACGCTGCCGCTGACCAGAGTCACGTCGACGGCCGGATGGTACTCGATGGAAAGGTCGGGCGTGACCTCGCTGGATGCGGACGGCGCGACCATGTCCTCACCGGTGGGGCGGATGCCGCGCTCGGTAAGGACCTCGCCCACGGTCGAGGCGGCAGTCAGCAGACTCATACGCCCCGAAGGCGTGGTCAGCCGGATGGCGACGGCGTGGTGGACCCGAATCTGCCCGAGTGTTCCGAGCGACGAGTCGAGCGGAGCGGAGACGCGATCCGCGTAGGAGACGGCCACGCCTTCCGTGCGGAGGAGGTCTCGAACGGTTGCGACGTTGCCGCGGACCGCGTAGGTGTGGGGCGCACCGTCGACGACGAGTGTGCCCGCGTGAGCGTGGGCGGCTCCCAAGGCGAGGGGAGCGATCAAACCGAGAGAGAGAACGCTGGTGGCGGCAAAGGCCGGAGTATCGCGTCCTATCAAACCGGCTCCTTTCGTCGGTATGCGGGGCGGCGCATCACGGCGACCCGGCGGGCCTCTCGCTTGCGAACGCGCGCTCCTGGCGGAGGTGGCGGTCTGACGATCCCCGGGGGGAGCGCCGGACCTGCGGACTATAGCATCCGGGTATGACGGGCGTCAAATCTCCCATAATTTTGCGACATACGAAAATGCCAGCTCCCGGGGAAGAGCGCGGCGGTCGAAGAAGCGTCGGCTTCGTGAACGCGGCTTCTCTGCGCATCGCTTTTTTCACCGAGTGTTATCACCCCATCGTCAACGGTATCGTAGCCGCAGTGGATGGGTTGGCCGGTGCGCTGCGCGCACGGGGGCACAGCGTGGCGATGTTCACGCCGCGCTTCCCCGCTACCAGCGCCGGCGAGGAGGTGCAGATCTATCGCATGCCCTCACTTCCGCTGCCGATGCCCACGGACTATCGCCTCACGCTTCCGGTGGTGGCGCGGCGCAACCGCTTGACGGTGCTGGCGCGCTGCTCGTTGATCCACACCCACTCTCCGTTCATCACGGGCTGGATGGGAGCGCACTATGCGCGTCGCTTCGGCGTGCCGCTGGTCTTCACGTACCACACGCGCCTCGACCGCTACGCCCACTACGCGCCGATCGACCCGGACGTCGCCCGCCGTTTGGCCGCGATCCTCACGCGAACGTACGCCAATGCGGCCGACGCCGTGACGGTCCCCACCCGAGACATCGAGAGTCAGCTGCGCGCGGTGGGGGTGACGGCGCGAATCGAAGTCATTCCCTCAGGCATCGCGCTCGAGCGCTTCGCGTGCGCGGAGGCGACGCAGAGCGGGCGGGCGCGTTTGGGCGGCAACGGTCCCGGGCTGCGCCTCCTGACCGTCTCGCGTCTGGCGCAGGAGAAGAACCTCAGCCTGTTGCTGTCGATGCTCTCGCGTCTCCCCGACGACGTGACGCTGGCCTTCGCAGGTGACGGACCCGAGCGCGAACGTCTGGAAGCGGCGGCGCACGCCGCCGGTCTGGCCAGACGCGCGCGCTTCCTGGGTGAGGTGGCGAGCGAGGAGCTTCCCGAGCTGTACGCCTCGGCCGATGCCTTCGTCTTCAGCTCGACGTCGGAGACGCAGGGACTGGTTCTCGTAGAGGCGATGGCGGCGGGCCTGCCGGTGGTGGCCGTCGAGGCTCCGCAGACCCGCGAGGTGACGAAGGGGGCGGCGCGTCTCTGCCCCGGCGACGCGCAGGCGATGGCAGCGGCCGTATGGAGCGTGGCAGGCGATGGGGAGGAAGGTCGGCGTTTGCGTGAGCAGGGGCGGTGTGCTGCTCAGGAATACGAGCTGACGCGTATCGCGGGGCGCGTGGAGCGCCTCTACCGGGAGCTGCGGCGCGAGCCGCTCGCACCCGCGGCGGGTTGACATCGAACGTGTGTTCGGTTAAACTTACGGCAGAGGAAAGCAACGATGCCGACCGCAGATCCGCGCAAAATCGTCCGAGTGGTCTACGCCTACAGCGCCAAGGGAGGGCGTGGTCGTCTCGTGGCGCGCTTGAGCCAAGGCCCACTCGAGCTGGAGCACTTGGAGTTGGGGTTCGTCTATCATCCAGCGGCCGAGGGACGCGTGGCCACGTATACGGCGACTACGGTGCTGGCGCGCCGGCTCGCGGCGATGGGGCTTCGCCGCGTGGAGTTACTCGGGCCCGATGGCGAGTTGGCGGAGGATATCGTGACGCGTCGCCGGCTGCCGACGGCGCTGACCGTACCGTATATCACGTTGGGCTGCGCGCTCAACCGCTTCGTCGAAGGGCGTATCGGCGCGGCGGAGCCGGCGGCACTACTGGCCTTGCGCGGCATGGCGGGCTATCGCCGCTCGGCATAGACGGCCGCGGGCGAAGTTGATCCACCGCATTCACCCCGGATTGGGCACGCCGCTCGATCCCTCGGATCTGCCCATCGAAACGATAGCGCTCGCACGTACACTGGTTGGTCTCGCGCTTGGCGTAGGTTCGCCGCACGGCGTGGTGGGCGGGCGGATTGTCGAGGTGGAGGCCTATCTCCCTCAACGCGATTCTGCCTCGCATGCCTACCGCGGGCGAACGGCACGCAACGCGGCGATGTTCGGGCGGCCGCTCCACGCTTACGTCTACTTTATCTATGGCAATCATTGGTGCTTCAACGTCACGAGCGAAGCGGTGGGCACAGGGGCGGCAGTCTTGGTGCGCGCCCTCGAACCGCTGGCGGGCATCGAGCTGATGGCGGAGCGTCGTGCGGGGCAGCCCTTTCGCGATCTCGCCCGCGGCCCTGGGCGGCTAGCGCAGGCGCTCGCTCTCGGCGGCGGCGACGACGGCACGCCGATCTGCCCGCGGCGGCGGATCTGCCTCTACGATCTTCGGCGCCCCGCGGAGATCGTGGCCACGCCGCGCGTAGGTATCTCCAGTGCGCGGGAGCTCCCGTTGCGGTTCAGCCTCGCGGGCTCGCGGTTCGTCTCGTCCCCTTTACCTCGCCCGAGGGCTATGGTATAGTGGCTAAGATGCCGGTCGGCTCTTCGAACCCCGGCGTCGGTCCCACAACTATGGTGAAAGCGGTCCGCTCCCGGCTGAGGGTCCAACCTTCGCCGCGTTCAGGTGCGCAACGCGCCGATTCGGAGTGCATACGCTGGCTCCCATTGATCACTCATAGACACGAGAGAGAACTCCACTGCAAGTCGATACGCGCCCACAGGACAATGGCCGTTCAGGCGGCGGTCGGCGCCGGCGTTCCCGCAACCGGCACAAGGTCAGCGACCACGGGCAGTTCGCCCAGCTCGAACGCGAGTACCAGGAAAGCGCGGCGCAGCTTCTGACGGCCGCGCAGCTCTCCGAGAAATCGAAGACCGAGCTCAATGAGCTGGCCAAGAGCTTCGAGATCGCAAGTCCCGTCAAGTTGAAGAAGGAAGACCTGATTCCCAAGATTCTGGAGATCCAGGCGCAACGCTCGGGGCTCGAGATGGCAGAGGGAGTCCTCGATATCCTTCCGGAGGGCTACGGCTTCCTCCGTCGCGAGAACTACCTTCCCGGTACCAACGACGTCTACGTCAGCCAATCGCAGGTACGGCGCTTCGAGCTTCGCCGCGGCGACATGGTGGCGGGGCAGGTACGGTGCCCTAAAGAAGGTGAGAAGTACTACGGGCTGATCAAGGTCGATACGATCAACGGCCTCGATCCGGAAGCCGTTCGCCGGCGCCCGAACTTCGACAAGCTCACGCCGATCTACCCGCAGGAGCGCTACAGGCTCGAAGTCCGCGCCACGCAGCTCTCCACGCGCATCATCGATCTCTTTTGCCCGATCGGCAAGGGCCAGCGCGCCCTCATCGTCTCGCCGCCGAAGGCCGGTAAGACGACCCTCCTCAAGAATATCGCCAACTCTCTGTCGATCAACCATCCCGACGCGGTCCTCATCGCGCTGCTCGTCGACGAGCGGCCGGAGGAAGTCACCGACATGCGTCGTTCGATCGACGGCGAGGTCGTGGCCTCAACCTTCGACGAGCATCCCGAGAACCACACCGCAGTAGCAGAGCTGACCATGGAGCGCGCGAAGCGCCTGGTCGAGCTGGGTAAGGACGTCGTGATCCTGCTGGACTCGATCACGCGCCTGGCGCGGGCCTACAACCAGGTGATACCTACCTCGGGGCGCACGCTCTCCGGTGGCCTCGACACGGCCGCGCTGCACAAGCCCAAACGCTTCTTCGGCGCCGCCCGCAAGATCGAGGAGGGCGGCTCTCTGACCATCATCGGTACGGCGCTCGTGGACACCGGATCGAAGATGGACGATGTCATCTTCGAGGAATTCAAGGGCACCGGCAACATGGAGCTCAACCTCAATCGCAAGCTGGCCGAGTCCCGCGTCTTCCCGGCAGTGGACATCAAGCGCTCCAGCACGCGCCACGAGGAATTGCTCCTCGGCGAGCTCGAGCTCCGCAAGATATGGATGCTGCGCCGCGCCTTCAACATCATCAAGGAGTCGGAGATGACCGAGCTGGTGTTGGACAAGCTCGCGCAGACCCGGACGAACGAAGAGTTTCTTCAGACGATTACCAAGGAAGCTCTCTCGCTTTCCCGCGGGTATGACGAGGAACGGTAGAGCGCTCGCCACACTCTGGTCGAGGGAGGCGAGCGCACAGCTCGCCTTTCTCCGTCTATCGGTATCATAGAGGTGTCGTGGAGATACGGCTAAATCGCTACATCGCCCAGGCAGGAGTCTGTTCGCGGCGCGCCGCCGACGATCTGATCGCGCGCGGAGTGGTGCGGCTCAACGGTGAGGTGGTACGGGATCTCGGCCGGCGCGTCGCCGCCGACGACCTTGTGGAGGTGGACGGACACACCGTCACGCCGCGTGCGGAACACGTCTATCTCGTGCTCAACAAACCCGTCGAAGTCGTGACCACGCTCGACGATCCGCAGGGGCGCAAGACGGTTGCCGCCTACATACCCGCCGAGTCTGGACGTCTGGTTCCCGTGGGGCGGCTCGATTGGGACACCTCGGGGCTTCTCTTGCTCACCGACGATGGTGAGATGGTGCATGCGCTGACCCACCCACGCTTCGGAGTGGAGAAGACATACCGCGCGACGCTGCGCGGCCAGTTGGAACCCGCCGCCTTCGCGCGGCTGCGAGATGGAGGCATCATGTTGGATGACGGAGCGAAGACGCGCCCCGCCAAGATTCGCATCATTGCCCAGCGGCGCGCGGAGTCGGTCGTGGACATCTCCATCCACGAGGGGCACTACCACCAGGTGCGCCGCATGTTCGACGCCGTAGGCCATCCGTTGCTGACCCTGGAGCGCGTACGCTTCGGTCCGGTTGCTTTGGGGGACCTCAGCGCCGGAACGACGCGCCGCCTCACCGAACGTGAGCTGCATGCTCTGCAGCAGATCCGGGACGAGGCGTCGGCGCGGAGGGCGGCGCGATGATCGCGCGTGGAATCCGCGGCGCCGTCACGGTTGAGCATGACGATCCTGTAGAGATACTCGCCGCTACGACGCGCCTGCTCCAGGCCATCACGCGCGAGAACCAGCTCCTTCCGGAAGACGTCTGCAGTGCGATCTTCACGGTGACGCCCGACCTGCGCTCCACCTTCCCCGCCGAGGCTGCCCGTAAGCTGGGCTGGGAGAAGGTCCCCCTGCTCTGCTCCACGGAGATTCCCGTCGCCGGCAGCTTGCCGCGATGCATTCGCGTCCTGCTCCACTGGAACACCGAACGTGCCCAACATGCGATTCGGCACGTGTATCTCGACGGCGCTGTCGCCCTACGCCCCGACATCAGCCACCCGGAGGTTGCCCAATGATCCTGGTGCTCTACCCGTCGCTGCCGCCCGAGGCCGTCGCCCGTGTCGTCGCCGAAGTCCGCGAGTCGGGGTACGATGCCCACGTCTCCGCGGGCAGCGAGCACACGATCATCGGCGTGGTCGGCGTAACCGCCGACAAAGAGGAGCTGGCCGAACGCTTCGGGCAGCTCGAGGAGGTCGAGCGCGTCGTGCCTATCTCCCGACCTTACAAGATGGTTAGCCGTGAGGGCAAGGATGGAACGACCGTCGTCCGCTGCGCCAATGGTGCCTCCGTCGGCGGCACGGCGATCGCTTTGATGGCGGGCCCGTGCAGCGTCGAGTCGGAGCAGCAGATCGAGACCACGGCGCGCGCGGTCTCTCGCGCCGGGGCCAACTTTCTGCGTGGCGGCGCCTTCAAGCCGCGCACCTCGCCGTATGCGTTCCAAGGACTGGGGGAGCAGGCACTGCGCTATCTGCGTACCTGCGCCGACGCCTTCGGCTTGGCCGTCGTCACCGAGGTGATGGACGTGCGTGACGTCGAGCTGGTGGCGGCGCATGCCGACGTCCTGCAGATCGGCGCGCGCAATATGCAGAACTTCAACCTCCTGCGCGAAGTCGGCGCGGCGCGTAAGCCCGTGCTCCTCAAGCGCGGCCTCTCGGCCACCATCGAAGAGTGGCTGATGGCTGCCGAATACATCTACGTCGGCGGCAATCACGACGTGGTGCTATGCGAGCGCGGCATCCGTACGTTCGAGACGGCCACCCGCAACACGCTCGACCTCAGCGCGGTACCTCTGGTGCATCTTCTCACGCACCTGCCGGTGATCGTCGATCCCTCGCACGGGACCGGACGCCGCGACCTGATCGCTCCGATGTCGCGCGCGGCGGTGGCCGCCGGGGCCGACGGCCTGATGCTGGAGGTTCACCCCAACCCCGCGCAAGCCAAGTCCGATGGCCCCCAGTCGATTACGCCGGAGGATTTCGGCGCGGTCGTGCGCTCGGTACGCCCTATCGCCGAGGCGCTCGGGCGCGAGCTCCCAGCCGTCGTCTCCGCCGCCTGACGCTCGCTGCGCGATGCGTATCGCGATCGTCGGAACCGGTCTGATCGGCACCTCGCTTGGCCTAGCCTGGCGCGCCGGCGGTCACGTCGTCGTCGGCGCGGACTCCGATCCCGCGGCTTTGGCGGCCGCTCTCGCGCGCGGGGCGTTCGAGTGTGGCGTCGACCTCGAACAGGCACGCGATGTGCAGGCGCTGGTGCTGGCAGCTCCGCTCGATGCGGTCTGCGCCCTGCTCGAGGGCTTGCGCGGCGATCACCGGGTGCCCCCGCTCGTGATGGATGTCGCCTCGCTCCAGGAGCCGGTCCTTCGTGCCGCCCTCGGCCTCGCCGGTTTCATCGCCACGCACCCGATGGCGGGGCGGGAAGGCGGCGGGCCTCAAGCCGCCGAGGGCGCGCTCTTTCGCGGCCGTCCGTGGATCTACCAGCCGGTTGGTGGAGCCGCGGAGGCGATGGCGTTGCGGCTGATCGGGGAGACGGGTGCCGTGGCGATCCCCATGGATGCCGTCGTACACGATCGCGCGGTGGCGCTCACCAGCCATCTCCCCCAGCTCCTGGCCTTGGCGCTTGCCCGCTCCGTAGGGCGGCGGGTGGAGGAGGCCGGCGTGCGCGAGGCCGTGGGTCCCGGGCTGCAGGGCGCGCTGCGTCTGGCGAGCGCCCGGTGGACGATGTGGCGGCCGCTATTGAAAGAGCAGCACAGCCGCGACGCCGAGCTGCTGGAAGATGTGGCGGCGGAGTTGCAGGGGCTGGCTCGCGCGTTGCGTGAACGTGACGAGGCTGCCTTGCAGTCCGCCTTTGAGCAAGGGTCGCTCTTGCGGCACGTGGTATTCCACCATGCGGAAGACACAGCGCGAGGCCAGGATTCGGAATAGCGGCGTTCGAACCGGGGGCGCTGGTCCAGGGACGTTTCACCCCGGTCATGCGTTGTTCCGTTTGAGATGATCGCGCAGGAGTAGCTTTTCTTGCAATTCATTCGCTCACTTGCGGTGTTGACCGCCGTTACGTTCGTCGCGGGGATGCTTACCACGGCATCCGCCGACGAGGCCTATCAGTACTACTTTCCGCCCAAGCTGGTCTCGCGCGCGTCCACGACGGTGCCGGCGCAGGGTAAAGGCAAGGTGGTAGTCCAGGTCATGCTTGACGCCAAAGGTAAGGTCGTGGGCGCGCGCGTCATCGGCTCTACCAACAAGGGCGACGACGCAGCAGCACTCGATACCGCGCGTCGCTCCACGTACGCCCCCGCGCGCCGCGGTCCTAGCGAGCAGAAGGCGAAGGCGGAGAAGGGCTTCTATGATTTCACCCTGATCTTCGAGGCGTCGGGCGGCGTTGCCACGCGGGGAGCGGTCGATGAGGCGATCGTCGACATCAATAAGAACGAGTATGCCGCCGCTCGCGACATGCTCTCGCCGTACCTGCAGCAGAATCCCGCCGACGGGAAGGCGCAAGCGCTGCTGGGCATCGCACAGTACTACTTGAAGGACTACGGTGCGGCGACGGCCGCATTCGACCAGGCTGGGGCAGCGATTCCCGCGAGCTACAAGGGCGTGGCGGCCGACGCCTACGCGCACGTAACGCAGGCCAGCCTGGCCAAGAGTAATTGGCATGCCGCGCTGACCACCGCGAAGCGAGCCGTGGCTCTGGCGCCGACGCCGGCGCTGTACAACTTGCTCGGCGGCGCGGAGATCGGGAGTGGCGAGTTCAAGGCCGCCATAGGCGACATCTCTCGCGCTCGCGATGCTGCGGCGACCGCAAAGATGGCGGCCGGCGACCGAGCGACGATCGACGTCAATCTCGCGCGTGCGTACGCGAACGCCGGTGACGGCGACAACGCGAAGAAGTATCTCGACGAGGCCAAGGGTCTCGATCCCAACGTCGACACCGTGGGCGTGCTCGGCGCCGTCTACCTCATTCAAGCCCGCGTGAAACTGGATGCCAAGGACTACGCCGGCGCCGCCGGGCTCTACGAACAAGCGGGTGCGGGATTGAGCGGCAAGAACGCGGCGACCGCGTATACCAACGCCGCCTTCCAATTCCTCACGATCGCGCGTGGACAAGACGCCAAGACTGCTTCCGCGACGTACGACTTAGCCATGGCCGATGCGAATAAGGCGCTTGCGGCGCAACCGAAGTTCGCTGCGGCGCTCTACGCGCAGGGCGCTGTCTACGCGAACCAAGGCAAGAAAGACGAGGCAATCTCGGCTCTCAAGCAGGCAGACGCCATAGCGGCCGCCGAGGGCGATACCTCCTTGGCCTCGTCCGTCGAAGCGACGTTGAAGCAGGTCCAAGGGGGTTCGTAGCAACGAACCCGCCGTGTATCATATTGAACACTTTGACCAGAAAACGACGAGGAACTGAAAGAGCGTGCGGCAAATGAGCAACGCCTTCCGGTACGGGGTTCTTCACGGACCCTTGCCTCGTGTTTGTGACCCTTTGGGAGGGGTAGAGAGCCAGTGAACCTGTTCGAACAATTCTTGGCCTTCATGAGGCAGGGCGGATTCGATATGTGGATCCTGCTGCTGCTCTCGGTCATCACGGTTGCGATCGTGATCGAGCGGTACGTCTTCTTCGCACGCCAACACGGTGACTCGACGGCGTTGCTGAAGCAGATCGGGCAGCGCATCGCCACGGACGACATCAAAGGTGCCATCGACTACTGCAACAAGTCGCGGGGCATGCTGCCCAAGGTGCTTGCATTCGGCCTGCGGCGAGGTGAGAAGAGCCGCGCCGACATCACCGACGCGCTCTCGATCGCGCTGCTCGAGCAGCTCAATACCCTCGAGGCCAACTTGCCGGCCGTAGGCACCATCGCCGTGATCGCGCCGTTCGTCGGTCTGTTCGGTACGGTGCTCGGCATCATCCGCGCGTTCCAGGACATCGCGCTCAAGGGCAATGCGTCACCGGCCGTCGTCTCGGCGGGCGTCGCCGAAGCGCTGATCACCACTGCGGCCGGTCTGGCCGTGGCCGTCGTCGCCGTGATCTTCTTCAACTACTACAAAGCCCGCATCAAGGCGTACAATCAGGAGATGATCGTCGCCGCCAACAAGCTGGCTGAGATGCTGCACTTCCACAACACCGGCGCCGCCATTCCGACGGAGCTCTACACTCCGCAGGTCGAACGTCACTGATCGCGGCGCGAGCGGGCGGGATCGCGGGCCGGTCTGCGACCCTGTGCGGAGCTAGGAGGAAGTAGCAGATGTCGTTGCTTTCGGCAAAGCAGGACGAAGAAGTGATGGCCGAGATCAACATCACGCCGTTCACGGACGTGTTGTTGGTGCTGCTCATCATCTTCATGATCCTCGCCGCGTTGGTGACGCCGCCGGGCTTCCAGAAGGAATTGCCGGCAAACTCGAATCCGAGTCAGGTCAGCCAGCAGAGCAAACAGGATATCGAGGTCGACGTGACGGCCAAGGACGTCATCTATGTAGATGGCCAAAGGACCTCGGATAGACAGATCTACACCACGATGGGTCAGGTGAAGAAGCGGCGGGGCAACCGCCACGTCTCCATCGTGGCCGATGCGAAGTCGGGCTACGGTGTGATCATCCGCATCCTCGATGCGGCGAAGATCGCCGGCTTAACCGACGTCGGCTTCGTGAGCCAGTAGGTAAGGGGGCAGCAAAACCGTGGCTATGACCGCCGGTGGCGGCGAAGACGAGGTGATGTCGGCCATCAACATTACGCCCTTCACGGACGTGTTGTTGGTACTGTTGATCATCTTCATCATCTTGGCTTCCGTCATCAAAGAACCCAAGATGCCCGACGCGAAGAACCGGGACAAAGTCAAGGACTCGCAGATCGTCGTCATTATCAACGACAAGAGCGAGGTTCAGATCGGTCACGATAACGTCGACGTACGTGATGCGAGCGCCAAGTTTTCGCAGATGCACACGCTATTCCCAGATCTAAAGGACATCATCATCAAGGCGGATCCGAAGGCCCACTACGGCATCATCCTCCAAGTGATGGATGCCGCTAAGACCGCCGGGCTCAACGAATTTGGGCTGGCGAACCATATCGAGGGGACGCCTGAGGGAGCAACGGAGTAGTGGCCCAGCAGCAACCCGATCCACCGTCTCAGCCGAACCAGAAGAAGGCGTTGGCCTGGAAGTTCATCTACACGGCTTTCGCGGTCTCGCTACTCTTCCACGCCGCTGCGGCGCCGCTGCTGACACAGTTTTTCAAGATTCAGCCCGAGCATCAGCAGGAGCAAGTCTCCAAGGTGACGGTGCAGAAAATGAAGATCAAGCCGCCGCCGACACCGCCGCCCACGCCGCCGCCGACACCCAAGCCGCAGGTGACGCCGCCGCCCTCCACGCCCAGGCCCGTCAAGCAGCAGCCTAAGCTGCAGCAGGTAAAGGTCAACGTCCAACATCTGGAAAGCAACACCGCCGGTGCCGCGGGCGGGCAGGCCGTAAATGCCAGCTCAAAGGGCGCCGAAGCGCCGGCGGCCGCCGGCCCTGCAGTGACTGCCGCTCCACCGCCGGCCGCGGCTGCGCCGACGCTCCCACCCACGCCGGAATGTGCGACGCCGAATCGAGATCCGCAGCCGATGAATCGCGTTCCTGCGGACTATCCGGAGATGGCCAAGGAGCAAGGGGCCGCGGGTGAGACCGATGTGGCCGTGACGCTCGATGCCACGGGGCACGTGGTCGCCACGAAAGTCGCCAAGTCGGCTGGGAATCCGTTGCTCGACCAAGCCGCGATGGCTGCAGCGAAGCAGTCCTCGTTCTCGCCGCAGATCGCGAACTGCCGGGCCGTCGGAGGTGTCTACATCTTCCAGGTCGTCTTCTCACCCGACAACGGCTGAGCGGGGGCTGGTCGTCACGTAAGAGAGAGGAGCCCCACGGGCTCCTCTCTCCGTTCGCGGTGATACCGTCGCCGCATCAGGTGTAGATGCCGAGATCCCGTAGTTGCTTGATGATGTCGATATAGCGCGTCAACAGACTGGACGACTCCGGATCGAGCTGGTCGAACTCGATGCCGGTGCGGAACCGTGCGATGGAGGGGTCGTTCTGTGACCACCGCACCGTGCCGCTGATCTGGAGCGGTGGATGGGCATCCCCGCGCAGCTCGAGCTGCATACGGACCTGCGTGCCCTGCGCAAGTTGAACGTGGGTCAGCAGCGCGATGCCGCCCGGAGCGATGTCGTAGGTCTCGGTAATCTCCGGAGGGGCGTCGTCATGCACCCAGTAGGAGATGAGCAGCGCCTCGCCTAGACGGTTGGTGGCGCGGTGGTCGGGGGATCCGTTCATAACGGCAGACTCCGCTGGAAGGAATGCTGTTTCCGTGGTTCACGGCGGCGATCAGGGGACTCCTCCCGGCGGCGCGTGCCGTGCAGGTCGAGTTTGCGCACGGGGCGTACCTGGGGAGCCGTGACCTTTGCGCAAGCGATGTTCCTCGCCGTTCTCCAGGGCTTCTCCGAGCTCTTCCCCGTCTCGAGCCTCGGGCACATCGTGTTGGTACCCTCGCTGCTGCATTGGCGCGTCGACCGCGCCGATCCGACGTTCCTGGCGTTCGTCGTAGTTTTACATTTCGGCACCGCTCTGGCCCTGGTGATCTACTATTGGTCGGAGTGGAGAGGCATCATCGCGGCCTTCTTCGCCAGCGTCGTGCGCGGGAAGATGTCGAACTCGCTGGACGAGCGAACGGCCTGGCTGCTCGTCGCGGCAACGATCCCGGTCGGCGTGCTAGGAGGACTCTTCGAGCACCCGGTACGCGCGCTCTTCGCCAACCCGCTGGCCGCGTCGATCTTTCTGGCCGTCAACGGCGGCATCATGTTCTTCGGCGAGTCGTTGCGCATCAAGCAGCATCGTCGTAGCGCGAATGCCTACCGTAGGCTCGACGCACTGTCGTGGATCGATGGGGTGAAAGTCGGCTTCGCCGAGGCGCTCGCGCTGCTGCCCGGCATCAGCCGCTCCGGGAGCGCGATGGTGGCGGGGCTGCTCCTGAACCTCTCACACGCCGAAGCGGCGCGCTACTCGTTCTTGTTGGCGACACCGGTGATCGCCGCCGCCACGCTCTTCGAGCTTCCCAATCTCTTCGCGCCGGGTGTGCATCTGGCGCTCGTCGAGTCCGTGGCAGGAGCTATCCTCGCCGGTATCACCGCCTACTTCTCCGTGGCATACTTGGTGCGCTACTTTCAGACCAAGACGCTCATCCCGTTCGCGTGGTACTGCTTGGTCGCCGGCATCGCCTGTATCCTGTTCTTTCGGTAGTGTACTGTCCCGCGCATCGTTGAAGGAGGAACTTCCGTGAAAGTCATCGCCGTGCTGCTGGCCATCGTGCTCTTCGCCATCGGCATCTACTACGGGTTCATCGCCCAGGCCGATCCGCACGGCACGTTCTTGGGCCTGCACCGTGGGAAGCACGCCGTACTCTTCTTCGGGCTTGCGATCCTGGCGGTGATCTGGGCACGCTTCCAGAGCGCCACCGAGAGCTAAGAGGCGATGAGGTAGATCTCTTCGGCCGAGATCTTCCGCTCGATGATCTCCGAGCGGAACTCGCGCAACAGCGCCTCGACGTGATCGCGTTCGGTGGCGTTGGTGGGTACGATGGCGAGCGGATACTTGCGGGCGACCTCCAACTGCTCGCCGAAGGCGGCACGCCAGGCGGCGCGGTCGGCGGCGTGGGCATCCGGCGCGACGTGCGGCTCGACGTTCTGGTAAGGGTTACCCCTCCACCACGCCTCCCACATCCACGTGCGCGCATCGCTGCGATCGTCTTCCTCCATCTCCGGTGCGGTAAGGATCACCGCATCCGCGGTGATGCGCCCCATCGCTTCGGTGGGCGAGCCGTGGAAGACCGAGTTGTGGCGTGCGTTGTCACCTACCCAGCGTTCCGTCTTTCGGATGTAGGCGTAGGCAAGCTCGCTGGGCGCTACATCGAGGAGATCATCGGGGTAGACCATCTTCTGGAGCCAATAAGCGAAGGCCCACCACAGGCCGAGGATCGCGAGGCCGGTTTGTCCGTCGCTACGTAGCGCCTTGACGTTCTCGTGCCATGCGCTCAGGTAGTGGCACTGCTCCTCGGTAAAGAAGACGCCCTCCCACGCGCGGAAGCGGTCGGGTGCGTAGATGCGGCCGGGGGCGACATCTACGATCTCGCCGATCTCGAAATCGCGCAGGATCACCGAGTCGTTGACGACGATCCCCTCACCGACGCGCACGAACCATTCGATGGGGTCGGCGCCGTGCACCGCAATACCCTTGCGCTTCAGATAGTTCAGATGCGTGGGCAGCCCCATGAAGGGATCGACTACGCTGCGCACGCCGTGTACGCGGCAGATCTCGTGCAGGTGGGACGCGGACATCCGCCGCCGCCCGTCGCGCAGCTCTAGCATCCCCATACCCACTCGCTGCGCTGCGCTGCGCTCGTGGGGGCCCCGATCCTTGAAAGGTTCCGGGCCACTCGGCCCGGTTTGCACTCGCTGCGCTGCGCTGCGCTCGTGGGGGCCCCGATCCTTGAAAGG
>SCRA01000003.1 GCA_004297985.1 bacterium | reverse complement strand
CCCTCCCTGGCGAGTGCTTGCTTACGCTTGCCTTCGGGAGGGGGGTCCTCTCTTGCTATCAGGGGGTCAATTTCTCGGTGCCGCTACGGGGTCAAATCCTCGATGCCGTTTCCAACCGCGCGGGCGTCGAGCAGCGCCGTCTCCCGAGCGCGATGCAAGTCTTTCTCGACTCTCCCATGGCGATCTCCGCGACGGAGATCTACCGGCGCCACTTGGACGCGTTCTCCCCCGAGACGGTACGCCTGCTGACCGAAGGGAGGGATCCTTTTGCCGTGCCAGGCCTCCACGTCACGCGCGAGGCAGCCGAGTCGGAGGCGATCGACGACCTCAGCGGCGGCGCGATCATCATGGCCGGTTCGGGCATGGCTACCGGTGGGCGCATCCGCCGCCACCTCCAGCGTCATCTCTGGCGCCCGGAGTGCGCCGTCGTCTTCGTCGGATATGCGGCGGCGGGAACCTTGGCGCGCCTGATCATCGACGGAGCGAAGCACGTCCGTCTCTTCGGCGACGACGTTCGCGTGCAGGCGAGCATCCATACGATCAACGGCTTCTCAGCGCATGCCGACCAAGGGGAGCTGCTCGCTTGGCGCGAGCGCATGCAGCCGGCGCGGACGATCTTGGTCCACGGCGACGAGCAGGTCATGCGCACCTTCGCCGGCCGCCTTCCGGGAGCGCGCGCCGACATGCCGGGACCTGGAGACGCCCTGGAGCTTTAATCGCGCGGGAGCAGCTCGAGATCCTCGAGCAAGTAGTAGACGACCCGCTTATCAGGGAAGCCAACTTTTGCCAACTCACGACCGCCGGCGACGACGATCTCGTGGACGTGCCCCTGCTGCCCCGCGTATTGAAAATTGACGGCCGTATAGGAGGAATCGCCTTCGTGCGGATGCGGAATCACGCGCGTCCCACGCAGGGGTGAGTTGTGTTTGTGCTCGGCCATGATGTAGGGAGTCCGATTCGTCCTTGCGAAGGAGTGGCCCCTGCCGCCGCTCCACCCGAGCGTGGTCCGTCATGTGGGGAGAGTAGATGTATATCCAGTACCGAGGGAAGCGTCCGCGAGTGGCTAGATCCGCGTTCGTCGCTCCAACGGCCGTGCTGATCGGCGACGTCGAAATCGGCGAGCACTCCAGCATTTGGTTCGGCACGGTGCTCCGCGCCGACAACGGCCCGATCCGTGTGGGCGAGCGCACGTCGATTCAAGACAACTCGGTGATCCATGTCAGCGAGGGGAACCAGACGGTCATCGGCAACGATGTCACCGTCGGCCACTGCGTCCACATGGAGGACTGCACGATCGAAGACGGCTCGCTCATCGGCAGCAACTCGGTCGTGCTGAATAACGCCAAGGTAGGGCCGCACTCCCTGATTGGCGCCGGCAGCGTGGTGGCTGCCGATGCGGTGATCCCCGCCGAAGTCGTGGCTGCGGGCGCCCCGGCGAAGGTGAAGAAGCCGCTCGAGGGCGCCTCCGTGGGCTGGCTGGAGACGGCGGCCCCAGAGTATGTCCACCTCTCGCGCACCTACCTCCAGCACGGCATCGGCGATCCCGAGATGCACGAGATCATCGAGACTCCCGCGGAAGCCGGAGCCTAGGAGATGATGCGCACGAGGCCGACGAGCGTGCGCAAGCGCCCGCCGGCGGCCTCCGGCTCCGACCAATCCGGTTCGAAGCCGAGCATGCGCAGATGCCCGATCATCGGGTCGTCCTCGTAGAGCGTCGCGGCCAAGACGGCGGCCAGGCGCCGGCTCGCTAGGCGTTCTGCCAACGTGACCGCGGCGGCCAGCGTCTCACCTTCGCCTACGAGATCGTAGAGAAAGAGCGCTCCACCGTCGAGAGCCCATGAGAGCGTCGCCTCGCCGGCGATCAACGTTCCGCCATCCTCCTCGGCTATACGTGCGTGTACCGCGCGCTCGTACGCCTCTACGCTGCGCTCTCCGCAGGCGGTGTGCAGCAGGCGAGCGATGCATGCGACATCGCTCGCGTCCGCCGGTCGCGCCTCACTCGGCATAGAGCTCGATGGCGTAGTTGTCGGGGTCGGAGACGTAGAGGATGCGGCGCGTCTCTCGATCAGCCGGGCCGCTGAGGATGTGGACGCCGGCCTTACGCAGGCTTGCGGCGAGGGCGTCGACCTGCTCGCGCGATCCGATACGTAACGTAATCTGCAGTTTCGCGCGCTCGGATGGTGCCGAGGAGATGAGCGCAAGCAACGTTCCCCCCAAGGGCACGTGCAACTCGTCGCCCACCTGCTGTACGACCAACCCGAGCAGGTCGCGATAGAAGTGCAGCGAGGCATCGGGATCTGCCACCCCGAGCGCGATACGGTCGAGGCGAGGTGTCGTGCTCATCGAGGCTCTCCATCCGATACGAACAGCGTGTACTCTTTAAAGAAACGGAGTTTGACCGTCCCCACCGGCCCGTTCCTGTGCTTGGCGACGATCAGCTCAGTTAAGTTCTCGTCTTCGAAGTCGGGATTATAGTAGCCCTCGCGATAGAGAAACGTCACGAGATCGGCTTCCTGCTCGATGGCGCCGGAGTCGCGCAGATCCGAGAGCATCGGCCGCTTGTCATTCCGCGACTCCACGCCACGGTTGAGCTGCGCGAGGGCGACGATCGGGACGCTCAATTCCTTGGCCAGCGTCTTGAGCTGACGGCAGATCGTGGAGAGCTCCTCGTTGCGATTGACGTTGCCCTTCGAAGTGCCGACGAGCAACTGAAGGTAGTCGATCACCACCAGGCTCAGCCCCTGGGCCGCCATCAGCCGCCGGCAGCGGCTGCGGATATCGGCGACGGTCAACCCGCCTTGGTCGTCGAGATAGACGGGCCACTCGCTGATGACGTTCATGGCACGGGAGAGCTTCTCCCAATCATCGTCTGCTCCGCGGCTCTCCAGCCGCCCGGTACGCATCTTATGAGCATCGAGGCGGGCCGTTAGAGAGAGAAAGCGCTGGATGAGCTCGTCGTTCGACATCTCGAGGCTGAAGACGGCGATCGGCTTCTCAACGCGCGAGGCGGCGTTGGCGGCCAGTGTGAGCGCCATCGACGTCTTGCCCATGGCGGGGCGTGCCGCCAAGATGATCAAATTGCCCGGCTGGAGTCCAGCGGTCATATGGTCGAAATCGGGGAAGCCGGTGGGCAGGCCCGTGATACTGCCGTGCTGATGGTAGCGTTGATCGAGCGTCTCGAACGTTTGGCGCAGCAGATCGCTGACGTGCGTGAAGCCGCCGCTCCGATTGCGCTGGCCGATCTCGAAGATCAGCGACTCCGAGGCGTTGAGCGCCCCTTCGACGTCGTCCTCCTGCTCGAAGCCCATCTGCGCGATGCGCCCGCCGGCGTGGATCAGTTGGCGCAACAGCGCTTTCTCGGCGACGACCTTGGCGTAGTACTCCGCCGATGCCGACGTCGGCACCACGTCCTGCAGCGCCGTCAGATAGGCGAGGCCTCCCACCGGCTCCAGCTTCTCTTGCGTGCGCAGCTCATCGGCCAGTGAGATTTTGTCCAGCGGGGCGCCACGCTCGTAGAGCGCCTTCAGCGCCCGGTAGATCGTCTCATGGGCGACGGCATAGAAGTCCTCGGGGCGTACGATCTCCGAGGCCACCGACATGATCTCGCGATCGATCAAGATGCTGCCGAGCACCGCCATTTCCGCCTCGAGGTTTTGGGGCGGTACGCGCTCCGGCGAGGAACGCATCGATTGCGAGAGCGTCATCGCACCGCTTTCTTGCGCGTACGCGGCAGAAGAAAAGACAGCGCCTCGCGCACGTGAGCGATGGGGACGATATCGATGCCGGGCTGCTTGGCGTGGATCTCGCGCGCGTTCTCCTTGGGCAGGAGCACGGCGCGCATGCCCGCCTGGCGCGCGGCGTAGATCTTCTCGTTGACGCCCCCCACCGGACGCACCCGCCCTTGAATCGAGACTTCGCCGGTGACCGCCACGTCCTGCGGAAGCGGCGTCTTGGTGATAGCGCTATAGAGCGCGAGGAAGATCGCCAGGCCCGCCGAGGGACCGTCGATGTTGCCGCCGCCGATCACGTTCACGTGGAGGTCGAAGTCGGTCGGATCGATACCCGCCACGGCGCGTACGACGCTGGCAGCGTTGAAGACGGAATCCTTCGCCATCGAGCCGGCCGTGTCGTTGAAACGCACGGCGCCCTTGCGTGCCTCGCGAGCGGCAAAGGCGGTTGCCTCGATCTCGATGAGTGAGCCGATGTAGCGCACCACGCCCAAGCCGAACGTCTTGCCCACTTCGCGCGTCGTCGAGGCACGTACTGGTGTGTGGCGCGAGAGCCTTCCCGCCTCGATCACCTGTTCCACGTCGCCCTGCTCGATGCGCACCTTGGTGGGCACGGCTTTGGTCCCCAAGCGCTGGAGCGCGTGCCCGTATGCATCGGCGAGTATTTGAACCGCCTTGCGCCCCTCGATCGTGTAGGCGGCCACAAGCGCCGCCACGCCGCGCGCCAACGTGACGCCGAGGCGGCGGGCGGCCTGCGCGACGATGCGCTCGACGTCCGCCTGGCGCAGCGGCTCGAAGTAGACCTCGGCGCAGCGGGAGCGAATCGCCTGATCGATGTCCTCGGGGTCGCGCGTCGTGGCGCCCACCAAGATGAAGTCGGCCGGCGCTCCGTGTTCGAAGAGCTGTCTGATGTATGCGGGAACGTTCGGATCGCTTGGGTCGTAGTACGACGACTCGAACGTGACGCGCTTATCCTCCAGCACCTTAAGCAGTCGAACTTGGAGCGTGGGCTCGAGCTCGCCGATCTCGTCGATGAAGAGCACACCGCCGTGGGCACGCGTGACGAGGCCCAGTTTCGGCTCGGGGACGCCACCCTCGGCAAACTCGCGGCGGCTACCCTGGTAGATCGGGTCGTGCACGCTGCCTAGCAGCGGGTTCGTCGTCTCACGGGGGTCCCAACGCAGCGTCGAGCCGCTGACTTCCACGAACGGCGCATCGTCTTTGAAGGGTGTAAAGGCAGCATGCTTCGCGCGCTCGAGCGCCAGGCGCGCTACGGTGGTCTTGCCGACGCCCGGCGGCCCATAGAGAATGACGTGCTGTGGGTACGGCGAGGCGATTTTGGCCAGCAGCGAGGCAATGGCGGCGTCCTGACCCACCACCTGCTCCAACTCGGTTGGACGCAGCAACTGGAGGGCCGAGGCAGCCAACCCCGCCGACTCCATGTGTACCAGCTCCTCGAGCTTCTTCTCCGTCGCCGGCGTCTCGGGGCCCGCGTCTTCCTTGAGTGCCTCGAGGCGGAGATCGCGTAGGTAGTCCTGGTGGCGCTCCATCATCTTCGCATTGATCTTGCGCTCGATTGTGTCTTCGACGGTACGCTGCGCTACGAGGTTGGCAAGCTCGTCTTCGATCGCGTGCAGCTCCTCGCGGAACTCCGCGCGGCTTGGCGCTTTCTCCAGCGTAGGATCCTCGAAGACCAGCTTGCGCAGGGCCAGGATGCGCTCGGGCAACTGACGCGAACGCATGAGCTTGAGGGCACCTAACTTGCCGGCTTTAAGCACCAGCTTGTCCGCCCCCAAGACACTGGTGAGAACGTCGAAGAGCGCATCCACCTGACGGCGCAGATCGGCATCTCCGCCGTGGCGGCGGCGAAAAGCGCGGACGTTAGGATCGTCCACAAAACTCATCTCGGTATTGCGATCCACCGATGCACTCGCCCTTAGAGAGCCACGACGGTGACGTTCACGCGCGCCACCAGATCTCTGCCCAGACGTACGGGCACCGCGTAGGCGCCCAGCGACTTGACGGGCTCCGCCAGCTCGACCTTATGACGATCGACCGCGATGCCGGTTGCCGCTTTGATCGCCTCGGCAATCTGTTGATTGGTCACGGCGCCGAAGAGTTTCCCGCTCTCGCCTGCTTTCACCCTCACGGTCACCGCTGTCTCGGCGAGGCGGCGAGCCAGCTCCTCCTCCTCGGCGCGCGCCTCCGCGGCGCGCTTGACCCTGGCCGCGTTCTGCAGCTCGAGGTCGGCGAGACTCCCCTTCGTCGCCTCCTGTGCAAGGCCGCGTGGCAGCAGGAAGTTGCGGGCATAGCCGTCGCTCACCTCGATCACTTGCCCCGCCTTCCCAAGACTCTTCACATCCTGCTTCAGGATGACTTTCACGACACTACCCTCTCGACGCGCAAGCGGGGCGGATGCCGCGCATCCACCCCGCAAGAATGTGGAACGCTACGCCGTTCTACTCGGCGACGAACGGCAAGAAAGCGATGAAGCGAGCGCGCTTCACGGCAACGGTGAGCGCCCGCTGGTGCTTGGCGCAGTTGCCGGAAATCCGGCGCGGGAGAATCTTGCCGCGCTCGGAGACGAAGCGCCGTAGGCGCGTGACGTCCTTATAGTTGACATCGACGATCTTGTCGACACAGAACGAACAGACCTTGCGCTTGGGCTTGCGGTCTTTCTTCGAGGCCTTCTTCTTGGGAGCAGCCATCTTCTTCTTTCTTACCTCAGCACGATTCGATGCAGTAGCCCGTCACGTCGACGACGCCCGAAGGCACGCATCCGTCGCGGCGCGCAGGCTGCGGCTCGCGCTCGCAAGAACCGATCGAGGTCGGATTCCTGACAATGCCGTAACTCCTTCGGACGCCGAGCCGCGCGGCCCGGACGACCCGGCCGTACGGGCCGGGCAAGAGTCTCCACCCAGCCGAAAGACTCGGCCGGCGTGGGGGTTCCCCACGAGAGGGACCCACGGAGTATATCACCTCGCTCGCCC
>SCRA01000040.1 GCA_004297985.1 bacterium | reverse complement strand
CGTCGTCACGATGACGATGTCCATGCCGCGGGCCTTATCGACCTTGTCGTAACTGATCTCCGGGAAGACCAACTGCTCCCGCAGACCCATGTTGTAGTTGCCGCGGCCGTCGAACGACTTACGCGAGAGACCGCGGAAATCGCGCAGGCGCGGCAGCACGATGTTGAACAGCTTGTCGAGGAAGGCGTACATGCGCTCGCCGCGCAGCGTCACCTTGCAGCCGATCGACATCCCTTCGCGCAGCTTGAAGGCTGCGATGGACTTCTTGGCCTTCGTAATCACCGGCTTCTGGCCGCTAACGGCCGTCATCTCGTTGACCGCCGCTTCCAGCGCCTTGGGGTTGCCGACGGCGTCGCCTACACTCATGTTGAGCACGACTTTCTCAAGCCGCGGCACCTGCATGACGTTGGCGTAGCCGAAGCGGTCGATGAGGTGTTTGCGAACCTCGGTCTGGTACCGTTCTTTCAAACGCGATGGCATGACAGCTTCTCCGATTAGCCCTTCCCAGGCCGCTCAGCGACCTCGCCGCAACGGCGGCAGACTCGCTCGCGCACGCCGGCGCGCAGCTCCGACTTTGTGCGCGTGGGCGCCTGACACTTCGCGCAGACATACATCAGCTTGCTCAGGCGCAACGGTGACTCTTTTTCAATGATCCCGCCGGCCTCGGTGCTCGACATCGCACCGCCCGCCGGACGCGGCTTGGTGTGGCGCTTGACGATGTTGAGGCCCTCGACGGTGGCTGTACCGTTCCTCGGAAAGACCGTCTTGACCGTGCCGCGCTTGCCCTTGTCCTTGCCGGAGAGCACCTGCACCATGTCGCCGCGTTTGACGTGCGGCTTCGCCACCGCGGTCAAGACGGCCTTACGCTTGGCCACTGCCATGACTAGAGCACCTCCGGGGCGAGCGAGATGATCTTCATGAAGCCTCGGTCGCGCAACTCGCGCGCCACTGGTCCGAAGATACGGGTACCGCGCGGGTCGAGGTTGTCTTTCTCACCCTTGATGAGCACGGCGGCGTTGTCGTCGAACTTGATCGTCGAACCGTCGGGACGGCGCACCGGTGCTGCGGTACGTACGACCACGGCCTTGACGACCTGCCCCTTCTTGACGGCGGCACCAGGGATGGCGCTCTTGACCGTACCCACGATGATGTCGCCGATGTGGGCGTACGCGTGGCGGCTGCCGCCTGAGATGTGGATGCAGAGAATCTCGCGGGCGCCGGAGTTGTCGGCAACCTTGAGCCTAGTTTCTTGCTGTATCATCCCCAGCTCACTCCGTTCCGCTCCGCTGCACTGCGTTCGCGGGGACCCCTGACGTTTGAAAGGTTCCGGGCTACTCGGCCCGGTTTGTAATCGCGCGGACTCACTTCACGTGCTCCACGATCTCGACCAGGCGCCAACGCTTCTCCTTCGAGACGGGACGGCACTCCATGATCTTCACGAGATCGCCGATGCTGCACTCGTTCTTCTCGTCGTGCGCCTTGAAGCGCTCGGACTTGCGAACGATCTTCTTGTAAACAGGATGGGGGACACGCGTCTCGGTCACGACGACGATCGTCTTTTCCATCTTGTTGGATGCGACGCGGCCGATCTTGACTTTGCGCCGGCCGCGTTCTACGACCGTCTGCTCGTTAGGCTGCACCATGCTTGTCCTCCGCCATCCGCTTCTCGGCAATCACCGTTAGAATCCGCGCGTAGTCGTGGCGGATCGCACGCACCGTGCTGAAGTTCGAGAGATGCCCGGTACGCAGCTGAAAGCGCAGGTTGAACAGCTCTTCCTTGACCTCGCGGGCCTTCTTCTGTAATTCGTCAACCGTCAGCTCGCGTAGAGCCGCTACGTCTTTACGCTTCAACTGCCGTCGCCCCCATCTCTTCGCGCTGGACGAACTTGGTACGAATCGGAAGTTTGAACGCCGCCAGGCGCAACGCTTCCTTCGCAACTTCGACCGACACGCCCGAAAGCTCGAAGAGCATGCGGCCGGGGCGCACCACGGCGACCCAGAACTCGGGCGATCCCTTACCGGAGCCCTGACGGGTCTCGGCGGGCTTCTTCGTGACCGGCTTGTCCGGAAAGACCTTGATCCACACCTTGCCGCCGCGCTTGATATAGCGCGTCATCGCGACACGGGCGGCCTCGATCTGCCGCGCGCTCAGCCACACGGGCTCCATCGCCTGCAATCCGAACTCGCCGAAGGTAAGCTGATTGCCCACCAGCGCCCGGCCACGCAGACGACCGCGCTGCTGCTTACGCCACTTAACTCTTTTCGGTGTCAGCATGTCATCCCACTCACTTCAGAAGTCTGGCTCATCACTCGCCTTGCTCGCCGGCCGGCGGCGCGGCCGCGGGGGCAGGAGCACTCGGCGGATCCAATACCACCGCCTCGGCGAACTCCGCCTGATCCAGCGACGGTTCCACGGCGACGGCACTCTCGGCGCGCGGAGCGCCGCTGCGCCCGCTTCGTCCACCGCGGCGACCACGGTCACCCCGGCGATCGCGGAACTGCACGCGCTCGCCGCGCTCCCCGGCATCGCGCTGGACGGCCTCGGGAAGCTGTTCGCCCGTGTAGACCCACACTTTCACACCGATACGGCCGAAAGTGGTGAAGGCTTCGACGTTGGCGTAGTCGATATTGGCGCGCAGCGTGTGCAGCGGCACCTTGCCATCGTGATTATGCTCGGTGCGCGCGATCTCGTTGCCGCCCAATCGCCCGGAAACCTGAACTTTGACGCCGCGGGCGCCGGCCTTCATGGTGCGCATGATCGCCTGTTTCATGGCGCGGCGGAAGGCGATGCGCTTCTCGAGCTGATCGACGATGTTCTGACCCACGAGGCGCGCGTCGAGCTCGGGGTGCTTGATCTCGACGACGTTGACCTGAATCGACTTCTTGGTCAGCTTCTCGAGGTTCTTGCGGATGTCTTCGATGCCCGCACCGCGCTTGCCGATGATAATGCCCGGCTTGGCGGTATTGATGATGACGCGGGCCTGGTTGGCACGCCGCTCGATCTCGACGCGGCTGATGCCGGCCACGCGCGTGAGGCGCGTGAAGTACTTACGGACCTTGAGGTCCTCGTGCAACCAGTCCTGGTAGTGCTTCTTCTCGAACCAGCGGCTGTCCCACGTGCGCGTAATGCCGAGGCGAAAGCCAACCGGATGAATCTTCTGTCCCATGTTAGTGCTTCTCCCCACTCACTGCGCTGCGCTCCGCTCGTGGGGTCCCCTTCTTTGCCTGAGGCCCCTTCGGGGATGAAATCGCGCGAGTCGCGATTTCCTCATTGCTCTTGTTCGCAACCGTGATCGTCACGTGCGACATCCGCTTGCGCTTGAATGCGGCGCGCCCCTGAGCTCGCGGATCCAGACGCTTGGTGGCCTTCCCGCCGGGACCGCCGTCGACCATGATGCGCTTGACGTACAAATCCTCGGTGGACATCTCGTGGTTGTTCTCGGCGTTGGCTACCGCGCTGCGCAGCAGCTTCTCGATCACCTCGGCGGCGTAGACCGGGGTGAACTTCAACAGAGAGAGAGCATCCTTGACACTCTTGCCGCGAACCGCGTCGGCTACGCGGCGCAGCTTGCGCGGGCCCATGCGGGCGAACTTGAGATGTGCGTGCGCTTCACTGCGCTCTTGCGTGCTGACTGCCATCCTACTTCACCGAGCTCTTATCGCCGTGGCCACGGTAGTTGCGCGTCGGGGCGAACTCGCCGAGCTTGTGCCCGACCATATTCTCCGTGACGTACACCGGAATGTGGGTCTTACCGTTGTGAACGCCGATCGTATGACCGACCATCTGCGGGACGACCGTGGAGGCGCGGCTCCACGTGCGTACCACGCGCTTCTCGCGCGTCGCGTTCATACGCTCGATCTTCTGGAGCAGGTGGTCCGCTACGAACGGGCCCTTCTTTAAACTGCGCGACATGGTTACTTGCGCTTCCTCACGATCATCTTGGCGGTGCGCTTATTGCGGCGCGTCTTCTTACCCATGGTCATCTGCCCCCACGGCGTGGTCGGAGGACGCCCCGATGTTGAGCGAGCCTCACCACCGCCGTGCGGGTGGTCGACCGGGTTCATCGCGATGCCGCGCACCGAAGGGCGCTTACCCATATGGCGCTTGCGGCCGGCCTTGCCGATCACGATGTTCTCGTGCTCGACGTTGCCGATCTGGCCGATCGTTGCGCGGCAGTTGACGTGAATCAGACGTACCTCGCCTGAAGGCATACGCACCTGCGCATACTCGCCTTCCTTGGCCATGAGCTGCGCCGCACCGCCCGCCGAGCGGACCAGCTTGGCGCCCTGCCCGGGCCGCAGCTCCACGTTGTGGAGCACCGTACCGAGCGGAATGAACTTCAGCGGCAGCGCGTTGCCCGTCTTGATGTCGGCCTTCTCACCGGACTCGACGCGGTCGCCCACCTTCAGCCCCAGCGGGGCGATGATATAACGCTTCTCGCCGTCGAGGTAGTGCAGCAGAGCGATGCGCGCGGAGCGGTTGGGATCGTACTCGATCGCTGCGACCTTCGCCGGCACGCCGTCCTTGGTGCGCTTGAAGTCGATGATGCGGTACATGGGACGGCGCCCGCCGCCCTGGTGGCGCACCGTAATGTGGCCGCTGTTGTTGCGTCCGGCGTGCTTCTTGTTGGGCTCGAGCAGCCGCTCCTCAGGAGCCTTCTTGGTCAGCTCTGAGAAGTCGGCGACGGTCATGAACCGCCTGCCGGCCGACGTTGGCTTGAATGATTTGACGGGCACTGTACTCTCTACTCTCTCACTAGCTTTGCGGAGCGGCGAACCGCTCCATACGTGCGAGCCGCGCGGCGGCCCTACTGCTCGAAGTAGTTGACCCCTCCAAGCTGGATCTTCTGACCGTCCTTGAGCGTCACGACGGCCTTCTTCCAGTCGCTCTGCTTACCCGCCGTGGGGCGAGCGCGACGACGGGAGAACGACTTCATCTTGCCCTTCACGTTGACCGTGTTGACCTTCGTAACGTTGACCTTGAAGATCTCTTCGACCGCGTGACGGATCTGCGTCTTCGTCGCGGCGGAGGCAACGCGGAACGTATACTGCTGCCCCATCGTGTTGGTCATCGACTTCTCGGTGATCAGTGGAGCGAGAACGACGTCGCGGGCATCCATTATGCGCAGACCTCCTGGAGATACTGGTACGCGGCGGACGTGAGGACCAGGCGCTCGTGCGCGATGATCGCCTCGATCTCCAGATCGCTTGCGGGGAGAATGCCGACGCGCGGAAGATTGGCGCCGCCACGCAGCATGTTCTGCCCTACGGTATCGGCCTCGGTGGCATGGTAGACGAAGAGCGTCTTGGGGCCTGTCTTGGCGGCCTTGGGCGAACCGAAGAAGGCCGTGGCGAACTCCTTGGTTCGCACGAGATCGAAGCTCGGCGCCTCGAGCACGATCACACCCTCGTGGGCGAAGCGGTCGGCCAGGGCCGCACGCAGCGCCGCCTTGCGCTCCTTCTTGTTGAGCGACTCGACGAACGAACGCGGCTTCGGTCCGAAGACCACCCCGCCGTGACGCCACTGCGGGGAGCGCGTGGAGCCATGGCGGGCACGGCCGGTACCCTTCTGGCGCCACGGCTTCTTGCCGCCGCCGGAGACTTCGTCGCGGCGCTTCGTGGAGGCGGTACCGGCGCGGCGGTTCGCCTGCTCGCGGTGGACGGCACGGAAGATCAGCGCGTTCTTCGACTCCTCGGAGGGGGCGAAGACGGCGGGCGTCGGTTCCGTTCGCAAACTCTTTCCGCTCGCATCGATGAGCTGTGGCATGATCGTTAGGACCCCTTCACCTTGACCGACTGCTGGATGACGACCAGCGCGTTCTTCGCGCCAGGAACCGGACCGCGCAGCAGCAGCAAGTTGCGCTCGGCGTCGGCACGGACGACCTCGAGATTCTGATGGGTTACGCGATCGACTCCGTAGTGACCGGGGCGACGGCTGCCCTTGACGGTGCGGCCGGCGTTGGTGTCGCCGTTCGAGGCCGGCTGGCGGTGGATCATGGAACCGTGGCTCGCTCCGCCGCCGCTGAAGTTGTGGCGCTTGATGCCGCCGGAGAAACCGTGGCCCTTGGAGATGCCCACCACGTCGACGCGATCCCCGGTCGTGAAATCGGCAACCGTCACCGTCTGTCCGGCTTCGATGCCGTCGATCCCGTCGCGGAACTCGCGCAGGAACTTCTTTGGGGCGGCCCCGGTCTTCTTGAAGTGGCCGAGCATCGGCTTGCTCACGCGCTTGGCGTTGGCGTCGCCGAAGGCGAGCTGAACCGCCTCGTAGCCGTCTGAGTCCGCGGTCTTCCGCTGGGTCACCAAGCAGGGGCCTGCCTCTACGACGGTCACGGGCACGAATCGCCCGTCGTCCAGAAAGACGCTCGTCATCCCGACCTTGCGGCCGATGATGTTCTTCACGTTTCGTTCGTCCTTTCGCGCTTCTCGTTCGCCGAATCCGTGTCCACGGACCCTAGCGTTTGAGGCTACGTTCGTCCCCGCACTCATGTGCGGAGATCAAGCATGCGGCACAGGAAGCCGCAGTCGTGGTCCGAGGCCACGACCGGAAGAGTATACCGATCAATGCGAAGACTGTCAACCTTCGCGTTCGGCGGGACGTAGCGGCACGAGCTCGCCGCCGGCGTCGAACTGAAGAGGACAGGGCTGGGCCACGATCTCCAGGCGCGCGTCCGCCGCCACATCGAGCAGCAGGGCTGGGCTCACCTGAAGATACTCCAGATGCGCCGTATCTTCGATGCGCACGATGCGCGCCGAGCGCGGATCGAACGGTTTGCAGGCCAAGTCGATCGCCTCGCGCGCGCTGGGCAGAGTCAGCGGAATCTTGGCGCCGGCCAGGAAGCCGCTGGTGGCCGCGTTCATGTACGTGGCCTGCTCGTCGATTCTCGAGCGCAGGCGTTGGGTGATGATGTCGGCCATGCCCACGCCGACGGCGTTCCCGTGCGACTCGTCGGTGAGATCGAGCGCGACGATGCGTGCGATCGACCGATCGGGAACGCCGCCGATTCGTCGCCACATGCCGATGACGTTGGGATCCATGCCGGCTCCGGAGATGTTCTTGCCAACCTCGTCGACGATGAGCACGTCGAGCGGATCGAACGGAATCTGCGGCAGATACGCGCGTGCGCGCGCCAAGAGCCGGCAATCGGCCGCCTCGAACTCCTCGGGCGGCACGCCTTCGAGCAGGGCCAAACGATCGTGAGCATTCTCGACCAGCGCGATCCCGAAGACGATCGGCGCACGCGCCAGGGCGACGCGTGCAGCGGCTACGAGGTTGCTCTGCAGACCCTTGGTGTGGAGCGCGTCGGCACCGTGACGCTTGCCCAAACCGATGGCGCTCATCTTCAGCAGACCGCTGCCCAAGTCACCCGTGAGAATCGAGTGCGGCTTCACGCGCCCCACGACGATGATCCCGCCAGACTCGAACGCCTGGCGATCACAAAAGACGTCGACGCCTGCCTCCGTGGTTCCCAGAGCTACCACGTCCATCGACGAGCGAATCTCGCAGCCGACGGCATCTTCGGTGATACCATAGCCGCGCAGAACCTCACGCTGACCCTCGCCGGTGGCGCCTCCATGCGAGCCCATCGCTGCGCTGAGGAATGGCGTGGCGCCCAACGCTCTCACGCCCGCCGCAACGGCGCGCAGAACGGGAACGATAGCGTCGACGCCGCGACTGCCGGCGGTTATGGCGATCGATGCCTGCGGCGTGATGCGGCGTTGCGCATCCACCTGCGCAAAGGCCGCGCGCACCGCCGCGGCCGGATCGTCGATACGCGTCAGGTCGAACTGTTGGCGGATGAGCGCCCAGTCAGGCACCCTGTATAGCCCGCTTCGTCAAGATCTCGACGAGGCTCTCCGGATCGCGCATTCCCATGACGGCGTGACCGCCCTCCCAAGCGAACGCCGGGACACCGCGCACACCGGCCTCCATGCCGGCCTCTAGCGACTGGTCGACCGCCGCACGGCAGCGCCTCTCGCGCCATGCAGCCTCAACTTCTCCAGCCGTCAGGCCGAGGGGCGCAGCCAGGCGGGCCAGCACACCGAGGTCGGCGATGTCGGCGCCCTCCGCGAAGAACGCACGCGTGACGGCGTGGTGAAAGCGCGCAGAGGACTCGTCGCCGAAGCGCTCGCGAACCAGCTCGCCCGTCTCCAAGGCGGCGCGCGAGTTGACGTTGCGCCGCGGGGGATCCATCGGCAGGCCGACCTGCGCGGCCAGGGCCACCAGCCGCTCGCGAACTTGGGGCCACTCCGTCTTGTCGAACGGCTTGGGCGCACCGCCGGGCGGCGTCTCGGGATGGAGTTCGAACGGAAGCCAGCGCAGAGTGGCGCCGAGCCGGCGAGCCGCCTCTTCGGCCCAGACCGAGCCGAGATAGCAGAAGGGTCAGATGACGTCCGACCAGGCGTTGATGATGCGATCGCTCATGACTTCCTCGCCGCAACCTTCGCGAGCTTGTCCAGCAGTCCCGTGATCGAGCGCTCGTGGGCGTCCTCAGTGCGCCGCCAAAGCATCTCCGCCTCCGGCGTCTCCAGGTCCGCCTCCAGGCGGTGCTCGACCAGCGTTAACCGCTCGCCCTTCTCCACCAAATAGAAGCCGTGGGTGCCGTGAACGCCGTCCGTGAGCATGCGCCACACCAAGGCTCCGGGCGGCTCCAGCCGCTGGAGCTGCGCATGGAATGGTCCGTGCCACTCCTCGCTCTTTCCCTCCTCGAGGGGGCCAGCCGTGCGCTGGAAGGGCTGCGACTTGAACGGCCAGATCTTGTCGGCGGCGGTGCCGAGATCGGCGATCAGCTCGAAGGCGCGGCGTGGCGTCGATTTGACTTCTTTCGCATGGACGACGCGCAGCTGCTTGCTCATGCAGCGATCTTCGCGCATGCAAGAGGCACGGCCTTGCGACCGTGCCCCTGGAATCGACGTGCGGTGCCCTAGCGTACTAAGCTTTGAGCTCGATGTCCACGCCGGCCGGAAGGTCGAGGTGCATCAGCGCATCCATCGTCTTCGGTGAGGCTTGGAGGATGTCGACGAGACGCTTGTGCGTGCGCATCTCGAAGTGCTCGCGGCTCTTCTTGTCGACGTGCGGCGAGCGCAGGACGCAGACGCGGTTGATCTCCGTGGGGAGCGGGACTGGACCACTCACGAATGCACCAGTGTTGCGAGCGGTCTCGACGATCCGAGCGGCACTCTGATCGAGCACCTTGTGATCATACGCCTTGAGACGAATGCGAATCTTCTGCTTGGCCATGCCTATCGTTCCCTACCTTGCATCCCTATTGGATCGTCGATTGTCAAAGTGCAAGCGCGGCGCAAAAGCGTCGCGTCAACCGCTGGATCGTACCATACGGGGTGGGGAAGCGGCAAGCCCCTTCCCCACCTCGCTGGCCCTCTTTAGGCGTTGATCGCCGTGACAACGCCGGCACCGACCGTGCGGCCGCCCTCGCGGATGGCGAAGCGCAGGCCCTCTTCGCAGGCGATCGGCGTGATCAGCTCGACTTCCATCGTCACGTTGTCGCCCGGCATGACCATCTCCACGCCTTCGGGGAGATTGATCGTCCCGGTCACGTCCGTGGTGCGGAAGTAGAACTGCGGGCGGTAGTTCGAGAAGAACGGGGTGTGGCGGCCGCCCTCCTCCTTGGAGAGCACATACACCTCGGCTTTGAACTTGGTGTGCGGTTTGATCGAGCCGGGCTTGGCGAGCACTTGGCCACGCTCGATGTCGTCGCGCTCTATGCCGCGCAGCAGAACGCCGATGTTGTCGCCGGCGATACCGACGTCGAGCAGCTTGCGGAACATCTCGATGCCGGTGACGACCGACTTCTTGGTCTCGCTCTTGAGACCGACGATCTCGATCTCCTCGCCGACCTTGACCTGACCGCGCTCAACGCGACCCGTGCCGACGGTGCCGCGGCCGGTGATGGTGAAGACGTCCTCGATCGGCATCAGGAACGGCTTATCGACGTCGCGCTCGGGCGTGGGAAAGTAATTGTCGACGGCGTCCATCAATTGGAAGATCGGCTCGGCATCCGGGTCACCGCGCTTGCCGCTCGAGTTGAGCGCCTTGAGCGCGGAGCCCTTGATGACGGGGATATCGTCGCCGGGGAACTCGTAGCTGGAGAGCAGCTCGCGCACTTCCATCTCTACCAGCTCGAGCAGCTCCGGATCGTCGACCATGTCGACTTTGTTGAGGAAGACTACCAGGCGCGGCACACCGACCTGGCGGGCGAGCAGAATGTGCTCGCGGGTCTGCGGCATCGGGCCGTCGGCCGCCGAGACCACCAGGATACCGCCGTCCATCTGCGCGGCACCGGTGATCATGTTCTTGATGTAGTCGGCGTGGCCAGGGCAGTCGACGTGAGCGTAGTGACGCTTTGCCGTCTCGTACTCCTGGTGCGAGATGGCGATGGTGATACCGCGCTCCTTCTCCTCGGGCGCATTGTCGATCTCATCGACGGCACGCTTCTGCGCCAGACCCTCGGTC
>SCRA01000039.1 GCA_004297985.1 bacterium | reverse complement strand
GACGTTCCCTCGCGCGCGCTCCTGCGCGCTCGGTCACCTCGGCTGCGGCGCCGCTCCGGCCATCCAGGCCTCCCGCGGCGCCTTGACGCCCCCTTCGGAGAGCGCCCCGCACGCGCTCGCTGACAGGAAGGCGGGGCGTGCGACGTCCTCCCCGCGGGGGCTCCGAGGCGCGCGCGGAGGCATGGATGCCGAGAGCGCGCGCGAGGGCAGTAGGAGGCGCGCAGGAGAGCGCGCCGACGCGCGGCCCCGCGGGGAGGATGTCGCTCGCACCGCCGTGGCTAGTCGCCGCGCGAGAGTTGGAAAACGACGCGCAAGCGTTACGACGCGAAGACGGCCTCGGGGATCTTGACGTTGAGCTTGTAGCCGCTGAACGCGGCCTCGATGGCGCCCTTGTAGGAGGGAAGGTCGACGATGCCGTGCTGCTCCGTCACCAGCATGCGCCCGGAAACGAGAGAGAATGTCTGGTGGAGCTCGACGTCACCGCCGTCGTTGTAGAACCAGTGCATCGAGGCCACCGTGCCGTCGGCGTTGACGGCCACGTCGAGATGGTCGATTCGCCCGTGCTTGCGCGGCACCAGTCGGACATGGTCGGGCGAGAGGAGGGACACGTTATACAGCATCGCCCACTGCGAGGGCGCCTCGATGCGGGGGTAGACCTTCTTGAACTGGTTGGCCAGCACGGGCAAGGTATCGAAGACGACGGCCGAGCGGTCGGGACGTGACCAGTAGACCCGCCCCGTCAAGGTGGGGTTCAGGAACGGAAACGTGTGCATCGTTACCTGGACTTTGATCGAGGCTTCATACGTCTTGAGGTCAGGGTTCACCATGCTCATCTTGGCGAGCAATGAAGGGAGCATCTCCTGACTCGTCAGCGGGGCCGCTGTAGCCTGCGCGCTAGGCGCCGGCGAGGGGGTCGACTCTTCGGCGAGCGAGGGGGAGCCCCAGCAGAGCAGGACGGCCGCGGCGAGCACGGCCAGGAGCGATTGGCTTCGCATGTCAGGTCGAACGCCTCACGGGTCGAGATGGTTCCAGGCGAGCGCGGTCTCGATCTCTTCACGCACGCCGGCGTTACCTTCCAAGGGAAGGCGCATCTCCAGCGCCCGCAACGCACGCGGTGAGGCGATGCGCCCAAGGGCCCACGCCGCATGGCCGCGGACGAGCGGGTGGGGATCCTCGACGAGCGCTCCTTCGAGGTCGGGGACTGCTGAGCGGTCGAGCGTGTTGCCCAGGCAGACGGCCGCGTTGCGGCGCAGAATCGCTCCGCCGCGCCAGCCCATCGCGCTCGCGCGGTAGGTGCGCTTGAACTCCCCGCTGCGCAAGCGCAGGATCGCCGCAAGATCGGGATAGGGTGAGATTCCCGGCCCAGGTGAAAAGGCGGGGCGCGCCACCTTCGGCGCCACACGGCTGGGAGGGCAGGCCACCGTGCAGAGGTCGCAGCCCCAGAGCCAGTCGCCCATCAACGGGCGCATGGCATGCGGAATGGCGTCGAGGCGTTGATTGAGATCGCCGATGCAGCGCGTAGCGTCGATCGTGAAGTCGCCGCGCAACGCTCCTGTGGGGCAGACGTCGACGCAGCGGCGGCAACTGCCGCAACTCTTGCGGATCGGCTCGTCCGGCGGCAAGGGGATGTCGGTGACGATCTCGCCGAGGAAGGCCAGCGCCCCCAACCCTGGTACGATGACACCGGTGTGCCTGCCGACCCAGCCCAGTCCACTGCGCTCGGCGAAGGCACGCTCAGCGAACGGTACCGTGTCGCAGACGGCGCGCGCGCGGCCGAACGGGCGCAACACCGCTTCCAGGCGGTCGAGCGCGCCACGCAGCGTGCGGTGGTAGTCCTCGCTCCAGGCATACCGCGAGATGCGCCCCGCCAGCGGCGGTCTCGCGGCTGGCGGCTCCGTGTCGTAGCCCACCGCTATGCAGACCACGGCGCGCGCTCCGGGCAGGATCGTCTCCGGGTCGGCGGCCAAGCGTGCGCGCTCGCCATCGAAGTTCCACGTCGCCAGGTCGCCGCGCTCGAAGGCAGCGGCTAGACGCTCGCGCGTGACGGCGTCGGCGCGCGCCGCGGCGACGCGCAGCCGATCGATACCGCAGCACGCGGCCTCTTCGTCGAGGCGTTTGCGCAACTCGACCAAACCTGCGTCGTCCACGCCAACGCCTTCGCCCAGCGCCGCACTCACGCCTCGGCGTGCGGGCCGACCAGCTCCGGAGGCAGCTCGAACTCGTGCTCCCGCTCGTACTGCGCGCGGAGTCGCGCAGCCTTCGCCTCACGGCGTCTGTCGGCAAAGCCGACCAATCCAACGTAGACGACCGGAACCAGGAAGAGCGTGAGGAAGAGCGAGGAGGTCAGTCCGCCGATGATGACCGTTCCCATCGACTTGCGGAACTCCGCGCCTTCGGTGAAGCCGAGGGCCAACGGAAGCATGCCGGCGATCATCGAGACCGTTGTCATGACGATCGGGCGGAAGCGGATCGAGGCCGACTCGCGGATCGCCTCGCGCAGCCCCAACCCACGCTTGCGCAGCGTATCCGCGTAGTCCACGAGCAGGATACCGTTCTTCGCCACTAGCCCCATGAGCATCACGATGCCCAACATGGAGAACAGATTGAGCGTCTGCCCGGCGAAGAATGGGATTCCCGGCACGATCTTGTGCACCACGTTGGCAACGGCGAGTATCCCGAGAGCGCCCACGATTGCCACTGGGATGCTGAACATGATGACCAGCGGCTCGAGATAGCTTCCGTAGAGGATCACGAGCAGCATGTAGATCAGCAGGAACGAGGTCAGCAGCGCAAGGCCGATCTTCGAAGTAGCGTCGGAGAGGTTCTGCGCGTCGCCGAGCGTCGTCACGGTGACGCCCGAGGGCAGGAATCCCGGCGTCGCCAATTGGCTGTCCACTTTGGAGGTGACCAGCCCGATCGGCGCGTCGTTCTTCGTATTCGCGGTCACGCGCACGATGCGATGGCGATCCTGGCGCTGGATCAGCGGCGGCTCGGTGCTCCAGGTAAACGCGGCCACGTTGGCCAGCGGCACCAGCGTCCCGTCGGAGGAGCGAACGTCGATGCCTTGGAGGGTACGCACGTCGTCGCGCACGCCCGACGGCAACTGCACCAGCGTATCGATCAAGCCGTCCGGCATGCGGACCTTGGTGGCGATCACGCCGCCCACCGCCGCACGCGCCGTCTCGGCGGCCGCCTGCGGAGAGACGCCGAGCATCGCGGCGCGCCCGCGATCGACCTGGATCTCGAGGCGCGGCCCCGCCTGCTCGTTGCTGGTCTGCACGTCGGTGGCCACCGGGTTCCTCGCGATGAAGGCCGCGAGTTTACCGGCCGCGGCGTTCAGCTCCTCGGTCGGCCCGGTCAAGACGTACGTGATGGCGGGGCCGCCGCCGTTCTGCGCTCCGCCCGCCGTGATGTGCGCCCCCGGCACCAGGTTGGCGAACTTGGGCGCCTGCTCGACGACCACGTGCTCCTGATGGCGCTGGTTCTGAAAGAGGATCACGCTGATCGTCGCGACGTGGCCGCCGAGCTTGTCGAGGTATCCGTCCGAGTACTCGCCGACGGTCGTGTTGACGTACTCCACGCCCTTCATCTTCGTGAAGGCTTTGGTGAGGCGCATCGCGCCGGCCTCGGTCGTGGCGATGGGCGTTCCCGGCGGGTATTGCAGGCCAACGATGGCCTGCCCCCATTCGGTGGCCGGCTGAAACTCGAAGGGCACGATCTGCGTGGCCACCGGGACGAACGACGCGAGCACGAGGCCGAAGGAGCCGAGCACGACGAACCACGGGTGGCGCAGGGCCCACGGCAGGGCGCCGTCATGGTAATACGAGCGAGAGCGATCGAAGGCCGAGGTGAAGCGATCGAGGAGGCTGGGCCGCTCCTCAGTCTTGCCGTCACCGTGGCGCTTAGCCAGCCCGCTCTTCTTCAGCACCGCCCACTTGGCGGCAAGCAGCGGCGTCAGCGTGAAGGAAACCAGCAGCGAGAAGAGCGTGGCGCAGACGACCACCAATCCGAACTCGCGCATGTATTCGCCGATGATGCCGGACATGAAAGCGATCGGCGTAAAGACCACCACATCGACGAGCGTAATCGCGATAGCGGCGCCGCCGATCTCCGATCGGCCGTCAACCGCCGCTTGGTCGGGATCCTTGCCCATATCTCGATGGCGGGTGATGTTCTCGATCACGACGATCGAGTCGTCCACCAGGATGCCGATCGTCAGCGAAAGGCCCATCAATGAGAGCACATCAACGGTGAAGCCGAGCTGCCACATCACGAAGAATGTCGCTAGCAGCGAGGCGGGGATGGCGATCATCACCACCACGGCGCTGCGCCAAACGTGCAGGAAGAAGAGCAGCACGACGGCGGTAAGGACGATGCCTTCCAAGAGGTTCTGGAGGACGCCGTTGATCGACTGATGCATGAAGTCGGAGTCGGCGTTGAGCTCCTTGAAGCTCAACTGCGGATACCGCTGCGCAAGGCTCTTGAACTCGGCGCGCACGGCCCGAGTGGTTCCGGCCGTATCGCCGTCGGAGTCGCGCGCCACCTGGACGATGACGGCAGCACCTCCATTGACGGTCTGCAGGATACGCTGGTCGGCGTAGCCGTCAACCACCGCGGCCACGTCGCCGACGCGCAGCGTGCTCTGGGCGCCGCCGGGAACCGCCAACGGGAGCTGCGCTATCTGCTGGGCCGAAGTGATATCGGCGCGCACGCCGATCGTCGCTTCGCGGAAGGGCTGATCGAGGCGCCCACCGGGGAGGCTGACGTTACCACCGCCCACCGCGTTGTTCACGTCGAGCAGCGTCGCTCCCGTGGCAAGCAGGCTGCCCGGGTGCGGCTCGACGGTGATCTGGTGCGTGTAGGCGCCGCCCACGTTGATCGAGCCCACGCCTTGCACGCCGCGCAGATCGGGCACGATCGTGTTCTGCACGAGATTGCCGAGGGCGACAGGCGAGAGTATGGAGGAGCCCACGGATTCCAAGAGGATGGGCTGAGAGGAGGGGTCAAAGCGCTGAACACTTGGCGGTACGAGATCCGAGGGAAGATTCGGGCGCGCCGAGCCGACGGCGTTCTGGACGTCGTTCTGGGCCGCGTTGATGTCGGTGCCCAGCTTGAATTGCACGCCGATGAAGGCCGTGCCGTCCTGCGCGAAGCCCGTGATGCGGTGAACGTGCTGGACGCTCTGGAGCTGGTCCTCGATCGGCTTGATAACCAGCCGCTCCATCTCTTCGGGACTGGCACCCGGGTAGCCGGCGTTGACGCCGACGAACGGGAACGTCACGTTGGGCATGATGTTCTCGCCCATCGAGAAGTAGCCGATCGTCCCAAACAGCGCGATCGCCAAGAAGAACAGCGTCACGATCGTCGGACGTTGAATGGCGAAACGCGTCAACCACATGCAGGTATCCCTCCAGTCGAGGCGTTCTACGTCGATCCTACCCATCGAGTTTCACTCGCCCACCAAGGCCAGCCTGGACGGCAGATGAGCGCTCGATGAGAGGAGGCCCCACCGCCACGGACAAACGGGAGATCTCGATGCTGACCGACGTACGACACTATCCACTCCCCATCGCGGGGCAACGCAGCGAGGGAACCGGGCGCGAGGCGGTGACCAACCCCTATGACGGAAGTACGGTCGGCACCATCGCCGTGGCCGGCCACGACGACATGGAGCGCGCGATCGCCGCCGCCGTCGATATCTTTCCCAGCTTCTCGCATTGGCCGCGCCACCACCGTCGTGACGTGCTGCGCGCCGTCGCGGACGGCTTGCGGACGCGCAAAGAGGCGCTGGTTGAATTGATGATCGCGGAGTCGGGGAAGCCGCGCCGCTGGTCGGCCATCGAAGTCGATCGCGCGATCACCACCTTCTCCATCGCGGCAGAGGAGGCCACGCGCACGGGGGGCGAGGTGCTGCCGCTCGATCTCGGCCCCGCCACCGAAGGCTACACCGCCATCGTTGAACGCTTCCCCGCCGGACCGGTGGCTGCGATCGCGCCGTTCAACTTCCCGCTCAACCTCGTCGCCCACAAGCTGGGGCCGGCCTTCGCCGTCGGCTGCCCCGTGGTCCTCAAGCCGCCGGTTCAGGCTCCGCTCTGCGCGCTCGAGTTGGCGGAGATCTGCTACCAGGCCGGCATTCCACGCGAGGCGCTCTCCGTGGTCCACGCGCCCGTCGAGGTGGCAGAGCGCCTGGCGACCGACGAGCGCTTCAAAGTCCTCTCGTTCACCGGCTCCTCGAAGGTCGGCTGGCACCTCAGGTCGATCGCGGGCAAGAAGCGCGTCCTGTTGGAGCTGGGCGGCAACGCCGGCGCGCTGATCTGGGGGGACGCCGACCTCGACTGGGCTGCGCAGCGTTGCGCCATCGGTGCCTACGGCCAAGGCGGACAAGTGTGCATCAAAGTGCAGCGTATGCTGGTGCAGCGTTCGGTAGCCGAGCCGTTTCTCGCCAAGTTCCTCGCCGCCACCGATGCCTTGGGCGTCGGCAATCCGCGCGACGAGCAGGCCATGGTCTCGCCGATGATCGACACCGCCAACGCCGACCGCGTGATGGCCTGGGTCGCCGAGGCAAAGGCGGCAGGTGCCCGCACCCTGCGCGGCGGGAAGCGCGAGGGCAACCTCATCCACCCCATCGTACTGACGGAGACGACGCACGACATGAAGGTGGAGTGCGAGGAGATCTTCGGCCCCGTGGCCACCGTCGCTATCGTCGACGACTTCGACGCCGCCCTGGCCCGCATCAACGACTCGCGCTATGGGCTCCAAGCCGGCGTCTTCACCAACGACCTCAGGCGCGCGTGGAAAGCCTTCGAACAGCTCGAGGTAGGAGGCGTCGTGATCAACGACTATCCCACGCTACGCGTCGACAACTTCCCCTATGGCGGCGTAAAGGAGAGCGGCCTGGGCCGCGAAGGCGTGCGCTACGCGATGGAGGAGATGAGCGAGTTGCGCACGCTGGTGCTGAGGACACTCACGACGCGGTAGCGGCAACCTCTTCGCGCCTGCGCGCTAGCGTGAGATAGACGACGGCGGCGACGACGAAACCGACGTAGTACGAGATGTCGCCGATTCGCGGGAGGCTCTTGGCGATCGGCCCGACGTACCAGGCCTGGCTCCAGAAGGGAACCGAGACGACGAAACCGGCGATCCACGCGACGAGCCCCGCACCAAAGGCGGGTTGGCGCTCGTAGAGCCGCTCCGCGGGGCTCTCGCGACCGCCGGTGAGCCAGGCCACGAAGACGACGGCGGCCCACGGCGCCACCCAGTACGAGAGGACGAGCAGGAAATTCGTGTAGAGCTTGGCAGTCTGCGCGGGATCAGAGCCGCCCAGCGAGAGGGCGCCGCCCAGCACACCCACCAAGATCGCCGCCTGCCAGCGGAGCAGCGAGAAGCGAGAGACGACCAAAACCGCAGCCGCCACGATCAGCGATGCGATGGCAACGACGGCCACGGGGAGCGGGGTTCCACCGTTCTTGGCCAGCGAGAGCAAAAACGCGGTGGCCGCACCGAACATCACCGCGAGCAGGAGCGGCGATGTCCAGGCGCGCCGCGCATCCTTGAGAACGAGGCCGCCGATGGCTCCCGAATAGATGTTGAGGATGTTCGCCGTCAACGTGCCGAACGTGACGGCGATCAAGCCAACGTAGGCCAGCACGCCCGAGCCAAGCAGCGTCATCACGATGTCCGTGGGGCTGGCGTCGGCGGAGGCTCCGTGGACGGCCGTCATGGCGGCAGCCCCCATCGACTCCAGCACGATACACGGCAGTGCCGCGCCCAGGAAGACATTGAGCCAGATCCGCTTGGGGCTCGTGGCCGCGGGGAGATAGCGCGAATAGTCGGAGGCGAAAGGCATCCAACCCGCCGCGTACGAGAACGAGAGCGCGGTCGAGAGGATGATGCCCGCGAACTCGCCGCCGAACGCCAACGGCGCATGCGGGTTGAAGGGCGCCGCAAAGTTCACGCGGGGAATGGTCACGACGAGCAGGATGGCGAAGGCCGCCCCCAACCCGTAGGCCATCACGCGCTCGAAGGCGTGGATCGCGTTGTAGCCGTAGACGGCGATGACCACTTGGAAGACCAGCATAGCGACCAGCGCCGCGACGTACGGCAGGTGGGTGAGCGTCACCAGCGCATAGGTGCCGAAGACCGTGTTGATGGCAAACCAACCGATGCCGGAGAGATAGGTCAGCGCCGCCGGGATCATGTTTCCGAAGAAGCCGAAGGCGTAGCGCGACTGGACCATCTGCGGCACGCCCTTGCGGGCACCGAACGTAGCCAACACGCCCAGCAGGACGCACCCCGCGAGGTTCCCTATCAGCAGACCGAAGATGGCACCCTTGAGGCTGGTTCCGTAGAGCGCGACGCTGAGGGTACCGAGCGCCCACGTGGCGATCTCCGCGTTGGCGCCGAACCAGAGCCCGAAGAGTCCCGATGGGCGCCCATGGCGCTCGCCGTCGGGGATCTGCTCGATGCCGTGCGGCTCGACAACCAGGGTCTCATCCTTGTAGGCGCTCACGACTCCTCCGTCAGGAATCACCCCTCGGAGCACAGAAGAGCGCCATGGGGGTGAGCATGGCACACACGTACTTCGACGATTACGGAGCCTACCATCGCGACCCGCGCAACCGCCTGTGCCACGAGATCGGCATCCCGCTGATTGTATGGAGCCTCTTCGCCCTGCTCGAACTGGTGCGCATCGGCCCCACCGATCTGGCGGCGATCGTCGCGATCCTCGTGGTGGCGTTTTACGTTCGGCTGTCAGCCACGCTAAGCCTGGCGGCGCTGATCGCCTTCGCCGCCCTCTACGTGGTGGGCGCGCACACGCCGTGGCCGCTCGCGCTGATCGCCTTCGCAGCGGGCTGGGTCTTTCAATTAGTGGGCCACGCCTTCGAAGGACGCAAACCAGCCTTCACGACGAATCTCGTTCACCTCTTGGTCGGTCCCCTGTGGATCCTCTACCTGACATTCGGCGGGGCGCTGCCATAGGGAACGCGGTCGGGTTCGGCTCCGTCGCTTCGCCGTTGGGAGGGAGCCTCTGTTTTACGACCGACGGTAGCGGGTGCTTCTGGAGCGAGTTCGTTCGCGACGTACGAACCTGCAAGCGCGCCTTGCGCGCGCGCTTCGGGCCGCTCGACGAGCGGGCGCCGCTGGTGCGCGAGATCGCTCCACAGGTACGTGCCTACTTCGGCAGGCGCCTGCGGCGCTTCGACGTTCCGTTCACGCTCGCGGGGACACCTTTCCAACTCGAGGTGTGGCGCGCCGTTGCGCACCTCGAGTTCGGCGATCTCGTCTCTTACGGCGAGATCGCGCGCGCCGTGGGACGGCCCCTTGCCCACCGCGGCGTGGCCGCGGCGATGAGCCGATCGCCGCTCGCGCTCCTCATCCCCGCGCACCGTGTGATCGGCGCAGATGGACGCGTCAAAGGCGAATCACCAGACGTCCAGCGCCGCCGGGCGCTGCTGGAGTTCGAGGGACACCCCAACCGCTAAGTCGCCTCACGATCCTAGGCGCAGCCGCGCCTGCAGCGCGCCCTCACCGAGCGCGGCGAGCTTGCGTTCTGCAACCTCGCGTCCCATCGGGGCCATTCCGCAGTTCGTCGAGAGTGTGACCCGCTCGCGGGGAACGTACTCCAGCACGCGCTCCACCGTAGCGACGACCTCCTCGGGGCTCTCGACGCGATCGGTTGCCACGTCGATGACCCCCACGGCCACGTGCTTGTGTGCAAGCAATCCCAGCAGCTCCGTAGGTACGCACGAGCCCGCGCATTCGATGGATACCTCGTCGACGCACGAGGCGTCCAACGCGGGAAGAACACGCCGGTAGTGCTCCCACACGGCGCCGAGGGACTTCTTCCAAGCGATGTTGGCCTCGATACCATAGCCGTAGCAGACGTGCACGGCGCTGCGACAGCCGACGCCGTCGAGGGCGCGATTCAGCGCCGCGATGCCCCACGTCTCCACGTCGTCGAGGTAGACGTTGAACGCTGGCTCGTCGAGCTGCACCACGTCCAATCCGGCCGCCGCGAGCTCGCGTACCTCCGCGTTGATGATCTCGGCAAAGGCGAACGCGAGCGCTTTGCGATCTCTATACGCCTCGTCGTGCAGCGTGTCGACCATGGTCATGGGGCCAGGGATCGTCAGTTTGATCGCGCGCCCGGTCAGCGCGCGCAGGTGGCGCACCTCCTCGAGGTGCACGGGGCTGCGACGCCTTACGGGGCCAACGACGGTCGGCAAGTCGGCCTCGTAGCGCCCGTCGCGAATGCGCTCGCGCACCAGCTTCGAGAAATCGATGCCCTCGAGGCTCTCCAGGAAGCCATGGACGAAATGGCGTCGCCCCATCTCACCGTCGGTAAGCACGTCGATACCGGAGCGCTTCTGCAGTGCCACCATCAGCTCGACGGCATCGCGTTGCGCTTGAGCGAGGTCCGCGCCATCCCAGCGCCAGCGCGGCCAGAGGCGATTGGTCTCGGCGAGCCAGAACGGCTTGGGGAGACTCCCCGCGATGGTGGTGGGAAACATCGAAACCTCTCTCTGCGCTCGCCGCGCGTCAGTCTGCATGTGCGGAATGGTGCAACGCCGCGCGCCGCGTCCCTTCCGTTGTGACGCACGCTCCCGGCATGCGCAATCCGTCGTGACATGTGGGGCCTACCTCGAGCGCGCGCGCGATCGCCCGCGCGCTTCGCTCATCGGCCGCATGCGGTATCCCACCCGTGATCACCACGGGGACCGCCTCCCACCCCGCGACGCGCGCGCCGTCGAAGCGCACCTGGAGAATCGCCGAGCGCGCGGCGGCACCTGGGTAAGCGTCGAAGACGAAGTTGCCGAGGCTATAGGCGATCACGCCGCCGCGATAGTTCTCGATGGGTCCAAGAACATGCGGATGGGCGCCGACGACGAGCTGTGCGCCGGCATCGATCATGGCATGCGCGAAGGCGCGTTGGTCGTCCGTTGGCTTGCCGACCAGCTCCGTCCCCCAGTGCTCGTAGACCACCACCACGTCTACGCGGTCCCGCCATGCGCGCACGCGCCGTGCCATCGCGCCGTCGAACGCCGGATCGAGCGAGGTTCGCGCCAAGCCGCGCCCGGGCGCGACCCCTGAACGCCCGCGCGTCGCCCACGAGCCCTGCGGCAGAATCTCGCTGACGCCGAGAACGGCGAAGCGGATGCCGGCGCGCTCGAAGATCGCCGGCGACTGCGCACGCGTAAGATCGTCGCCGGCGCCCGTCGAGGCGATACCGGCGCCGTGCAAGGCGGCCAGCGAATCGTCCATCGCCACGCCGCGATAGTCCATGCTGTGGTTGTTGGCGAGCGTCATCGCAGCGAAGTTGGCGCGCGCCAGCGCGGCGGCATCCTCCGGCGATCCCCGCAGCAGCCACTCGCGATGGGCGCGCAGGGCGGCTTCTGGTTTGGACGCGGTGGGAGCGCCGCGCGTCGAGAGAACGCACTCGAGATTGCCTACGACGGCGTCGCCGGCGTGGAGCCATGGATCGACGCGCGCGAAGAGCGTGTCGGTGCCGCGCCTCCGAGCCACCTCCGCCACTCCTCCGCCCAGCATGACGTCGCCGACGAAGGAGACCGTCGAGCGGTGACGATCGGGCGTCGGCGCTGGCGCTGGCACGGCGGCAAGGGGCGCGATGCGAGTCGGCTGCATGAGCCACAGCGCGCCGCCCGCACTGAGCAACGCAACGAAGAACCAGAACGCCGCCATGCGCGCCGCTCGGCTATCACGCCTCCGTGCCCTTCTTCCTCTTCCCACCGAGTGCAGTTGGATCGCCGTCCGCAGGCGATCTCCCTGCCGGTGAGACACGCATCACACGTTCAGTCGCGAATGCGCAGGTGCGTTACTCCTTCGATCCGGCGGCCCGCGCCGCCGGTAGCGGTGACCTGGGTCGTCCATTCGCCGTCCATGTCGAAGTCGGGACGCGCGGTCGCGTACTCGCCGGAGTTGCGTTCTTCGAGCGGGAGCGGCGCCCGGTGCATCGGCATCGCGGGCATCTCGATCTGCACGGTGACATGCGCGCCGGTGACGGGATGGTGCTGCGCATCCTCCAGACGCACGCGCAACTCGTTGCGTTCGCCCACGACGCCGGGATCGGCGACGACGGCGATCGTGATGTCGCCGTCGGTCGCGGCGCCCTGCGCGCGCGTGCTCGATCCGCATGCCCCCAGGGCGATGGCCAGCGCCAGAACTCCGATCGCGTTACGCCACATCGCCGTGCCTCGCCATCCACCACGCGGCGCCGCCCGAGGCGGCAAGCCACGCGCAGAGCGCCCCGACCATCACCGGCAAGAGCGCGCCCCCGAAGATGTCGGTAGCGAGCCGCCCACCGGGCCCCAGCACGTCGACGGAGCCCGAGAGCGCGGCGATCGCCGCGATCTTATAGGCCTCTATGGGATTGAGGATCGTCAGCCACAACAGGACTTGCATTCCCACGTGCGTTGCCATCGCCGTCGCCATGATTCCCAGGTCCCCCAACAAGACGAAGAGCAGCCAGCTCACGATCGCCAGACCAAGCGCGGCCGGCACGCGGCGGGCATTGACGGAGATCGCCAGTCCGATACCTCCCATCGCCAGCGCCAGCAGCCAGGTCAAGCCCACCAACGCGGCGAGATCGCCGGCGTTGCCGCCCACGCCCATGAGCGCCATGACCACCAGCGCCAGCGAGAACCCCAGCGCAACCGCCATGCTGAGCCCGACGGCCAAGCCCAGCGCCTTGGCCCGGAAGATGCTGTCCACGGAGAGCGGCAGCGCCCCCAAGTACGAGAGCGTTCCCCGCTCGCGATCGCGGCAATAGGCGAGGGCTCCCACCGTCAGCGCCATCAGCGGAACGATGACGAGATCGAGCGAGATCAAGCCCGCCGCCGTGGGGCCGAAGCCGGCCGCCCCGCCGTAGCCGGCCGCCGCCAACCCGCCGAACGCCAGCAGACCCGCGAGCAAAGCAAACGCAGCGGTATAGTATTGCAGCCAGCGGTTGCGCAGCGCCGAGCGCAGCTCCACCACGGCGATCGTCACGCCCGGTGCCATACGGCGTCCTCCTCGTGCCGGCGGCGCATCAATGGGCCAAAGCGATCCACATCCATCACGCCCACCACGCGCCCTTCCTCCATCATCGCGACGCGGTCGGCCAGCGCCAGCACGTCGCCGGCGTCGTGCGAGGTGAAGATGATCGTCTTGTCCCGGCGCTTTCGCTCACGCAGCATATCCACGAGACTACGGTGGCTGGCGCGATCGAGCCCGGCCGTCGGCTCGTCGAGCACGAGGATCGGCGGCTCGCCCAGCAGCGCCAGCGCCACGTTCAAGCGCTGCTTCATCCCGCCGGAGAGCGCGCCGACGGCCGTACCGCGCGCCTGATCGGCGCCCGTCTCCGCGAGCGCCGCGTCGATCTCCGCCGCATCGCACCCGCGCAGCGCGCCCACCATTACCGCCAGCTCCTCGACGCTCATCTCGAAATCCGGGAGCGATTGCGGAGCGTACCCCATCAACACCCGGGCAGCGGGGATTCGTGGAGAGGGGCGCATGCCCGCGACGGTCAGCGAGCCTTGATACGAGACCTGCCCCAGCAAGCATCGCAGGAGCGTCGTCTTTCCTGCGCCGTTGGGACCCCACAGCGCGACGGTCTCGCCGCCGCGCACCTGGAAGGTGGCATCGGCCAGCGCGAGCCTCTTGCCGTATGACTTGCGTACCTCGCTCGCGGTAATGATCGGCACGGAGGTCAAGGTCTTCGTCCTTTCGGTATGGCGGCGTCGCCGCAGGCCCGAGCGGCCGCTACGCCGGGAGATCGCGCCCATGGCCCCGGCCCCGCCCAGAGCCAGCGCCGCGAAGCCCAGCAGGGGCACGGCACTGCCGGAGCGGTGTGGCCAAGGTAGATCGCTGAACGACGGGGCGCGCAGCGCCGGAACGTGATCCACAAGCTGGATACTTGGTGCGAACGCCGGCAAAGCGCGTGCCGCGAAGTCGATGGCCACGGCTGCGGGGCTATAGGTCAGGAGTTGAAGCCGCGGATCGGCGGCAGCCTCCGCGCCGAATGCGGTCATGGCGAGATACGGAGCATCTCCGATGCCGGTGCCGCGCGCATCGTATCCCGCGTAATCGCTCCAATAGTTGCCCCGCTCCCCTTCGTCGAAGGTCATGCCCTTGAGGTCGCCTTGACCGGACGCCTGCGCCTGGACGATGTTGTCCACGAACGCGTTTCCGACCACCACGCCCCCGGCCGTCGCGGGCGTAGCCAGAAGACCCACACCGTTATATGCCGCCAAGTTGTCCTCCACGCGCAGGGAGGCTCCCTGGGACCACGGCGACTGATCGAGGTAGATGCCGGCATGGTCGTCGACCAGGGCGTTGTTGCGCACGACCACGTCGTCGGCCGATTTCAACGCGATGCCGTAGCCGGTGGAGCCGCGGTTGTGCGCGAAGACGTTGCTCTCGATGCGCAGCTGTGTCGCGTACATCAGGTACGTACCGACCTCGCAGTTCGTGACGGCGTTGCGCTCGATCGCGAGCCGCTTGGCGTACATCACGTGGATGCCGTACCGGCAATCGCTGATACGGTTACCTTCGATGACCGCTCCATTCGAAAACCAGATGAGGACGTCGCGTCCGTTGCGAAACGTATTGCCGGCGATGCGCGCCGAGGGGCTGTAGAACAGGCGCAGCGCGTCGCCTCGCAGCGGTACGTCACGCTGCGCGAGCCCGTCCACCGTCACGCCTTGGACCACGACGTGGCCAGCGCTCTTGACGTCGATGCCGAAGAGGCTCCGGGCGATGGTGACGTTCTCGATGCTTGCGCGGTCGCCCAAGACTCTGATACCGGCGTCGATGTCGACGTAACTCGTTCCGCTGTTGCGTATCGCGACCCCGGAGATGCGCGCATCGGAGCCGGCGATGGTCAGCACCGTTCCGCTGCCGCCGCCGTCGAGGATCGCGCCCTCGCCTTGAAGCGTCACGCCGCGCCCCAGCGTGAAGTTCCCGCGGTAGACGCCGCCGGCGACGCGAACGACCGTTCCGGCGGGAGAGGCGGAGAGCTCCCGCGCCAAGGTGACCGGCGGACAGGCTCGGCAGACGATCGCCGGCGGTGCCGGAGCCAGCGGAATCACCGCTGGCCGACCGCGGGCCGGTGCCTTCGCCGGAGGGCCGACACGACCAAGACCGCCGCCGCCACAGCTAGCGCGAAGCCCGGATCGAACATGGCGAACGTATGGAACTGTCCGACACCGCCGGGCCCGAGCATGTGCGGCGTCCAGGGTGCCACGCTGGTCGAGAGCGCGGCATGAGGATCGAGATGGTTACCCGCGTACCAGAGCCACCCGGCCAGGTCGGCCACCGTAAAGACCGGCAGGACGACTGCCGGTGTTGCCAAGAGGCGCCAGGGCCCGCCCAGGAACGCGGCCGCCAAGGCGAGCAAGACGATCAAGGGCCCCAGCACGATACCCGCCCGCCGCTCGATCGGCGCGACGTGCTCGAGCGGCATGAACCCGATGTAGTGATTGAGCTCGTTGATCTCCGTGACGTCGCCGTGAATGCTGAAGACGCCGGCGCTGGCCGACAACCCCGCGGGATACTGCGGCGCATACATGGTCATGTGCCACCACGGCAGAACGAGCGAGACGGCGAGCAGCACCGCCGCGATGAGCAGCGCGCGGCTCCCCGACGCTCGCAGCGCGAGCGGGCTCTGTGCGGATTGGACTCCCGAGATATGCGACATCGTCACGATCTCCTAGGCCACCACCAGGTAGCCCATCATCTCAAGATGCAGCGCGGAGCAGAAGTCCGTGCAGTAGTACGGATAGACGCCCGGCTCATCGGCAACGAACTCGATGGCCTCCACCTTCCCGGGCTCGAGGCTCAGGCTGATGTTGTACTTCGAGAGCGCGAAGCCATGGATGGCGTTCTTCGCCGTCTCGACGTTGTTGAGCCGCCACACTACGCGACTGCCCCGCTTCACGCGCACGACGTCCGGGCGGAACTCGCTGCGCATCATGCTCATCTCGACCACGATGTGATCGCCGCGATCGAAGGTGCCCTCCTTGCCGAAGACGGGCGCCTTCGGGTCGGCCGCCATGGTGAAGACGTCCGTATTTTTCGGGTAGACGTCGATCGGCTTCAACAGCTTGGTATCGATGATCTGAGCGTAGTGCGGCTCGGCCATGCCAATCGGCATGTCGTAGAGCACCTGCATCTTCTCACCCGTGTTGTCGATCAACTGTAAGTTGCGCGGGTAGAACGGGCCCACGGGGAGGAAACGATCCAAGGACCACTTGTTCAGCGCCACGACGTAGCCGCCGCGCGGATGGACCGTGTCCCCATGCGGCGCGGCCAGGTGGCCGACGTTGTACTGGACGGGGAGCGTCTCCAACAGGTTCCAGCCCTTCCCCGAATCGTCGCCCAGCGTCCAACGAGCCACGGCGCTGTCTAGAAAGAGACTGGTGTAGGCATGACCGTCGCCTCCGAACTGCGTGTGGAGCGGGCCGAGGCCAACCTTGACCTGCGCGACCAGCGCATCCTCGAACGCCACGATGGGGACGCCGTAGGAATCGCGGCGCAAATGGCCCTTGGCGATCGCCTGTTGGATCTTTGTGAAGCCATAGATGCTGACGTGCGGATCGAGCTTACCTGAGACGACCACGTACTTTCCGTCCGGCGTGACGTCCACGCCGTGCGGGCTCTTGGGCTCTGGCACCAGGTAGAGCACACCTTCCTTCACGGCCTGCTCCAGCGGGATGTAGGCGAGGCCGTTGACCTTGGAGACGCCGCCGCTCTGCACGAGCCTCTCGGCCAGCTTCCAATTCAATAGGTGCAGGAAATCCATGTCGTGCTGGGAGGCACCGACCTCCATCGCCGGCCCGCCGTGCCAGTCCTCGGGGACCGCGAGTTCGGTATCGATGGAGTTGGTGAAGGTCCAACCGTTGCTGCCAAGCTTCCCGGCGTCGAGGATGTCCTGCCAGTACGGCGGGAGCTCTACGGCGAAGGAGCGTTCCGGATCGATGCGCCCTTTGGCGGCGTCGAACTTCCAATAGGTCTGGGAGCCCCGAAAGCGCTTGCGGTACGCTTCCTTCGTCACGTCCGACGTCTTCCAGCCCACCGGCATACCATAGTGCGAGGACTCGACCACGTACTCCGAGTTCGGTGTGACGCAGACGCCATGGTTGGAGAGCGTCAGCGGGTTCTTGACGATCTGCTTGCACTCGAAGTCCCGCAGATCGATCACCGCGACGCGCGCGTTGACCTTGTCGTTGATGAAGAAGAATCGTCCGTCGTAGTCGCCGCCCGTCTCGCTGAAGGTCGGATGGTGGGTGTCGCCGTGCGTGATCACCGTACCGTCGACCGCGCCGGCTTTCAGTACGTCGCGCGAACCCGACGAGTACCCCCAGCCGCCGTACGACTCGGGAGTAAAAACCGGAATGACCTTGAGCAGGCGCATCGACGGTACGCCGATCACCAGCACCTGGCCGCTGTGGCCGCCGGAGGCGAACATGTAGTAGTCGTCCGTCTTGCCCGAAGGAACGTAGGTCTTCAGCGCCGCCGCAACGTCGGCCGGCATGAGGCCACGCGCCTGCGCGATCTTGCGCGCGTCGCCGCTGACCACGGCGGCAGCCGAGTTGCGTGACGCGGCCGCCGTTGTCGCCTGCGGCGTATTGCAGCCCGTCGCCAAAAGAGCCCCCGCCGTACCTAGCCCGCCCATGAACGCGCTGCGGCTGATGGTCGCATTGGGCTTGCCGTCGCCGTTCTCGCTGCCTTGCATTCCTTTGAACACCTCTCCGTCTGAACAAGTGAGAGCTCTGTCGTGCCCACGGTAGAGCAGCGATATGAAGCATCCGAGAAGACATCGCGAAGCGAACGGACGACCCGTATGAACGATACGACTTTTCTCGCATGTGCGGCGGGGAAGGCGGCGTGCGGCGACGAAGCCGCGCACGATAACCGAGGAGCCCATGGAGGAGGTAGACGCGATGCGCGGACTCATGATGGACGTGCCGTTGACCATTCCCTCGATCTTGGCGCATGTCATGACCAATCACGGTGAGCGCGAGATCGTCTCGCGCGCCGACGACGGGATCCACCGCTTGACCTACGCAGAGTTCGGGCGCCGCGTCGCCAAGCTCGCAAACGCGCTGCGCCGCATGGGCATCGGCAAGGGTGACCGCGTCGCCTCTTTCGCCTGGAACACCCACCGCCATCTCGAGCTCTACTACGCCGTCCCGTCGATCGGCGCCGTGCTCCACACCGCGAACATTCGGCTCTTCCCCGAGCAGGTCGGCTACGTGCTCGACCACGCCGAGGACCGCGCCGTCTTCTTCGACAGCTCGCTAGGCGCCGCGCTGGCCCCCGGGCTTGCCGCCTCGCCCAACAGCGCGCAGCGCGTCGTCGTTTCGATGGGCGGGCGCTCGCCGGCCGTGGAGCGCGCACTCGACTACGAGGAGCTGATCGCCGGCGAGACCGACACCTTCGAGCCAGACGTGCAGGACGAATGGGACGCCGCCATCCTCTGCTACACGTCGGCGACGACCGGCGACCCCAAGGGGGTACTCTATACGCACCGCTCGACGGTTATCCACGCCTACGCCTGCAGCGCCGCAGACGCATTGGGCGTGCGCGAGCGCGACACCGTCCTGCCGATCGTCCCGATGTTCCACGTCAACGCCTGGGGCATACCCTTCTCCACGCCGATGACGGGAGCCAAGCTGGTCTTCCCCGGCCCCGGGATGGATCCCAAGAGCCTGATTGCGTTGCTCGATCAGGAACGCGTCACCGTCTCGGCCGGAGTTCCCACGGTCTGGCTGGGCATTCGTGACGAGCTGCGGCGCAACGCCGCCACGCTCCCGCATCTCGAGCGATTCATCGTCGGAGGCTCCGCCGTTCCCGCCGCGCTCATGCGCGACTTCGACGCACTGAACATCACCGCCGTTCACGCCTGGGGCATGACCGAGTCGAGCCCCATCGGCACCGTGTCTCACGTCAAGGCCGCACTCGCCGGGGCTTCGCCGGAGCAGATAGAGCACGCACGCCTCACGCAGGGCGTCTTCGTCCCCGGCATGCAATGGCGACTCGTCGATCCCGCAGGCAAGGACGTGGCGCACGACGGTAAGAGCGCCGGCGAGCTCTTGATCCGCGGCCCGTGGGTAGCCGCCCGCTACTACAAGAACGAGGATGCCAGCGCCATCGCCTTCAAGGATGGCTGGTTCCGCACCGGCGACATCTGCACGGTGGACGAGCTGGGGTATCTCCAGATCGTCGACCGCGCCAAGGATCTGGTGAAGTCCGGCGGCGAGTGGATCAGCTCCGTCGACTTAGAGAACGCACTGATGGGCCACCCGGCGATCAAGGAGGCCGCCGTCGTCGGAGTACCGCACGAGAAGTGGATTGAACGTCCCGTCGCCTGTGTGGTGCTACGCGAGGGCGCCGCCGCCACGGAGGAGGAATTGCGCGCCTGGCTGGGCGAGCGCGTAGCCAAGTGGTGGATTCCCGACCGCATTCTCTTCATCGACACGATCCCGCGCACCGGCGTCGGCAAGTTCCGCAAGCGCGACCTGCGCGCACGCTTCGCGAACGTCCTGGTCAGCCAAGCGGCGTCAGGCGGCTGAGCGGCTGTACGTTCTTGATGTCGAGCAGCATCTCGGCCGCCAATTCATGCGGATAGTAGGGCCCGAAGAAGAGTAGGCACGAGCGGCACGCCCGGCCGTGCCACGCCATACCGTCGCGATACAGCGAGAAGACGGTGACGTGCTCGCGGAGGTGAGAGCAGGATAGCAGCGCGTCCTCCACCGCCTCGTAGATCGCGGTCGACTTGCGTTCGAGGGACTGCTCGTGGGCGCGATCGGCCCAGAGCAGCGGAACGTCTGGATCTCGGGAGAGGATCGCGCGCATCACGTTGAGCGTCAAGTTGTAGACGCCAGACAGCCTGTCGCCATCGTCGAAGTAGAACTCCGCCGCGATCCGCCTGTTCACGTGCCGAGCGCGATGCCGTCCTTGCGCGGGTCTGAGGCTCCGCTTCGTACGCCGCTTATCGGGTCCACGGCGACCGCTTGCGCACCGCCGTACGAGAAGGGGCCGAAGCTCGACACGACGCGATGACCAAGCTCGGCCAGCGCCGCACGGACGCCGGGGGCGATTCCGGACTCCATCGCGATGGCGCCGTCGCTATGACGAATGCGTGGGCACTCGACGACCTCCTGGAGCCCCAGCCCGAACTCCAGCAGGCCGCAGAGCATCTGAACCGCCCCCTGCGGCTGTATCTCGCCGCCCACGATGCCCATGGTCAGCCACGGTGCTCCGTCGCGCAGCACCAGCCACGGCACGATCGTGTGATAGGGGCGCTTGCCGGGAGCCAGCGCGTTGGGGTGGTGTGGCTCGAGCGAGAAGAGCGCTCCGCGGTTCTGAAAGTTGACGCCGCTGACGCGATCGACAACGCCGCTGCCGAAGTTCATGTAGACGCTGCTGATGAGCGAACAGCACAGCCCGTCCGCATCCACCGCCGCCGCGTAGACCGTCCCGCTGCGGGCCGGGAGATCGGCAGGCAGCTCCATCATCCGGTCGGGCCTGATTCGCGCGCGCAGCTCGGCAGCGTACGTTTTATCGAGCAAGCGCGCTATAGGAACAACGGCTTGATCGGGATCCGCAAGATGGCGCGCGAGGTCGCGATGGGCCAGGCGTTTGGCTTCGACGATCAGGTGCAAGTAAGGTGCAGTGTTGTGGCCCAGCGCGCGAAGATCGAAGCCTTCCAGGATGTTGAGCATCTCGAGCGCCGCGATGCCCTGCCCGTTGGGCGGCGGTGCAAAGACTTCGCAACCGCGGTAGGTGGTGGAGATCGGCTCGACCCACTGCGAGCAGTGGGTTCGCAGGTCCTCACGCGAGAGCGTACCGCCGGCGCTGGCGACGGCGCGTACCATGGCCGCGGCAACCTCTCCGTCGTAGAATGCCCCCGCACCGCCCTCGCCGATCGCGCGCAGCGTGCGCGCCAGCGCGGGAAGGCGGATGATTTCGCCGGGGCGCACGGGCCGCCCGAAGGGGCTGTCGCCCCCGCTGTAGCGCGCGACGATCGGAGCGCTTGCGCTCCAGGCCGCGGCCGCGACCTCCGCGACGGGGAACCCTTCTTCTGCATGCGCGATCGCCGCGGCGAGGTTCTCACGCAGACTGCGGCGGCCGTAGCGCTCTCCCAGCGCGGCAAAGGCACGCACCGCGCCGGGCACCGTAATCGAGAGACCGCCGCGCTCCGGCATCGTCTCCAACCCTTGGGCATGGAGCCGCTCGCGCGAGGCCTCCAAAGACGCACCGCCCGAGCCGTTGAGCGCCACGACGCGCCGCTCGCGCGGATCCCACACCAAGGCGAAGGCATCGCCGCCGATGCCGCTGGAGTGTGGTTCCACGACGCCCATGACGGCATGGGCGGCGATCGCCGCGTCTACGGCGTTACCCCCCGCGCGCAGGACCTCGACCCCGGCCAGCGTTGCCGGCGATTGGCTGGAGGCCACCATTGCGCCGCGCGAGACGGCGACCGAGCGTGTCGCAAGACCAGCCACCGGTCGATCCATACGCGTATGTTCTGGAGCCGAGCGCGCGCCCCTATGGGCTTCACGATGCAGGAAGCTGTGCGGCGAGCGACAATCGCCGATAGCGTCATCATGCGCCGTCTCATGCTTGCGGTCGTCGCCGCGTTGCTCATCGTCTCGCCAGCACTGGCCGATCCGCCGCAGACGGCGCTCGGCATCCAGGCGCTCGCGCTCTCCGGTTTCCACCGCGAGCCGAATTACGATCAGAGCGGCACGGGCATCGGGGCCCTGCTCGAGCTCTCGCACCGTTGGGATCGCATGGAGCTCCACCTCGAGGGCATCCCCGTCGTCACCACCACGGCGCATGCCACCAGTCAACAGTTTGGTGCCACCGCGCCCGCGCTGGGCGTTTTCAGCGCCACCGCCCGCCTGGCGCTCGACACGCACCGGCGCCTCTGGATAGGCCTCGGCACGACGATCATCAATCAGCGAACGCCATTGCCCAACATGGCACGCACCGCCGAGTCGCGCTTGGCAGGTGGACGCTACGAGATCATCGCGCGCATTCCGCTGCACGCCACGCACTTCGTCGAGCTCGAGGCGGGGATCATTCCGCGCATGTTCGGCAGCGATCACTTCCTCTTCGACGATCCCGCGCATCCGCCGATCAACAAGGACGAGCATGCGGCGGAGACGGACGTAGCGCTGGCCTACGGCATCAGCCACGGTCATAACGCCTATCTCATCGGGCTGCGCTCGATCAACTTCTCGGCGGACTTCTCGCGCCCTGGCGACGCCGCCGACCGCAACGTCGCGTACGGGCTCACGTTCGAGGCACGCTACGGGCTCGGGCACTAGGAACCTGCCGGATCCCTGCCTCTAACGCAGGCGTGCTTGGGCGAGATCGAGATCGTACTGTACACGACGGAAGATCTCATCGGGGATCTCGCCGGCATCTCGCAGCCGCAGGATCGCGGAGCGCTCTGCCGCCAGCGCCTCACCTTGCAGCCAATGGTCGTTGCGCACGACCGGCGACTCCGGTTGCTCGCCGTGGAGATGGCGATGCAGGTGCTCGATACGGCTCTCGTACTCTGCTTTCAACCGCCCCGCCACCAGCCGCTCGTCGGTCGTGGTGAAGCGGCGTTCGAGTGAGGTGAGGTGGGCGAGCGCGCCCTCCAACGCGGCGATTCGCACCTCGATCTCACGGCGCTCGGGACCCTCGCCCGCGTCGATCCCGAGCAGTCGAATGAGGGGCGAGAGCGTCAGTCCCTGGAAGACCAGCGTGGCTAGAATCACGCAGAAGACGACGAAGATGATCTCCGAGCGACCTGGAAAGGGCCGCCCCAACTCGTCATTCAAAGGCAAGGCTAGAGCCGCCGCCAGCGATACGATGCCGCGCATGCCGGCCCACGAGATGATGAAGACGTAGCGCCAGGACGGCGCGGGATCGTTGCGCGACAGCGGGCGAAACAACAGGCGCGGAAGGTAGGTGGCCGGATAGACCCAGGCGATGCGCACGGCGATGACGACGACGCTGATGATCGCGCCGACTGCGACGGCACGCATGGTGAACGTGGGATCGTGGACGATCTCGCGCAAGTGAAGCCCGATCAACAGGAAGACCAGGCCGTTCATGACATAGGCCAACAGGTTCCACACCGCTGAGCCCGTCAGACGAGACTCGGGGCTGGAATGCCCGGAGACGCGGCGCCCCGCATAGATCCCGGCGACGACGGCGGCGAGTACGCCGGAGACGTGGAGGGACTCCGCCGGGAGATAGGCCGCGTACGGCGCGACGAGGTAGATCACGTTGTCGATCAGTGAGTCGGAGCTGGCCGTCTTCTCCAGCCAGCTCAGCAGCCAGTCGATGGCCACAGCGACCAGCAGCCCAACGGCGATACCCCCGGCGGCCACGGCGACGAATGCCGCGCCGGCCCTGGTCAGCGAGAACGCCCCCGTCAGCGCGGCCGCGACGGCGAAGCGATAGATCACGAGCGCCGAGGCATCGTTGACCAGCCCCTCGCCTTCGAGCACGGCGGCGATGCGGCGCGGAATCGGGAAGCGCTCGAAGATCGCCGAGGCGGCTACTGCGTCGGGCGGCGAGACGATCGCCCCCAACGCGAACGCGGCCGCCCACGGAAAGCTCGGGATGACGTGGTGTGCGACGACCGCTACGATCACCGTCGTGGCGACCACCAAGCCGACAGCGAGCAGCGAGATCGGGCGCAAATTGGCACGGAACTCGCGCCAATCGGTGGTCCAGCCGCCCATGTAGAGCAACGGCGGCAGAACGAGCAAGAAGATGACGTCGGGCTGGATATCCACCGCCGGAAGGTCTGGGACAAGCGCCAACAGCAGGCCACCGATGACGAAGGCGATCGGATAGGGGAGCGAGAGGCGCTTTGCGATCAGGACGACCGCGATGATCGCCAGCAGGAGCCCGAAGAGCAGAACCGACTCCTGCATCCCGACGTCAGGCCCCGCGCGCGCGTTCCGTCACGAATGCTCTCGCAGCCATGCGAGAACGGCCGCCTTGCTATTGCTCGCCGCGAAGGTGTGGTCGCTCTCGACCACGCGCAGGCTCTTGGGTTCGGACGCACGCTCGAAGAGCGCCTCGACCTGACTGCGCGACGCGATCATGTCGTGTGCCGCGGCAACGACCAGCAGCGGGCGCCCCGCGATGCCGTCCAGCGCGGCGTCTATCGACTCGACGCTCATCTGCTCGATGAGTTCGGGGAGGCTCACGCCGTCGACGTATGCGGCGCGGAACGAGAGCGGGCCGCGTGCTCGGATCTGCTCCAGGTTCGCGCCGATATCGCGTCCCGTAGCGATGGAGACGCAGCCTGCCAAGCGCGGGTCGCCGCCGCAGATGCGCAGCGCCGTCGCCGCTCCCAGCGAGTGCCCCCCTACGTACGTCTCACCGCGAAAGCGCTCCATAGCGTACTCCACCACCCTCGCCATCGTCTCCAAGCACGTCTCGAACGACTCCAGGCGCCCCTCGCTGGCACCGAGCTTGTGCCCAGGAAAATCGAAGGTCACCGTCCGGAAGCCGTGCTGCGCAACGAAACCCGCCAGGAAGTCGAGATTCTGCTTGGAGCTGGAGTATCCGTGCCCGAGTACGAGCGTGGCCGTCTTGGGCTGCGGCGGATCGTAGATCAACGTCGCGATACGGCGGCCGCCGGCTTTGAGGTACTCGAGCGTCAGGTTCATCGCTGGTGCGTGCAGTTCTCCAGCCAACGCGCATCCCCGCCGTCGGCGTAGTGCTCGCGTTTCCAAACCTCGACGCGCGCCTTCAGCTCGTCGATGCAGTACTCGCAGGCGTCGAAGGCTTCGCCACGGTGCGGCGCGCCGACTGTCACCACGACGCTAGCCTCCCCGATGCGCAGGCTTCCAACGCGGTGGGCGATGGCGACATGACACGCGGGCCATCTCCGGCACGCCTCACCGGCGATCGCGCGCAGCTCGCGCAGCGCCATCTCGTCGTAGGCCTCGTATTCCATGCCCGATACGGGACGGCCGTCGTCGGAGGTGCGGCGCACGACTCCGACCATCGTCACCACGGCGCCGCAGGCATCGCTGCGGACGCTCTCCGCCAGGGCGGCAGCGTCAAGTGGCTCGGATCCCAACGCAACGCTTACGCTCTCGAACACGATTTTCCCACGTTAACCGCCGCTGACCGGCGGAAGGAGCGCCACTTCGTCGCCTTCGCACAGCGGCTCACCCTCGGTGGTCAAGGTACCGTTGCGCGCCAAGCGCAGACTGGACCCCAACTCGCCTAGGCGCGGGGCCTCGCGCTGGAGGCGCTCCCGGAGCTGAGTGAGCGTCGAGCTCTCCGCAATCTCCAGGCTCAACTCGCCGGCACCCAACAGCTCGCGCGCACGCGCGAAGGCTACGACGCGGATTCTCACGCGGACCTCGCATCGCCGAGCGTCCCGCCCAACACGTAGCGCTCGATGGCCTCAGCCACGCCGTCGTCGTCGTTCGTCGCAGTCTCCAGCGCTACCATCGCACGCACCTCGGGGAGCGCGTTCCCCATGACCACGCCGATTCCCGCCCACTGCAGCATCGGCACGTCATTGCGCGAGTCGCCGATCGCCATCACGCGCTCGTGAGAAATCCCGTAGGTCCGGCAGAGGTCCGCGAGCGCCTCGCGCTTCCCGGCGCGCCGGTCCAAGATCACGCACTCGACGAACTCGAACCAGCGCTCGGTGCGGAAGTTGAGAGGCAGATCACCGAAGCGCTCGCGCACCGCGTCCGCACCTTCGGCACCGAGAAAGCGAATGAAGGTCGGCGGGCTCCCCAAGAGCGCGGTGAACGACGGCGTCTCGCGCCATGCCGGGCCGTTCATATCGCTCATCAAGGCCTGCTGCCCCTCCAGCCGCCAAAAGTGATCCTCGGAGTAGACGGCGATCGGCAGGCGCTCCCGCTCCGCGAACTCGATGATCGGCTTTGCGAAGACCAAGGGCACGGGGATGTGCCCCAGCGTCTTCCCCGTTGCGAGATCGCGGGTGAGGGCACCGTGGCAGCAGATGATCGGGAATCGGCTCAGCTCGAGCTCGCGAGCGATGCGGACGGGGGTATCGACGCCGCGCCCGGTCACGATGACCACACGAATGCCCGTCGCGAGCAGGGCGGCGATCGCTCGCTGATTGCGGGCGCTGATCTGCTCGTTGCTGGAGAGCAGAGTGCCGTCGAGATCGAGGGCGACTAGATCGATTGCATTGGTAGGATTCATCATCTCTCGCAGAGGCGGAGACTCTATCGTATCACGGCGGGCAACTGCGGGGTGCGCCTAGCGGGGGGCGGTGTGCAGGCGGCATGGAAGTCTACGCCGATGCAGCAGCCGATGGACGACGGCGACCGCTTGCGCGGCGCCCTGTTGGGGGCGACGCTGGGGGAGGCGCTCGCTCGCTTAGAACACAACGATGCACCCGGCACCGCAACGCTCGAGGGAAGGCTGCGCAGCGGGCGCTGGAGCCTGGGACCCGGGATGGAGAGCGCCCTCGTTGCCGGCGAGGGGGGCGCCTCGGGCGGCGGCACCGATCTCTCTATCTTGCGCGCCTTGCCTATCGCGCTCACCGGTGCCTTCCAGCCCGTCGAGCTGCGCGACCGCGTAGCCGCGCTCTATGCCAATGCGCCGCGAGAGACGACCGAGGCAGCGATCGCGTTCGCCTTGCTGGTGGCGGCGCTCTTCGACGGCGATCGCCTCGCGGCACTCGATGAGGCGGCGGAGGCGGCTCCCGCGGCTGCCGGCACCGCGATGCGTTCGGCACCGCTGGAGGATGCGGCGCACTTGGCCGCCGGCGTCGAGCCGCTGCGCTCGCTCCGGGCCGGCGTCTGGAGTTTCTATCAGGCGCAGGACGCCGTGGGGGCCCTGCTGATCGCGGCACGCACCGGCTTGGGAGCCGCCTGTGGAGGAGTCTGCGGTGCACTGGCGGGGGCTTGGTGGGGCCGGCGGGGAATCCCCGAGGAGCTGGCGGGTAAGATCGAGGCGGGAGCCCTCGACCGGCTGGCCGGCCGCCTCGTCAAAACGCTGGCCCGTGGCACGTATCACTGAGGATCGGAGTTTCATGGATGAGATGAGACGATTCGCAGTCGCCCTCGGCGGGGCACTCTGGGTAGGGCTCGCCGCCCCAGCCTTGGGCGCGCCTGTCTGCCGGGTCCAGACGCTCTCCATCCAGGGCCAGAGCGTCAAGGCTACGTTCTGCGTAACCAACGCTGTACATGAGAGCAGCGGGGCAGGGATTGTCGCGCGCATCTCCCTCTCGGAGAACCTGGTTGGGCCGGGCGGCTCGCTCGATCGCACGACGACCAAGGACGTCCTGCTTGCCGGAGGCAGCGGCCGCCTCTCCGATGATCTCCCGCTCCGTGAACTGGGCATCGACCGCATGCTCCACGTTACCTTCGTGTACAGCAACGGTGGGGTGAGACCCGAGAGTGCCCTCCTGATTCCAGGCGCCGTTCCCGTCTTGTGAGATTGATGCTCCCCAGTTGCCCAAGGGTGCAACCCAGCCCGCGCGACGTGGGTATGTAGCCAGCGATATGGTGAGACGTCGCTACATTTATCTCAGCAGCAGCAAGATCCCGGACTGTCGTCGGTAGGCCCGGAGGAGTTTCCTGTGTCCTGCAGCATGCATCTGCAACAACGAACGGCTCGCGAACGCGTCGACTACCTGCGCGAAAACCTCGCCCCCGGCCTCTTCAAAGGGGTCGGTGTAGAAGAGGGGATCGCCTGGCGGCTCTCCCCGGAGCCGTTCGCGCTTTCACCCGCGACGTTCGCGCGCATCGAGCGCCTCGGCCACGACCTGTTGGCCTTCTACCGTGCGGTGAACAAACTCTACCTGCAGAGCGCGAAGGGCACCGCCCCGGCCTTTGTCGCCGAGTACCTCGACCGCGGAAAGCCCGAGCACATTATCAAACTGGCGCGCCAGAACCGCTGGAAGCACGCCGTGCCCGGCGTGATCCGCCCCGACCTCATCCTTACCGACGACGGCTTCGTGGCCAGCGAGCTGGACAGCGTCCCTGGCGGCATGGGCTTCGTCGGCGCGATGTCCCAGACGTACTGCGAGCTCGGCGACGATGTGGTCGGCGGCGGCGACGGGATGCTCGAACATTTCGCCGCGATGATCGCCGGCGCATCGGGTCTCGAACGCCCTACGGCGGCGATCGTCGTCTCGGACGAGTCGGCCGACTACCGCGCCGAGATGGACTGGTTCACTCAAAGCCTGCGCGATGGGGGCTATCTGGACGCCTATGCCGTCCATCCACGAGAGTTGGCCTTCACGGAGGAGGCGATCTTCCTACGCTTGCCCGAAGGCCGCGAAGAACGCGTCGACGTCATCTATCGCTTCTTCGAGCTTTTCGATCTGCTCAATGTCCCCAAGCATGAGCTGATGCTCTACGCCGCGCGCCACGGCCGCGTCACCATGACTCCGCCGCCCAAGGCGCATCTCGAGGAGAAGCTGCTCTTCGCGTTGCTCCACCACGCGCGACTGGCGCCTTTCTGGAAGGGCGAACTGGGAGAGCCGGCCTTCTCCAACCTCTCGCGGCTCTTCCCGCAAACGTGGGTCCTTGACCCCCGGCCTCTTCCCGCGCAGGCGACCATCGCGGGCCTCACCGCCGACGGCAAGGCGGTCTTCGCCTGGGACGACCTGCTGCCGCTCAGCAAGAGCGATCGCGACTTCGTAATCAAACCCTCGGGCTTCGATGCCACAGCATGGGGCTCGCGCGGAGTCGTGGTGGCCAACGATCTCACCAAGGATACCTGGGCCAAGGCGATCCACGACGGCTTGGACGCTTTCGACCGGACGCCCCACATCTTGCAGCGCTTTCATAAAGGGCGGCGTGTGCAGATGCAGTTCCTCGACCCTGCTGCCGGCGAGTTGCGCACGATGGACGGCCGCGTGCGTCTCTGTCCGTACTACTTCGTAGAGGGTGACGAGGCACGGCTCGGCGGCATTCTCGCCACGGCCGTCCCCGCCGACAAGCGATTGATCCACGGTATGTCCGACGCGATTATGGCGCCCTGCGCCGTGCACGACTCCGGAGCATGAGTCCCCACCCCTGGCACGATATCCTCGCGCTCAGCGGTCCGTGGTGGTCGATCCCACTACGAACCGCCATCGTCTATCTCGTCCTCCTGATCGGCGTGCGCCTGACGGGGAAGCGCCAGATCGGGCAGATGACGCTCTTCGACCTCGTACTGCTGCTGATGATCAGCAACGCCGTGCAGAATGCGATGACCGGACCGGACACCTCGCTCACCGGAGGCATCATCGCCGCGGCGGTGCTGCTGCTGGCCAACGGCACCGTCTCGCGACTTACCTTCTACGACAAGCGAGCCCGTTCACTGATCGAAGGGGAGCCCACCATCGTGGTGCGCAACGGCGCGATCCTCGAGCGCAACTGTCGGCGTGAACTGGTCACCCCGGACGAGATCGAGACGGCGATGCGCGAGCATGGCATCAACGATCTCGGCGAAGTGGGCCTGGCCGTACTCGAGGTCGACGGCTCCATCAGCGTTATCCCGAAAGCTGAATTTCGCGTCGAGCACGCCGCCGCGCGAACGGGCACGCGACCGCACCCGCATCCGGTGCGCTTCCTCCGCGGCCAGCACGGAGCCTAGCGAATCGCAGATTCCTTCCCTACACCAGCATTTCTTTGACGTGCCAGGCAATGTTCTGAGCACGGTCGCCGATGCGCTCGACGGAGCCGAGCGTGAAGAGCATCTGCGTGGCGGCGGGCACCATGCGAGGATCCTCCTCCATCGCCTCCTGAAGGGCGCGAATACCGTTGTGGTAGCGTACGTCGACTTCGTCGTCGCGGTCGATCACCGTCTGCGCGATGTCGGCGTCCTGTTCGGCGAACGCCACCACGACATCGTGGAGCATGTCGGCGGCGATCGTCCCCATCTTGGTGATCTCGACGTTGGCGGGGCGCACGGGGAGGTCGGCAATGGCGATCGCGCGCTTGGCGACCTCCACACCGTGATCGCCCACGCGCTCCAGATCGACGATCGTCTCCAGCATCGCGGCGATCGTGCGCAGCTCTCCGGCCAGGGGTTGTTGACGCCAGAGGAGCTCGATGCAGGCCGACTCCACGCGGCGGCGCAGGTCGTCCAAAGGGTCGTCGCCGGAGATCACGCGGCGGGCGAGCTCCGTATCTCGGCGGTCCATCGCGGCGATAGCGGTGCGCACGGCCTCCTCCGCCAATGCGCCCATGCGCAGCACGTCCAAACGCGTGCGCTCCAGCGCTTCGTGGTAGGCAGTCCGCGTCATCACCACACCTCCCGGCCTCAGCGTTGCGAGCCCTTTCCGGCTCCCTCCGTGATACGTTATATCACGGCCGCTCCGCAGGTTCCAGCCCCAGGGTGACGAACCCCGCCGAGTTTCCAGACGGACCCTAACAGGAGATAATCGGCATCGTGGAGATCAAGAAGGTTGGCGTCTGCGGATCTGGGCTCATGGGCTCGGGCATCGCGCAGGCATGTGCGTCGAGCGGTTTCGAGACCGTCGTCTATGAAGTGAGTCAGGCGGCCCTCGACAAGGGGCTGGCCGGTATCAAGAGCTCGCTCGAGAAGTTCGTCGAGAAGGGAAAGCTCGCCGCTGCCGATCGCGATGCGACGCTAACGCGTCTGAAGGCGACCACCGCGCTCGACGACCTGAAAGACTGCGATCTCGTGGTCGAGGCCGTCATCGAGAACATGGAAATCAAGCGTGAGCTCTTCGGACGCCTCGACGCCCTTCTGGCCCCGCACGCCATCGTCTGCTCCAACACCTCGAGCCTCTGCGTGATCGAGATGGCCGCGGCCACCAAGCGCCGCGATCGCGTTGCAGGCCTCCACTTCTTCAACCCCGTGCCTATTATGCGGCTGGTGGAGGTCGTGCGGACGATCGAGACATCCGATGCCACGATCGCCACCTTGACCGCCTTCGCCCAGCGCCTCGGCAAGCGCGCCGTGCTCGCCAAGGACACGCCGGGCTTTGTCGTCAACCGGCTCCTGGTACCCTACCTGCTCTACGCGATCCGCGTCTACGAGCAGGGCTTGGCAAGTCTCGAGGACATCGACGAAGGCATGAAGCTCGGATGCGGCTATCCGATGGGCCCGTTCACGCTGCTCGACTTCGTCGGACTCGACACGACGTACTACATCGCCGAGATCATGTTCGAGGAGTTCAAGGATCCGATGTTCGCCCCGCCGCCGTTGCTCAAACGCATGGTGCTGGCGGGACACTACGGCCGCAAGAATGGCAAGGGTTTCTACGAATATTCCGCCACTTAGCAGCTTCGACGGACGGAGTCACGAGACCAATGCTCAGCCAATTAGAATATCAGAACCTCCTGATCGAGCAGGACGGAGCGGTGGCTACCATCACCATCAACCGCCCCGACAAACTCAACGCACTGAACGAGCAAACCCTCAAGGAGTTGGCGGAGGTTCTGGAGGACGCCAACAACGACGCCCAAGTGCGCGTCGTGATCCTCACCGGCGCCGGCAAGGCCTTCGTGGCGGGGGCTGACATCGCCGAGCTCAATGCGTTGCCCAGCGCCGTCGAAGGGATGCGCAAGGCGCGCTATGGGCAGTCGCTTACCAAGAAGATCGAGCGCATGCGTAAGCCCCTGATCGTCGCGGTCAACGGCTTCGCCCTCGGCGGCGGGTGCGAGCTGGCCATGGCCGGCGACTTCCGCATCGCCTCCGAGAAGGCGAAGTTCGGACAGCCCGAAGTCAATCTCGGCCTCTGCCCGGGCTACGGCGGAACGCAACGCCTACCGCGCCTGGTGGGCCGCGGGATGGGCATGTTCCTCTGCCTGACCGGAGCGATGATCGACGCCCAGGAGGCCTGGCGCATCGGCTTGGTGGAGAAAGTCGTCCCCGCCGACCAGTTGCTGCCGGAGGCCAAGCGCATCGCGCAGCTCATCGCATCCAAGGCACCGCTGGCCGTCGAACTGACCAAGCAATCGATCAACGAAGGTATCGGCGTGACCCTCGCCGAGGGCCTTGCCGTCGAGGCGCTCAACTTCGGCCTCCTGGTCAACACCGAGGATATCAAAGAAGGCACCAGCGCCTTTCTTGAAAAGCGCCCAGCGGCGTTCAAAGGGAGATAAAAAAAGGCGCGCAGTGCCTTCGCCCCCCGGAGGGACTTTCAAACACATGGGGTCCCCGCCGAGTTTACGAGGCGGGGATTGGCACCAGCG
>SCRA01000038.1 GCA_004297985.1 bacterium | reverse complement strand
GCAGGGACGGCGGCACCTCGACGCTTCGCGGAGGCGCTTCGTGCAGACGGAGCTGAGCGGCGAGGAGAAAGCCTCGAGCCCATCACGCGTTGCCGGTGGCATCCTCGGCAGGTGCCCTCAACCAGAGAGCATTATCGCAAGCGGCCTGCGGTCATCGGAAGACGTAACGGTACGCCGGAGCGTGCGGCGGATGCGCACGACTCCAAAGGGGGATGTTACCAGAACGGCTAGGGGCTGTCAAACAGCCCCAGCCGACGAGACGCTCTTCTAGGCGGGGACGGCGGTCTTCACGCGGTTGGGATCGATCTTCACGCCGGGGCCCATCGTCGAGCAGATCGTGATGCTCTTGAGGTAGGTGCCCTTGGCCGCGGAAGGCTTGGCGCGATTGATCGCGTCGATCAGCACGGCGAGGTTCTCCGCCAGTGCGGAGCCCTCGAAGCTGACCTTGCCGATGATCGTGTGGACGATGCCCGTCTTGTCGAGGCGGAACTCGACCTTACCAGCCTTGATATCCTTGACGGCCGAGGCAATGTTCGGCGTCACGGTGCCGGCCTTGGGGTTCGGCATCTTCTGCGCGAGAATACGACCGAGGTTCGAACCGACGGCGCCCATCATGTCGGGCGTGGCAACGGCCACGTCGAACTCGTTCCAGCCGGACTTCACCTTGTCGATGAGATCCTGGTCGCCCACGAAATCGGCGCCGGCGGCCTGAGCCTCCTTGGCCTTATCGCCCTTGGCGAAGGCGATGACGCGCACGCTGCGCCCCGTCCCGTTGGGCAGCAGCACGGTGCCCCGCACGTTCTGGTCGCTCTTCTTGGGATCGACGCCCAGGCGGATATGGATCTCGACCGTCTCGTCGAACTTCGCCGCGGCGATCTGCTTGACGACGCTGGTGGCCTCCGCCGCCTCGTAGAGCCGCTCAGCGTCGTATTGGGTAACCGCGTTGCGGTATTTCTTGCCCTGCGCCATTACGCCTCAACCTCCACACCCATCGAACGCGCCGTTCCGGCGATGATCGCAGCGGCCGCCTCGATATCGTTCGCGTTGAGGTCGACCATCTTCTTCTGCGCAATCTCGCGCACCTGAGCGGACGTCAGCTTCGCCACCTTCTTGCGGTTGGGTTCCGCCGATCCGGACTCGATCCCCGCGGCCTTCTTGATGAGGAAGCTCGCGGGCGGGGTCTTGGTGACGAACGTAAATGAACGGTCTTCATAGACCGTAATCTCGACAGGGATGATCTCACCGGCCTGCTTTGCCGTACGCTCGTTGTACGACTTGCAGAACTCCATGAGGTTGATGCCGTGCTGGCCCAGCGCGGGGCCGACCGGCGGCGCGGGGGTGGCCTTGCCAGCTTGGAGCTGCAAGACCACCTTCGCGACTGCTCGCTTCGCCATGATCGTGTTGTCCTTTCGAGGGCGGAACATGCGTGCTCCGCCGATTCTGCCACCAGGTGCCGGGTGGTCGCGGCAGGCGTTGTTCCGGGCCGCTCGGCCCGGACTGCATCGCTATATTTTCTCGATCTGGTAGAACTCCAACTCGACGGGGGTCTCGCGGCCGAAGATCGAGATCAGCGCGCGTACCTTCTCCTTCTCCGGCTGGACTTCGTCCACGATGCCGGTGAAGTCGAAAAAGGGACCCGAGGTCACCTTGACGCGATCGCCCTTGGCGAATTCCACCTTGAGGCGCGGCGTCTCGATACCCATCTGTTTGAGGATGGTCTTGACTTCTTTTTCCTGCAGCGGGAGCGGCTTCTCACCGCCGCCCGGGGAACCCACGAAGCCCGTCACGCCGGAGGTATTGCGGACGACGTACCAGGACTCGTCGTCCATGACCATCTCGACGAGCACGTAGCCCGGGAAGACCTTCTTGGGCGTGATCTTGCGCTTGCCGTCCTTGAACTCGACCTCGTCCTCCATGGGCACCAGGACGCGAAAGATCTTGTCCTGCATGTTCATGGAGTGGATGCGCCGCTCGAGGTTGGCCTTGACTTTGTTCTCGTAGCCCGAGTACGTGTGGATGACGTACCAGTGCTTGAGCTGTTGTCGATCTTCAGACGTCGTCACGATAGCCTACCGCCCTTAGTGCCCGAGGAGGGCGAACAGCTTCTCGAAGCCGAAGTCCACCAGCCACGTAAAGAAGCCGACCAGCACCACCAAGGCGATGACCAAGACGGTAGCGGAGACCCACTCGTCACGCGTGGGCCACGTGACGCGCTTCATCTCGGCCATGAGCTGGCGCACGAACTCCTTGACCTGTACCTTGCCGGCGGCACGCGCTTGACGGGGCTGCGACCCGCCGCCGCCCCCAGTCGGCCTATTCATCGTGCGACTCTCCACTCTCGATCTACATCCCTTGGTCAGGAGAACGAGGCCGCGCGGTTTCCGCGCGGCGCTCGACGGTGGCAGGGCAGACAGGACTCGAACCTGCAACCAACGGTTTTGGAGACCGCTACTCTACCATTGAGCTACTGCCCTTTGTGGGGGCTGACCCCCGATCCGCGACGCGGACCCCGACGACTAGCGCGTCTCTTTGTGCGCCTTGTGACAATGGCAGAAACGGCAGTACTTGCTCATCTCCAGCCGGTCGGAGTGCTTCTGTTTATTCTTCGTGGTCGAATAGTTGCGCCGCTTGCACTCCGTGCAGGCGAGCGTAATGATGACGCGATTCTCTTTCTTGGCCACGGCTCGTGCCCCTTCGGAACATGAAGAGAACGGACACGCGGTCCGTTCGACACCCTAGTATACCACGCCGCGCAAGCCCTTGGGGCCGGTGCGGGAGCTTCCCGGGGAGGGTGGCGCGGCCGAGAGGATTTGAACCTCCAACCTGAGGCTTAGGAGTCCCCCGCTCTATCCAATTGAGCTACGGCCGCCCGTTCGTCCTATGAGTATGAGCCCCCCACGCTCGGGCCCTGCTCGGACCCCAGGCTCGCTCGCCCACTTGCTCTAATATTGGCAGTGAGCTGGCTCCCGGCCAGAGGCAAGGCGGGTACAAGCACGTACGGTACACCGCACGCTAGACCCCTCGGATCGAAACACGGCCCTTCGGAGAGAGGTTATACGATGAGCAGCGTACGAGTTCTGGTCGGCACGCGAAAAGGGGCATTCATCCTGTCGTCGGACGGAAAACGAGAAGCGTGGGAGATCAGCGGCCCGTTCTTTGCGGGCTGGGAGATCTATCACATGGCAGGGTCGCCGGCCGATCCAAATCGGCTGTACGCATCGCAGACCAGCGGGTGGTTCGGCCAGGTAATGCAACGTTCTGACGACGGCGGCAAGACATGGAAATCCGCCGGTAACGAGTTCGCCTACGACGGCGTCCCGGGGACGCACCAGTGGTACGACGGCACGCCTCGCCCATGGGAGTTCAAGCGCGTCTGGCATCTCGAGCCGTCGCTGACCGACCCGGACACGGTCTACGCCGGCGTCGAGGACGCCGCGCTCTTTCGCTCGACCGACGGCGCGGCGAGCTGGCATGAGCTCTCCGGTCTGCGCGGCCACGGGTCGGGCCCCTCGTGGCAGCCCGGGGCGGGCGGCATGTGTCTGCACACGATCCTTCTCGACCCGCGCAATCGCGAACGGATCTTCGTCGCCATCTCGGCCGCAGGCGCGTTTCGGACGGACGACGGCGGCACGACATGGCGACCGATCAACCGCGGACTCACATCCCAACACATTCCCGATCCGAATGCCGAGGTGGGCCACTGCGTTCACCGCATCGCGATGCATCCATCGCGCCCGGCAGTCCTTTTCATGCAGAAGCATTGGGACGTGATGCGCAGCGACGACGGAGGCGAATCGTGGCGCGAGATCAGCGGCAATCTGCCGACGGATTTCGGCTTCTCGATCGACGTTCACGCAAACGAGCCGGACACGATCTACGTCGTCCCGATCAAGAGCGACACCGAGCACTTCCCGCTCGACGGACAACTGCGCGTGTACCGCAGCCGCACGGGCGGAAACGAGTGGGAGGCGCTCACGAAGGGCTTGCCCCAGCGCGATTGCTACGTCAACGTGCTGCGCGACGCGATGGCCGTCGACTCGCTCGATTCGTGCGGCGTGTATTTCGGCACCACCGGCGGGCAGGTGTATGCCTCGGCCGACGCGGGAGACCGCTGGACCCCTATTGTGCGCGATCTTCCGGCAGTGCTCTCCGTCGAAGTGCAAACGCTGACATGATCCGCGTCGTGCTCCCGACGCACCTGCGGGCTCTAGCGAGAATCGGCGGCGAGACGACGCTCGACGTCGACGGCCGGGCCACGCAGCGCTCGGTGCTCGACGCACTCGAGGCGGCGTATCCGATGCTGCGTGGAACGATCCGTGATCACGTCACGCAGCAGCGCCGGCCGTTCGTGCGATTCTTCGCGTGCGAGCGAGATCTCTCGCACGAACCGCCGGACGCGCCGCTTCCCGACGCGGTCGCGACGGGAGCGGAACCGCTGTTGATCGTGGGCGCCATCGCCGGCGGTTAGATCGGGGCCGCTTCTTCACTCACGCGAAGAGATCAGCGGGCGCAGCCGGGGTCCAGCCAGCCTTCGTCCCGCGCTCCAAGAGGACGCGAATCGCAGCCTCTCCTTCCGTTCCGAGATCGTCGCTGAACTCGTTGACGTAGAGCGCGATGTGATTGCGCATCACGTGCTCGTCCATCTCCTGGGCGTGCTCACGAACGTAGCCGATGATCTCGCTCTCGTGCGCGCGCGCATGCGCCAAACTGCGGCGAATCGACTCGTTGACACGGCGGCACTCCTCCACCGGCAGATCGCGGCGCGCCAGGATCCCACCCAGCGGAATCGGATGGCCCGTGACCTCCTCCCACCATTCGCCGAGGTCGACCAGGCAGACCAGACCGTGGTCGCGATACGTGAAGCGGCTCTCGTGTATGATGAGCCCCGCTTCGACGTCCCCTTGCTCTACGGCGCCGATGATGCCGTCGAAGCGTAGGGGCCGTACCTCCGGCAGCGGGAGACCGAGATCGGCGAAGAGCAGGCGCAGCAGCAGATACGCCGTCGTCATCTGCCCAGGGATGGCCACGCTGCGCAGGCGCTCCAGCACCACACCCGGGCGCGCCACGACCAGCGGGCCGCAGCCGCGTCCGAGGGCGCCCCCGGCGCGCAAGAGGCGATAACGGTCGAGCAGAAAAGGGATCGCGCCGTAGGAGATCTTGGTAAGCTCGTACCGTCCTTCGAGCGCCGCCGTGTTGAGCTCTTCGATGTCGTGCAGGGCCACCTCGGCGCGCGGGGCGCCGGGCACCAGATGGTGCGTCAACGCGGCGAAGATGTACGTATCGTTCGGACAGGGCGAGTACGCGAGTCTCACAGCAGGCTCTCCCAGAGGCGTGCGCAGGCGGCGTGGAGCGCGCGCAGCGCGCCGGGAATATCCCACGCCCCACGGTCGCGAACGCCCACGAGGTTCGAGACGGCACGCAGCTCCAACGCGCGTACGCCTGCACGCTGCGCCGTGCGCAGGACGGCGAAGCCTTCCATCGACTCCACCAGCGGGTCGAAACGCTGCCGCAGCTCGGCGGCGCGCCGGTCCGTGGCCGTCACCGTCGAGACCGTGACGCCGCGCCCTACGGCCGCCTCGGGGAGCGCGCGACGCGCCGTCTCCACGAGTACTGGATCCGCATAGGCGCGGTCCACCAACGTGACATCGGACGGAAGCTGTATCGCCTCGCCCCCCTCGACGCCCAACTCGGCGAGGATATCCTCGGCTACGATCGCGATACCGCCATTGGCGATGCGGCCGAAGCTCCCCGCGATACCCACGGAAACGACGGCGCCATACGCCTCGCGCGCCAGCGCCGCAGCCACGGCCGAGGCGGCCTCGACGGGGCCGATCCCCGCGGCCAGCAGAGCCAAGGCGGGGGAGGCGGGAGGAAGCTCGGCGGGAACCGCCGAGACGATGAGCAAGCGAGGCTTCACGACGGGGGTCGCTGTTCTCGCCCCCAAGGGTAGGCGCCTACCTCGCGTCCCCGGGAACTTTCGCCTCAAGGACGGCGCAACTGGGAGACCGAACGCGAAATCACATGAGTCGCCCTCCGCTCCACGATCGCCACGGTGCCAAGCAGCCCAGGCGCTTCGACCCCGCCAAAGCGGCACGTCTCGACGATCCCGGGCGCTTCACCTATCTCCCGCGCGATGAGGTATTGGCGCTGCTGGACGCGCCTTACGGTGCCTGCATTGTGGATTTCGGCGCGGGGACGGGAACGTACGCTATCGCCATCGCGAGCGCGCGCCCCGATGCGCGCGTCATTGCACTCGACGAACAACCCGAGATGCTAGCTCTGCTGCGCGCCAAGCCGGAGGCGGCGCGCCTCCCCAACATCGAAGCGGTTGGCACCGAGGCGCTCGGCACCCTACGCGGCTGCGCCGACCGGATCCTCGCGCTCAACGTCTTGCACGAGGTGGGCGACGCTGCTCTGCGCGAGTTGCGCGATTTGCTTATTTTCGACGGCCGTGCCGCCTTCATCGACTGGAACGCTGCCGTCGATCGGCCCGTGGGCCCGCCGGCGGCCCACGTCTACCGCGTCGAGGAGGCGCGCGCACGCCTGGAGCGCCACCACTTCACGATCCTAGGTGCCCGAACGTTGCGCTATCACTATGCGCTTATCGCCAAGCGCTAGAGCATCCCGTTCTTTACATTCTTTTTACGATAGGCGAGCGCGTTGCGCTTGCCTTCCCCATGAAGCGGCCGAGACCAAAAGAGCACGGGTGTTTCCCCCGATCACCATGCACGGCCACGGAAGCGGCATCGTCTGCGCCGGCACAGGAGGTGCTTTCCCCTTGCGCATTACGTACAGACAGATCGAAGAAGAGCTCACCCACGCCCGCAACGTCCATTACGCGAGGCCCGATATGCCCGACGACCGTATCGTCGCGGGCGTCTTCGCCGCTCTCGCCGAGGAAGTCTGTGTCGCGGCCGCTGGGACACCGGTCGAGCCGATCGCGCTACGCTTCCGCGAGGAAGTCGACCAGCTCTACAGTTCCATCAAACAGCGCGTGGCGGAAGGCGCGAAGCTCTAAGTCTGGAGCCGTTGATGGGGATTGAACCCATGACCTCTTCCTTACCAAGGAAGTGCTCTACCACTGAGCTACAACGGCACCGCGCCGGGACCGCCAGCTATTCTTCGGCCTCTACGGCGCTCCTCCCCGCGGTTGTGCCATACGGGTTGGTCACTCGTTAGCGAGGAAGCCGTGCACGACGTCTACATCGATGCGCGCGGGATCTGTGCTGATCGTGTAGTTACCGCGTTGGTGCTCGAAGCATTCGCTCATCCGCGCACATTCGTCCGTCTCCTTCCATGCTCCGCCAAGCGGTAGGGCCAGGGCCAGCCACCCCGAAACCAGGCGAACATGGACCGCTCAGCGCTCGTGCCACGCCCGGCAGCAACCATCATGCTGGTACGCCCGCGGCAGAGCCGTCTCCAAGTCTTCATGCTTCGGCGCAGCGCCAAGAGCGTTTTCGTCCCCGATGCTTACGTCTTCCCAGGCGGCGGTCTCGAGGAGCGCGACAGCGACGATGCAAACGTCGCGCGACTCGCCGGCATCGAGAATGGACGGCTCGAGCATTTCTTTCGCAGCGAGCCCGTCGGCAACGCCTTGGGGTACGCAGTCCCGCTCTCCCCGTCTCAGCAGCGCGGCCTGCTCGTCGCGTGCGTGCGCGAGCTCTTTGAAGAAGCGGGCGTACTCCTCATGCGCCCTCCCCTTCCGCCGGCGGAGCAGTTGGCACGTGCGCGCACCGCCCTCCAGCGCGGCGAATCGAGCTTTGCCGAGGTGATCGCGCACCTCGATGCCGTCATCGATCTCTCACTCGTGGAGGCCTACTCGCGCTGGATCACGCCTCCGGGCGAGCCACGACGCTTCGACGCCTACTTCTTCGTCACGGCGATGCCTGCGGAGCAGGCGGCGGCCGCCGATCTCGTCGAGACGACCCACGGAGTCTGGATCGAGCCGCGCGAGGCGCTCGAGCGCGCCGGACGCGGCGAGATGCGCATCGTCTATCCCACGCGCCTCCACTTGCAGCGCTTGGCGCGCTACGACTCGCTCGAGGCGCTGCTCGACCATGCGCGCCGCAAGGGGATCCTCGCCGTCAGCCCCGACCCGCTCGACGCGGCGCTGACCGACTTCCGCCTCCCCGACGAGTACCTGGAACGCTGGTAAGATGGCACTCGAACGGCTCAGCGAACGCGTCTTCCGCCTGCGCGCGCCCAATCCGGGGCCGATGACCTTCAGCGGGACCAACAGTTATCTGATCGACGCGGGCCGCGACCGTTTCGTGGCGATCGACCCTGGCCCCGATCACCAAGGCCACGCGCTGGACTTGGCTCTTGCCGCTTGCGACTTCGGGGCGACGATTGCGGCTATTCTGGTCACCCACGGCCACCCCGACCACGCCCCCGGGGCGGCACGCCTGGCCTCGCTCACCGGCGCAACGGTCTATGGCCATCCACGCTCGACGTTCGCGCACACGGCCACGCTCTGGGATGGCAAAGACTTCGCGCTCGACGAGCTACGTCTAGACATCATCGACGCCCCCGGTCACGCCGTCGATCATGTGGCGCTCTATTTCGCCGAGGAGCGTGCTCTCTTTACCGGCGACGTCGTGGTTGGCCAAGGTACCGTTGTCATCGCCCCGCCGGGCGGAGAGATGGCAACCTATCGCGGCACCCTCGAGTTGCTGCGCGAGCGCTACGGTGAGGCCGCGCGCATCTACGGGGGCCACGGCCCCGAGATCGATGCGCCGCGCGCGAAGCTCGACGAGTACATCGCGCACCGGGCGCTACGCGAACGCCAAGTGCTCGAGGGCCTACGCGCGGGGGCGAGCACCATCCCGAACCTGGTGGAGCGTATCTACGCGGAGGTCGATCGCGTGCTCTGGCCGGCTGCGGCACGGCAGGTGCTGGCGTACCTCGAGGCACTAGAGCGGCAGGGGCGCGTACGCCGTACCCGCGAGCGGCAGGCGACGGCCGCCGAGCACGCGCTGCTCGAGATCGATCTCTCGCGCCTGGGCGACCCCGTTGCCGCGGAGGAACTGGGGGCAACCACACCGATCGCCGCAGTCGTCGAGTACGCGCCTACCTGACACGCAGAGAGGCCGTCTGCGTTTTGCAGGCGGCCTCTCCGTTTTCGCGAGTTCGGATGGGATTTCCGGGAGTATGTGCATCTCCGCTATCAAGCGTACGCTCTTTGCGATGAAGAAATCCTAAGCCGCACCCACGCGTAGTCTAAAGCTCGCGGCCCGAGCCATCGCGTGGATATCCGGCTCGACGCCGAACCAGATGCGAAAAGAGGCTGCCGCCTGCCCGATCAGCATCCCCAGCCCGTCGAAGACGCGTCGCCCCAAACGTTCGCCCAGATCGGCTCGCGCTCCGTAGTTCGCATCGACGACGGCCGGGCTGCCGCGCAGGGCCTCCGCGAGATCGGCGGGCATCTCCGCGCCCGGAGGGAGCGTGGAGAGAATGCCATCGACGGCCTCGAGGCCCCACGGCTCAGCGGCCTCCGTGAGAGCCAGCGCCGCTGCCACGCCTTCCGGCCGCCTTCCCCAGACGAGCGGAAGCGCCCCGTGAGCGGCCAGGCCGAGCATCGCCGCTCGGGCCGCGGGGCCAGTGCCCAGAACGGCCAGACGCAACCCCCGAACCTCGGCCACGCCGCAGGCCTGTGCCAGTGCAAAGGCCGCACCCTCGCCATCGGTATTCCAGCCCTCGGCTCCTTGGTCGGTCAAGCGCAGCGTATTGGCGGCGCCTGCAGCGCTCGCGACCTCATCGAGGCGATCGCAGAGCGCGGCCGCCTCTTCCTTCAGCGGCGTGGTGACGTTGCAGCCGATGTAACGCACACGCAGCGCCTCAAGCCGCTCGTGCAGCGTCCCCGCCGAGATGCGCACGGCCTCGTAGTCACCGTCGATAGCCGCCGCTCGCAGTGCGGCACGATGGATAGCAGGGCTGAGGCTGTGGGCGACCGGGTCGCCGATGACGCACAGCCGCCTCACGTCCGGCGTTCCGGCATCACCAAACGCTCGAAGAAACGCAGCACGCGCGTTGTGGCAAAATCGTGTTCCACCAGCGGCTCCGTGAGAATCGTGCGCATGCCGCAGAGTTTCGCGCCCAGGACGTCGGTAAAGAGTTGATCGCCGATGACCACCGTGCGCGCTGCGGGGGTCTCGAGCAGGGCAAGCGCACGCCGAAATGCACCGGGCAGCGGCTTGAGCGCGCTGGCGACGCAGGCGATACCCGCCGCCTGCGCCACCGTTCCCACGCGCTCAGGAAAGTTGTTGGAGAGCAGGACTAAGCGCAACCCGCGGGAGCGCGCGTGCTCCAGCCACGTCTGATGATCGGCCGGCAGACAGTCCTGGCGGTAGCCGACGAGCGTGTTGTCGAGGTCGACGATCACGCCCAGCGTCTGCCCTTCGCACAGGGCATCGATCGAAACGTCGGCGAGGCTCCGGGCCTGCGCGTCGGGTCTGAGAAACCTGAACACTGCGCGAGCGGACTTCTCTCTACCCGAGTTGAGCGCCCCCCGCGCGGTACGGACGAGCCGCCAACCGATGCGTCGATTCGACGAAGCGCACGGTTCCCGTAGCGGCGTGCATAATGATCGAGTGCGTCTTCGCGCTGTTGCCGAAGAACCTGACGCCGCGGCAGAGATCACCCTCGGTGATGCCCGTCGCACAGAAGACGACGTCCTTCCCCTTGACGAGGTCGTCCATCGAGAGCACGCGGTCGAGGTCGCCGAAGCCCATCGCCCTAGCGCGCTCCGCCTCCTGTTCGTTCCGCGGCTTGAGGCGGCCGAAGAAGCCGCCCCCCAGGCACTTGAGCGCCGCGGCGGCCAGCACGCCTTCTGGCGCGCCGCCCGTGCCCATCGCCACCTGGATGCCCGTGCCTTCGATGGCAGTGGCGATGCAGGCGTCGACGTCACCATCGGAGATCAGCTTGATGCGTGCGCCGGCCGCCCGCACATCGTCGATCAGTTCTTTGTGGCGCGGACGATCGAGAATCACGACCGTGACATCGCTGACGGGGCGCTCGAGCGCATTGGCCACGGCCTCGAGGTTATCGCGAACGCTGGCGTCGATGTGAACGTAGGGCGCCGCCTTTGGGCCAACAGCCAGCTTCTGCATGTAGGAGTCGGGAGCGTGCAGGAGCCCGCCGCGCTCCGAGACGGCCAGCACCGCGATCGAATTCGGCAGGCCGTTGGCAACCAAGTTGGTGCCCTCGACGGGGTCGACCGCGATGTCGAGCCCCGGGCCGCCCGCGCCCAACTCCTCGCCGATGTAGAGCATAGGGGCCTCGTCGCGCTCGCCTTCGCCGATGACGACGCGCCCGGAGATGCGCATCTCGTTGAGCGTCTCACGCATCTTCTCGACGGCCGAGGCATCGGCCTCATCGCGTTGCCCCTTCCCCATGAGACGAGAGGCGGCCAGCGCGGCGGCCTCGGTCACCTTCACGAAATCCAGAGTGTCGACGACGTTCTCCTGTGCCGGTGTCGGTGTCAAGATGGCCATGACTACGTGCTCCTCTCGCTAGCGTCTCTCTGAGACGAAAAAAATTGGCAGACGGGCTAAGAAACCCTTGCAACCCATTACCCTTTTGCACTGGGCCGCCAGGGGCACCCGAAGAGAGGCCAGAAGCCTCGCAGACTATGTCGGCGCGCACCAAACACGCACCACCTACAAGCGTACGCCCCCTCTTTCAGGGGCTTCTTTATGCTGCCGGGCCTGCTCCCCTTGCAGGAGTGGCGGGCGCCGGCTTGGCGTTGGGGTTCTTCGCCTGGTACGCCGCCGTCTCGCATCTGCACGCCCTGCTCGCCGTTACCGACCTGGTCTTGCTAAGCTTGATTCCCTTGGGTATCGTGGTGGCTCTGGCCGCGTGGCAGTGGTATGCCAACTACCTGTCGTGGCGGACCGGCATCTCGCATCGCACGGCACTGATCCTCGACACCTGGACCTTCCTTCCGCTCTATCTGCTTTGGCTGCCGCTGGCGCTGCTCCCGTTCCGCGTCATCTCCGAGGGGCCGGTCGTCATCGTAACGATCGCCCTCTGGGGCGCGGTGAAGCTCGCTGCCGCCGCACGTCTCAATCAGACCATCCGCGAGGTTACCGTCACCTACCTCGTTACGCGCATCCCGTTGATCATCATTGCCTTGCTGGGCGCTACACTGATCGGCCAGCGCGCCGGAACGCACTGGGCCGCCTCGCACGACCTCCTGCTCACCGTCTGGGGGCGCTGGGACGCACAGCACTACATCGAGATCGCCACCAGCGGCTACCACGGGACGAATATGGCGTTCTTCCCGCTCTATCCGCTGCTGTTGGCCATCCTCGGCAAGTTCACGGGCTCGCATCTGGTGGCCGGGCTGATCGTCTCCAACGCGGCGCTCTACCTGGGGCTGCTCTTCTTCTACAAGCTGGTCGAGCATGAGCTGCGCGACCGCCGCGTGGCCCACCGCGCGATCTTCTACGTCTCGGTCTTCCCAACGGCGATCTTCTTCTCGGCTGTCTACACCGAGTCGCTCTTCTTCGCGCTGACGGTCGCCTCGTTCTACTACATCCGCGAGCGAAAATGGCTGCTGGCCGGGATCGTGGGCGCATTCGCCTCCGCCACGCGCGTGGAGGGCGTACTGCTCTTCGTGCCCTTCGCCATCGAGTGGTGGGCGGCCCATCGTAACGGCGAGCCCATCTCCTGGCGCAGCGTGCTGGGCATCGGGCTGGTGCCGGCGGGGATGCTCGCCTACATGGGCTATCTGTGGGTCCTCGTGGGAGACCCTCTCTACTTCTCCCACGTGCAGACGCACTGGCACCGTCACCTCGCTCCCCCGTGGGTCAGCGTCGGCAACAGCATCCACCTGATCACCCATGCCCATCTGCCGCAGTCGATCGCTTATCAAAGCATCGAGCTGGTCTTCACCGCGCTCATGATCGCCATGCTCGCTTTCGGCTTCCGAGCGCTTCGCACGTCCTACTGGGTGTACATGCTCCTCTCCATCATCATCCCGCTCTCCACCTCGAGCCTCATGAGCATGCCGCGCTTCGCGCTCGTGCTCTTTCCGATCTTCATGCTCCTGGCCATCTGGGGCAGACGCCCCGTGGTCAACAATGCCGTGGTGGCATTCAGCCTCCCGCTCTTGGGTCTCTTCACCGTCCTCTTCGCCGATTGGTATTGGATCGCATAGGTGTCAAACCGCAATATCGTCACCGCAGCGATACAGCGCCGCGGCGTGCGTCAGTTCGTCAAATTCGGGATCGTCGGGGCGAGCGGCTTTGTCGTCAACCTGATCGCCTTCACCATCCTCGACAGGATGACGCACTGGTCGTTCCTGTGGGACTTCTCCATCGCGTTCATGCTGGGAGGCGTTTCGAACTACGCCCTCAATCGCATCTGGACGTTCCGCTCGAGCGGACACCCCGGGCGCGAAGGGGCACAGTTCCTCACTGTGTCCTTCCTAGCGCTGCTGCTGGGCGACGCGGTCTCCTGGGTTTTGAAAGGGCCGATGCACGTCGCCGGAAATCATCGCGTCTGGTTTGCCGCAACGGTCTCCGGCATGTTCCTGAACTTCTTCGTCAACAAGTACTGGACGTTCAGGGACCGCGCGTGATCTTCCGGGCCGCACTGCTCGCCGCGCTCCTGTTGGGCCTGGCGCTGCGCCTCCACGGCATTCACGATCCGCTGCTCGACCATCCCTCGTGGCGCCAGGGCGACACCGCCTCCATCGCGCGCAACTTCGCGCTCCTGCGCTACAACCCGCTCTTCCCGCAGACCAACTACGATGGACCGCCGCCGAACTACGTGGAGCTGGAGCTCCAGATCGTGCCGTTTCTCGCGGCCACACTCTACAAGCTCTTCGGCATCCACGAGATCTTCGGCCGCCTGTTGAGCATCGCGTTCTCGCTGGGGACGGTCGCCGTGGTCGGCCTCTTCGCGCGACGACTCTTCGCCAGCGGCGTGGCGGGCGCCGCAGCCGCGCTCCTCTTCGCAGTCTATCCGGGCAGCATGTACTACGGGCGCACGTTCATGCCGGATACGACGATGATCTTCTTTCTCACCGCGGCACTCTACGCCACCTGGTGCTGGTTGGAGGATCGCGACGGCGAGACGCGTTCGCTCTGGCGCCCCGCGCTGCTGGCGCTGCTCGCGTTTCTGGCCAAGCCCGTGGCACTGCTCGTCGCCCTGCCGATCGCCGCGCTGGGCATCGCCCGCCACGGCTGGCGCCGCACGTTGACACGGCCGGCGACGTGGCTCTACGCCGCCATCGCCTTCGTTCCGCTCCTCGCGTATCTGCGCTTCGAGCATGCCGTCGCCGAATGGCACTGGGCCAGCGGCATCACGCAGCGGCACGTGATCCCCCCGCTGCTTGCAGCGCTCCACTCGCCGGCGGCCTTCGCCGCCAAGCTCGGCGCCTTCCATCACGAGTGGCGCTTTCTCTGGGAGACGATGCTCGGCCCCGTCGGGTGCCTGTTGGCGCTGGCGGGCATCGTGCTGCTGGCGGCCAGGGCGTTGAACGGCGGCGTGCTGCTGTGGTCTTGGCTCGCGGCCGTGGCGCTCTACGGCTTCGCGGTCGTCACCGTCGAGCCGGTCGACTACTATCTCTACCCCGTCCTTCCGCTGGCCGCGCTGCTCGGCGGCGGCGCCATCGGCTGGCTCTACGCACGGGCGCACCTGGTGGGGAACGCCGAGCGCACAGCGTGGCTCTTGGTAGCACTGATCGCGCTGGCCGGCACCACGGTGATCGACCGCGCGCATATCGCCAAATACTACGTCTGGCGCGCCGGCGTCTACGAGCAGGCGCGCGCGCTCGACGGTGCCCTCCCCAAAGGCGTGCTCATCGTGATGGGGCACTACGACCCGGCGATCCTCTACTACATCAACCGCTACGGATGGGAGGAGGATCCCGCGCTCTGGACACCCTTCGACCAAGAGAGCGCCATCAGGAAAGGGGCGCGCTACTTCATCGACGTCGAATCGAGACGCCTCCAGAGCAATGCCGATCTCTACCATTGGCTCGAGCGCTACCCGTTGATGAAGATCGCCGGGGTGAAATGGCCCGTCTACCATACCGACGACGCCGTCGCGCTGCCGGGCGCGGAGCGGCGCTGGCAGGAGTATCGAGCGCGCGAGCGAGCCGCTGGATCTACGCGTCCCTCCGCAGCACCAATGCCGCGTTGAGGCTGACTAGGACCCGCCGTCCACCCGTTCGAAAGGGTGGGGGCTCGGCGTAGGAGACAGCGAGGCTACCGCGTGAAGGAGCGAATCGAGTATCTAGATGGGCTGCGCGCCATCGCAGTGTTGCTCGTCGTGCTCGATCATCTCGCATGGCACTCGCCCTTGCTGCCGAATTTCGCGGATGCGCCAGTGTTCGGGCAGACCTGGCCCAATATCGTTGCGCATCTGTTTCTAGAAGGATCACACGGTGTCGACCTCTTTTTTGTCATCTCGGGCTTCTGCTTGTCATATCCAACGCTCCATGCACTGAAGATCGCCGCTCATACAGATTTCGACATCGGGCATTTTCTCGCAAGACGCATCGTTCGAATCGTGCCGCCATTTTATTGCGCGCTACTGCTGTTCGGCGTACCCCGTATTCTACAACACGACGTAGGCGTCACAGATCTATTGAAGCAAGCACTTTTTTTCAACCCTGGCACTGCCGTCGTCAACGAGTCCTTCTGGACGCTCGCCGTCGAATTCCGCTGGTACCTCTGCTTTCCGCTCCTGCTCTGGCTCTGGATGCGTGCGCCGCGTATTTTCCTTGCCCTCCTGATCACAGATATAGCTGCGTTCAACCTTACGACGGTGTGCCCCATCGACGTCGGAACGCTGCCCGCATTCATGCTTGGAATTGTGGCGGCTGACATTCAGATCAACAAGCACCACATTGGTCGATGGGCGCTGCTCGGTTCCGGGGTCATGCTTGTGGCGGCTATCACGTTGGAGCCGCTCTTTGCCCCTTCAGGAGCACACAATACGGTTAGCTTCGCGCAGACCCAGATCACGTGGCAAGTCGCCGCTTTCTTCTTCGTTGTGGCCAGCGGCTGGAACAAATACCTCCGGCGGCTTCTCTCAACGCGAGTCCTTATCGCGATCGGCATAGCGTCCTACAGCATCTACCTCGTTCACGCGCCAATCGTTGGGGCTGCCGATATCTGGCTTACGGCCAGATACGGGCTCGTCGCAGCGAGCCTCGCCGGCATGATCGTTACGCTTGCTATCAGCTTCGAGTATTGGCGTTTGTTCGAGCGCCCGTTCGTGCAGTCCGCCTTGAAGCCAGCGCTCGTGTCGTATGTCCTACGCTTCCTCCGCCGATCCGCTGCGTATCTCGGTATTCCGCTGGCATATCAGCTTGATCGGCGGTCGCCGATTTCCAGCTGATCGCTACGCTCCCTCTCGCAGCAACACCAATGCCGCGTTGAGGCCGCCGAAGCCGGCGGCATTCTTCAGGACGTTCGTGATACGCATGGGACGCGGGACTGTGGCCGTGGCTAGCTGAGGCTCCGGGTCATCGGAGTTCACGCTGGGCGGTACTTCGCCGTGCTCCATCGCCAGCAGCGCAATCGCCACTTCGACGGCCCCCGTGGCTCCCAGCGCATGGCCATGGCATCCTTTGCTCGCCACAACCGGAACGCGCGGGAGCCGCTCGCCCAGCACGCGCTCGAGCGCGCGCATCTCCGCGGTATCGCCGGGCGGAGTGCCGCTGCCGTGCGCGCTCACGCACTCCACCTCTTGCGCCGTCATGCCGGCGTCGGCAAGGGCGGCGAGCATGCAGCGTGCCGAGTCGCTCCCGTCCTCCCGCGGTGCCGACATGTGGAAGGCATCGTTGCTCATCCCAAACCCCGCGATTCGGCCATAGATGCGAGCGTTGCGCCGTAGGGCATCCTCCTCGAGCTCGAGCACGAAGACGGCTGCCGCCTCGGCCATCACGAAGCCGTCGCGCGCGCGGTCGAAGGGGCGCGAAGCGCGGGCCGGCGCATCGTTCCACTTGGCCGACATCGCGCGCAAGAGATCGAATGCGCCGAACGTCAGTGGTGCCAGCGGAGCCTCGACGCCCCCTGCCAACATGCGGCGCGCGCGCCCCAGGCGCATCAGCATGCACGCCTCGCCGATCGCGGTGATGCCGGCGGCGCACGAGTTGGTGTTCCCCAGCACGGGGCCGTGCAGGTTGCAGTGCTGGGCGACGTTGCACGCCGCCGCGGCGCCGAACACGGAGATCGCCAGCACCGGACGCACCGCGCCGATACCCCCCGTGAGATACCGCCGATGCTGCTCCTCGGCCAGCGCCGCCCCGCCGAGCGCGCTGCCGATGCTCACGCCGAACTCCCCGGGCTGATCTACCGTCTTGAGATCCGCATCACGCAGGGCATCCTCCGCGGCAACCACGGCCAGTGCCGAAAAGCGGTCGAGACGGTTCGCCAGTTTACGATCTAGTCGTGCCTGAGGGTCGAACCCTGCGATCTCACCGGCCACTTGCGAGCGAAACGGTGCGGGATCGAAGCGCGTCACGCGCCGCACGAAGCTCTGGCCCGAGGCCACGCCCCGCCAGAGCGAGGCCGGATCGGAGCCGGCGGGGCTCAGCACGCCGATGCCCGTCACGACGACGTTCATGGTATGCCTTCGACGAGCCGCTTGACGCAGGCCAGGGTGCGACGGGCGATGGCATCGACGAAGTACTCACCGATCACCCGCCGCGCGAACCACTCGCGCGCCACGGGCAACACGCGGAAATCGAGATCGTGGATGATGGTGACCCGCGTGCCCTGAGGCGAAGGCTCAAATCTCCACCACACGTTCATCCCGCGCGTCCAGCCTCCAACGTGCCGGAACCGTAAGGCGGGCTCACGAGAGTCGGCCTCGACACGGGCCACCCATCGGACGGGGATCCATCCCCGGCGCGCAGCCATGGCAAAAGAGCCGTCTCCGTTGCGGCGCACGTAGCGGTAGTGCGGCAGAAACGACGGCCAGCGCTCGACGTCGGCAACGGCATCGTAGATCGTTCGAATCTGGGCGGCGATCTCGATATCCGTCTCGGTGTGCATCATGCCAGCGGACGACCCATAATCTCTAGGTGAACGTCCGCGGCAATCCGGATCACCTCCGCGACTTCGCGGTACTGAGTCGGCGTGAATGTCATCGGCGCTTCCTCACCCTCGGGGCTTCGGCGCCATGCTGGTTTCTCCGCCTACCCAACTCGAGACGGCGGCAGCAGGCCGCCTTTCCCTGCCAGCACGTTTTATGCACTGTTGACAGCATGTTAACGCGTCAACACAGAGCTCCTATGGTAGACTTGGCACAACCTTCAGCCCTGCGGCTCAACATCCACTATGACAAACGACCGCATCAAATATATAGATGGACTTAGGGCTTTGGCGGTCTTATCCGTCGTCGTCTTTCACGCGGCAAAGTATGACCCGGGGATCACCCATGCCTCCAGCTCGCTCGCTTCTTTCTTACTTCGTCAAGGCTGCCGCGGTGTCGATCTATTTTTCGTCATCTCCGGATTCTGTCTAGCCTATCCAACATTGGCGCGGCTTCACGAGCGAAATGAAGCAACGCTTGACATCGTACGCTACTCCGCGCGGCGACTCGCGCGGATCGTGCCACCATATTACGCGGCCATTCTCCTGCTTCTAGGACTCGCGCTGCTTTTGAGAGGTCTTGGAATTACTCTGATCTCCCACGGTCTTCGGGTACACTCCTCCGTACGGTCGATCGAGCATGGACTTCATCAGCATCGGTGAGGCGAACGTCACGCGCCGCCTTATCGCGTGGGGGATCACCCTGACGATCGTGGGCCTCGTCCCGTTGAGAATCGTGCTGGGCCCACCGCATGTCCTCGCCGACTGGCTCACGTTCTATACAGCGGGGAAGTTGGCCGGGACGCACGCGCTAGTTGATCCGCGGCTCTTCCTCGCGTTCCAGCACGCGCACGGATTTCACACCGACATCTTCCCCTACCCGCCCGCTTTCGCGTACGTTTATGTCCCGCTGAGCCGCTTGCCGGTTCTCGTATCGTTCTCCATCAATGCAGCCATCATGCTTGGATGCGCCGCCCTCGCGGGCGCTGCCGCTTCGCGCATCTTCTCTCTTTCCATACCGCTCTCGATCCTGGCAAGCCTGGCCTGGATGCCAATCGGCGTGAGCATCACCATCGGACAGAACGCCCCGCTGGGGGCGTTACTAGCAATTCTGGCGATCGGCGGGCTCGCGGCGCAACGCACGTTCCGCACAGCGATCCCGATTGGGTTGCTGTTGTACAAGCCAACGTTTGCGCTTCCGCTCGTCGGGCTGCTGGTGATACGACGCCGTTGGCGCGAGCTCGGCATCGTCGTCGCGATGGCGACGGGGTGGTACCTCCTGAGCGTCTTGGCGACGGCGGGCGACATTGCGTGGCCGCTGCACTATGCGCGCTCCATCGCGTCATACTACCACGCAGATGCGCTCTTCAACGCACCCCACACGGTGAGCCTACCCGGCATCCTGCAATGGCTGGGCGCGCCACTTGCCCTCACCATCGGGTCGGCCGTCGTGCTGCTCGTCCTCGCGATCCCGGGCCTCGCGCGCCGCCCCGCATTGGAAGCGGGCGCGGCGGCGTGCATGATCGGGCTCGCGGTTTCCCCGCACGCCTACATATACGACGCAGTGATGCTGCTCCCGATGCTGCTCCTGGGCGGCCGCGTGGCAGAGCCGCTGCGCACGCGTGCGGCCTTTTTCGTCTACCTGTTACCCGCCATTCCCTACGTTGGGACGTGGCTTAAACTCCTTGCCGTGATCGTCCTCGGTCTAGCCACCGCATGGGTCTGGAATCGCAGCCTCAGCCTTTGCCTTCCCGCGCACGCCGGCGAAGGCGCCTAGCGCGGCGGCACCGCACAGCAGCCCGAGGCCCGCCCACGTCGGCACGGCTGCGAGCAACTCCAGCCGGTGCTCTGGTATGCCGGGATCCTCCGCGCGAACGAAGCGGCCCCACGAGTCCTCAGCGAGCGCGCTCGCACGAGCGGGGGTCACGGCGAGACCGCGACCCGCTTCCGTCTTGATCGGATGCAAGCCGTGGAGGGCCAGACCCCCGGCAAGAACCGCTATGGCTATGGCAGTGCTCACCACACGTGGTGGACGAAGGAGTAGTGCGGTAAGCAGTGCCGCGACTCCGGCCGCGATGAAGACGATACCTGGGATGCCGACCCAAAGGCCCGGCAGCACCAAGAGCACGCAAGCCGCTCCGCCGAGACGTGAGATCGACGTTTCCTCCCGACCGGCCAGTATCAATGCCGCAGGTATCGCAGCCGCAACCTGCGTGAGATGGATGAAGGTCCCGCCTAAGACAGCAGCGGCTGCGGGAAGCGCGATAAGAAGGCCTGGAACGCCAAGGGACGTCGCGGCGCGAGGCGCCGTCAGCATCGCGAATGACAGCATCGCGACATACGAGACGGAGCCCGCGGCGAGCGATGCCTGATCGCTTGCTCCTAAGACATAGAGCACGTGCGTGAGGCTAACCTGCAAGAACCATGGAATCTCCGATGCAGCATGGTGAGGAAGCACTTTCGTGAGGTACTCGATGTTCGCCGATGCCGGCATCACGATCACTGAGAGCGCGGCCGCGATCATGGACCCCCAGAGAAGCGATGCCCTCGCCGCCGGACGATAGAGATAGAGCGACAGACAGGCCGGGAGGCCGATGTGCGGTTCCACCATCGTCAGGCACGTTACCGCACCGGCCAAGCGGTCAGAGCCGCGTGTCAATGCCCAGGCTCCAATGGCAGTCGCAGCGACCACGATCGGCATCGGCTGACCTGGAGGGATATTCATGAGCACATCGATGATCAATAGGGCGAGCGCTACGGTGGGCCAGGAAAGCTTCGCCACCTTTCGCAAGGCCACAATCGTCGCAGTGATTGCCGCGAGAAGCAGAAGCCGCCATATGACGAGCGCCCTCCCGTACGGCAGGGACGCCAGCGCCGCGAACGGCGCCAGTGCGTAAGGCGGCAGAGGAGCGGGCATCACCACGCCTCTGACCCCATAGATGCCCTCGCTCCCGAGCTTCGCCTCGCAGGCGCCCAATGGCTGGGCGCGATAGGGGTCGCCCTGATCCCGTATCACCTGTCCGGCGCAATAGAAGGCGGTAAAGTCGATGATGCTGCGTGGTGTGACAGTAACCATCTCCAAGAGAACGGCCACCACGATTCCCGCCACGAGGGCGAGCAGCACCCGCCGGATCATGGCTCGTTGCCTGCGCTCTCAGCAAACACAAGCCTAGTCGATACCTCCGTAGATGGCCCGACGCGAGCGCGTTGCACTTCCACGGCGGTAACGCAGAGCATCGTCATCAGGGCCAGCCACGTCGGCAGCTTGAAGAGCCATGCGGCTCCGTTCTCCGCGGCCTGAAGGCGAATCATGGTTGCCCACGACGCCTGCGGAAACGCCGGATCAATCGACTGCACGGGCAACACCGGCGCGAAGGCGGGCGGCCGCCACTCCACGACCGCGAACATGAGCGCGGCATCGAGTACCACCAGCGCGAGCGCGCAGCGCAGCGCGAACACCGCGTCGGCGCGCACGAAGCGCCAGACTAGCCAGCCGCAGAGCGCCGCCGCGAGGAAGAGCGCCGATGGCTCCCGTCCGACGAACTGGAACGGTAGGGCCAGTAGGATGAGTGCGAGCTGCAGCGCCCAGCGTCCGCGCACCGCGTAACGGAGGGCGAGCGCAACGAACGGCAGGGCTACGGCCATCTGCCCAATGTGAATGAAGGCTCCGCCCAAGAGCACCGCGGAAGCGGGCAGCAGCACGATCACGCAGGCCCGCCCCCAGCGGCGCGCGAGCGCGCCCGCCGCGGTCACCCCCACCACGAGCATCATCAGGTAGGAAAGGGATCCGACACGCAGCGCAAGCCCGTCTCCCGCGCCGAAGCGCCAAAGGATCCAGGAGAGGCTGAACTGCGTGTCGCGCGGGAGCTCGGCCAGGGCGTGGGCGGGGAGCACCGCGGTAAGGTACGACAGCATCGCCGGGAGGCCAACCAGCATCCCGGACAGGGCGACCAATACAAGCCCCGCGAGAAGCAGCCAGACTCGAGATGCCGGACACCAAAGAGCGAGGGCGCAGAGCGCCGGAAGCGCGACGTGCGGCTCGATCGCCGCGAGAGCGCACCAAGCTGCCGCTGTACCTATCGCGCCTCGCTCCAGGGCAAGAGCCGCCAGGCAGAGCGCCGCCAGCACCAACGGCACGATCTCACCGAAGGGCACGGACATGCCCACCAATGCGAATGCCAGCAGGGCCCATGCATCGGCGCGCCCGATGCCGGCAAGTCTCGCTAGAGCGTGCGCGCTCACGGCGCTGGCGACCAGCAGGATGCCCATCCAGAGCAGCGCGGCTAGCGGATACGGCAGGAGCGTCAGTGGGATGAAGAGCGCATAAGCATACGGCGGCAACGGGGTGGGGACCGGCGTGCTCGCGGGGGCTCGGAAGAATCCCGGCGGGGAAGGCGAACTCTCGCAGACGGCAAGCGACCGCACCAGATACGGATCCTGGGCATGCACGATCGCCTGAGCTCCACAGGAGAAGGCCCGGAAATCGGCCATGAAGAGTCCATGGCGCGCCACTGCGGCGGTCTGAACGAGCAGCGCCGCGACGACCAGGACGATCGTTATAGCCGCGTTACGCCTAAGGGGCGTCATCTTCGAGCACCAACCGGTCCCCGATCAGCACATCATGTTGCGAGAGTGCGCCAGTTCCCAGCTCGATGGTGCTGCGTGCTCCGCGGCAGCCGACGATGCGATGACGCTCAACGTGCGGATGGGTACGCACGACGCGCGCGTCTTGGTCGAGAAAGATCACGTCGAGCGGAACACGCATGCCGAAGAGATGGATCGTCGAGCAGTTCGGGAACCATACGCCCTCGTCCGGCTTCACGTTATCTCGGAAAAGAAGGCCGAGCATGCGCCGCCACGTCGTATTCGCTACCGTCACGCGCTCTGCGATGGTCGACCCCGTGGTGTGGTTGACCAGGCGCATCAACGAACCGCTCCAATCATGAGGCCGGCCCCGATCGCCGCCGCCAGATACGGTGCGAACGCAATGTGCGTCGCACGAGCACGTGTGATGCGATGGATAGCAAACGAGGCGGCCGACGCGACCGCGAATGCCAGGAGCGCGGTCTGCGCCCCCAGAGCCGCGCCGCCGAGCGCGGCCAGCTTGACGTCCCCCCAGCCCATGCCACGTCCTTTGGAAAACGATGCGGCGAGCGCGAACGGCACGAACACGATGACAGCGGAGACCAACGGCGCCAACTGGCGTTCGGCCAGCGAGATGAAGAGCATGGCGGCAAGCGGCCCCAGCGTGCAGATATCCGGAACGATACCGCGCAAGATATCGCTGCACCAGGCAGCGGCCAGCGCGAACACGATGAACGCCCCTAGGCCAAGTTGCGTCACGGTTGCATGCGGCGCGAGCAGCGCCCCAAGAACCGCGGATCCGCCGATCAGCCACGCCACCGGCGGCCGGCCCGAGGGTGGAGCATCGGGAAGCGGAGCCACTTCCGCGACGAGGGCCCGGCCCGCCAACGTGCCTAGCCAACCGGTTGCGCCGGCGGCCATCGCGCCGGCAGCGGCGGTGACGATCATCGGCTTGCGAAATAGTTGGCGATGACGCTGCCGAAGATGACGGTGAAGACCGCCGGCAGGAGAAACGCTGCCATCGGGATGGTCATCTTGACGGGCAGCTTGGCCGCGTGCTCCTCCAAGACCATGAGGCGCCGGTTACGCGTATCCTCGGCAACCTCGCTGAGCACCGCCGCGACGTTCGAGCCCATACGCTCCGCCTGTACGAGCGCGGTGATCGTAGTGGAGAACTCCTCGACGTTGGCACGCCGTGCCGCCGCCTTGAGTGCCTCTCCACGAGCCCGACCGAGCCGTATCTCGGAGAGCGCCTCGCGAATCTCGCTGCCCAGCGCTCCAGGCGCGGCATCCACCGCGTAGGCAAGCGCCGCGTTGAGCGAGAGGCCCGCTTCCACCGTCGTCGAGACCATATCCAAGAAGTCCGGCAGCGTGCGTTGGATCGACACTTTGCGCTCGTCGACCGCACGGTTGAGCATCGTCACAGGTGCGTAGGCACCGGCCAGGCACAACAACGCTCCCACCACGATGGCAAGGACGAACGGAACCTGTTGGAGCAGCGGCCTGAAGGCAACGATCCCGGCGATGGCTCCCAAGCATCCCCCGCCTAGCACGCGCAGGCCCATTTGCAGGGGGCTGACGTTGTACCAGCCCGCCTCCGCCAACCGCTGGGCGAGCCGGCCGCGCCGCTCCGCACTGAAGATCACGTCGAAGGTGCGCGCCGCCAGCGTCCCGCCTGAGTTCGCCGCTCCCGCCAAGCGAAGCGCTTCGAGGCGCTCCGCGAGCGGACTCTTCACCGGGACGAGCGAGAGAGCAAAGAGAAATGCCGACAGCGCGCCGAGGATCGCTATGAGCAGCTGCATGGGGACCTCCCTCACTCCTACGCCACGTTACGCAGCATGAGACGGATCGTGGCGATGCCGAGCAGTTCGAGAACGACGATGATCGTCAGCGTGATATGGCCCGTCATCGTAAAGACGAGTGCATGCGCCATGTCTACCTGGGTAGCCATGATGAAGAGCGTCAGGACTACAGGGATCGCACAGAGGACGATGGCGCTCATGCGCCCCTCGGCGGTGATGGCCTGGCGCTTACGGTCCAGGCGCCGGCGCTCCCGGATGGTGTTGGCGAGGTGCTCGAGTACTCTGGCTAAGTCACCGCCCGTCTGCGACTGGATACGAATAGCGCGTGCCATCATCAACATCTCGTTGCTCGGCATGCGCTTCGCTAGGTCGTCCAGAGCGTCGTAGGCGCTGACCCCAATATTGGTCTGCCCGACGACCCGCGTGAACTCATGGCGCGACGGCTCCGGAAGCTCCTCCACGCTGATCGCCAGCGCTTGACGCAAGCCGAGGCCCACACGCAGGCTGCTGCTGATGAGGCGAAGGGCCATCTCGAGCTGCTGCACGAACGCCTTCAGCCGTCGCTTGCAGCGCACGTTGGCCCAGGAGTAGACGCCGGCGACAGCCCCCGCCAGAAACGCGGCGAGCAGCAGCACGCTCACGAAGAGCGGCGGCCGCACCGCGAAAATGAGCGCGATCCACAGCAGCGCCGCGATACCAAGGGCCGTCAGGAAGATTTCCTCCGGACGCCCGGTCACGCCCGCCCGGCTGAGAAGGTCTTTGAGATCTTTGGTTCGTGAGAACGCACGCTCTCCCCAAGCGTCCCACGCCGCGTAGAGCAGCAAGGCCGTCACAACGCTGCTGCTCACGACGATGGCGACCGGCATCACGGCTACCATAGCGACTCCGCCGGCCGCAAGCTCGAGAGCTCGCGAACGTCGTAGGCCACTCCGACTTCCTCGAAGCGTTTCAAGCAGTTGGGCTGGACGCCGGTGAATTGATACTCGCCGATTACCTTCCCGTCGAGGTCGATGCCGTGCTGCTGATAGCGGACGATCTCCTGCATGGTCACGATCTCGCCCTCCATGCCGACCACTTCGCTGATAGAGACTACCTTTCGACTGCCGTCGCGAAGGCGTGCAACCTGAATGACGACGTTGATCGCGCTAGCCACTTGCTCGCGGATGGCGCGAATGGGAAGATCCAGCCCCGTCATCAGTACCATGGTTTCGATGCGGGAGAGCGCGTCGCGCGCGCTGTTCGCGTGAATCGTGGTGAGGGACCCGTCGTGCCCGGTGTTCATGGCCTGGAGCATGTCCAACGCCTCGGCTCCACGAGCCTCCCCGACGATGATCCGGTTGGGACGCATGCGTAGCGCGTTCCGGACCAACTCGCGGATGCGGATCTCCCCGCGCCCTTCCAAATTCGGAGGGCGCGACTCCATACGCACGACGTGCGGCTGCATGAGCTTGAGCTCGGCGGCGTCCTCGATCGTGACGATACGCTCGGCCTCGGGCAGGTAGTTGGAGAGTACGTTGAGGAACGTGGTCTTGCCGGAGCCGGTGCCGCCGCTGATCACCATGTTCAGCCGCGCTTGGACGGCGGCGCGCAAGAACGTCAAGACCGGCTGGGTGACAGAGCCGAGCTGGATGAGATCCCGGGCCTGCAGGCGCTTGCCGAAGCGGCGAATCGTGAGCATTGCTCCGTCGAGTGCGATGGGCTCGATCACGGCGTTGATGCGGGAACCGTCCGCCAAGCGTCCGTCGACCATCGGCGAGGCTTCGTCGATGCGCCTGCCCAACGGCGCCACGATCCGCTCGATGATCACACGAAACTGCCGATCGTTGACGAACTTCTTATCCGTCTTCTCCAGGATGCCGAAGCGCTCAACATAGATCGTCTTGTAGCCGTTGACCATGATCTCGGTGGTGTCCGGATCGGCCATCAGATCCTCGAGCGGTCCGAAACCCAGCGTCTCGTTGACGATCTCCTGCTTCAGCCGCGCAACGTCTTCAGCCGAGCCGGCACTGCCCTCTTCGGCGAGCACCCCCTGCGTGATCTGCTCGATGCTCTCGCGCAACTGAGCGATCTTGGCCGCATCGCCCCGTGCCGAGCTGGCGGCGACGAGATCCACACGCTCGGAGAGCGCCTCGTGGATGCGCAGCTTGAGCTGCTCGTGGGACGTTGGCTGCTCGCCCACGGACGGTTCAGGGGTGGGAGCGGCCTCGTCCCCGTGGCCGTTGGCGGACAACTCGATGCCGCGCTGCTTCTGTCTGCGGTCGCCTACGGGGAGCCGGCTGGAGGGGCGCAGATCGTCGAGCAGCGGCTCTCGGCGGGTACCCTCAACGACTTTCTTGAGCGCCGCCACGCTGCGCGGGAAGTTGCGATCTGTGGCCAGTGGGAACTCGACGAGCACCCGCAGGCCAAGAGCGCGCTCGATATCGTCGCGCGTCGCTAACGCCTCTTCGCCGCGATTGTTCACCAGGACGGCGATGCGCGAGAGTGGCACACCGAAGGTCTGCAGCTCCGCGATGAGCGCGCGGGCCCCGGCAATGCCTAGGAGCGTCGGCTCGGTAACCAGGAAGAAGCGCGAGGCACGTGCCGCGAAGGGGCGGACGGCCGCGGCGAACGGTTGCGGCGCGTCGATCAGCACGATATCGAGGCTGTCGAGGGACGATGCGACTCGCTCCACTTCGCCAACGGAGATGGCGAAGCCGGCGCCGTACGACGAGGCGATTTCGGCGACGGTCAGGCCGCCGGTTCGTGCGATGGCAACCGCGGAGCCCAGACGCGCACCATCCAGGTCCTTCAGGGCGTCGAAGAGGATGCCGATGCTTCGCCGCCCGGTCAAGTCTCCGTCCACGACGGCCGTGGAGCGGCCGGCTTGGAGAGCCTTGGTTACCTCCCGAACGATCGACGTGACGCCGCTGCCGCCCTTTGCGCCGACGAAGAGACAATGAACGGCATTCATGGCGCACCCGCGCCGCTCGTGCCCGAGGTAGAGAGACTGGTGATCCGGTCGCCGTCGATGATCATCACGCCCGGCGGCAACGAGCGTTGAGCTGGGCGCGCTGCCGGCGGGTCCGCAACGCGTGCCGCGGCAACCGCCGTCGCACCCGCGGAGGCGAAGTGCAGCGGCTCGGTATCCAACGAGGCAACGGGCTCGCGCGGCGAGCGCAAGGCTAAGCGCAAGGTCGTGTTTATGTCGGCCATCGTGAGCAGGTCGGCCTGCTTCGGCGTCACTTCCAGCGTGACGGTCGTGCGGTCACTCTCCTGCGGCGGTGGCGTCGCGGAGGGAGACTCCAGGACCGCGCCGATGGCCAGGACGCGCAATCCACGCAAAATCGAAGCGGCGGATGGCGGCGCATTCCCAGTTCGCGGCGGGACGGCGATCACGTCGACACGATCGCCTGGCTGGATCAAGCCCGAGACGTCCTTCACGCGGTCGACCTGGATGCTGACGGCGCGCATGCCCGGCGTCAGACGAACCGGAAGCGCGAGCTCCGCCGGCCGCCCGATCTTCGAGGCCGTCAGCGTCGAGCCGGCCGGAATAGTGATCAGCGCCAAGGCGCCGACGGCCTTGGACTCGTCACCGATCGCGTCGGGATCCACCGCCGACGCCGGCCGCGTCTGGCGCTGGAGCATCTGCGCGGTGATCGGCGCACGGGCCGGGATGTCCTGTGTCGCCACGACAACGGTACGCGGCTCGTTCGTGCGCGCCGCGTTCTGCTGCACGGTGCGCACGTAGTTGAGCATCAACAGCCCGGTACCAAGGGCGAGGACGAGGGCGATCAGGAGTGTCGTTCGGCGAGTATTCATCGTAGGAGCCTCAAGGCGGGAGCCAAATGTGAAAGCGGAACGAGTACGGCGCCGGCGGCGATGGCGATGCCATAGGGCACCTTGACGCCGGAGACGGGATGCGGCGGTGCGGCGCCGGCCGCTAGTGACGAGGTCATCGCCAGCGCGGAGTGCACGACGCGGGTCAAGCGCCCGGCGAAGACACCAGCGATCAGCGCCACGACTCCACCCGCGAGGCAGGTGTAGAGGACGAAGGAGAATCCATCGGGGTAGTTGAGCGTGCCGGCGCCTGCCGCCAGCAGCTTCACGTCACCGCCGCCCATCCACCCGCTTGCATGGGCGACGATGCCGACCGCCAGCACTGCGGCCATGATCCCGGCGGAGGCCGCCAACGCGTGCCAGCCCTGCGCGGCGTTCACCCCGAGACCCACGACCGCCAGCGGCACCGTCAAGGCATTTGGGATGCGGCGCGTCGCCACGTCGGTGGCGGCGGCTGCCAAAGAAACCAACAAGACAACAATCAACGCGAGCGGCATGGTCAGCCCTGCCATGAGGCTATACCGCGCTCGCGTCGGAGGTGAACAGAGCGCGGACGGCGAGCCCGAACGTCTGCACGGCGACCAGAGCGACGATCGCGATGAAGCCCAGGAGAATGCCGTACTCGACCATCGATGTTCCGCTCTCGTCTCGCAGCAGTGGGGCCGCACTTCTCAACATGTCATTCTCCTCTGGGACGGGCCCGCTCGCGGGGCGCCTGCCTCGCGAGCGGGCTTCGGGTGCTTCTCTTCTGAGGTGCACGGCTCGCGCCGCCGGACCTAGACGTCCGTGGCGATGGTGTTGAACAGCGTCGACACATTCGTGCCGAGGAGCTTAACGGCTGTGATCGCAACGACCGCGACCAGGGCCAGCATCAGGCCGTACTCCACCATGGTGACGCCTTCGTCATCGCGCAGCAGAGCCGTAACGTGATTGAGCATTTTGAGTTCCTCTCTATCATTGAGCGGGTGTGTGAGAAGGTGGTTACCATACCTCATGTGAGGCTTGCTCGGCCGGAACCGAGACCTGCGGGTTCGGTGGGCCGACGATCAACTGCGCCGACGCGGGGCTCACCCCGGGAGCCGACGTCGCCACCACGTGCAGGATGCTGCCCCGCACGTAGTCGCTGGCGATCGGGATGACCGCTTGGAATCTCCCGTTCACGTCCGCCTGCACATCGTGGCGGCTGAGCACCACGGTGGGAAGGTCCGACGAGAGGGTGCCGAACAGCGTGATCGTCACGGGAGCCCCTTGCGGTGCCTGACCGTTGACCACGATGGCCTCCCGCCCCGCGAGAGGCTGTGCCTCGATGGCGAGCTGACCGCTCAGCGGACCCGTCCGCGGCATGGCAGCGCCCGCTTCACGAACCCTAGGCGCCGATGCGGCGAACTTCGCGGCCGAACGAGCAAGCGTTTCGATCCGCTTCGCTAACACCGGCGATACATAGAGATCGCCCGCGGCGTAGCGCGGCGCCTGTGCCGCCACCTCGACGCGGTCGTTGACTTCGTACTCGTTCGCACCCGGGCGGACGACGATCACGAGGCCTTTGCGTGTCAGCGAAACCGCGCGCTCCACGCCCAACCACGCGTAGCTCATTCCAGATTGATGCGCTACGCGCGCAAGCGGAAGATCTCCCTGCGCGCTCGATGCCGCGAACGGCATGACGAGCAGCGCAACCGCGATACCAACCGGCCAGACCAACTTTCGCATCATCCATCCTCCGCGTGACGGTTGCGTGCATCATGTCACCGCAATACTGCAGATGCAAGAGCCGCGAGGGATGCGCGCGCAAAGTTTTAGCCGGCGTGGACGTTGCGTTAACGCGTAAACGCGTAAAAGCGTGGCATAATGACCGCGGGAGGTCACGACTTTGCCTACACATTCAGCTCTCTCTCGCGCAATCGGCGGCCTCGTTGCCGGCGCATTCGCTGTCATCATCGCCTCGAGCTCACCGGCCAACGCGCAGAGCATCACGATGCTCTCTCTGCAAAGTGGGCACTCCGTGGTTCTCGCGGCGCAAGGCGTCTCACGCGTTGCCGTCGGCGACGGGCGCATCGCAGGCGTGGTTCCCGTGGCGGGATCTCAGGTCGTCGTGAACGGCAAGTCGCCCGGTCACACGACGCTCTACGTCTGGGCCGGGGACAAACGCTCGGTCTACGACATCACCGTAACTCAGCAGCAGCTCGACGACATCGCGCAGATGCTGCGTACGTCCATTGCCGATTCCGGCGTGCAGGTCGTGAACTTCGACGACGCGGTGGTCGTCAAAGGCACCGTCGCAGACGGCGCGCACTTCCAGCTCTTGAGCGATATTCTCTCACGCTTCGATGCGCTGGCGAAAGCGCAGAAGTACACGATCGTCAATGCCGTGACCGTTGCGCATCCGATCGGCGACCTCCAGAAACAGCTCAGCAGCGTTCCGGGTGCAGACGACGTGCGGCTCGATCTCGACGGCAAGGGTAACGTCATCGTGAGCGGCCACGTGCACGACGCGGTCACCGAACAGGGGATCCTCGAGCGCACGCGCGGACTGGCCGGGCCCTACTTGGCAGCCGACGGCAAACTGATCGACCGCATCAGCACGGATACCACGAGCCAAGTCGACGTCAAAGTCTACATCCTCGAGATCGACCGCACGGCCTCCAGTCAGCTCGGCCTGCGCTTCCAGTCGGGTACGCCCAACCCTAACAACCCCAATGAGATCGTTCTGGGACCACCGTTCTTCCCGATTATCGAAGAGGGACGCGGCGACGGCAAGCCCTTTACTGTCGGCCCGTTCTTCCGTACGACCCGGCTCGCACCCACGATCGACCTGCTCATGCAGGAGGGGCACGCCCGGATGCTCTCCGCGCCGGATCTGGTCACCATGCCCGGGTCGCCGGCCACGTTTCTCGTAGGCGGAGAGATTCCGATTCCGTACGCTACCGGCCTGGGCCAAGTGAGCATCATCTACAAGCAATTCGGCGTGCAGCTCAACATCACGCCGACCCTGCTGGGCGACGGCAGCGTGGAGACGAAGATCGCGCCGGAGGTCTCCGACCTCGACTTCCAAGACGCCGTCCAGATCAACGGCTTTCTCATCCCGGCGCTCAAGACCAGCCGCCTCTCGACGGACATCATCACGCAGTCGGGCGAGTCGATCATCATGGGCGGGATGCTGCGCCACGTCGAGCAGCGCAATCTACAGAAGGTCCCCATCCTCGGCGACATTCCCATCCTGGGCAAGCTCTTCCGGTCCACGAACTATCAGAACAATCAAAGCGATGTCGTCTTCGTGATGACGCCGGAGATCGTCACCCGGTAAGTGAGGAATGTCGTTCTCAGCTCGATTGAACAAGGGAAGCGTATTGCCATGACGCGACGTGTAAGAGAGGCCGGCCAGGTTCTGCCCTTTGTGGCGATCATCATCGCAGTTCTCCTCGGGGTCGCCGCGTTGGCCGTCGACGCGGGCTACCTGCGCTACGACCAGCGAATCCAGCAGACCGCGGCCGACGCCGCAGCCTTTGCCGGCGCCTCGCAGCTTGCCTACGACGGCAACACGACGAACGTCACGACAGCCGCCCAGGCCGATGCAGCCAAGAATAATTTCACGAACGACGGCGTGAATACCATCGTGACGGTCAACACGCCGTCCACGACGGGTTCGTACGCCGGGAACGCGGGTTCGGTCGAGGTTCTGGTCAAGGCATCTCACCCGGCCTTCTTCTCGGCCATTTTCGGCAGATCGGTAAACTGGGTCACCACGCGGGCCGTGGCGCTCGCGCACGGGTACGCCGGCGGACCTTGCATCTATATTCTCAATGGCCACGTCATCATGAACAGCCAAAACATCGATGCGCCCACGTGCGGCATTACCGTAAACGGTGATGCGCATTTCAATAACTCGACCGTGACGATGTCTTCGATCGTGGCAACGGGCTCTGTCATAGGCGGTACATTCACGTTGGCGACGCCGCAGCAGAATTCTCCAATCCCGCCGACCGATCCGTGCCTCACGATCACCTCCTGCCGCAACTTGACCAATAACCCCCCGCCGCGGTGCCCAGGCGCCCCGGCACTGACGGGCACGCAGGTCATACCCGGATGCTACAGCGGAATCAACGCATCCGGACCGATGATGTTCAGCCCGGGCCTGTACGTCATCGATGGAAACTTCAGCGAAACCGGCATGACCCTCACCGGCAGCGGCGTGACGATCTATGTCACGGGACGTCTCATGGCCAATGGCGCCACCATGGACCTTACGGCCCCGACCTCCGGGCCCTATGCCGGAATGCTGTTCTACGACGCGGCGACGACGCAGCCGGTCAACGTCAACGCATCGAGTTTGACGTTGGGCGGCATGCTGTATTTCCCGAATGCCAAGGTCAATATCAATGCCTCGAGCCGCGAGTACTTCAAACTGGTGACACGCGAAATGGAGAGCAATACGGGCGGGCTGACGATACCCGCTGCGACGAGTGCCGACTCTGCCCTGTTCCCACCGGTACTTGCGGAGTAGACGACACGTGCAACGCGCAACGATTCTTGCCGACTTTTGCCGCTCGGAGACGGGGGCCAGCCTCGTCGAGTTTGCGATCGTAGCTCCATTGCTCGCGCTGCTGCTGTTAGGGGTGATCGATTTCGGGCGCTACATGCAGATCGCCGACGTCGTTACAAATGCCGCACGGGCAGGCGTCCAATACGGTGCGCAGACCATCGGCACGGCTTCGGACACCGTCGGGATGCAGAATGCGGCACTGAGCGATGCTCAGGGCCTTGCCGGGATGACCGCACAGGCCTCGTACTGGTGTACGCCCTCGTGCGCGGTGCCACCGGTGGGCCGGCGGATCGTCTACGTGCAGGTCACCACGACGGGGACCTTCCAGTCGCTGTTCCATTACCCCGGTCTTCCTACGTCTGTCAGGGTAAGTGACAATGCAATCATGCAAGTCGCCCAATGAGGCCCGTTCCTCGCGGAGAAGCCAGCGGGGCAGCAGCACGGTCGAATTCGCAATCGTCATGGCGGTCGCGCTGCCAATAGTGTTCGGAATCATCGAATGCGGCCGCGCCCTCTACACCTACCACCTCGTAACGAACGCCGCGCGTTTAGGAACGCGGTACGCGATCGTGCGGGGCTCGTCGTGCGGGGCGCCCGGATGCCCGGCGGCGCCGTCCGACATTCAGACCTACCTTCGGAGCGTCTCGCCAGGAATCGATCAAAACGCGATGACCGTGGCCACCACGTGGTCAGGCACCGCAAGCTGCGCGAGCGCGCCCTATCAGGGTGCAGGCTGCCTGGTAACGGTACAAGTGCAGTACCCGTTCCAGTTCTTGACGCCGTATCTTCCCTCCACGACCTTGAACCTGACGAGCACGTCCCAAATGATCATCTCGCAGTAGTCGCGATAGTACCGCTAAGGTGATGGGAGCAAGATATGGCTTCAGGTACGCCGCCTTCTGAGCCGGCCCGCACGCGATGAGCGTTCATGGGGGCACACTCGTTCCTCTCCCCGGTCCGGAGGCGCTCCAGCCCAACGGGGCACCGTTTTCGGCGCATGGCGGCATACGACTCGCCGACCAGGGCGTCTTCGCCTTCGTGGCATTGGCGTGGCACGATCGGCACAAGGGCGTGGCCGCCTACGCGCTGCGCGTCGTCAATGGAACGAGCGAGACGGTCCTCTGCCGCTGTTTCGAGATCCGCGGCGGTGAGGTTCCGGTAGAGGTGTACCCGATGCCGTTGGTGGCCGCGCCTAACGGCGTCATGGATACCTTCGTCTTCGTGCGTACCGACCACCCCGACGCGCTGAGCCGTTTCGTGGTCGACGTCGCCGGCCGCGGAGCGGCGCTGCGCGTCGAGGCTCCCGCGCCCGCCAAACGTGCGCCGCATGTCCTCGCACTGCTCGGCTGGGGGCTCTCGCTGCTGCTCCTCCTCGCAGCCGCCGGCGCAGCGGTCATCGCGTCGATCCCTCGCCTCACCGTCTTCGAGCCGCCAACCAGCGTCGTCGCGGGCACGCCGCTCGAGGTACCCTATGCCTTCGGCGGGGTCGGATCACTGCAGTACGACCTGGCCACGGACGACGGCCGCACGATCGCCGCCGATACCGTCGAAGCGCGCGTCGGCATCTTGCGCATCGCACTCCCGAATGACGGCGCGCACGGGAGCTATCGGCTGCGGCTGCGCGCTGTCGGCCCCCTCGGTACCGACGTCCGGACCGCATCCGTCGCCATGCTCGCTCCTCCGCAGCAGGCAAACACGCTTGCGAAGCCCGGCATCTCATCGCCGGATGACGCGACCCTGATCGGCGAGCTCAACGTAACGCCGGCGCCCGCGCAGGCCGGGCGCGACGTGCACGTCAACTACGTGGCGGACGCAACGAGCGGAAAGATCTGGCTGCTCGATCTCAGCGGCAAGGCCTGGGCGAGCGCCCCCTACTCCTCCGACGGCACGAGCCTTTTGCGCATACCGGCGGCGGCCGCCGGGCGGGAGATGCGCGTCGTGCTCCAGGTTGAGCGCGGGCCGCAGCGCGCGATGTCGAGCGTGGGCATCGTCGTCGAGCCTAATAACGCGGCACACCCCGCTGCGACCATTGCCCAGAGCACGCCGGCGCAGTCTCCAACCACGGGCGAGGCGGCACCACCACGCCAGACGATGTCCGCCGGTATCGAGCTCTCGCAGAGCAGCGTCGTGGCGGGGCAGAGCGTGCACGTGCGCATCACGGGCCCGCATAGCGATGCGTTGGTCACGCTCACCGACGCCAGGGGGCAGGTCATCGAACAGGGTGACGTTTCGGGTCAGGAGCGCGGGATCACGCTCACGGCACCGGCCGTGAACGCACCGTCGGCTTTCTACGTGGTGGCCTCGATCACCAGCGGCGTCTCGCAGGCCAGCGTCGTGCGCAAGCTCGTGGTCACGCCGGCTCCCTAACGCGTCGCGCGGTGCTTGCCGGCCAGCAGGAACGCGATGGGCACGCTTGCTGCCGTAATGATGGCTCCCAACATGAACGTGTCTCCGTAGGCGCGCACGGCGGCAACTCCCACGTAAAGCTGATAGACCATCGCGTAGGCGGCGCGCGCCGGCATGCCGTTCGCCGCGGCAAGGTGCGTAACGTGGTGCAGCATCTCGCGAATCGGTACCCGTGACAGCACGAGGGTTTCGCGCAGCGCATTGTAATGTGCCGCTGTGCGTGCGGTGAGGAACGTCGAGCTGACCGCGATGCCCAGACTTCCGCCGACCTGCCAGATGGTATTGAGCACGCCCGAGGCCCGCCCGGTGCGCGACCTCGGCACGTTCGTGAGCGCCGCGATGGTTAGCGGTGTGAACATGAGGCCGAGCGCGGCCGTTCGCACCAAGTTATCGAGCGCGATCGCGTTAGGCCCCCAGGTGGTATCGATGGTGGCGAAGAGATAGGTACCCAAGGCGGCAATCGCCATGCCGGTGACGACCAGTGGACGCGGGCCGATGCGATCGGCTAGCGTTCCGGACACAGGCATGAGGAAGGCCATTGCCACGCCGCCGGGAATCAGCACGAGCCCGGACTCCGTGGCATCCCATTGCAAGACGTCCTGCGTGAAGAGCGGCAAAAGAAAGATCGCGAAATAGTACCCCATACCGAGCACGCCGCGCAGCGCGATCGCTACGGCGAACGCGCGATCGCGGAAGAGCCCAAGATCGATCATCGGCTCCTCGCTGCGCAGCTCCCACCACAAGAACGCGGCGAAGAGAACAGCCGAGCAAACGAAGGAGCTACGGATCGAGCTATCGTCCCAGCCGATGCGGTTACCCTGGGTAAGCGGCACCAGGAAGAGCGCCAGCGCGCCGGTGAGCGATGCGAAGCCGAAGAGATCGAACGCCGCGCGCGTGTGGCGGCTGTCCTCGCTTTTGGGCAGAAAGACGTACGACATCACCAGGCCCGCGAGGCCGATCGGTACGCCCATCAAGAAGATCGGGCGCCAATCGCCCGTGTTATCGAGGATGAGCCCGCTGATCCATGGCGCGAACGCGGGCGCGAGCATCATGCCCATGCCCCAGAGGCCTAGCGCCTTGCCGCGTTGCGCGAGCGGGACCACGTCCATGATGATGGCCATGCCGGTCGGCGAGATGATGCCGCCGCCGATCGCCTGCGCGATGCGAAAGCCAATCAGGCTTGACGAGCTCCACGCTAACGACGCACAGACGGAAGCCGCCGCGAAGATCGCCAGACCCAAGAGATAGATGCGCCGGCGCCCATACGTGTCGGCCAGCCAGCCTGCAAGCGGCATCGCGATGGAATAGCCCAGCATGTAGCCGGTGATGACCCACTCCATGGTATCGACGTTGGCGCCGAACGAAGCGATGAGGTTGGGGAGTGCCACGTTGGCGCTGCTGGAGTAGAGCGGCCCCATGAAGTTTCCCAACATCACCACCACGATGATGAGGTAGGGCGTGTGCGCCGCCGGCGGAGCGGCCGTTACCCCGTTTCGAGACAGTCTCACGGTCCGGTGTCCCGTAGTAGGTAAATGTTCCATGACAGTCGTATCATAATACCACGTTGGCCTACGACGTATTGAAAAAGATCGGCGGGCGCGAGTATCGCTACCGCGTCGAGAGCTATCGCGACCCAGAAACGGGACGCGTGCGTAACCGTTGGACCTACGCCGGAAAGGCAGGTGATGAGGCACCGGTCGTCAAGCGGCGCCGGCCGGCGGTGCAGACGCGCAATCTGCTCATCGATGCCTTTCTCCGGTTGATCGACCGCATGCCCTGGGGCGAGCTCACGGCAGGTGCCATCGCTGCGGAGGCCGGTGTGGCGCACGGGACGTTCTATCGCTACTTTCACGATCGCCGAGAACTGCTCGAGTACTGCACGCGCCGGGCGAACGAGATGCTGGACGCGCGCTTGGTCGAGTTGACGGCAATCGCGCCTACCGTCGACCAGGAGCGTACGCGGCTGCGCGCATGGGTAGTGGACCTGATGCGACGCCCGGTGGCACCGGCGGGGCTGATGCGCACCTGGGCCGAGCTGGCCCTGGCCTCGCTGCGCAGGACGCGGCGCCGCGCGCGCATCGGGGCCTTCTCCGCATACATCGCAGCGCTGCGCGAGAGCGGCTACGCCATAGCGCTCGGGGAGCCGCGCCCACTGGCAATCGCATTGACCTTCCAGCTCGAGATGCTTTCCAGGCGCACCGCGCACGAGCAGGCGCTGCTCTCGGAAGATGAGTACACCGCCGCCGCCGAGACCTTCGACCGGCTACTGTTCTGGCGGCCGCCGTAGAGCAGAGCTCGTTCCAGCACAGGCACCGAAAAGGCTCGCCGCCACTTTGCGATGGATACACGCGCGCTCGAGGGCTCGAATCGCCAACCCGTCGCGGCTGCGCAAGAGTCCGATGCCGGTGCTGAGCATCCACCGTGGGAGCCACGAGCGCCGGCACGCCCGCGCGTATCCACGCCACGCCGATGCCTCCCGGGCATCGCCGCGTAGGACGCCGAGAACGGCATCCGCTGCGTTGCGCGCGCCCTCCAGCGCCATCCATACGCCTTGACCCGTGAACGGATCCAGAAAGCCTGCAGCATCGCCCACTAACAGCGCGCCGGGCGCATAAGGGCGGCGCACGCGCTGGCGCAACGGCCCAACGGCTATGCGTTCGCCATCCGCGGGGAAGAGCGCGAGCGAAGCACGCCCGCCGACGAGACGGGCGATGCGTTGGCGTGCGCAGGCATCGATCCGTCCGCCCCATGCGGCGATCTCCCGTTGACGAAGCACGAGCATCGCGTTGGCGAGCTCGCCTCCCAGCGGGTTGACGGCAAAGTAGGCGCCCGCACCGGCGAACATCGAGATCCATCCATCGAGAGCGGCGGAGCGTATGTGGCCGCCCAACGCGAAACGCTCGTCCGCGGCACGCACCTCACCGGCGAGGCCCAGCCGCCGAGCCACCACCGAGCCGATGCCGTCGGCGCCGACCACCACCCGCCCTCGCCGCTCACCAAGCGCTCCGGACGGGTCGCGCACCCGTAGACCAACGGCGCGTCCACGCTCGATGATCACGCCGACCACGCGCGCCCGCTCGTGGAACGCTCCCGTCGTACGCGCGGCCTCAAGGAGCACAGCATCCAGGACGCAGCGCTCCAGCGCCAAAGCCTCACTGCCGTCGAAGGCCAGCGCCAACGGACCGCCGCGCGCTGCGTAGATCCGGATACCGTGGCACGGCACGGCGAGAGGCGCGATCCGCGTTCCCACGCCCAGCATGTTCAACTCCCGCACCGCACCGGGACTGAGATATTCACCACAGACTTTCGTGCGCGGAAAGGCAGTGCGCTCTATCACTCGCACCGCCACGCCGGCGCGCGCCAGGCGCAGCGCAAGGGCGCTTCCCGCAGGGCCGGCCCCCGCGATGACGACGTCGTCAGCCATCGGTGAGCACCATGCGCAGAACGCCCGTGACGCGAACGCGCGGCTCGTGCCAACCGGCTTCGCGCGCGAGCGCAAGAGCCTCGCGCGGCGTGTAGGCCCGCCGGACCGAGAGCGGGCCGTCGTGACGGTTCAGCCGGTCGCGAGCCAGTAAACGCGACCACAGCCATACCAGTACGTACGGAACGACACCTCGCACCAGGTCGGCGACGATCGGCGTCGCGCGCGAGACGCGGCGCAGCTCACGTAGCATGACTACAGCATCGCACGGCTCCAAGTGATGGAGCGTCAACGTGGAGAGCGCGACGTCGGCGCCGTGCTCCTGGAGAGGGAGTGAGCATCCCTCGCCGGCGATGAACGTGACTCCCGGAATCGTGCCTCGCTGCTTGCGTGCGAGGTCGAGGATCGTGGGGTGGTGGTCGATGCAGAGCACCTCGACGGAACATCCGTACCGGCGTCCCCATGAGACAACCGCCTCAGCCAGATCGCCGAAGCCCGCGCCGACATCCACCAGCCGCTCCACCGGAACGCCCGCACGGCGTAGCCGATCGAGCTCGCGAAGCACGACGGCATGGCCGCCGAAGCGGCGGTTCGATGCCTCGATACCCCTCGCCGATGCGACGAGCGCGGCTCGATCGACGTCGGGGTCGTCGATCAACTCGCGCGCCACCAGGCGCATCATGGCGACGCCCCCCTTCACCGTTCGCTCTTCGGCACACAGTCGCACCAACTCCTGACCAGACGCTGAACGTCTGCGCGGCGCGCGAGCCTAGCGAGCCGGGACGAGGAGCAAGGCAGCCGACGCGCCGACCGCGGCATCCGGCCCATCGAGCGGAAGCGGCCCGATCGTACCTGCCGCCCAGGAAGGCAGCAAATCGCGGTAGTGCGGCATATTGGGGCGCCCGCTCTCGCCGAGCGGAAAGGCCATGCCGCCGCGACTCCACGCCCCGGGCTCCCAAACGGCACGGAAGCTCTGACCGTATGCCTGCGTCTGCACTTTGACGGAGAACGCATCGCCCCAGCCGGGGATCAGACCGGGATCGAAAAGCGTCATCCCTAGCCTCGCGAGCGGATGGTGAAGATGCGTGGCGCCGGCGGTGCGCCACGCCTGCGGCGATGCCCCCTCGCCGGCTTCGGCCTGGCTTAGCGCGTGCAAGAGGAGTCGATCACCGCTGCCGTCGGAGAACCACCCCGCGGGGCGCTCGCGCAAGGCTCGCAGCAGCGGCGTCAGCGCGAGCGCGCCGGCGTCGTCCAGCCACGCCGCGTCCAACCCCGCGCCCAGCACGGCGTTGGCGAAGGCGTGCTCCGCGTCGACGCGCAGCGCGTAGACCAACGTCGCGGCACGCGAGTTGCCGTCGAATCTCCCGTCCCACCGTTCTAGGAGCTGGAGATCCCGCGCATCGCCGCTCTCCCCTGGATGACGGCGCACGGCCGCCAGCACATCGCGTACGAGCTCGCGTTCCGCCGGCGAGCGGTCGTCGAGTTGGAGACGCACCATCTCCTCGGCGGTAGAGGCGGTACGTTCGGTCAAGAGCGAGCGAATGCGCGCAGCGCGGTAGGGCGGCCCGAAGGCGTCGGTCAAGCGATAGCGATAGCCTGCGCCATACGTACGGTTGTTGGCCGTAAAGACGACGGCATCGCGCGAGGGCGCGACGTGCGGGAGCGCGTCGAAGGGGACGTAGCCGTGCCACGCGTCGATCACGTGCGCACCGTCGACGGCATGCATGCCCCAGATGCCGTCATCGGGTATGAAGCCCGCCAGATGGTAGGCGACGCGCCCGCGATCATCGGCAAGCACGAAGTTCTGCGGCGGCCCCGGGTAGCGGCGCAAGACCGCCAGCGCCTCTCCGAGCGTGGCGGCGCGGTCGAGACGCAGGAAGGGATCGAGCGGCGAACGCGGGTCGCGCTCCGCGACCCACGCCGCCGCGTAGGGCGTGAGATTGCCGTTTCGATCGAGCACGACGAATCCGTGCGAAGTCGAGAGGCGTTTGAAAGCGACGTTGTGCCGGCCGCGGACGACGATCCGTTCGAGCTGCACCGTCATCGGCGTCCAGCGATGCGTCTTCGGATCGAGATAGGTGTCGTGGCCGCTGGAGTCGCGCCCGACGCGCTCACGGTAGAGCGTCACCGTCGAGACCGTGCCGTTGGTGGCTCCCCAGGCGATGTGGGCATTGTGACCCAAGATCACGCCCGGCGTACCGGGGAGCGAGGCGCCGATCACGTCGAGCCCCGGCGCGTGGAGCGCGATAGCGTACCAGACCATCGGCACCGTATAGTCGAGATGCGGATCGTTCGCCAACAGCGCGCGCCCGCTGCGCGTGTGGGCGCCCCCCACGGCCCATTCGTTGCTGGCCTCCCGGTCTGCACCGCGAGGCAGCGTCAGAGCAACCGGCAGGGCAACGGCGTCGTCCCGCGCGTGATGTGCGCGGTGCAGAGGCGGCATCGCCGCCACAGGAGCCTCTCGCCCCTCCAGCGGCGCATCATACGCAGGGTCGGTGATGGGATAGAGCGCCTCGGCAACGTGGGCCCCAAGGCGATCGTCGATCGCTTGGCGCAGCGCGATCTGATTCCACGTGTGGGTGAGGTCGATGACGGTGGCCAATCCGCAGAGGATCGAATCTTCGGGGCGCCACGGCTCCGGGCGATAGAACAGGACGCGAAACTCCGGCGGCAGCGGCCCTCGAGCGATAGCGGCGTTGACCCCCTGAGCGTAGGCGTCGAGCACGAGGCGCTCGCTCGCCGCGGCATGGCGGTAGATGGTCTGAGCCAATTGCTCGCCGCCGATCTGGCGGTGCACGACATCCACGCCGAGCGCGCTGCCCCCGAAGACTTCAGCCAGGCGTCCGCCGACGAAACGCCGCAGGATGTCCATCTGAAAGAGGCGCGCTTGAGCCTCGAGGTAGCCCTGCGTCTCGTATGCGTCGTGCAGCGAGCCCGCGCGCACGTATGGAATACCGCGCGTGTCGCGCACCACGGTTACCGTCGACGCGAGCCCCGGCAGCGCCAGTCGTCCCACCGCTTGCGGGCGCGCAGCGAAGACGCTCCACGAGAGGACCCACGCACCCAGCGCGAGCGCAACGAGCAGGACCAGCGCGCCCAGCCCCAAACCGATGGCGCGCAGCGTTCGCATTACGGCAACGGGAGCAGCGAGCCCCCGGTGGCGGGCGCGGCGGCACCGCTGCTGGACTCCGGCAGACCCGACTGCACGACTTGGCGGTAGGCCAATAACCGGTTGGTCCCACGATTGGCCTCGGCGATCAGGGCATAGGAGTCGCGGATCGCACTATCGAGGTGGGCCGTATCGTAGTCGTAGCGGAACGTGTGCAGCTCTCTCTGGATCCGCTTGTTGAGCAGATCCAGCGCGCGATACGACTGCGTGATCTGCGCCCCGGCCTGCGCGTAGGTGGGGAAGTTCGTGGCGATGATCTGTTTCTGAATCGACGCCTGCTCGATCTTCTGCCTCAACTCTTGGACGCGCACGCTCTCCGGGTCCGCCTTCAATGCGGCGTCGAGCGCATCGAGCGCCTCACCGAGCTGGCTCTCCTCGAAATACTTCTGCGCCAGCTCGGTCTGCACTTGGGCCAGCCCCTCGCGCGCCGTCTTATCGCCGGGGGCCAGGCGTAGCGCAAGCTGGTACTCGCGCGCGGCGTCGGGGAGGTTCCCGTCACGCAGCGACTGCTGCCCCTGCGAGATGCGCGTCCGCACGACCCAGCGCTGAATCGAGGAGGCGCAGCCCGCCGTCGAAGCGAGCACGGCGACGAGCACAACGGCCAGCAACGGACGCAGCATGGAGACTACCTCGTGAGCAGATGGGCGACATAGGCGATGAGATCGGTCGCCGGAATGAGAACGAGTTGCGAGAGCAGCGTCCCCACCACCATCGTCAAGGCCAGCCAGAGCACCATCGACTTGACGTCTTCGACGCTCCGCTCACCCTTCACCGCCTGGTCGACGATGAAGGACGACGTAGGGTCGACCACCAGCGTGAAGGCGACGGTGCCGATGCCGTTGATGAGGCCCGAGAGGCCGAACGCCGTGCCCGCCGCGGCCGGGCGCATCACGCCGGCATAGTACGCGGCGACCACACCCGCCGTATAGACGGCGGTCACGATGACGTTGGAGACCAGCAGTTTCATCGGAACCGCCTCGGGTTTGAGGCTGCGCACCATCGTGAGGCGCGGGACGCGCGCGCTGCGGGCGATTCTCACGAGCACGGCGGGGTCGGCCAAACGCAGCAACGCGCGTGGGATGGAACCCAAACGCTCGTAGACCGAGATACCCCGCAGGTACAGATGAATGAAGACCGGGAGCAGCGCCGTGCCGATCAGCGCGCCGAAGGTCGCCGAGAGCAGAATCATGCGCGACTGTGCGTCGAAGGCGCCGAGTGCCTGCGCGTGATCGGCCGGCGGAGCGTGCTCCATGATGCAGCGCGCATGATCGGAGAGCGAGGCGAACATCGGCGTATAGACCAGGTTCGCCAAACGGCTCGCCGTCACGAAGAGGTTGAAGAGGCTGATCGAGATGGCGACGCGCCCCGTGATGACGCCCGCCAGCCGTGCCCCGTAGGCGCCCAACTGGATGGCCGTCACCACCAGGTTCAGCCCTAGCGCGACCCACAGCTGCCAAGGAAAGAGCGGCAACGGCGGAGCAACCGCACAGACCGCCGCCTGCGTGGCGATCACGTGCGTCATCCGCCGCGCCTACGCGACTGCGGCCTGCGAATCGAAGCGCATGCCTTCGGCGTCCACGGGACCGAGCACGCAGAGCCCGAGCTGCTCGGGCACGAAGAGTTCGCGCGCCAAGGCGGTCACCTCATCGCGCTGGACGGCGTCGATGCGTTCCATGATCTCCTGCGGATCGATGCGGTGCCCGATGGCGAGCTCATCGCGCCCCAAGCGAATCATCCGTCCCGAGGACGACTCCAAAGAGAGCGTCAGCGAGCCCTTCAGATGCTCCTTGGAGCGCGTCAACTCGCCGTCCGTGGGCCCGTTGGCCGCCATCTCGTCGAGCTGCTCGCGGATGACTTTGACGCACTCCGGCGCTTTGGCCGGGCTCGTGCCGGCGTACACGCCGAAGAGACCCGCCCCACGATACGACTGCTGGAAACTGTAGACGCTATACACCAGGCCGCGCTTCTCGCGAATCTCCTGGAAGAGACGACTCGACATCCCCCCGCCCAAGATCGTGTCGAGCACCGCCAGTACGTACTTGCGCTCATCGCCCATCGGCAGACCGCGCGTGCCGAGGCAGAGATAGGCCTGCTCGGAGTCCTTGGTGCGCACGACCTGTGCCGGCTTGAGCGCCGGAACGTCCGCCTCCGGAGGGATGACGCCGCCGGCGAACTCCGCGAAGTGCTCGCGCACGAGGGAGACGACGCGCTCGTGGCTGACATTTCCGGCCACGGCCACGAGTGTGGTGTTGGGAGCATACCGCTGATGCATGTAGGAGCGCAGCTCGTCGGGCCCCTGCGCGCCCACCGTCTCGGCGTAGCCGATGGTCGGTGCACCGAGCTTCGAGCCCTCCCACATCGTCTGGATGAAGAGATCGTGGATCATCTCGTCGGGCGAGTCGTCGTACATCTTGATCTCTTCGAGCACCACCGACTGCTCGCGACCGAGGTCATCGGGCTGGAAGAGCGGATGCTGGTACATATCGGCCAGCACGTCGATCGCCAGCTCCACGTGCGTGTCGATGACGCGCGCGTAGTAGCACGTCTGCTCCTTGTCCGTAAAGGCGTTCATCTGCGCGCCGACGCCGTCCATGGTCTCGGCGATCTCGCGCGTGCTGCGCCGGGTCGTCCCCTTGAACAGCATGTGCTCGATCAAGTGCGAAATGCCTCGCTGCTCGGCCCGCTCGGCGGAGGAGCCGACATCGGCCCAGATGCCGATCGAAGCGGAGTGGACATGCGCCAACTGCTCGGTCACGATACGCAGACCGTTAGGCAGCGTCGTCTTCAGATACATCGCGCCCCTTCTACGTCGCGCGAGCGGGGAACGCCTTCGCTCGCCATACCCGGTCCCACCATAGCACGGGAGCCTCGCCCCGACGCTGGGTCCTCGTGAAGACCACGGCGCTATCGGGAACGGCCAAGTCGCCGGAGACGAAAGGCGTTCCTACGGCGAGGTTCAGCGGCACGGTCGCCCAGATGTCGACCTCTGCCAGGCGCGGGTCGGCGGCAAAGGACAAGGCCGCCAGGCGCTCGCCCTCGCGCAGCATCGCCTCCCAACTCAGATCGTGGGCGTGGAACTTGGTACCCGAGAGCACGATGCCGGCGACCGGGGCGATCCCGGCGGCACCGTCGACCCGGACCTTGGTGATCGAAGCCAGATGCGGGCGAATCAGGAGCGCCCGCGCCACCGAGACCGCCTCCGTGCGGCGATTGCCGGCGCTGCGCGCGGCGGCCTCGTAGATCACCGCCGGCGAAGGCGTCGCCGTGGCAAGCGCCAGCACCAGCGCTGCGAGCATCAGTAGGAGCGCGCGAAGTAGGCGCGCGTCTTCGCCGGATTCCCGCAGGCCACGCAGCTCACCGGACCTGCTTCGCCTTCCAGCGGAACCTGATTGCGCGTCGTGGCCGACGTCTGCGCCTTTATCTCGGCCTCGCAGACCGCATCGTCGCACCAGGGGATGCGCACGAGCCCGGCTTGGCGGCGCAAGAGATCGAAGAACTCCTCCCGCGTCTGCGCCTCGAATCGGTGCTGGCCGAGATATGCGCGCGCCTGCTCGTGGAGGCCGTGCTGAACGGCGTCGAGGAGCTCGCACACGCCGGACTCCAAGCGCGCGAGAGCGAGTCCCGTCTTCGCGCCGGCGTCGCCCTTCTCGCAGTCGCGGCGCACCGCCGTGACCTGATTCTGCTCCACGTCGCGCGCACCGATCTCGATGCGCAAGGGTACGCCGCGCATCTCCCACTCGCTGAATTTCCAGCCTGGCTTGTGCTCGTCGCGATCGTCGAGGCGCACGCGCACGCCGGCCTTCACCAGCCGGTCACGCACCTGGCGTGCCACGGCAGTGACGGACTCGCCGCTCCCCTTCTTCGGAATGGGGACGATCACGACTTGATAGGGGGCCAGCGCCGGCGGGAGACGCAGGCCGCGATCATCGCCGTGCGTCATGATGAGCCCCCCGAGCATACGCCAAGAAACGCCCCAAGAAGTCGTCCAAGCGTGCTTGACCTGCTGGTCCTTATCGACGAACTCGATATCGTAGGCCTTGGCGAAGTTCTGACCCAAGTCATGCGAGGTACCCGCCTGAAGCGCCTTACCGTCCGGCATCAGGGCCTCGATCGAGAACGTATGGAGCGCCCCCGCGAAGCGTTCACCGGCGGACTTCTCGCCCGTCACCACGGGCATCGCGCAGACGTCCTCGGCCACCTCGCGATAGACCTCGAGCATGCGCGCAACTTCTTCCGTCGATTCTTCGTGGCTGGCGTGCGCCGTATGCCCCTCCTGCCAGAGGAACTCCATCGTACGCAGGAACGGACGCGTAGCCTTCTCCCAGCGCACCACGTTGTTCCAGCAGTTGATGAGGACCGGCAGGTCGCGGTAGCTCTGCACCCAGCGCGCGTACATGACGCCGATGATGACCTCGGAGGTCGGCCGCACGGCCAGGCGCTCCGTCAACTTCTCGTTGCCGCCGTGCGTGACCCACGCCACTTCGGGGGCGAAGCCCTCCACGTGGGCGGCCTCGCGCATCAGCAGCGATTCGGGGATGAAGAGCGGAAAGTACGCGTTCACGTGGCCGGTGGCTTTGAAGCGATCGTCCATCTGCCGCTGCAGGTTCTCCCAGAGCGCATAGCCGTACGGCCGCAGCGCGATCGAGCCGCGCACCGGCGTGTAATCGAAGAGCTCGGCCTTCCAGCAGGCCGCCGTGTACCACTTCGAGAGATCGGCCGCCTTGGGCGGGATCTCCTTGACCAGCGCCTCTTCGCCGTACTCCTGAACCGAGCTCTCCTCTGCCATGACCAGCCTAGATTCGAAGGGAGCGGCGGTTCTCCTAGTCAGTGCTCGAGGGCGATCTCCGCCCGCTCCGGCAGTTGCTGCAGTCCTATCGCGCGCCTCTTCTGATCGGCATCCTCGCTCGGTCCCGGCGACGAGAGCGCCAGTCGAACCAGGCGGCGCCCTTCGACGGCATCCGGCTTGAGCGCAAGCACGCGATAGGCGCACTGGCGGGCGAGGATCGGCTCACCCTTGGCGATCCAACACTCTCCCTGCCGCTCCAGACTATGAACGTAGAGTTCTTGGTACATCGCGACACGCGGGGCGAACCATGGCGCGGACGCATCCTCCTGCAGCAGGGGACCGCGATAGAGCGCGTCGGCCGCGCGGTAGTGCGCGATCGCCTCGTCATGGTGTCCGCGCTCGTACTCCTCGTCGCCGTCGGTGATGTGCGCCTTGAACCGGCGGACATCCACGACGATGTGCGCGAGGTTGAGGCAGATCGCGCCGTTGGTGCTGATATACCGCTCGGCACCCTCGCTCCCGACCAGCGTTCCGATTGCCTTTCGCACGTTCGCGCATGCCGTGCGCAAGGATTGACCCGCGAGATGCGGATCGGCCTGCGGCCAGAACGTTTCGATGAGCTCGCCGCGCGAGGCGCTGGAATTCCCCTTGAGCAGCAGATACTTGAAGAGATCCTGATCGCGCCGCCGCACCCACGGGATCGGTCGACCGCCGATCTCCGCCTCGAAGCGGCCGAACATCTTCACCGTCATCGGCAGAGCCGGCACACTCTCGTCGGCGGCGAGGCGAGGCTCTGCGCCGCACAGGCGCGCGACGACGCGATACGGGCGGTAGCCGCTCTCGTCGTAGCGCACGAAGAGGCCCGTCGTCTCGAGCTCGGGAAGCGCGCTTTGGGCGCCCGCGATCAAGCGATGGAACGCCGTGCGCTCTCGTTCGGTTGCGAACTCGAGCTCGCGTGCGATGAACTCGCTGAAGAGGCGCCCTTGCCTGCGGACCCAATCCTCGAACGCTCCGCTCAGCGGGCGGCCGGTAGTGGCTGCGTGACGGAGCACGCCGGTCGTCACGGCGGCCCAGCCTTCGCTCTCGTGAAGCAGGTACGCGATGTCGCTTGGAGTGGACGCAACTCCTAACGCCTCCGCCAACCGCGTCGTCTCGTAGGCATCGAACGCCAGCATCTCCGCATCGCAGAGCACAGCGCAGCCGCTGGCCAGCATGCGGCTGACGTCGACGATGGCGCGCGAACGCGTCCCCACGATCAAGTTCACGCCGGCCGGGGCCTCGTCGACCAGCCGATCGATCTCCTCGAGCGTCTCCTCCGCCGCCATCACCACGTCGAAAAAGGCGATCTCTACGGGAGCGCGCCGGCGCAGCGCAACGAGCAGCTCGTCGAACGATGCTGGCGCCTTGGCAAGGTTCAACGCTCGCGCCAGACGCTGGCGCATCGCCCGCGGAGGCTCGGCGCGCTGGAGCCGCAAGTAGGCGCCTCCCCCTCGCGCCTGCATGTACGTCACGATCGAAGTGAGCTTTCCCGATCCCGACGGCGCGGCGAAGAGGCGAACGGGCACGTCGGCGTGCCTCTTGAGCCACGACTCGATCTTCGGCCTCGAAATGAGATGAGGAGCCAAGCGAGGGAGGGGTGTTTCGGCTGATATGCTAGGCATACAGACCAACCTCCGGTACGCGCGAATACTGGGGGCCTTCAGTCTACCCAAAGCATGCAAATGTGATGCAGGTCAATAGACCCACATTACGTGATGAAACGATATCTTTACAAAAGAATCGGCCCTAGCAAGTGTGCCGTCGCTCTTATCGCTGCTGCAGGAAATGCGACAGCCGTGGGGTCAGGCGAGGGCGAGCGCCGCAACGTCACCTCCCAAGAGTCTGGTCGCTTGGCGTGCCGCCTCGCGGACGACGCGGATACACGTCGCCTGCGCCGGCTCGAAGCGGTAGGTGGGCATGGAGACGGAGAGCGAGGCAACAACCGCGCCCCGCGCATCGAAGATCGGGGCGCCGACACAGCAAACGCCTTCGCAGAATTCTTCGAGATCGAGGCTATAGCCCCGGGCGCGCGTGGTCTCGAGCTCTGCGTGGATCGCCTCGAGTTCGGTCTTGGTCGAGCGCGTCAGCCTCGCGGGATCACTCGCGAGGTATCGCGCACGCACCTCCGGCCACGGCAGGTGGGCCAGCACGGCCTTCCCGAGGGCCCGAGCGTGGAGGTTCTCCATGTAGCCGGGGTGCAGTTTCTCGACCCGCACGCGCTGTGTGCTCTCGACGATCTCGGCAATGGCGATCTCGCGATCCTCATACACCGCCAAGTACGCATTCTCGGAGGTTGCGCGCGAGAGCTCGACGATGACCGGGCGCAGCGCGGGCAGAAGCGCAAAGCGCGCGGAGTAGCCCTGGGCCAGCCGGCCGACGCTGGGCCCGAGCCGAAAGGCGGTGGTCGCCGCATCGCGCACGGCGTAGCGCTCCGACTCCAAGGTGTTGAGCACGTGGTAGCAAGTCGAGATGTTCCAGCGCAAAGCGCGAGAGAGCTCTTTAGGCGTCGCCCCGTGCGGTTGGGTCGCGAGGTAGTCGAGGGCACGTAATCCACGAACAATCGTGCCGAGCAGATCCTTCTTTAGCTGTTTCGCCATCGGCTGCTAGCCCCGTATTCTTCATCTGAAATACATTTCACACACCTTCCGTGGCAGAGTATCACCGCGCCTAGCGCGCTGTCAATGAATGGGTGGCACGTGTGGCGAATCCTCGCGTATGCCGAAGTTGACACGCATCTATACGCGCACCGGCGACGCCGGGATGACGGGACTGGTCGGCGGAGCGCGCGTTCCCAAAGACGCGCAGCGCATCGAGTGCTATGGAACCGTCGACGAGTGCTCGTCGATGATCGGCCTGGCACGCCGCGCGCTTGCCGAGCACGCGAAACGCCCGCGTGCGCAAACGCTCGATCGATGGCTTGCTTGGACGCAGGACTCGCTGTTCAACCTCGGCTCCGACCTCGCCACGCCTTTGGAGAAGCGCAGCGAGGCGATGCCCAAGATCGAGCAGGCCGATATCGACTTTCTCGAACATGCCATCGACCGCTGTCAACGGGATCTCGAGCCGCTCGCCAATTTCATCCACCCCGGCGGCTCCTACGCCGGCGGCTATCTGCACATGGCCCGCACGGTCTGCCGCCGCGCCGAGCGTCTCCTGGTACGCCTGCAACGCGACGGAGAGGCCGAAGCCATCGCCGGAAAATTCCTCAACCGGCTCTCGGATGCGCTCTTCGTCTGGGCACGTTGGATCAACAACGAGCTCGGCGAGCCCGAGCACCTCTGGAATCACCATCCCGCCCCGCCGGAGATCCCCGCGTAGCGTGAGAGCTACTCGATGCGAAGGATGTTGATGGCGAAGGCGTAGCGCGCCAGTGCCACGACCGTGTCGGCGTCCTCGATCCCGCCCTCGAGGGCGGAGTTGAGAGCTTCGTCGAGCGTCATACGCACGACTTCGATCACCTCGCTGCCGTCGGGTTCCGGCTCGATCTCCTTGAGCCCGGTGGCGGCGTAAAGCGTCGCGCGCTCGTTGGTAATGCTGGGCAGCGCCACGCGCTCGCCTAGCGGCAGAAGGCGCTTGGCATCGATGCCTGCCTCCTCTCGCAACTCGCGCCGCGCCGCCGCCTCCGCCGTCTCCCCTTCGTGACGCCCGCCCTTGACGATCTCGAGCACGTCGCGGCCGATCCCGTAGCGCGGCTGCCGTACCAGCAACACGTCGCGGCCGTCGGCCGCCAACACTCCCACTGCCGGCGGAAGGTCGACGAAGAGGTGTTCTCCGGGCGTGCCGTCGGGGCGGATCACCATATGGCGCTCGAGCGCGCCCCAAGGATTGCGATAGAGTCGCTCGCGCTCAACCGTCGTCCAGGGACCGCGGCGATCCTGCTCAACCATCTCGCGGAGAGCCTCCCAGTGTTACGAGTTACGTTGCTAGCGATCGAGCCCTTGAGCCCCGGCTTCCACCATCCCGGGGACGGCGAAGTCGAGCCGGTAGTGCTGCGAGTCGAAGGAGACCCGCGCCCCCAGCTCGCGTTCCACGAAGCTGACAGGAATCATCATCCGCCCTTGCTCGATGAACGGGGCATGCGTCAAACCGACGCGCTTACCGTCGATCTTCGCGATGGGCAGACCGGCGCGGAAGATGACGGTATCATTGCTGCTGACGGCAACCAAACGCTGCTTGTGGGGGTCGAAGCTCGTCTGCGCACCCAGTTCTCTGAGGAGGGCGCGCGCCGGCACGAATGTCTCGTGCCATGCCGTTACCGGCGGCACGTCTAGCGGCACGCTCCGCCCGTCGACCGTCATCTCGACCGGACGCCCGAACGCCATCATCAGCGAGAGTGCCGAGCTGACGAGCAGCGTCACGCAGACGTAGCGTTTCGAAGGCAAACGCAGCGCCATGGTCACGTGGAGCTCGGCGTCAACAGCGTGAGCTCGTTGCGGTATGCGGGGTACTGCTCGTCGATGACGCGCTCGATCTCCAAGCGCAGTGCCCCTAGCAACTCCGCCTCAGGGAACGTGCCGACCAGCGCGCCTTTTCGGTAGATCGCTCCCTTGCCCTTGCCGCCCGCCACGCCGACATCGGCCATCTTGCTCTCACCGGGACCGTTCACCACGCAGCCCATCACAGCTACCTTGACCGGCGCCGTATAGGCCTTGGCGATCGCCTCGACGGAGCGTGCCAGCTCGACGACGGCGATTTCGGCACGTCCGCACGAGGGGCAGGCCGTGATGTCCAATCCCTTCTCGCGCAATCCCAGGGCGCGCAGGATGCCCCACACGACGGGCACCTCTTCCACAGGCTCGGCGGCGAGGGAGACGCGTACGGTATCACCGATGCCCTCGGCCAGCAGCATGCCGATGGCGATCGACGACTTGATCGTCCCCTCGCGCGGCAGACCCGCCTCGGTGACACCCAAGTGCAACGGGTACGCCACGCGCTTGGCCATCAACCGGTACGCCTCGACGGTCGAGCGGACGTCGTGCGCCTTGACGGAGATGATGATATCCGTGTGGCCGAGGTCCTCGAGGATCGTGACGTGACGCATCGCCGACTCGACCATCGCCTCCGGCGTGTGGCCCAAGCGCTTCTCGAGATCCGGGTCGAGCGAGCCCATATTCACGCCTACGCGAATCGGACACTTCGCGTCGATCGCTGCCTTGACGACTTCGCGGATCTTCTTCTCATCGCGGATATTTCCGGGGTTGAGACGGAGTTTCGCGACACCTGCCTCGATGGCGGCCAGGGCCATGCGGTAATCGAAGTGGACGTCGGCCACGATGGGCACCGGCGAGCGGGACACGATCGCCGGTAGACCAGCGGCGTCCTTGGGATCCTGGACGGTGCAGCGGACCACCTCGCAACCCGCCATTTTCAAGCCGTAGATCTGTTCGAGCGTTTTCTCGACGTCGGCGGTATCCGTCGTGGTCATCGACTGGACAGCGATCGGAGCGTCCCCGCCGATGGTGACCGAGGTGGTATTGGTGCTAGCCGTACGATTCTTGAGAACGATGGGCTTCGATTTACGACGTAAATGAATCATGCTATCTCGAGTTACAGAATGCTTTGGTGCAGCAACAGACGTTGGACGTCGTGGAATGCGATGACTACCATCAGCGCCATCAGCACCACGAAGCCGACGACATGCACCAAGCCTTCCTTCTCTGGGTCCACCGGCTTTCCCCGCAATATCTCCGCAACGAAGAACGCGGCGCGCCCACCGTCGAGTGCGGGCAGCGGCAGCAGGTTGAAGAAGCCCAAGAGAATGGAGATCGATCCCGCGAAGACGAGGTACGGCCCCCATCCCTCCTGCTGAACTTGCGTGGCCACCTGCCCGATGCCGATGATGCCGGAGAGCTGAGGAGCGGTATGCGTGAAGTGCGTTGCGAGCTGCACGAGCGAGCCGACGGTCGAGGCGAGCACGAGCGTCGTCTGATCCCATGCCTCGGGCACCGCTCTCGTGAGAGGCTCGGGCACGCTGGTAAACGCGGGCGAGAAGCCCGTCAAACCGATGCGCCGCCCATTGACATCCGTGGCGACCGGCGTAACTCTAATGGTCAGAACCGCGGCGCTGCGGCGTACGCTCAGCGCCAGCGGGATACCCGCCGAACGGTTGATCAGACCGACCATGGCGGCGCCGTCTTTCACCGGCTTGCCGTCGATCGCCGTGATCGTATCGCCGGGTCGCAGGCCGGCCATCGCCGCGGGCATGGTCGGTGAGCTGAGCGAGGCGATGGTGGTGGTGGCCACCTGACGGCCGACACCCGCGAGGGCGACCACGAAGATCGCGAAGCCCAAGATGAAGTTCATGACGGGGCCGGCCAGCACGATGGCTAGCCGCGCGAGGACGGGCTTTCCCTGGAAGTCCGTGCCGTAGCGCCCCGCCTCCTGATCGAGGTCGACCGGCGTTGCCGTCACTCCGGACTGCTCCGCCTTGCGCCCGTCTTCACCGAGCATCAGACAGTAGCCGCCCACCAGGAACGGGTTGATGCGGTAGTTGGTGCCGTTGTAGCGAATGCAGATCAACGATGGGCCGAAGCCGATCGCGAAGTCCGTCACGCGTACTCGTGAGAGCTTGGCGACGATGAAATGCCCCCACTCGTGGAGCACGATCAGCACGCTGAGCGTGATCAGGAACGTAATGATGCGAAAAGTGAGTCCGAGGTCGACGTGCATGCGGTCTTCTCTATGATCCTCTACCGGTGGAGCGTCCGAGCGGATTGTTCCGCGAAAGCTCGCGCCCAGGCATCCGCCCGGCGCACGGCCTCCAGCGTCGCACTCCCCGCTTCGTGTGCGTCGAGCACGGCTCCCACCAAGCGCGCTATCTCCGTGAAGCCGATCGCACCGTCGACGAAGGCGCGCACCGCCACCTCGTTGGCGGCGGAGAGCACCGCCGTGGCCGTACCACCCTCGCGCAAAGCGCGATAGGCCAAGCCCAAGCAAGGAAAGCGCTCCTCGTCCGGTTCTTCGAACGTGAGCGTGGCTTGCCCGCTCCCGCCTAGCAAAGCGAGGGGCTCGAAGGGCAGCGGGGAGCGCTCGAGGCGATTCGGATACGCCAGCGCGTAGCCGATCGGTAGGCGCATGTCCGGAACCGCCACCTGTGCCTTCACGTTGCCGTCGGAGAAGATCGCCAGCCCATGAACCACGCTCTGCCGGTGGACCAGGACGCGCACGCGCTCCGGCGGAAGGGCAAAGAGCCGGCAGGCCTCGATCACTTCCAGACCCTTATTCATCATCGTGGCGGAATCGATCGTGTTCTTCGTCCCCATCTGCCACGTGGGATGGCGCAGGGCGTCGGCGACGGTAACGTGCTCGAGATCTTCACGCCGATGCCCCCAGAACGGGCCGCCGCTGGCCGTCAGGACGATGCTGTGCACCGCCGCCGCCGGCTCGCCCTCCAGGCACTGGAAGATCGCGCTATGCTCGGAGTCGACGGGGAGAATGCGCGCACCCGAGTGAGCCGCCTGGTCCATCAAGGCCTCGCCCAGCGAGACGATGACCTCCTTGTTGGCCAGGGCGACATCGATCCCGGCGCGCACCGCGGCGAAGATCGCCTCCATGGCGACGGCGCCGTCGGTGGCGGCCAGCACGACGTCAGCCTGCGACTCGAGGGCGCAGGCGAAGAGGCCCGCTTCCCCACACTCCACGCGAACGCCGGGAAGACCGGCGCGCAGACAGCCTGCGCCCTCTCCCTCGGCGGCCGAGACGATCGCTGGTCCGAAGGCACGGGCCTGGGCTAGGAGCTCGTCAACCCGGCGCCCTGCGGCCAGCGCAACCACCTTGAAGCGCTCGGGGTTCGCGGCGATGACGTCGAGGGCTTGGGTCCCGACGGAGCCGGTACTCCCCAGAATCGCAACTCGCTTGAGGAGAGGCCGGTTCATCGTGCGAACGGGATGCCGCGCAGCAGGTGGAGCATCCAGTAGTAGGCGATCCCGCTGAACAGATAGGAGTCGAAGCGATCGAGCACGCCGCCGTGGCTGCCGATTGCCGATCCGGCGTCCTTGACGCGCGCGTCGCGTTTGAGTGCCGACTCCACGAGATCGCCGAGGATCGCTGCCAGCGAAGTGACGGCCGAGATCAGCGCCGCCTGCCAAGGCGCGAATCCCAACGGCGCCTGCGTCCCTGCCAGCACGCCGATGGCTATGGCGGCGGCAAAGCCGCCCGCAGCCCCCTCGACGGTCTTGCGCGGCGATATAGGCGTCAGCCGGTGGCGCCCGAGGCGAATCCCCACCAGCATGCTCGCCGTATCGGTGACGGCCACCAGCACCACGGCATAAACGGTGAGCGCAAGCCCATCGGGGAGCATATTACGCAGCACGATGTAGTAGGTGATGAGCTTACCGATGTAGAGCACGGCGATCACCGTCACCGCCGTACGCAAGAGATAGCCGCTGCCGGCACGCAGAAGCCCGTAGATGAACGACGCGAGGATGGTGAGCCCAATCAGGTCACGCTCGTAGTGCGGCAGCTTCCCGAAGGCGGCCAGCAGCACGTAGCCGCTGACGGCGGCCAACGCCACGGGCCAGTGGAGCGGCGATCCCTTGCGCTCGTCGAGCTTATGCAGCTCCCAGAGAGCCCCCACCGCGATGACGTAGACCAAGACGTCGAAGGCTGGCTGGTAAAAGATCGATCCGATCCCAACGACCGCCAGCGCCACGCCGATCAGCGCGCGACGTTTGAAGCCGCGCGTTGCCGCGCTGGGCTTTGCCAACTCGTCGGTCGCGGTCACGCGAGACGCTCGTAGCCTTCGTAGGAGACGATCACCGTAGGCCTCCCCTCGGCATCCGCGGGATCGACCCGCAGGACGCGCAACTCACCGATACCGATCGCGGGGTGCGGTGGAGCGAGCACGATCAGCCGACCGATTGGACCAAGGCTCCCGCGCGCCTCCCGCAACGGGGCGAGCAACGATTGTCCATCGACCGCGTTCTCGTGCACTCCACCTAGACTTCCATGATCTCTTTTTCTTTGTGCGCCACCAGCGCGTCGACGTCTTTACTGTACTTATCGGTCAGCTTCTGGATCTGATCCTGCGCCCGCTTCTGGTCGTCGTCCGAGATCTGCCCGTCCTTGTGGAGGGTCTTGAGCTCGTCCACCGCCTTGTGGCGAACGTTGCGGACGGCCACCTTGCCGTCCTCGCCCTTCTTACGGACGACCTTGACCAGGTCCTTACGGCGCTCCTCGGTCAACGGCGGGATGCCCAGTCGAATGACCGTTCCGTCGACGTTGGGCGTCAGACCGAGATCACTCTTCTCGATGGCCTTGCGGATGTCTCCTACCGTGTTCTTGTCGAACGGCTGGATGACGAGCGAGCGAGCGTCCGGTGCGTTGATGGTAGCTACCTGCTTGAGGGGCATCTCCTGGCCGTAGGCCTCGACGGTGAGGCGGTCGAGCAGGGCCGTCGAGGCGCGACCCGTGCGAATCGAGGCGAACTCCTGGCGGGTTGCCTCGATGGCCTTGGCCATCTTCTCCTCGGTTTCCTTAAACAGCTGCTGGAGCATCGTGCCGCCTCCCCACATAGGTACCGATCTCCTCGCCCCAGATCACGCGACGGATGTTACCCTCCTGGCGTAAGTCGAAGACGATGATCGGCAGAGCGTTGTCCATGCACAGTGTGAGCGCGGTGTTGTCCATCACGGTGAGGCCCTTCTGCAAGACCTCCAAGTAGTCGAGCGTGCGGATGCGGGTGGCCTCGGGATGGGTTTCGGGATCGGCCGTATAGACGCCGTCGACCTTCGTCGCCTTGAAGATCGCCTCGGCACCCACTTCCACCGCGCGCAACGCGGCCGTCGTGTCGGTGGTGAAATACGGGTTGCCCGTGCCGCCGGCGAAGATCACCACGCGCCCCTTCTCCAGGTGGCGCACGGCGCGCCGGCGGATATAGGGCTCGGCGATCTGGTGCATCTCGATGGCCGACTGCACGCGGGTGGGAACGCCCAGACGCTCGAGAGCGTCTTGCAGGGCAAGCGCGTTGATGACGGTGGCGAGCATCCCCATGTAGTCGGCGGTCGCACGCTCCATGCCGTCGTGCGCCTCGGCCTCCTTGCCGCGCCAAATGTTGCCGCCGCCGACCACGATGGCCACGGCCACCCCGTCGTCCCGCACCTGCGCTACCTGCCGGGAGATCGATGAGGTGATCGACGGGTCGATGTTCAACCCGCTTCCGGCGAGGGCTTCGCCGGAGAGCTTCAACAGAACTCGACGATACTTGGGACCCGACACGCTGCTCTCCCCGGCCGGACCGCACCGGCCCACTGCTCTACGCTACTCGCCCAGCGCGAAACGAGCGAAACGCTTGACCTTGATGTTCTCCCCCAGCACGCCCGCAACGCCGGCGATCAGCTCCGCCACCGTCTGACCGGAGTCGCTCTTGACGAATGGCTGATCGATCAGGCAGACGTCACCGAACCACTTCTCCAGCTTGCCCTTGATGATCTTCTCCCTGACCTCGAGGGGCTTGCCGGCCGGGGCCTGACTCTCGAACTCGGCCTTCTTCTCCGCGATCACCGACTCGGGGATCGCTGAGCGGTCCACGTAGAGCGGGCTCATCGCCACGATCTGCATCGCGACATCTTTCGCCAAACCGGCGAACTTCTCACCGCGCGCAACGAAGTCGGTCTCGCAGTTGACCTCCACCAGCGAGGCGATCTTTCCGCCCGCGTGAACGTACGACTCGATCAAACCCTGGTTCGCCGCCCGCTCGGCCTTCTTGGCCAGCTTCGCGGCACCGCCGGCCGCCAGCTTGGCCTTGGCCTTCTGGAAGTCACCACTCGCCTCGACGAGTGCGTCGCGACACTCGATCATGCCGGCCTGGGTGGCCTCACGGAGGTTCTTCACCTCCTCGGCACGGGGCTTGTAGGTGGTCTGACTGCTCATCGCGCGTTCTACCTGTATCCGTTATGCGTTGCACGAAAGAGAGGCCTTGCATCAGCCTCTCTTCGAGCGTATGTTCGTTGGCGATTCGCCGCGCTTATGCCTGCGCGGGCTCCTCGGCGGCCGGCTCGCCGATCGTCTCGGCCGTCTCGGCGTACTCGCCCTCGCCCGCCTCGGCGGCATAAGCGTAGGCGCTCTCCGTCTCCGTCTTGCCCTCGATGATCGCGTCCGCGATCTTGCCGGCCATGTAGCGGACCGAGCGGATCGCGTCGTCGTTGCCAGGCACGGGGTAGTCGATCTCGTCGGGGTCGCAGTTCGTGTCGATCACGGCGATGATCGGGACGTGGAGCTTGCGCGCCTCCAGCACGGCGATCCGCTCTTTCTTCGGGTCGATGATGAAGACGGCGTCCGGCAGGCGGTGCATATCCTTGATGCCGCCGAAGAACTTCTCCAGGCGCTCCATCTCGTCTTCGAGCTTGGCTACTTCCTTCTTGGGAAGCAGGTCGAACGTGCCCTGCTCCTTCAGCCCCTCGAGCTCGCGCAGGCGCGCGATGCGCTTCTGCATCGTCGAGAAGTTGGTCAGCGTGCCACCGAGCCAGCGCTGGTTGATAAAGAAGGTCCCGGCGCGCAACGCCTCCTCCTTGATCACGTCCTGTGCCTGCTTCTTGGTGCCGACGAAGAGGATGACTTTACCGGCCGCGGCCATCTGGTAGACGGCGTCGTAGACCTGGCGGAGCATGACGACGGTCTTGGAGAGATCGAGGATGTGGATGCCGTTGCGCTCCTGGAAGATAAACGGTTTCATCCGCGGGTTCCAGCGGCGGGTCTGGTGGCCGAAGTGGACGCCGGCCTCGAGCAAGGCCTTCATCGAAACGTTGGCGGGCATAAGGGTGGGTTCACCTTTCTGGACCCCGGTTCGCCCCTCATGGACTCCCCGTTTTGGGACCATAGCACCCTCCGTCCATGGTGGGTGAGATGGGAAATCAGCCGTTTGAGTATAGCACGCCCGTCCAGGGGTCCCGGCTTGGACTAGCCGCCGGTGGCCCGCTTCTCGAGCAGGAACCACGTCAGGTCATCCTGCGGGAAATTGATGTCTCGGTGATAGACGAACCCGTACCGGACGAGTTCCAGCTCGGAATGGCGGTCGAGCAGTTCGCCGGCGAAGTCCCGCTTGAACAACCTCTCGGCATGGCCTCGGTAGGGTATCGAGACCGGCGTGGGGTTGTAGTATTCGCAGATGCAGACGTAGCGCCTCGAACTGCGAACCATGAGATCGTAGGCGCGCGGCAGCGCTTCCGGGGCGATGTGGATCAAGACGCCCTTCGTGAACACGAGATCCCATCGACGCTCGGGAGCGAACTCCAGCACGGACCGATGATGTACCTCAACGTCCGGGAGTTTGCGCAGCTCATTCACGGCCGCGGCATTGATCTCCACTGCCGCGAGCTCTGCCTGCGGGAAGAGCTGCCGCAGAGCTACGAGGTTGAGGCCTATGTTCGCGCCCAACTCGAGGACCGACTTCACGCCGCGCGTGGGCGCAAGCATCTTCGAGAAGAACGCTCGATTGGATGCCAACAACGCCGCGCCGGCGTTGCGTGAAGCATACTCGGTGCCAAAAGCGCCGCTCCAGAAGCTCTCCTGCGCTGTCTCAAAACGTTGTTCCATGGTGTCAGGCCTCCATTCTCGAACCGTCTGTGCGGCCGTTCGGGTGTGCCAACACCAGAAACTGCAACGTCTTGAGCTCCACGAGCTCCTCGGGAGAGACTCCTTTGAGTACCATCTTCCCCAGATCGATATCCGTTGCGGCACCAGCCGGGCCCACCACGGAGTTGAGCCGCACGTCCGGCGCACTGGCCATCTTCGCGACGTTAAAGCCGGTTTCGTAGAAGAATCGAACGATCTCGTCCTTGGTGAAGAAGCGAATGTGCGTCACGTCCAGCAGTCCCGCCGGCTCATACCTCCAGCGGCCGCCGACCAGATCCATGATCAGCAAGAGGTTTCGCGAATTGGGAATGCTTGCGACGATTTGCGCATCCTCCGTGAGCCACGGCCGGAGTTGGAGCATCATGGCCCAGGGATCGTAGATGTGCTCGAGCACGTCGGCGAGGATCACGGTATCGATGCTCCCCGGTTGGATGCCCTCGGCGATGAAGTCCAGCTCTTCGATCTTCCGCTCGAAGACGCGGTCGATACGTTCGGCTGCTACCTGCGCGGCCGCGTGGTTCAACTCGATGCCCAAGACCTGCGCGCCGCGATACCGCTGCTTGATCGCTTGGCCGGTGGCACCGGTAAAACAGCCGACATCCAGCACGCAGCGCGGCTGATGCTCGAAGAGTGCGAAGAGCTCGCTGCGTGGCTGGTCGATATAACCTTCGTGCAGATCGTTCCCCTGCTCCATCGACAACAATTGCCACGGATAGATGGGAGCGCTGCTCGACGGCGCCGGTTCAGGAGCACGAGCGTAGCCGATGAGCGCCTCGGCGACTCGAAGAGCGGCTCCGCCTCCCACGTAGTAGCGAGAGCGCCGGGCACTCATGCCCGCAAGGAGAGCGTTTCGAAAGCCCGGATTGGTGATCACGCCGGCGATCGCCGCCGCGAGGTCCGAGCTGGTCGTTTGCACGATGCCGTCATCGGCACTGAAACACGGTCCCAAGGTCCAGCTCCGCTCGTCCCAGAGGTTGAGTGCGGGGATGTTGGCGATCATCGCCTCGATGGAGAGGTTCGAGTCGGCGGAGACCACCACGTCGCTCGCGACGATCAGTGCCTCGGTCTCATTCGTCGCGTAACGGTACGCATCGGTGCCGATGCCGGTCTCGCCGGCAAGTCTATCCAGCAGCGGTCTGCCGAAGCTCGCATTGGCGGGGCGATCTTTGACGACGACGTTGAGTTCGATTCCAGCGGCACGGACGATACGGACCGCCATGAGGAAGGCCCGTGTGCTACGCTCATACAGATCCGGCACGTCGTGTGCGCTCAGGCGTGCCGACCACGTCGTGCCAAAGAGCACCAGGGGCGCCCGCTCGCTCAAGCCAAGCTGCCGAAAGACTTCGCTTCGCAGAGCCGCGCGCTGGGCGATCAGCGCATCGTACCGGTCCCACGCCGGGTTTCCGATCGCCGGCAGGCGCTGCTCCTCGATGCCGAAGTCGCGGTACGGCTCCGTCCCGCGGGGTCCGAACGCCACCATGGCGTCAGCGTGAAACTCACGGTGAACGGTATAGAGCTCACCGAGAATCTCGCTGTGCGCGAGATGGACCACTGGGATTTTCCTGGCGCGCGCCCACAATGCCGCCGTCTTGCCGACGCTCGTCACGTCCTCGTTGACGACCACAAGCTCGATCGCGTGCATGCGTCGCGCGACCTCGAGTGCCTCGACGAGCACCAGCTCAGGCAGAAGCTTGTCGGCCAACCGCTGCGTCAGCACCTCACGAACGCGCTCGACGCTACACGCCGTAACGCCGCAGAATTCCGGCCAGCGCTCGCTTTCGACAGCCTGCGCCACGGTGTGCGCGCGGCGTGCGGCATCGGCACGGATCTCGTCCAGCCGCCCCTCCGGAACCAGATGCTCGAGCACCTGAACGGCGCCTCCGGCCTCCTGGACGGCTCGCGCGGAGGCGGCGTCGGTCCCCGCGAAGCCTGCCGGCGCCAAGACGATGCGGCGCCGGCGTGCCAGGTAGTGCCGCAGTACCTCGGTGTTCTTGCCCCACAACAGCGAGACGATGGCCTCCACCGCTACCCTCCCTCGTCGAACGCGCCAACCGCGTCGAGCAGCTCGCGTGTAAGCTCGTACTCGAGGCCCGCTCCCAGTGACACGCCGGCGCATGTCAGCGCCTCCTGGACAGAGGGCGTGCGATGCCAGGACTTCACGAAGTGCCGGGTTGCTCCGTCGATGCGCCACTTCCTGACGTAACGCCGCAGCGCGGCGAAATGCTCCTGAGCCAGGATGTCCTCACCGCACCCGGAGTCGAGGAACGGGGCGAACGCCGTGCAGAGAAAGGAGAGCATGAGCTCGTTGCGGCGATCATTCAAGTGCCCGTTCAGCTCGGTTTGCCAAGCGGCGAAATCACCGGGAACGACATCGGACAGCACGCGAGCGGAGAGGCCGTGCGCCAGCGCCTCGTTGATTTGCTGGTTGCGTTGCAGCCAGGATCGATTGGCGGCAGGGTCGGAAGTGCGGCAGAGCACGGCCATGAATCGACCCGTTGCCTCCGTGGTCAGGTGCGCGAAGAGCGACTGCTCGAGGAATCGGCCAAACTGGAATAGCGGCTCATCCAACGCCATCCACGATAGGAGGCGTTCCCACAAGTAGCCCGACGCACGCGAGTTGTCGAGCCAGAAGTTGCGGTTCCCTCCGCCGAGCACGGCGGCATAGGGAACGATCGCGACGACGGAGAGGCCGAGTGCTTCGGCCTCGTGTACCAGGTCTTCGGCGCGCACGCGCAACGCATAGAGCTCCGTCCGCCTCTCCGGCGCGAGCAGTTCCTCGGTAGGCACGCCGTGCGCGCGCGAAACGGCCTGCACGTGGTCCAGCGAGTGCACGTCGAAGATGAGGCGGCCGTCGGGGCGCACGACCCGGGCCCACTCCCGCAAGACGTCGCGCCAGTGCGGGAAGTGCACGAGGACGTTGAGCGAGATCAGCGTGTCGAACGACGCGTCCGGGAATGGCAGGCTGGCGATATCCGCGCGCAGCAACTCGATCGGTGACTCCCCGGCCTCCCGCCGGCACTGGTCGAGCATCGCCTGCGAACTGTCGACGCCGGTGACGTGGAAACCCTTGGAGAGGAGCGGTATGCTGCCGCGGCCCGTGCCGATGCCGACGTCGAGCACGCGATCGCCGGCGGCGCAGCGCCGGCAGAGCTCGACTTCGACGAGATTCTTCAGCCGGTTGGTACCCTTGTTCTCGTTCATCCGCTGAGCGTACCAAGCCACTGTCTGAGGGTTGGTCCAAGCTTGGGTCTTCCAAGCGATCAGCGACTCCTCGGGTCCCATCGGCATAGCTCCGCTCATCTTTACGATATCGCCCGCCGCGCGAGCGTCCTTGAGGCCGGCCTCATTCGAGGAGCCCCCAGGCAAGCGGGGTTCCCCGCTCGACGTCCCGCCGAACCCGGCGCCCCAGCACCCCGTCGTAGTGTCGCGGCGCGAGCCCATGCCCCGGGCGGATGACCCGCACGTTCTCGCGCGTCAACGGTTCACCGGCTCGCAAATCGCGCGTGACGAAGATGGATCGGCGGAATGCCAGTGACGGCCGCTCCGCCGCCGTCGGGCCATAGCGGACCGCGCCCAGCGCCCGCCACGCCTGCTCCGTCTCTCTGACCAATGCTGCGAGCTCCTCCGGCTCGAGCGAGAAGGCCGCGTCGACGCCCCCGTCGGCGCGGCGCAACGTAAAGTGCTTCTCGATGACCGTTGCCCCGAATGCCACGCCTGCGACGGCCACGCCGATTCCCATCGTATGATCCGAGAGGCCCACCTGTACGCCGAAGAGCTCGCGCAGATGGGGGATGGTCCGCAAGTTCGAGTCGTCGGGGCTTGCGGGGTAGGTGCTGGTACACTTGAGCAGCGCGATGTCCTCGCCGCCTTCGGCGCGCATTGCGCGCACCAAGTCGTCGATCTCGGCCACCGTAGCCATCCCCACCGAGACGATGACGGGCTTTCTCTTTCTCGCAACCAGACGGATCAATGAGAGATCGGCGTTCTCGAACGAGGCGATCTTATAGCACGGCGCAGCGAGGCTTTCGAGCAGCTCGACGGCACTCTCGTCGAACGGCGTGCTGAGAGGAACCAGTCCACGCGCGCGGGCACGCGCGAAGATCGGCTCGTGCCACTCCCAGGGCGTGTACGCCTCTCGATAGAGGTCGTAGAGCGTCCGTCCATGCCACAGGCTGCTCGGGTCGGAGATGCGGAATTCAGGCCGATCGCAGTCGATCGTCAGCGTATCCGCCGTGTACGTCTGCAGCTTGATAGCATGCGCGCCCGCCGCGGCCGCCGCATCGACGAGTGCCAGCGCACGCTCCAACGACTGGTTATGATTCCCGGACATCTCGGCGACGATGAAAGGCGGCGCATGTGGCCCCACCAGGCGCCCTTCCAGCTTGAACTCCCTCATCGACCCTCCTTGCCGAACGCGGATCGCTCAACCCGTTCCTTTGACCGGTGCCAGTGATCGCGCAAGAGCTCCAGCACTTTGACGTTTTCGCGGCGGCCGTCCTCCAAGACGCGCTGAACGAGGGCTTCCTCCTCCCGAAATCCGAGTTTGCGATGGAACGCGAGGCTCCGCTCGTTGCCTATCAAGACTTGCGCGCGCAGCGCGCGCACATCGAGCCCGTCAAACGCATAGTCGAGCGCTAGGACACCGAGCTTCGTGCCCGTTCCGCGCGGCGGCTCCGCCGCCGCGAGATAGAATCCCCACGAGCAGCATCCGAGATCGCGGCGTATGTCTGCAAACTGGACGACGCCCAGCGGCTCGCCGCTACACTCGAAGATCAGCACCTGCGTGCTCTCCGACCCTTGCAGTTGTTCGTGCCAGGCCTGGTGCTCCTCACGAGAAATGAGGTGCGTAGTGAACATCCAGCGGCGTACGTGCGGGGCGTTGCGCCACGTCAACAGCATCTCCAGATCGCCGCTCATCACCGGCCGCAGCCGGTAGGCCTCACGCCGAATCACGTGCCGCCGTTCCGCCGACGAGCTCGAGCATCGACGCCAGCCACTGCGTGCCGGCTCCACGCATCAGCGCTAGAGCCGCCGCCGACATTCGCCGCAGCTCCTCCGGAGAGCGCAGCGCCCGCGCGAGAGCGGCGCCGAGCTGTTCTCGCTTCAAGGCGCCGGCATCGCCCAAGTTCCAGGCCGCTCCTGCTTCCTCCACACTGCCTGCCACGCTCGCCTGGTTCTCGGCGAGCACCAGCAGGATCGTCGGCAGACCCACGGCGCAACGCTCCCAGGTCGTCGTCCCACCGGCGCCGATGGCGAGATCCGCGGCACGCATGAGATCCGAAATGCGCTCGACGTAGCCATGCACCGTCACGTTGGGGGCATCGGCCGCCAGCGCCGCGATCCTCGCCCGATGCGGGTTCGAAGCCGGCACGACCACATCTACCGGGACCTCGAACCCGTCGACGGCGCGTACTGCCTCAAGCGCCATGGACGTGAAGCCCCGAGGATCGCTGCCACCAAGAGAGATCAACAGTCGCCGAACCCGGCCGTCACGCGCTCGCATATGGTGCTCAACGTTCACGAACTCGTCGCGCAGCAGCGCGTACGCAGGCCCCAGCCACAGGCGTGTGGCGGGTTCGACCAGCGATCCGTAGCGTGTCGCCGCATCGGCATGCAGGCCCTGATCCAACAGCGCGTCGCACGCGTGCGGCCGGTCGGCGAGATCGTCGATGGCCACGATACCCTCGACGCACGGACGCACGGCACGCTCCCAGCGCGCGTCCAGCGCATAGTGATCGACGATAAGCCATCCCACTTCGCCGCCGATCGCCGAACGCGTCAGCGATGCGTCATCGCTGCCGGGGGCATCTCCCGCCACGGGTGGGGGTAGACGCCGTACATCGAACCCGCGCTGCTCGACGAGCGAGCTGATGTCGCCGGGAAGCGTACGGCAGATAAAAACGGCCTCGAACCCGTGACCCCGGAGCGCGGTCGCCACGGTCATGCAGCGCACGATATGCCCCGTGCCGATGCGCAGTGATGAATCCGCTCGGATGTACAGTCGCATGGCTACTCGTCGAGAGCCTTCTGGCGGACGGCGCTGTTGATCCCCACAAGCTCCGGCCTACGGTCGAGCAGCGCGAGAACGTCTGGCGCACCGAAGATGGCGCCTTCTCGATAGAGCGCTTCGTAGACGGCCGTGATGAACGCGAAGTCCTCGCTCGTGTCGAGCGTCCAGCGATGAAAAGCGAAGTCTCCGCGGTCCCAGGCGACGTTTGCGAGTGTGAAGAGCTCCGGGTGGCCGTAGATGAAGGGCGTCACATGCTCGCGCTCGTAGGGCTTTCGAGCCTCAGCATGCGCTCGCTCGAGCGCGACAGCGCTCATCACCTCGACGTCCAAGCCTCTCGGGTACGTTCGCTCGAGCGTGTTGCTCACGTAGTCGACCCCGTCGCTCTCGCGGAACCGCCGGTAGACCTGCCCCAGCACCTGCGGATCGAGCAGCGGGCAGTCGGCAGTGATCCGAACGATTACGTCGGCTCGAGCCTCGCGAGCGGCACCGTGGAATCGGTCGAGAACGTCGTCCTCGCTGCCGCGGAAGACTCCCGCCCCGCATCGCTGCGCCATGTCGGAGACGGGGTCGTCGTTGGGCGCCTCGCTGGTGGCTACGACCACGGCGTCGAGGTCTTCGCACGCGCGAACGCGGCGTACCACGTGCTCCAAGACGGTGAGCCCGCAGAGCCGCTTGAGCACCTTTCCCGGCAGGCGCATCGAGCCCGTGCGCGCTTGGATGATCGCTACGCTCCTAATCGGAGCACCTCCGCCAACGTCGAGACCACGCGCTCCTGGTCTTCGTCCGTGAGTCCGAAGTACAGCGGCAGACTGAGGGCCTGCTCGTAGTATGCCTCAGCCACGGGATAGGCGTTGGCGCTGAACCCGAGACGGCGATAGTACGGCTGCAAGTGCACGGGAATGTAGTGGACGTTCACCAAGATGCCTCGGGCACGCATCGCGTCGAACACCTCGCGCCGAGTCCGGGGCGTTCGCGCGGGGTCGATTTGCACGACGTAGAGATGCCAGGCCGATGCTCGGTCAGGCGCCTGCCATGGCGTGATCAGCGGAAACTCGCGCAGCAACCTGTCGTAGCGTGCGGCGAGATAGCGACGCCGCTCCAAGAATCGCTCCAGGCGCGCCATCTGGCTGATTCCGAGCGCTGCTTGGAGGTCGGTCATCCGGTAGTTATAACCGAGCTCGAGCTGCTCGTAGTACCAGCCACCCGCGCCGCTCGCCTCCAGATCCGATGCCTTGCGGGTGATGCCATGGGTGCGCAGCCGGCGAAGGCGCTCCCCAAGGGCATCGCGGTTGGTCACGACCATTCCACCTTCCGCGGTGGTCACGAGCTTCACCGGGTGAAAGCTGAAGACGGTCATTGCCGCGTAGGTCCCGTCGCCGACCTTGTGGCCCTGGTATTCGGCCCCAAGTGCGTGCGAGGCGTCCTCGATCACGGCGAAGCCATACTCGCCGGCCAGCTCGGCGATCTCCGCCATGTCGGCTGGCTGGCCGGAGAACGCGACGGCCACCACGGCCTTGGGCAGGCGCCCTCGCTGCGCGGCCTCCCGCAGCTTCGCCCTCAACGCCGCGGCGCTGATGTTGTACGTTCGCTCGCCGATGTCGACGAAATCGACATCGGCTCCGCAATACCGCGCGCAGTTTGCCGAGGCCACGAACGTATTGGGCGTCGTCCAGACGACGTCGCCCGGGCCAACATCGAGCGCAAGACAGGCCAGGTGCAACGCGGCCGTGCCGCTGCTGACCGCGACGGCCTGCGTTGCGCCGCACGCCCCGGCTACCGCGCGCTCGAACTCCTCGATCTTCGGGCCCTGCGTGAGCCAATCGGAACGCAAAACCTCGATGACGGCCGCTACGTCGTCGTCGACGATATCTTGCCGGCCGTAGGGAATCGTTCTCATGCTGCGTTGAGCTCTCGCAGCTCCTCCACCGTGAGAAAGCGTTCGTTGGTCCCCGAGCTGTACTCGAATTCGTCAGCTACGGGTACTCCCCGCTCGCCCATGCCGTCCAACGTATAGTCGGCAGGCTGAGAGAACGTGATGGTCGGCCGGATGACGTAGTGACGCAGGAACTCGAGCGTCAAGTGCGCCTCGTCGCGCGGACACATAATCTCGTGGAGCTTCTCCCCCGGGCGAATACCGATGTGACGCGTCCCGATGCCAGGGGCGAGCGACTCTACGAGATCGGTAATGCGCACCGAGGGGATCTTGGGCACGAAGAGCTCGCCGCCGTGCATGCGCTTCGTGATCGCGATGACGAAATCCACGCCGTGCTGCAGTGTGATCCAGAAACGCGTCATGCGCGGGTCCGTGACAGGCAGCTCCTTAGCCCCCTCCGCCAAGAGCCTCTTGAAGAAGGGCAAGACCGAGCCGCGCGACCCGACGACGTTGCCGTAGCGCACGACAGCAAAGCGAGTGGGATGTCCACCGGCGAGATTGTTGGCGGCGACGAAGAGCTTATCCGAAGCGAGCTTTGTGGCCCCGTAGAGGTTGACGGGATTGGCGGCCTTGTCGGTCGACAACGCGATCACGCGCTTGACCTCGTTTTCGAGGGAGGCGGTGATCACGTTCTGCGCGCCGTTGATATTCGTCTTGATGCATTCCATGGGGTTGTACTCAGCCGCCGGAACTTGCTTGAGCGCCGCTGCGTGGATAACATACTCGATTCCCCGCATGGCCTGTCTGAGGCGCCCTTCGTCCCGCACGTCGCCGATGAAGAAGCGCAGGGCAGGGTGCTTGAACTCCTGCTGCATCTCGAACTGTTTGTACTCGTCGCGCGAGAAGATGACGACGCGCCGGGGCTTGAAGCGGGTGAGCAGCGTTCTGGTAAACCTGCGCCCAAACGAGCCGGTACCACCGGTAATCAAGATGGATGCGTCGTCAAACACCGTGGACACTCCGTTGGCCGGTCGGCAAATCCGAGCCCACGATGGTTATCGGCATAACGTTGCGGCGACGTTACGGTCGAAGAGGATACCCCTTTGGCTGCTGAGAAGGCGCCATGAGAGTGGAAGAGCGACTCAGGATTCCGTTCACGTTTTCGCGCGCAGCGGATACGCTATCGTTCGCCACGTCATACGACGAGACGGCGAGGCGGCTCGCCCACGAACGGCGCGCGATCGTGCGGGTGAGCGCCTTGCCGGGAACGGTCCCGGCATCCCTTCCTCCAGAGTACCCGTTCCGCTGGATGGCCGGAGCGCTCGGGCAGATGGCAACCGTCGAGTGTACGACGATCCCTTTTTGCGCGGCTCGGCCGATCAGCTTCGTCGCCATCACGCATCGGCCCGAGATCCTCGAGCGGGATTTAGCTTCCTCGGAAATCTTTGCCTCGCGCCGGCATCAACTGATCATCATCACCAACCCGGCGTCGGCGACGAGCGGTCTCAATCAAGGCCTGGAACGAGCCGAGCACGGGATCGTCGCGTTCGTTCATCACGACGTCTATCTGCCGTCATGGTGGGAGAGTCAGCTCGAGGGGACGCTGCAGAACCTCGACCAGCGCGACCCTGAGTGGGGCGTACTCGGCTGCGCGGGCGCGCGATTAGATGGCGCGCGTCTGCAGTATACCGGCTCGCTGTTCGACGGGACGGCGCGCCGACGGTGGGGTTTTCCATGGAATCTTCCCGCCGATGTGGATACGCTCGACGAGCTGTTGCTGATCATTCGCCGCGAATCCGGGCTGCGCTTCGACGAGACGCTCTCCGGGTTCCACGCGTACGGAGCGCAGATTTCACTGTCGGCACGAGCGCGGGGCCTGCGCAACTATGCCGCGCTCGCCGAGTGCGAGCACCGTTCCGACAGCTCGGGTTGGTCGCCCGATGCCGCCTACTTCGCCGCGCATGCGCACGTCGCCAAACGTTGGTCCCACCAGCCGTACGGAGCGATGTTCGGCCCCATGCCGTCGGCTCTGCCGTCTCCGTGGCGCGAAGACGTCCTCGCGCACCACGCCAAGAGGTCCGTCATCCGCTAAGCGAAACGCCGGGGAAACCTCTGCACGGCGGCGAACAGGGCCCTCGACGATGCGCCGCTACTTCACGCATTTCGGCTTGGCCCGAGACCCGTTCCTCGATACGGCCGACCCCGAGTTCTTCTGCGAGACGCCGCGCGTTCGCGAATCCATGACGCGGCTGGAGTCGTCCATCGCCGACGGCCGCGGGCTCGTCATCGTGACCGGTCCCGTCGGTGCCGGCAAGACCTCGCTCTCGGGCGCGCTCGAACTCTCTTGCCTCAAAGACGAGAGCGTCGCCTTCGGAAAGATTCTCGATCCCGCGTTCGGCAGCGAGACGGAGATGCTGATCGCGATCGGCCGTGTCTTCGGACTCAATTTGCCGCCGCGCTCGAGCGCATCGCTCAAGAACGCGCTGAAGAACCTTTTCTTCGACATGGGCGTTCTGGAGAACCGCGCCATCGTCCTGATCATCGACGAGGCACAGTCCCTGGAACCCTTCGGCCTCGAGGTCCTGCGCCTCTTGCTCAACTACCAGGTGCCCGAGAAGAAGCTGCTCAACGTGCTGCTCTTCGGTCAGCCGGAGTTGGGCGAGAGGATCCGCGCCAGGCAAAACGTGGCCGATCGAGTCGACCAATGGATCGAGCTGCGCCCGCTCGATCCGGGAGAGCTCGCGGTCCTGCTTGCGCACCGCCTCCACCGCGCTGGACTCCCCGAAGGCCAGCGCATCTTCAGCGACGAGGCGATGAATGGTCTGGTTCGGGCGAGCGGCGGCTACCCGCGTCGCGCGATCGTACTGGGACATGCGGCGATGGTCGCCGCGGCCGAGTCCGGTGCCGGCGGGGTCTTCAGCGAGCACCTGGACGAAGCGTTGCGGCGCACCGGGTCGCAGCCATTGCCATTCGTCACGGCGGAGGCCGCCGCGCCTGCGGTTGGCATTGCCCCACTGTCGCCTGAGCTACCGGAGCCTCCGGTAGACGGCTCTCCGGCGGAACCCCGGCGCGGATGGTGGGCGAGCATGCTGCAGCGGCTCTTCCCAAGTGCGGCCGGCGAGCGGAGATGAGCATTCGCGCCTCGCGCGAGCGAGTGGGATGAGCCGAGAATACAATGAGCTGCAAAGCGCCGATATGCGGTTGGTGGAGCTGCAGCGCAGCCGCCTGGACCTGCCCGAACGCCCACGGCGCTGGGCCCAAGGTCCCCAAGCCATAGAGGAGAGCTTCAGCGGCGCGGCGCGCATCGATCTCGAAACGCCCGAGCTGCAAGAGGCGGTTATCCTCGGCTCGCTTCACGTCTCGCCTTCGCGCGGCCTGATTCCCGGTGCGCTGGTGACGGTGGCGCTGGTCGTAGAGAACGCGGGCGGCGCTCCCGCTTCGGTACGCGCACGCCTCACGCTCTCGCTCGATGCGGGATACCGCCCGGGTACCACCACGCTCGACGGCCGCGAATTGCCCGATGCCGACGAAGGCAGCGTAGCGCTCGGCGAGGCGGGGGCCGATCTTGGAGCCATCGCTCCCGGGGAGCGTCGCCGCCTGGCGTTGGTGGCCAAGTTGGGCGTCGCTCGCGAGCCCCTGCGCGTCACGGGCGCACTCGACGCCGGCGGCGCGGCCACGCTGGGGATTGCACCGCTCGAAGTCGAGCGTAGCGGGATTGGTGCCTTCGCCCAAGCGGTTGCCCAACATCTAGCCGACACGGAGTCGCCCAGCCGTCCTGCGCAGCCGCCGGCCGCTCCCGCCGACGAGTTGCCGCCATACGAGCTCGAGCCCGAGGAAGAGCTGGTCTACGAGGCGGCCGACGCTGCGCTCGCGAGCTCGCCAAAGATCGAGCCCCAACCCGCGCGCGAGCCGGCGATCACCTGGGCGCCGCCCGTACCGGAGCCGCCAGAACCGGAGCGGCCGGCGCCGGAGCCGCCCGAACCGGAACAACCGGAGCCACAGCCGGAGCCGGGTCCCCTGGCGCCCGAACCCCCCGTGCCCGAGCCGCTGGCACCGCCCACCCGCAACGACGGTGCCGCGACGTCGCTGCTGTGGAACACGATCGACGCCTCCACGGTGCGCTTCCTCGGCCGCGTGCTCAAAGACGGCTCCTCGCTGGGCCTGCTCGGCCACTTCATGGTAGCCAACGGGCTCATCGCGCGCTTCGCCCCGCAAGGCCTGGGCAGCGGAGACTCGCTGGGCCTCAGCAAGTTCTCCGCCGAGCAGGCCGGGCTGCTCAATCGCCTGATGCTGCAAGCCCGCATGAAGCGTGCCACCTCGCTCGAGCACTACGCGACACCTCCACCCGTCGACCGCCTCCAGCAGATCGACGCTCTCCAGCGCGTCGACGCCACCGCGCTCGAGACGGCGATCCCGCCTGCGCAGGCGGGATCGCTCGTCCTCTACGCCACGCTGGGCGCATCCGACCTTGCGTTTCTCCAGCGAACGGCCTCGGCGGAGAAGACACCACCGTTCGTGCGAAACCGGCAGATCACCGCCGCGCTGCTTCCCCGCCATGCCCGCTCGGCGGACGGCAACGTCGAGAGCGTCAGCAGCCTTCTGGCGGCCTATGCCGAAGCAAGCCTTGCAGCGATCACGCGCTTCTTCGTGCAACTGCGCCTCACGCCCTCACTGCTGCCGACAACGATCCGCGACGAAGAGCTCGAGCGCGCTGCTGCGTCGCTTCTGGCGGGCTTCGACGAAGCGCTTCAAGGGGGCGCATGAAGATCTTCATCGCCGTCCCCTCACGGGGAAACCCCGTCCCCGCGTTCGTCGAGAGTCTCAAACACCTGGCGACCGATCCAACGTGGGAGATGGATCACGCGACCGTCGTGGGCGACTTCGTGCCGGCCCAACGCGAGCTGTTGGCGCGCATGGCGCTCGACGCGGGCAGCGATCTGCTCGTCTATCTCGACGACGACATGGTGTTGCCGCCGGAGGCGCTGCTGGAGCTCGAGCGCGCTGCCGCCGCACCCAACGTCGGCGTGGTAGGCGCACTCTACTATACGCGCGACGGAGCGAAGCCGTTGGCCGTCTCGCGCTGGAGCTCACAGCGGACGACGTCCGGCAGCATCCCCGCCTTCGACCACGCGCCCGTCGCCGTCGACGGCGTCGGCTTCGGCTGCGTGGCTATTCCCACTGCGTGGCTGCGGCGTCTGGAGGCTCCGCTCTTCTCCGCGCAGATCTACCTCGAGCCCACGGCGCGACGCGTCCGCCTCTGCAACGAGGACTACCTCTTCTGCGAGCGCGTGCGCAACGCGGGTGGCGCGGTCATGCTCCACGCGGGCGTGCGCTGCGGCCACTACGACCGCGCATCGCAGCGGCTGCAACCGGAGCGCTGGGAGCCAAGCGAGGTTACGGGCATCGAGCGCATGCTCGTGAGGCGGAGCGACGGGTCCATGGCGCTGGTTCCCTACGACGACTCGTTCCCCGAAGCCGACGAACGTTCGGAACGTTGTTCGGTGGAGTATCTGTGGGCCGGGTCGCAGCCGCGCTAGCGGCGCGTGTCGAGGACTGAGGCGCGCGTCTCCCGCCCGCGCATCCGCGCGGCGATCATACGGCGTACGCGCTTAGCCTGCGCGATCTCGCGTCCAAGGGTCTCACGCCGCGCGATCAGCATCCGCTGACGGCGCCGGTTCTCTCTCTCGAAGGCAACAACGCGCTGCGTGGCCATCGTTCGGGTCCGTTCGTCGGCGCCCTCGAGCGACCAGCCGATGGCCGCCAGCACTTGCCGCATGTCGGAGACGATAGCGGCGACGCCTTCGTGGCGCCGTTCCGCGATCGCCGCCTCGCTCATGCGCCCGAGCTCGTCCAAGGCATCAAGTTGTGCGGCAAGGCCTTCTGGAATCAACACGGCTACGCCGAGAGACCCGCTACGGCCGACGCGTCGCGCTGTTGGCGCCGCTCGAGGCGGAACTTCTGCACGGCCTCCGCCCACGTCTCGCGCATCGTCACCATATGGGGAAGAACCGTCTCGATGCGCGTAGCCTTCTTCTCCATATTGGCCATCACCAGCTCGTGGTGCCACCACTCGTAGAGCCGGAAGAGGTTATGCGCCAACTCGCCGCCGATCTCGAAGTTCAAGGAACCCATCAGCAGCGCGAGCGCCTTCTGCGAACGAATCAGCGCGTCGCTGACGCCGGCGATATCCATCGTCGCGTAACTCTCACCGCTGGTGCGAATCTTCTCCAGTCCCTTCTTAGCGAAGAGGATGGCGATATCCATGCACTTGACGATCAATTCTTCTGGCGACGACGAGAGAATCGAGGTCTCGAGGTACTTGTACTGTCCATCGCCGATGGATGCTTTCACGAAGGATCTTCCTTTGCGATCGCTTGAGGCTAATGGCCGCTCGCTGTGAGCTGGACACCGAGTTGTGAGAGCGCGGCATTCCCGGTGCTCTGGAGCAACGCGATCTGCGACTCGGCCTGGTTGAACTCGTACTCCAGTTGCTTCTGCTGCAACTGCACCGACTGATTGACCACGTCGAGATTCTGGTTGAGGAACGAGATCTGGGTGTTGTTGTTGTCGACGTACGATTGCAGGATCCCCTTCGCGGGCGGCAGCGGCAGCAACGGCTGCCCGCTGATGAACGGAAGGCTGGTAGGCAGCCCGGTCACGGTCTGCGCGAAGCTGGCGATCTGCTGGACGATGCCCAGTTGTCCTTGCAGACCGTTGAGCAGATTGTTGACCGCCTGCGGGTTCTGCTGGAGCGCCGTCGCAAATGCGCCGGCATCGAAGGCGAGTTTACCGGTCGTTCCCGTGAACGTAGAGCTCGGAGTACCGGAACTGCTGCCCGACGAGCCGGACGAGGAGCTCGAGCTCGAAGAGCTGCTCGCGCCGAGCGACGCCGAGTCGAGCGTCAAGCCGATCGCCGCAAGTGATTGAAAGGCGCCGCTGCCGACGATCTGCTGCACGAGCTGGTCGAGCTGATCGCGCAGGTCCGAGACGCCGAAGTTCGAGGCCAGCGGCCCGCCGTTCGACGTCTGTTGGGCCGTCGACCCAGGAGCGCTCCCCGTCGAGAAGTTTGCCGGGACGGTGTCCTTGTTGATGTCGTCCACGACCTGATTGAAGGCCGTCACGAAGCTTTGCATGGCGGCCGTCGCCGGCTGCGCATTCGAGCCCACCGTGACGGTGAACGGCGTAGTCGTCGGAGCGAGCAGGTTGAGCGTCACGCCGGAGATGACATTGGTGACCGTGTTCGAGTTGCTGTAGTAGAACTGGCCGCCGACTTGGACGACCGCCTGCTTTCCAGCGGCCATGGTCGCGGTCGAAGGCGTCAACTTCACCACGCTGAGGAAGTTGCTGGTATCCGAGGGTGAGCCCAGCACGATACTCTGCGGCCCGGGGGTAGCAGAGGTGAGCGAGATGGTATCGGTGGTTTGATTGTAGGTCGCGACGACACCGGCGTTCGACTGGTTGATCTTCGTGAGCACGTTGGCTACGGAGTCGGAGGTCGGGTTGATCGTGATCGTGACGCCGTTGATGGAGAACGTCGTTCCAGCGTTGATCGGGCCGGCGGCGAAGTTGGTCTTATTCAGTGCCGTGTTCTGCTGGAGACTGCCGACCTTCGTCCCGTTCAGCGTGTAAGGGCCGCTTCCCGTGATGGGGGAGTTGGTCAGCTCCATCACCTGAAGGATGTTCCCTTGATCGGATGGGCTGCCAAGCGTGATCTGCTTGGTATCCGTCATGGTGAAGGAGTCGCTGCCGGCGTTATACGTCAGGCTGAAGTTCGTGTCGCCGGCGGCGTGCAGCGCGTTGGTGAGGTTGGTGACGATCGTCGCCATCGACTGGGTGGTCACATCGTACGAGACGGAGACGCCGTTGATAGTTACCGATCCCTGTGCGTTTGGCAGGCCCTGCGCGCTCGTGCCGTTGTTGGCCGTGACGCCCGTCGGCTGCTGCGAGAGCGGCGCCGTGTTGTAGTAAGCGGAGAATGAGGTCCCAAGCGCGCTCCCGCTCGTCGCCGTCGTCGACGTGGCGAGCTGGACGCTTTGAATCGTCGTCGTACCCGGAGCGGCCGTCTGCCCCGACGTCTGCTGCGCGGTGAGGATCGAGGTCTGCGAGCTGGTGGCGCTCTGTGCGAAGAAATTGGACGACGTCGCCAGTCCGGCTAAGGAGCCCTGCAGCGTCTGGAAATCGGAGAGCAGCGTCGTATACGCCGTGTTCTGCCCCGTGAGGTTGGCGATCTGTCCTTGGATCTGAACGCCTGGAATCTGCGCGACTTGCGTCAGCTTTTGGAGGATGCCCTGCCAGTCGATTCCGCTGACCAGACCCGAGAACTGGACGGGCGGTAACCCGTTCGTGCTTCCGCTGGTCGATCCAATTCCTGCCATCGTATGCTCCTTACAGACCTTGCTCGTCTACGCTTCCAGACTACGCATGACCGTCGAGTACGACTCCTTGCGGCGAATCGAACATCTCCGCGAGCTGCTGAATGATCGGCGGAGGCACGGAGAAGAGCTCCTGGCCGGTGGCCGAATCGAAGAACGTGTAGACGATCTCATCGGGATGGTGAACGATCTGGAAGCTCACGTTCATCGCCTGAGCGACACCCGTGAAAATCTGCGCGAAGGCAGCCGGCAACTGCAACTGGCCGTTCGCCGGGGGTGCGCCCCCCAAGCCCGGGGTCGGGAGCAGATTCGTCAATCCTTGCGCGAAGGCGGGATCGGGGGCTCGCGCGACGACCGCCGCAGCGAGCAACGCTTGTACATCCATGTATCAGGTGCTCCTTACCTACTCGATATCGGCCGCTTGCCCCCCGTCCTTGAGGGTGGTCAGCCAGCCGCGAAGCTCCCCGCGGGAGGCTCGGAGGAGCCGGTCTGCTCCCCCTGCGGCCGGTCCCACCAGCGCCTCTCCCAGCGGAAGCTCGGCGGCATGCGGCGGCTCACCGGCCTCGCTCACGAAGATCTCGCCGGTGCGGTCGCTCGATATCCCCTCACGCTCGATAAGCCGCTCGATCCTCCGCTGCACGGCCGCTCCGCCAAGGCCCGCCCGATCCCAAATCACCAGATCGACGGGGTCATCCGCGGAAAAGGCCTTGGCGTACCGCCGGATGAACGCGGTGAGCGGCTGCCACGCCGACTCGTCCGGCAGAACCGAGTGGAGGCGTCCCGTGCGCCGCGGAGGGAGCTCGGCCAACGCGGACGAGGCGTAACGCTCGAGCGAGACGCGATGGCGCAGGGGATCGAAGGGGCGTGCCAGCACGTGCGCGATCTGGTACCCGCCGCGGTTCACGGGATCGAGGCCATACTTGGCCGCGAAGATGCCCCAGTTGCGCTCCATCGTCGCCGCATAATCGATCTTCGCAGCGGCAAACGTTCGGTGGCCGTAATGATGGATGAAGACGTCGTCGGCCATCCAGATCTTGTAGCCGGCCAGGCGCGTGCGCATGCAGTAATCGTCGTCCTCGAAGTTGCCGGTACCGAAATTCTCGTCCAAACCGCCGATCGCATCGATGACTCGGCGGTCGATCAGCATGCAGAAGCCGATGACGCGGTCGAGCAACGTGCCCCGCCCGTGGAACGCGGCGCGGCGCTGGGCGGAAAAGCGGTGCATCTCCTCGATCGTCTGGTAGCCGGCATCCAACTGTTGGACGCCCGCGACCTTGTTGCTGCGCGGGCCGACGATGCCGATCTCCACGTCGCGCTGAGCGGCGGCCACCATGTCTTCGAGCCAGTGCTCCGTCACCACCACGTCGTTGTTCAGCAGCATCACGTAACGGCCGTGACTGGCCGCGATTCCTTGGTTGCAGCCGCCGGCGAAGCCGCGATTCTCGGGATTGTAGATCACCGTCGCATCGTTCAGCGTACGCAGATAGTCGACCGTCGGTGCATCGCTGCCGTTGTCGACGATGATCAGCTCGCACGGCGACGTGGTGAACCGGCGCACGCTCTCGATGGTGATCCGCGTGTACTCCAGCGCGTTCCACGTCAGAAGCACCAGGCTCACCAAGGGAATCATCGCGGCACCGCCAGTGCCACGTCGACGACGCGCCGCGCTTCGTCGCTGCGGCCGTACGCCAGCAGGCGCCCGGCCAGAACGGCGACCGCGCCCTGAAGGTCGGCAGCCGTGTCAGCGTGACCGCCCAGACAGATGGCCTCCACCACCGCTTCGAGGTGCGATCCGCTCCGCGCAACGACGGCGGCCAGGAGCCCCGCTGCACGCGTATCGCTCTCGCCAAGGCGATACGCGCACAGCACGCGCAATCGATCCTCCTCCACGCCGTCGGCGCTGAGCATGAGCAGGAGGCCGGCTGCCTGCGCCCAGTCGTCGCCTTGCAGCGCGTGACCGATCCGTTGGCGCAACTGTGCTTCGGGAGAAAGATGGGCGACCGAGCTCGCAACATCGGCCGCCTGCCGTGCCAGCTCCGCCGCCGCCACTTGCGCGGAGAGCTGCACCTGCGCATCCAGCAACGTGCCACGTTCGCTCTCGCTCTCCACGCGTCCGATCGCCTGCTCGAGCAGACTCATCGCCTCGTTGCGCCGCCCGCGACGCAAGAGGTAGTTGACGTTCTGCAGCGCGGTGTCGGCGGCGGGATGCCGGGCGAATGCCTCTCCGAAGGCGCGCTCGGCGGCATCGATCTGACCCGCCTGCTCCAAGACGTGCGCGTAGTTGATGCGCAAGGCGGGAGCCCCCGGAGCCCGTGCGATCCCCTCCTCCATCGCAGCGATCGCCGCGTCGTGGCGCTGCAGCGACGAAAGATAGACGCCCAGCTCACAGCGCGCCTTCCACTGATACACCTGATCGTCGACGACGGCGAAGTTCTTGGGATCGATACCGTCGGCGCAGGCGGCACGGAACGCCGCGATGGCCTCCTCGGCACGCCCCGCCTTGCGCAGTGCCTGCCCGAGCGAGAAGTAGGCGTTGGGATACCCCGGAGAGCGCTCCAACGACTCGCGTGCGCGCTGCTCGGCGAGCTCGTACTGCTCCTCCTGGCTGTAGATCTCCGCGAGCACAGCCAGACCGTGAGCGATGATCCCTCGTTTGTCGTCGGGCGACGCACAGGAACGCATGCGCTCGAAGGGTTCCTTCGCGTCGGCACGCCGCCCCATGAACGCGTAGGTCTGCCCCAGCCCGTACCAATGAAAAGGATCGTCCGGATACTTCTCCACGGCGGACAGCGCGATAGCCAGGTTGCGCTCGGGTTTCTTTTTCTGACGGACGATCGCGTCGAGATAGCCGCGGTGGAGGATATACGCCTCGACTGTTGCCGAGCGCAGCACCTTTCCCGGCAGCGTGCTCTGAGGGTCGCTCACGTATTCGTGGAGCGGTTGGACGAAGCGAATCTCTGGGTCGTTGGGAAAGAGGCGCAGGACCAGATGCGAGGTCTGTCCGAGACTGCCGTGATCGTCGACCTCGTTGATGCAGTGAAAGTTGAAGCCAACCCGCTGCGGCTCGCTCGCCACGATCGAGCGGATCAGCGGGATGCTCTCCGGTTTCAGCACCTCATCGGCATCGAGGAAGAGCACCCAGCGGCGCGTCGCCATCTCGAGCGACGCATTGCGTGCCTCGGAGAAGTCGTCAGTCCACGGGATCTCTCGAACCTTCGCGCCGTAGGCGCGCGCGATCTCCAGCGTTCGGTCGAGAGAGCCGGTGTCTACGATGCAGATCTCGTCGACGACGGCGCAGGCGCTGGTAAGGCAGGTGTCGAGCAGCGCCTCTTCGTCGCGAACGATCATGCAGAGACTGAGACCGGGCTGCGGATGCCGGCGCGATCCCGCCGGCGCGGGACGGCCTCCGCCGACGATGTGGATCGGCATCTCTTGGATATTCGGCTAGCGCCGCCGCCCATGTTAGAAAAGAGGAGAGGGCCGCCGGAGCGGCCCCCTTTACTGGAGGGGATTCGGACGAGTTGCTTAGCGGAGCAGCGTGAGCACGCTCTGCGGTTGCTGATTCGACTGCGCCAGGACGGCCGTGCCGACCTGGACGAGCACCTGCAGGCGGGTGAAGTTCGTGGTCTCCTGACCGACGTTCACGTCGCGGATCGACGACTCCGAGGCCTGGAGGTTAGTCTGGGTAACCTGGTCGTTGTTCGCGTCTTCGTTGAGGCGAACGATGGTCGCACCGAGCGAGGCGCGCTGCGAGAGCAGCGAGTCGAGCGCGTGGTCGACTTGACCGATCGCGTCCTCCGCACCGATCGACGGGTTCACCGACGTACCAGAGGCGAGGTTGATGTTGCCGATGCGCAGCGTCGAGGCATTGGTGGCCTGGAGACCGAGCTGAACGACGTCGCCCTCGCTGGCACCCGACTGGAAGTTGAACACCGGGTTGCTGGAGGCGGCGACGAACTGCGCGACCTTGACGAACGTCGTTGCACCGACGTCACCCGAGGTGACCGTGTTCAGGTTGATGGAGAGCGCCTGCTCCTGGCTGCCGCCGAAGGCCGACAGTTTGATCGTCTGCGCATTGACCACATTGCTGGTCGCGGCAGTCGAGACGAGGCCGAGGACTGTCGTCGTATTGGTCGAGGAGTCGAATTCCGAGACCTGGACGGCGATCGTCGGCTCGCTGACCGACTGACCATTGACCGTGACCAGCGTGGTGCCGGTCGTCACGACCTGCAGCTCGATGGTGCCGTCGCTCGCCGAGACGCCGACCGCCGCGGACGACTGCGCCGCCGTGGAGAGCGAAACCGACGTAACGAGCTGGCCGGGGCTGGCCGTCAGGAACGAGTCGGCCGTCAGCGTCGACGTGGCAGCCTGCGCCGGCTGGAAGCCGGAGTGCGTGCCGTCGAGCAAGTTCTGCCCGTTGAAGTTCGTGTTGCCGGAGATCGTGTTGACCTCTTGGATCAACTGCTGAACTTCGACTTGCAGGTTCTGCTTGTCGGTGGGCGACGACGTGTCGTTCGCGGCCTCGACGGCCAACGAACGAATGCGCTGGAGAATATCCGTGGTCGTCTGGAGCGCGCCCTCAGCCACCTGCGCGGCGTTGTTGGCGTTCTGGACGTTCTGGGCGGCCTGCTGGAACCCGTTGACCTGCGCCTGCAGCGCTTCGGAGATGGCCAGACCCGACGGATCGTCGGCGGCGCTGTTGATGCGCAGACCGCTCGAGAGGCGGCTGACCGACGTATGGAGAGCATCCTGGTTCCGCGAAAGGTTGAGGTTCGCGGTGTTCGCCAGAAGGTTATTGGCGATCGAGAGGGACATGTGTTGTTATCCTCCTTGATGGTTCGACACACGTGTGGCTGGGAAAGACATCCTGTCTCCCCCATGGCTCGAATATCGGCGCCGGCGAGGCGAACTTTAGGTATCGTCGGAGGGCGGCGCCGCGTTCTCCGGCTCGATGCGGCGAGCGACAGGGCGCACGGGCCGCGGAGTTGCGTGACCCTTCTGTCCAAGTACGGAAGGTGCCACCTCTCCCGCTGCGGCGCGGTTGGTCCGCTGGATCTCGTCGTAGACTTCGGAGCGGTGCACGGGGATCTCGCGGGGTGCCTCGATCCCTAGTTTGACCTGCTCACCGTCGATGGCGACGACCACGATGCGGACGTTGTCGCCGATCATGATCGCCTGATTTGGCTTCCTCGTCAGAACGAGCATGCCATGGCCCTCCCTGGCGCGTATCCGGCAGCCTTCCACCGGCAGGGGGGAGGGCTTCGGTTACGAGCGGAGGGCCTCCTTGGGAGCCGCGGTCCGCGGGATCGGCTGACGCACCGCGTAGGAGGTGCCCTCCAGCATCACCTGGCGCGCGCGCCGCTGCTTGAGATTGATGATCACCGGGGCCAGCAGGTTCATGGTCAGCTCCTCGGCCCCAGAGGTGCAGACCACCACACAGTAGACCACGAAGTCGGCGGGGTTCTCCAGATCCAAGGCCACTCGCGCGTAGTAAGGGAGCGTGGGCTTGTAGTCCGCGAAGACTTGCCACGGGTCGACGATGGGCAGGGCCACCTTGGGGTCGTCGAGGCTCTGGAGCCAGAGATACGGCGCCTGCTCCTCGAGCGCCAAGACCAGGAAGCGCCGGTGGTCGGCGAAGCCCGGCAGTCCCCAAGGGAACTCGATGACGTCGTCGTCGGCGTAGGTCACGGCTCCGAAGCGGGGCAGATCAACCTGGTGTGGCACGATAGGGAGCCCTCATCACTGGAGATAGTCGAAGAGCGAGTGCTGCTCGAGCCTCGTGGTCGTCCCGTATGCGGCCTGGAGGGCCGCCTGAGTCTGGGTAAACTGCGTGGCTACTTTAGCAATATCGGCATCTTCGATTCCGGAGATAGTCTGCGTGTTCTGAACGACGGCGGCGCTATTGAGGGTCTCGACCTGCGCCAGCGACTGGAGCGTCGAGCCGACCGACGCGCGCGAGTTCAGCATCGTGGTGAGGACGTGGTCGATGTCGCCCAGTTGCGTACTGACATCCGTGGCCACGCTGCCCTGCCCCTGGAGCCCGAAGGCATTGAGGAAATTACCAGGGCTGCCTACCGCGCCCGGGGTCAAGGCGTCGTTGACGATGAACGTCTGGCCGTTGGTGGACGTCAGCACCAGCCGCTCCTGCTTGTAGTCGAAACCGGCGGTCACGCCGGTGCTCGCGGCCACGGCGTTGATCGCCGCCACCACGGAAGCCACGGTTGCGACGGCCGGATTGACGGTCACCGTCACGCCGTTGATCTGGACACTGGCGGAGCCGGAGGAGTCGGCGGTCAGCGGCGTCGCGAACGCCGCCGACGAGGCCAGCGTCGTCGGAGCGATCACCGATCCCGGGACGTTGACCTGGCTCGCACTCTTATCGACGACCGACTGTCCGTTGAGCGTGTCGCGCAGGGTGATCAGCATCTGGAAGACGTCCGGCGACCCGTTGGTCGAGCTCAGATTGAACGCCTGCTGCGCGGTGACGCCGACCGTATACGTCTGGCCATTGACGAAGAATTGCTTCGTCGCCTGCTGGTTTCCGGTGAACGAGACCGCGGTGATGGGGCTGCCCACGGTATGAAACGGCGCGGTGCTCTGCGCCGTCCCCGCAAAGAGAGACGTCCCGCCCACCTGCGTATTTCCGATGCCTACCGCCTGCTGGAGCAGGTTGTCCACCTGCGTGGCGAGGTTCGCCCGCTGCTGTGTGCTCAACGTGTCGTTGGCGCCTTGTACGGCGATCTGCCGCGCGCTCTGGAGCACGCTCGTGAGCCCTGAGAGTGCGCCGTCGAGCGTGGAGAGCTGCGCCTGCGCGCTCGAGAGGGTGGTACTCAACGTCTGATCGTAGGCCTGCGTGGCACGCACCAGGAGATCCTGACCGATCTGCGCTGGACTATCGGAGGGCAGATTCACCTGCTTGCCGGTCGAGAGCTCCCCGCCGAACTGCATCTGCTGGGAGGCGAGGTCGTCGATCGCCAGCGTCTGCTGATTGTAGACCTCCGAGGTCGAGATGCGCATCGCGTGTGCCTCCTAGTGAACCGTGTCCAGCACGGTCTGGATCATCTGCTCCATGACGCCCAGCGTCTTGGCCACCGCCTGATAGGCGTTCTGGAACTTGATCAGGTTCTGCGTCTCCTCGTCGACGTTGATGCCGTCGACGCTCTGGCGCGCGTTGTCGATCTGCTGCGTTACGCTCGTCTGGCTCTTCGCCCCGTTGATCGAAGTCTGCGCATCGAAGCCGATCTGTGTGACGAGGTTCGTATAGTACGAGCCCAGACTCGTCGTTGCCGTCGCCTGAACCGTTGCCGCCGCGATGTGCGGTTTGGCAAACGTGGCCGTGAAGGACCCCGTGGCATAGTTCACGCTCTGGACGACGACGTTCTCCTGATTGGGCGTGCCGGCATCGATCGTCAGCGTCGCCCCGGGCTGGATCCCGGTGAGCACTCCAGGCGTCACCGTGAACGTCCCTGCCCCGGCGACCGCCGTACCAATGGTCGTGGGCGTGAAGAACGGGATCGGCACGGCCCCCTGCAGCGTGGAGAGCAGGGCGTTGGCGCCGGCATTGTCGGCGGTGCCCAGCGCGTTGCCCGCGTTCTGCGCCACGCCGTTGATCGCCGCGGCGCCGACCACGTTCAGAAACGCAGGCGGCGGCCCGCCGCCCGTGATGGCGTCGGCGATGGTGAAACCAGGCGTCGGCACATAGGCCGAGGTACCACCCAGCACGAGGCTCTCGTTCGTGGGATCACGCTGAAAGACCACGCGTTGCGAGGTCGCGTCGAAGCTCATCGAGACGCCGAGTTGGGCGCCGTTGAACTGCGTGATGAACTGATCGAGCGTCGTCGCCGCGTTGACGGTATAGTTGTACGCCTCCGTCTGGCCGTCGACGCTGATGGTCATGATGCCGTTGTATGCGCCGACCGGCATGACGCCGGCATACGAGCTGTTGCCCTCGATCGTCTGCGAGCTGGCCACGACGTTGTTGGCCGAGTTCAGCGCTGTAACCAGCGTTCCGGCCGCCGTGGAGGCCAAGCCGCTGGTCACGGCCGCGGGGCTGGTGATGCCCACGCGAATCGAGGCTGCCGTGACGGGATTGCCTGGGGCGCTGGGAATGAAGAGCGCAGCACCGGCGCTGCCGTTGGAGTCGTAGGATGACTGCGCTACCCGGTTTGCAGCATTCGCGAGGCCGCTGGCAACGTTGTCGAGTTGCTGGAGGTAGGGCACCAATTTGGTGTTATACGCGTCCAGCAAGCCACCCAACTGGCCGCCGCTGATCGGGGCCGGCGCCGGATTGTTGGGGTTGGGGTCGTTCGCCAAGCCGATCACGAGCTGCAGCGGCGTGCCGGGCGCCATCGGCTTGGCCACGACGGGCGCGGCAAGATGATATGCCACCGCGTCGTTGACCAGCGCCTGTCCGCCCACGGTCACCAGCGTGGAGCCGTTGGCCTGCACGGAGGTCTGCACGTTGAGGAAGCCCGAGAGCTGATCGATCAACTGATCGCGCTGATCCAGCAACTGATTGGGATTATCACCCACGGCCGTCGAGGCGCGAATCTGTCCATTGAGCGAGGCGATCCGATCGACGATCGTGTTGACCTGCGTGACGGCGTTGGTCGCCTGGCCCTGGACCTGCGTCTCTTGGGTCAGGATCGATTGCGAGGCACTGTTGAGCGTATCGGTCAGCGTCTGCGCCGCGCTGAGCACGCCGGAGCGCTGCGCGATGGTCGTCGGCTGCGCTGCCAGCTGCTGCAGCGACGAGATGAAGCCAGAGAGGGCGGCGTTGACGCCTAGGCCCCCCGGCTCGCTGAAGCTCGTCTGCGTGACGTTCAAGATGCTCTGCTCGGCGGAAAAGAAACCACCGATCGAGTTCGAGTTCCGATAGAGCGTATCGTAGGAATCCTGATGGACGCGCTGGATCGATTGGACCGAGACGCCCTCCCCGAGCATGCCGGGCCCGAAGTGCATGGGGAAGCCTGGTTGCGCGATGGGCGTCGACTCCACCAATTGGACCATCTGTCGAGAGGCCCCCGGCGTATTCGCGTTACTAATATCCTGCGAGGTCACGTTCGCCGCGGTTTGATCGCTCTCGAGCGCGTTCCCGAGAAGATTGATGCCGAAAAAGCTCATCCCACTCGTTCCCCACTCATTTCGCTACGCTTCATTTCGCGGGGGCCCCATTTCTTGAAAGGTTCCGGCGCACTCGCGCCGGGCACGTACCGTTCGACGTCTTTATACATCGCTTACGCCTTGCTGCTCACGAGGAAGGAGCCGCCGGAGTCACGCCGGCGACGCCGCTGGTAGGTCCCCAACTCGTGGTCTTGCGCCGCCTGTGCGATCTGCGCGATGCGCACCAAACGCCGCATCCCCTGCGCGATCAACGCCTTGTTGTTGTTGTTGCTGATGGCCAACCCCGCGGCCCCGACGGCCAGCTCAGAGACGCGTTGCTGCAAGCGGGGGCGCAGCGCCCGCGGAGCGTAGCCGACGACTTGCGCCAGCGTGCGCGAACCGAAACCTCGCTGCTGCATCGCGCGCCTGCGACCGAGCGCGCTCTGGTGCGCGATACGCGCCTCCTCGACGGCGCGGCGGGCCGTCTCCATACGCTCCAGATCGTTGCCGATCAAGGCCTCGGTGAGAGCGCGAGCATGCTGTGCTAGCGTCGCCATGGCGGCGCACTCGACGTCGAGCGCCCCCACGAAAACTTCCCAGGAGTCATTGGCCCCACTCATTGCGCTGCGCTCCATTCGTGGGGACCCCGGTCCTTGTACCGTTCCGGCGCACTCGCGCCGGGTTGAAAAACCATAGCCCCCAGCGCCGCTGCGCTCCATTCGTGGGGACCCTCGGGATCTAGAACATGGAGTCGACGGTGAGCCGCCCCAAGATCTTCTCGACGATCTCTTCCGTCGGAATGTAATACTTGCCCTCGCTCACGCGGCGGCGCAATTCGCGCACCCGATCCTCTCGCACGTCGGGAAGACGGTCGTAGGCTTTGCGGATCGCCAAGAGAGCGGCTCCGTCCAGTGAGATCTCCGCCGCATCCATCACGGTCGCGCCGCCTTGCGACCGCGGCAGCCCACCGGTCTTGTAGACGGCGATCACGCTCTGCAGCTCCGTAGCGCTGATCCTCATCGGTGCGCCGCCCTTCTCGAGAACCGCCTCTCCATATTTCGGTCCATCGGCTCCCCGTCGAGGCCAGTTTAGGGAGGAGAGACTCTCTCTTCGACATTAGAATTCCCCATCCACGCGCTTTGACTTCGCCTCGGCGGAGGCATCCGAGAGAACCGCGTCCCGGAGCTCCCGCTCGATGATCCGGGCGACTCCTAGGCTCCCGCTGTCGGCGATCTGATCTGCCCGCTGCTGGTCGAGCATCTCGGAGAAGGTCTGCTCGGAGGCCGATGCCTTGCCAAAGATCCCGTCGCTTGGAGCCGTCTTGCGCATCTCGCGCATCAGCATCCCCATGAAGACTCCTTCGAAGGCCTTGGCCGCCCCGTGAAGGCGGGATAGCGCCTGCTGTTGTTCGGTGGACAGCGCTTTGGGCGGCGATTGACCGGTACTCTTGATGTCCATCAGATGATCTCAATATCGGCTTGCAGAGCCCCCGAGGCGTGAAGCGCCTGCAGGATGGCGATCAGATCGCGGGGGGAGACGCCGAGGGTATTGAGGGCGCGGACTACGCGCGCGAGCGTCGGCTCCCCGCTGAGATAGATCAGCCGGCGCTTCTGCTCGTTGACGGTGATCTTGGTGTTCGTCTGCGTCTGGCCCGGGGCGTTGGAGAACGGCCCCGATGGCACGGCGGTGTTGGTGGTGGTGATCGTGATCGAGAGATTGCCGTGGGCGATCGCTACCGGCGCGAGGGTGATGTCTCCGCCCATGACGACGGTCCCCGTGCGCTCGTTGAGCACGACCTTGGCTACCTGACCCGCGTGGATGTCCAGGTCGCCGGCTTGGGCCAGAAAGTCTACCTCGTTGCTGCGGTAGGCCGGCGGAAGCTGAACCTGTACCGTTCCCTCGTCCGCGGCGTGGGCCGTTCCGGCACCGAAACGCTGGTTGAGCGCGCGCGCGAGGTTCGCTGCCGTATTGAAATCCGGCTGGAGCAAGGCGTAGTTGAACGAGCCGTCGTTCTGCTGCAGGGGCGTGGTCACCGTACGGGCGATCAGCGCGCCGGCCGGGATGCGCCCAGCCGCGGGATGGTTCTGAGTGACCGAATTCGTGCCTGCGCCGACGTTCTGCACGGAGAAGCCGCCAATGGAGACCGCGCCCTGCGCCGTCGCGTAGGCCTGGTTGTCGGCACCGCGGAGCTGCGTCAGCACCAGCGTGCCGCCCTGCAGCGAGGTTGAGTCGCCTAGCGAGCTCACCGTTACGTCGACGGTATCGCCGGAGTGTGCGAAGGGCGGCAACGAGGCGGTCACGACCACTGCCGCGACGTTGCGCGTGCGCACGTCCTGCGAGCTGGTCGAGAGACCGAAGGCCTGGAGCAGATTTTGGATGGTCTTGCTCGTGAAGACCACGGAGGTGGAGTCGCCCGTGCCCGCGAGACCCGTGACCAGACCGTAACCCACGAGCTGGTTGTTGGCGACGCCCTGTACCTTCGCGACGTCCTTGACACGCACGGTCTGCGCCTGCGCGGGAAGTCCGGCGATCGCTACCACGCTCGCGGCGCAGAGCATCGCGACCATCCATATCTTCACCGCTTCAAACCGTTGCATCATCATCACACTGATTCTAGAACAGGACGTAGAGCAGCTTGCGGATGAGCCCGCGATGCGGCTCCTGGAACTGGCCTTCGAACTTGGCGTCGACGCCCGCGACCTTGCTCGAGGCCACGGAGTTGGTGCTGTCGATATCTTCTGGGCGAACCACGCCGGAGATGTCCAGCATCTGGGGCTGGCCGTTGACGACCACGCCTTGGTGCCCCTTGACCTCGAGGTTACCGCTGGGGAGCACGTTGACCACCGTAGCCTCCATCACCGCGTTCAGCGATTGCTGGCCGACGCGGCTTTGGCTGGTATCCGCGGCGGTATTGCCGCTTGTGCCGGTGGCGAAGCGCAGCGGCCCTAGCGCCAAGTTTCCTACGCCGGACCCGAGGTTGAGGGCGTAGTCCTTCTTGTCGGAGAGGGTGCTGACCGAGTTGCTCGCCACGGAGAAGTTGAAGACGATCGTGAGCAAGTCGCCCACGGCACGCGCACGATGGTCGCTGAAGAGATCCAGCGGGCGCGCGGGCGCCGTCTGCGCCCCGGGCTGGTAGAGCGTGTCGCCCGCTGCCGGCAGAGCGAGCACGGCCGCGGCGAGCGCAAGGAACGCCGCCGCCGCGACTTCACGAACCCGTTGCCACATCCTGACCTCCCGCATCTCCGTTGGTACTCACGTCCAACTCCACGCGCCCCGGCGCGATGACAACCGCGCTCATCGCATGCTTGGTTTGCTCTATGTACACGGCGACCGTCTGACCGAGCACACCGTCCTGGCGCGAGATCGCCTCGGCCGTGACGCGTACCCCGTCGTCCACCACGATCAGCATACAGGGCTGCCCCGCGCGGACCAACGGCACCGCCGCCGTCATCTCGGGAAAGACCGGAGTCCCAGCTTGGATGCCGGCCAGCGTGCGGCGCCCCAGTAGTTCATCGGTCGTCGACGGGATGCGCCCCAGTGCGGGCAAGCGCTTCATCTGGAGATCGCCGGCGGTGAGGACCGCACCGGCGGGGAGGCTGCGTGCTGCTACCGGGACGGCAACGTAGGTGGTCACACGATAGCCGACATAGATCGTGCGAATTGTCGCCCCGTTGACGCTCACCACCACGGGAACCGAGACGTAGGTTGCCGTGGGCGTTGGGAGCGGGCCACGTGATAGGGTCACCGCCCCGGCGGGAATCGCCAGATCCGGGACGGCAGAGACCTCCTCGACCCTGCGGTCAGGGCCCCCGGCCGCCTGCTCCGCGACGCGCGTGGCAAAGGCCGCGATGCTCGCGCCGGCGAGATGTTGCAGCACCGCCGCCGAAGCGGGGAGCTGCAGAGCCCAGACCGAGAGCAGCACGAGGGCTGCGAGCACGCGGCGCATCATACCGCTAGCGGACGATGTTCACGGCGGTGGAGAGCATCTGGTCGCTCGTGGAGATGGCCTTCGAGTTCGCTTCGTAGGCGCGTTGCGCCACGATCATGTTGACGATCTCATTGACCACCTGGACGTTGGAGTTTTCCAGGAAGCCCTGCTGCAGCGTCCCCGCCCCATTGATCCCGGGCTGGCTGATCACCGGCGCCCCCGATGCACCCGTCTGCGTGAAGAGGTTCTTCCCCATCGGCGAAAGCCCGGCCGGATTGGTGAAACGCACCAAGGAGACCTGACCGAGCGTCTGAGGCAGTTGCGATCCGGGGATCAGCGAAGTCACGGTGCCGTCTGCACCAACGCTCACCTGCGTCGCGTTCTGCGGAACGGTGATCTGCGGCGAGAGCAGGTAGCCATCGGCGGTCACCAGCGTGCCGTTGGCGTCGCGCTTGAAGGAGCCGTCGCGCGTGTAGGCGGCGGTACCATCAGGGAGCGTGACCTGAAAGAATCCATCGCCCTCGATCGCCACATCGAGCGGGTTGCCGGTCTGCTGGAGCGAGCCTTGCGTGAAGGTCTTCTCCGATGAGGCTATCTTCACGCCGAGGCCGACGTCTTGCCCCGTGGGAACCACGGATGCACCAACGGGAGAGCCGGGAGCGCGCAACGTTTCGTAGATGAGGTCTTGGAAGCGCGCCTGATTTCCCTTGAATCCCTGCGTGTCGATGTTGGCGAGGTTGTTCGAGATGGTGTCCATGTTGTATTGCTGGGCGGTCATCCCGGTAGCCGCGGTGTAGAGCGCTCTCATCATGATGGCTGAAGCATCCTCTCTTGTCGCCGGTTCCTAGTGCACGGATCCGACCGATTGCACGGCCAGACCCAGCGCCTGATCCTCGAGTGTGACCGCCTTGCTGTTCGCGTCGAAGAACCGCTGGGCGGAGATGAGATCGACCATCGAGCGCACGACGTTCACCGTCGACTTCTCGAGGTAGCCTTGCTGGACGCTGCTGGTGGCGTCTTGCGCGGCCCCCGCGCCCTCGTCCACGAAGAGGCTGTCGCCCTGCGGGCGGAGATTGCGCAGGTTACTGAAGCGCGCGATGGAGAGCTGCGCGACGGCGGCACCGTTCTGGCGCACCGTGCCGTCGTTGTCGACGGAGAAGGGGCCCTGCGCGAGTACGATCGGTGCCCCCGTCGTCGAGAGCACCGGCTGCCCCGCGTGCGTCACGAGCTCTCCCTGTGCGCTGCGCACGAAGCCGCCGTCGCGCGTGTAGCGCACGCCGGCAGGCGTGGCTACGCGGAAGAATCCCGGACCCACCAAAGCGAGATCCAGAGCATCGCCCGTCTTCTGGAGGGCGCCCTGCTCGAAACTCGTGGGCGTATCGTAGACCTGGGCGCCCAGGCCCAAGGTGCCGACGTGCGCGCTCGTGCGGGCGCCTGGCGCGCCGTTACCGGGCACGCTTCCAGGCTCCGTCTGGAAACGGTAGAGATCGAGCGTCGGGGCAGACTCGACCTGAAGCACCGCGCGCTTGAAGCCGCTGGTGTCGACGTTGGCAAGGTTGTTCGCGGTGGCGTCCACCTGCGATTGGGCTACCAGCATACCGCTGGCCGCCGAGTAGAGCCCGCGTATCACGCGATGCTGCCCTCCTGAGCGAAAGTCACCACAATGGGATCCTCAATCGATCGGATCCCGGACGGCTTCCGCCACGAGGGCAGTCCAGCCGTTGTCTCTTGGTGTATCGGCGGCGCTTGCGTGCAATTTAGCACGCCTACGGTTTGCGAGGTTGGCAGTTTGCGGAGCTGGAGCATCCTGCGGGGACGCCCGTCGCGGCGCTCTCCTGCGCCGCTCCTACTTCCCTCGTCCTCGCTCTCGCCATCCGTGGCTCCGCTCGGACCTCGGAGACCCCGCAGGATGCTCCAACTCCGCAACCCAGCCTCTCCGCGTATAGCGCGGCGCATGTGGAGAGTTCGGGGATGGTTATCTCCCGCAGGGGCTCTCGCGAACGAGCGCACTCAGGATGAGGGAGCGAGTGAGCGTGAGAGTGAGCCGGAGCAGGACGCGGAGGCGAACGTCCCCGGAGCGGGG
>SCRA01000037.1 GCA_004297985.1 bacterium | reverse complement strand
CGCGCCGTTGCAGCCCGACAGCTCACAGACGATGTGAGTACCCAGCTCTTCCACTTCTTACGTATCCCCCTCGGATTCGGTCGGGAAATCCCACCTCCAGCTCGCTGTTACGCGCTCCGCCCAAGGCGATAGGCGCGTCCAGCCTCTCGGCGCAACCAACTGCCGGCGCCCACAATCGAGGCCCCCCTTGAAGCGAGGCCCCTCGACTGTGAGAACGGGCGTTGCGCCGCGATGCCGCGAAGGGCGCGGCCACCCACTACAGCAAACGATAATAGGCTATCATCCCCCCGCTGTAAAGGGGTCGGTCGTCTCCCAACAAGGGAAAGAGAGTGTATGGGCATTCTCGCGTTGCTGATCTTGGCCTTCCTAGTGGTGGTGGTCCTCGTCAATCTGCTGACCGGCGCGCAGGCCAACTCCGTCAGCCTCATCCTTTGGAGCTGGAGCACCGTGCCCTTGGGCTACGTCATCGCGCTGTCCGCGGTAGCCGGCGCCGTGATCGTCTGGCTCGCCGGCATGCCCAAGCATGTCGCTCGATTCTGGACCATTCGCCGCCTCGAATCGATGCTGGCGGAGCGTCAGCGGGCCTACGAGGCTCTGGCCAAGGAGACGGCGAGCCTGCGCCCCGCCGGAGGAGCGCCCCCTCCGGCGGTCGCCAAGGCCGAGCAAACGCCTGCGCCCGTGCATGGCGAGTACCAGCCTCCGCCGGCAAAGAGTTAGGCGCGTTGACTGGCCGGGGGAGGACGTGGTAAAGTTGGGGCTTGCATGGCGTTTTTGGGCCAGTCCTTGGAGCATGTTTGAAGATGTACGCGATCATCGAAACCGGCGGTAAGCAAGTCCGAGTAGCGGAAGGAGACATCATCCGCTGCGACCTCGTAGAGGCACCCATCGGCGGTGAGGTTGCATTCGATCGCGTGGTGCTGGCGGCCAACGGTGCGGACGTGGCGCTCGGTGCCCCCGTGTTGGCGGGCGCCAAGGTGACCGGAACGGTGCTCCGCCAGGCCAAGGCACCGAAGATCCTCGTCTTCAAGTACAAGCCGAAGAAGCGCGTACGCAAGCTCAATGGCCATCGCCAACGTTTCGCCGAGGTCAAGATCACCAAGATCGTTCTACCGGCATAGGGCAGCGCGCGGCGCCCCGTCGTGCTGAGAGTCGAGTTTCACGAGGATAGCCGGGGCCGGCTATCCTCGTTGTTTGCCCGCGGGCATGTCGAGTACGCGCTCGAAGCCGAGGACGTCATCTGTGCGGCGGCTTCGGCCATCCTTCAAACGGCGTGGCTGGGACTCCAGGAACACTTGAGCATCGGCGTCGAAGCCGAACGCTCCCCGGGTCTCCTTCGCCTTCGTTGGGGAGAAGACGGGCGAGCCTCTCGCGAGGCGCAGGCCGTCCTCGGAACCGCACGCTTGGCGATCGAGATACTGGCCAGACAGTACCCGGAGAACATCGCCGTCTCCACCGCGCGCGACTGAAGGAAAGAGACGATGCCCGACACGATCCACACGGAGTATCCGCACGGCGAGCCCGCCCACGGCGCGAACGAGGGACCCCAGCCGAACCCCGACGCGCGCGGGGCCATGATCGCGGGGCTGGTCGGTGCGGTGGTCGCCGCGGCCGGCTATCTGATCTACCAGCGCCTGCCCGACGAGCAGAGAGACCGCATCCACCGCCAAGTGCGCACGCTCATCGACCAGAAGGTCAGCGAGCTGCGCCAGAACTTCCAAATCTAGGCAGGTTGCTAAAAAACAGGCGGTCGCTCGAAGGGGAGTTCCGCCGGCAACACGGGCTCGACGCTCTTTGCGGGCTCGACGGGCTCAGCGCTCCATGCGGGTTCGGACGGAATCTCGGCGGCTTCGCCCGCCTCCGCAGCGCGAACGCCGGCGAGCCGCTCCTCTTCTTCCGCCGTATCGGCGGCCCGCTCCAGCTCCCTGACGAAGGATTGGCTCGTGTTCTGGAGGTCGCGCATGACCCGACCGGCGTCGCGGGCAATCTTCGGTAGACGCTCCGGGCCGAAGAGCAAGAGCGCGAGGCCGCCGAGGATCGCAACGTCGGGAATCGAGAGCATGGACCGCGGGTTCCTGCGCCGGCGCAGGGCTTTCCTGCCGTTCCGGAAAAGGCTTCGTGTCCGGAGTTCACAGCGGGCTTGAAGATCATCTACACGCGTTCCAACCGTGTCGAGACCCTGGCGTCGCTCGCCACGCTCAAGAAGATCCTCGGCCGCTTCGTTGGCCATCGGGTCTTCTACGAGATGTCCTCACGCTTCCGGCGCGGGCAGGAGTTCTACTCCGCCAAGAACGCCTTCGTCGTGCGCGCCATCGAGGTGACCAACCGGGACTACCTCACCATCACGATCTTCGATGCCGGCAATCCAACGCACTCGGTCGAAGTAGTCAACCCCCAAGCGATGCGCATCTACGACGAGACCGTGGGAAAAGGCTTCGCCGTCGTCTTCTTCAGCGAAGTCGGGGAGGTGGAGTCGCGCTGCTACTTGCGCGATGACGGGGACGAGGGCGGCGGAGACCAGCAGGCGCGCGGTGCCCTCGAGAAGATCACCCTGCCCCAGCTCTTCGAGTACCTGGAAGACATCACCAGCACCGAGGTCGAGCAGGTCTGCGGGTAGGTCTAGCGCGGTGTGCGATCGCGCAGGCGGACGAACCACGTGCGGCTGCGGATCTTATCCGCCGCCTTGAGATGGGCCACGCTCTCCGAACGGCGCCCTATCTGGCGATAGGCGGTGCCGAGGTTATGGTGAGCCAGCGCGCACTCCTGATCGATGCGCAGTGCCGCCTCGTACTGCGCGATGGCGGCCTCGACATCGCCGCGCTCCAAGGCCAGATTGCCGACGTTGACGATCGCCGACGTGCAGGCGGGGTCGCTCTCGATGGCCGCCGCGAAATCGGCAAGTGCCTCCTCGTGTTGGCCCTGATGCACCAACGCAACGCCGCGTTTATTGTAGATCGCCGCGGCCTCCGCGGGGCTCGCTCCGGGCTCATGGAGCGCGCGCGTAAAGAGATGGTAGGCCTCGCGATAGCGCCCGGCCTCGATGGCGGAAACGCCCTCCTCGAAGGGGCCTGAGGGACCAGGGCGCCGTTTGCGCCAGAGCTCTGCGATCGTCGACAACATGGGTACGAGCGGCCTTCGCCGCGAACGGTTGCCCGCCATGCTACGCGTCGACGTGATCACCCTCTTCCCGGAGCTCTTCGCACCGCAGATTGCCCTCTCGATCCTTGGGCGCGCCCTGGAACGGGAGCTCTTGGAGGTACGCCTCCACCACGTGCTCGATGCGCTGGTAGGCCGCGAGCGCGCCGACGACACGCCTTTTGGCGGCGGCCCGGGTATGGTGCTGCGCATCGAGCCGCTGGCCCGCGTGCTGGACCCGCTGCTGGCCGAGCCCCGCGAACGGCGCGCGATCGTGCTCTTCACGCCGGCGGGACAACGCTTCGCGCAGGCGGCGGCGGAGCGCTACGCCGCGCTCGAGCAGCTAATCCTCATCTGCGGCCACTACGAGGGCGTCGACGAGCGCCTTGCGAGCCTCTACCCCGTCGAGGAAGTCTCGCTGGGCGACTTCGTCTTGACCGGCGGCGAGATCCCTGCCATGGCCGTGCTCGACGCCACGGCTCGCCTGCTCCCCGGGGTCATTACGGGCGATTCGCTGGAGCAAGAGTCGTTCCAGAGCGGTTCCCTCGACTTCCCGGTCTTCACGCGCCCGCGCGTCTTTCGCGGCCTGGAGGTCCCGCCGGTGCTCCTCTCGGGGGACCACGCAGCGATCGCTGCATGGCGCCGCGAGGAGTCCCGCCGGCGCACCGCTGCCCGCCGCCCAGACCTTGCCGGCGGAGCCGAGATGGAGAAACCGACCCCTTAGAGGGATTGACGCTTCCCCTCCATCTTGACTAACATAAGCGCCAATACGCCGCCAACGGGCGGCAGCTTCTCTCACCCGAGGTTCTGATGGCCGTGTTGCTCACTCAACCAGCACACTGGCATCGAGGCCGCCCCGAACGTGTCGGCATCGGACTGCTAGGGCACGGCACAGTCGGCAGCGGCGTCGTCGCCATCCTCCACGCGCAGCGCGAGCTGTTGCGAAATGAAGCCGGTGTGGACTTCGATCTCGTCCACGTGCTCATTCGCGACGCCGAGAAGCCGCGCGGCGCCACGCCCGCGCTCCCGGTCCTCACGACGGACGCCGACGCGGTCATCAACGACCCCAACGTCCATGTGGTTCTGGAGTGCATCGGCGGAACCAGTGCCGCCGCGGACTACGTGGCGCGGGCTCTGAGCCTCGGCAAACACGTCGTCACGGCCAACAAGGACCTGCTGGCCGCCCACGGCGCGGAGCTCGATGCCCTGGCCGACAATCACGGTGTCACGCTCTGGTACGAGGCCGCCGTCGGCGGGGCGATTCCGATCATTCGCCTGCTGCGCGAGTCGCTGGCCGGAGAACGCATCGTCGAGATCGCCGGCGTGGTCAACGGCACCACCAACTTCATCCTCAGTGCGATGGCCGCCGGCTCCACCTACGCCGACGCGCTCAAACGTGCGCAGGAGCTCGGCTTCGCCGAGGCCGACCCGCGCAGCGACGTCGAGGGCTGGGACGCCGCGCACAAACTGGCGCTGCTCTCGCGTCTGGCTTTCCGCCGCTACGTCAAATCGACCGCCATCGCGCGGCGCGGCATCACCGCGCTGAGCCCCGAAGACGTGGCGCTGGGAAAACACCTCGGATACGCACTGAAACTGTTGGCCTTCGCGCGCGATGCGGACGAGACGCTGACCACTGCCGTCTCACCGGTCTTCGTGCCGACCGGCCATCTCTTCGCGCAGCCCGAAGGGCCACAGTGCGCGATCCGCATCGTGGGCCAGGCCACCGGAGCGTTGAGCTTCATCGGCACCGGCGCCGGACGCGAGCCGACCGCCTCCGCCATGGTGGGCGATTTGCTCGCCGTGCTCCGCCATCTCGCGCACGGAACCTCGTTCCGCACCAACCGCCGTATGGCGGACGTTACCCTCACGCCGCTCGACCAGGTGCGCATGCCGCATGCGCTCGGGCTGACCGAGGGCCGAGACATGGATGCGGCCCGCGCCGCACTCGAACGCGCCGGATACTCGGTGCGTGCGGCGGAGGGCGTCCCCGCCCTCCTGTTCGACGAACTCGCGCTGGAGGACGGCAACGTCATGCGCGTGCTCGACGAGGCGCGCATCTCGGCGCGCTGTACGATTCCGATCTGGCACGATCGCTAGATCACCGCTTCTCCCGCAACCCCTCTCCACAACTTCGGTGCACGGTCTCCTCGACCGTCTACGCACGCACCGACATCGCAAGGAGTTCAGCACATGCCTCGTTTCGATACCATCGCCGTTCACGGCGGACAGAGCCCCGACCCCACCACCAAGTCGCGGGCTCTGCCGATCTATCAGACGACCTCATACGTCTTCGACGATACGTCACATGCCGCGCGTCTCTTCGCCCTCGAAGAGTTCGGAAACATCTACACGCGCATCCAGAACCCGACGCAGGACGTCTTCGAGCAGCGCATCGCCCAACTCGAAGGCGGGGTCGCAGCGCTCGCCGTCGCCAGCGGCCAGGCCGCCACGACCGTGGCGCTCCTCAACCTCGCGGGCGCAGGCGACCACATCGTCGCCAGCGAGTCGCTCTACGGCGGAACCTACAATCTCCTCAAACACACGCTGGCCAAGCTCGGCATCGAGGTGACGTTCGTCGACGCCTCCAAGCTCGAGAGCGTCGAGCAGGCGATTCGCCCGAATACCAAAGCCATCTTCGGCGAGATCATCGGCAACCCGAAACTCGACGTCCTCGACCTCGAGCCGATCGCCGCGATCGCAAAGCGCAATAAGCTCCCGCTGATCGTCGACAACACGATGGCTACCCCGTATCTCGTGCGCCCGATCGAGTGGGGAGCGAACATCGTGCTGCACTCCGCCACGAAGTTCATCGGCGGCCACGGAACGTCCATCGGCGGCGTGATCGTCGACGGCGGTAACTTCGACTGGGAGGGGAGCGGACGATTTCCGCAGTTCGTCGCGCCCGATGAATCGTACCACGGCATCTCCTACACCAAGGCCTTCAACAATTTGGCGTTCATCATCAAGGCGCGCGTACAGCTGCTGCGCGACTTGGGGCACGCCATCTCTCCGTTCAACTCGTGGCTCTTCGTGCAGGGCTTGGAGACGCTCGCCCTGCGCGTGCAGCGTCACGTGGAGAACGCCCAGCTCCTGGCGGAGTTCCTTCAGGGGCGTCCGGAGGTGACGTGGGTGGCGTTTCCGGGACTGCCGGGTCACCACTCGTACGCCAAAGCGCAGAGATACCTGCGCCACGGCGCGGGCTCCATCATCACCACGGGCATCAAGGGCGGGGCCCCCGCGGCGCGCCGCTTCATCGACGGACTGAAGCTCTTCTCGCAGCTGGCGAACGTCGGCGACGCGAAGTCGCTGGTCATCCACCCCGCTTCGACCACACACCAGCAGTTGACGGCGGTTCAGCAGACCGCGGCAGGCGTGACCGAGGATCTCGTGCGCTTCGCCGTAGGCATCGAGGACCCGCTCGATATCCTCGAGGACGTGACGCAGGCACTCGAGGCATCGCAAGAGCGCGTGGCCGCCGGTGCCTGAGGAGCTTGCGCCGACGCGTGAGGTCGACGTTCGGATCGCTCCGAACGGCGGCCTCGCGCTCGACGGGGGCGAAATTCTCCCCGCCGCCGTGCAGCGCGTGACGTTCTACGGCACGCCGCGCGGCGACGGTTCCAACGTCGTCCTCGTGACGCACGCTCTCACGGGCTCGAGCCGCGTCGCGGAGTGGTGGCCGGGCGTCGTGGGCCGCGGCTGCCTGATCGATACCGACCGCCTCTGCGTGGTGGGCATCAACGCACTGGGCGGCTGCTACGGCTCGACGGGGCCCGCCTCGCCGGCGGCCGACGGACGCCCATACGGCTCGCGCTTCCCCGTGTTGACGGTGCGCGACCTGGTGCGCGCGCAGCGCCTGGCGTTGCGCGCACTGGGCATCGAGCGCATCGCGGCGGTCATCGGCGGCTCGCTCGGCGGCATGCAGGCGCTGGCGTGGGGCGTCGAGTCGCCGGAAGCCGTCGACCTGGTCGTAGCCATCGGAGCCTCCGGGGCGTTGACGCCGCTCTCCGTCGGCGTAAGTTCCACGGCGCGCGCCGCCATCGCCAACGACCCCAACTTCAAGGGCGGTGACTACTACGACGGGGAGCCGCCCGCCGCGGGCCTCGACATCGCGCGCCGTCTGGGCATGTTGACATACAAGAGCGAGCGGCTGCTCCTAGAACGTTTTGGCCGCCGCAGCGACCGCAAAGGCGAGGAGCCGCAGGCCGGCCTCTGGGCGCGCTTCGACGTCGAGGGCTATCTGGCGCATCAGGGCGAGATCTTCGTGCGCCGCATCGATGCCAACACGCATCTCGTACTCTCGAAGGCGATGGAACTCTTCGATCTCGACCGCGACTATGGCTCCGCCGAGACCGCGGGGGCACGAATGCTGGCCCGCACGGTGCTGGTAGGCATCGGAAGCGATTGGCTCTTCCCGCCCACGCAGGTGCACCAGACGTGGCGGAGGCTGCGCGACGGCGGCGCCGACGCCGCGTACCTCGAGATGGCCTCCGACCACGGTCACGATGCCTTCTTGGCGGAGCCGGAGTCGTTGTCGCGCCTGCTGGCGCCGATGCTTGCTCCGCTCTATGCACGAGAGCGCCGCGCAGACGGTGCCTTGGCGTGAGGCGCTTTTAGCAGCGTCATCGCGCACGCTGAGTTCGGCGGCCAGCCGCGGTGCCGCATACGAAATGGCGCAGCGATGGACGCGGCAGGATACGTTTGACCTCCGAGACCCAGAGCTGTACAGCATAGTGACCGTAACCGCAGACGAGGTGGAGCGATGATCCGCGAATTGAAAGACGTTGAGCAGTCGTCAGAGGGCGGCCGGGTCGCTTATTATTTGCGCTTCTCGAACCACCCGATCGCGAGGACCGAGGCATTCGCTGGCGGCCTTGTGAAGCCGAATCGAAGCCCGAATACGTACGGCATCTACGAGCTGGTGCGGCGCCGACACGCCGCCCGGCGATCGGCCACGTCGCGCTCGATCCTCCAGCGCGAGGCCGCCGCCTCCCTGGACGCCATCCTCACGCGTCCCCGCAAGCGGAAACAGGCTGTCATTCAGGTTGTCGGACAAGTATTGGCCCGGTAGCCTCGATATAATGAAAAAGCCCGTAGCAACGGGCTTTTGACGTGGTGGGCGATGACGGGCTCGAACCGCCGACTTCCTCCTTGTAAGGGAGGCGCTCTCCCAGCTGAGCTAATCGCCCACGTTCGCGACGGGCCGCTTCTTTCGCGCCGGCGACGCGTAGCGACCTGCCCGTTTCACCGCCGATCATCGTACCCGTTGATTGTTCTAACGTACTAGCCGATGTGCTCCCAAGCGCGAGCTGGGATCAGCCAGCGCAGGGTTCCCGCACCCGGCTGGGGATGCGTGAGGTCGATACGGCAGAGCGCGCCCTTGCCGAAGCGCAGCGTGATGCCGTTGGGCGCGACGGCGGATGCCAGGAGGCGGCCGCAGAGCGGCTCATGGCTGACGACGATGACCGCGTCGGCGTCGAGCGAACCCAGCTCCGCGAAGACGGCCTCAGGCTCCGCGCCTGGAGCGAGACTGGCCGTGCGTAGGACCGTGGCGCGCGGCAAGGCGGCCTGCGCGGTCTCCAGCGCGCGCACGTACGGGCTGGAGAGCACCATGTCGAAGCGGAGGCCGAGATGCTTGAACGCCTTGCCCGCCCGCTCCATGCGCAGCCGGCCGTCGCGGGTAAGCGGGCGCTGCGAGTCGTCGGGCCAACGGGCGGGATCTTGCTCGCCGGCGTCCCCGTGGCGCAGAATGTAGAGCTCCACGGGGTTTTCCCTTCGAAACGCCGGAGGCCCGTGCCTTCACTGGCACGGGCCCCCGCCGGTTTTGACCTTGAGAGAGATTCTTACATTACGCCGCGAGATCCGAAGAGATACCGGCGGCAGCCTGATGGTGCTCACGGGGCACGCTCGACGCGGGAAGGACGATCCACGCGACGACCAGCGAACCGAAGGCAACCAGACTGGCGACGAGCATCTCCATGCGAACCTCCTTGGCTTGGACTCAGTATAGACCGCGTTCCCACGCCGCGCATTGGACGGCTGCCCAAGCGTTGGGGGTCTCCGGCTCAACGAAGGTCGATATGGACCTCGACCTGCAGGAAATCGGGGCCATTGCTTCTCGCATTTTGGAAGACGACTCCGGGGTTGACGTTGATCTTCGGCGTCACCTGATAGCCTATGCCGACGGTAGTCACGCCCAGCACCGAACTGCCCGTGGTCGTATCGACGCTGGCGCTCCAGCGCCCGCCCAGCGGCCCGTCGAAGCCGAAGAGACCCCCGGCGTGGCTCGGGCCCACGGTGGATGCGTTGGCCGCGTAGGCACCGACGGTCACGCGCCACGTCCCAACATGCCGCCCGGCCACCACGTAGCGCTCGTTGGCGGAGAGGCCGGGGTGGCTTGGCGCATAGGAGAGAATGCCCACCGCCAGCGCCGGCGTACCGGCTCGCTCGTCCAGCAGACGCACCTTCACCCCCAGCATCGTGTTGGGCGTTCCGGGGCGCACGGAGTCGAGCGCGAACTCCGCGCGGCGACTCACGCCCACCAGCACGCCGGCATCGCCGGCGTAGGGCTGTGCCGATCCCCAGACCAGATCGGCATGGAGAACGCTCACTGCCTGCGTATCCGTGGTTGGAATGTTGAAGAGTTCGGTTGGGGTAGCTGCCGCAAGAGACGGCGTCACCCAGACCCCGACGGCGAGTGCCATCGGCGCGATCCAGCGCCCCATGTGGGCTCCTTTCGTTGGCGAGAGAGTATCGAGTGGGTTACGGCGTCGAGGCCACGACTTCGCGGTGCTGGGTGAGGTCGAGCCCCATCGCCTCCTCCTGCTCGCTCACGCGCAGCGGGACGAAGACGTTGACTGCTTTGAGGATCACGAACGTCATGACCGCCGAGTACGTGAACGAAGCAGCGACGGCGATCGCCTGGATTCCGAGCTGCTTGGGGTTGCCGTAGAACAGCCCGTTGGCGGCTCCGGCGTTGATCGCCACGGTGGCGAAGAGGCCCGTGGCCAGCGCCCCCCAGACGCCGCCCACGCCGTGGACGGCGAAAACGTCCAGCACGTCGTCGACGCCGCTGCGCCTCATCAGGTGAACGCAGACGTAGCAGACGGCGCCGGCGCCCAAGCCGATCAAGATCGAAGCGGGCGTGGTCACGTAGCCCGACGCGGGCGTAATCGCCACCAACCCAGCGACGGCGCCTGCCGTGGCGCCCAGCACGCTGGGCGTCCCCTTGTGCATCCACGACAGCGTCATCCAGGTGAGCGCCGCCATCGCCGCAGCGGTGTTGGTGACCACGAAAGCGTTGGCGGCTAGGCCTCCAGACTGAATGGCGCTCCCCGCGTTGAAGCCGAACCAGCCGAACCACAGCAAGCTGGCGCCGAGGATCGTCATGGTGGCATCGTACGGCTCGTCGGGGTGCGCCTCGCCGCGCTGCAGCTCGATACGCCGCCCCAGGACCATCGCGGCAACCAGTGCCGAGACGCCGCTAGTGATGTGAACGACCGTTCCCCCGGCGAAGTCCAGCGCGCCCAGCTTCGCCAGCCATCCGCCGTGACCCCAAACCCAGTGTGCCACGGGATCGTAGACCAGCGTCGACCACAACAGGCTGAAGATCACGAAAGCCTTGAAGCGCTTGCGCTCGGCGAACGCGCCGGTGATCAGCGCGGGGGTGATGATGGCGAACATCATCTGGAAGGCCATGTACGCCAGATGCGGGACCGTGGCGCCGTAGTCGGCGTTCGGCGTCATCCCCACGCCGTTCAGCCCAACCCACGAGAGATCACCGACGATTCCCCATCCGTGCAGATCGTGGCCGAAGGCCAGCGAGTATCCCCACATCACCCATTGCACGCTGATCAAGCACAGGATGAAGAAACTGTGCATGATCGTCGAGAGCACGTTCTTACGGCGAACGAGCCCGCCGTAGAAGAATCCCAGGGCGGGGGTCATGATCATGACCAGCGCGGCCGAGGCGAGCAGCCACGCGGTATCTCCTGCGTCGATCTTTGGGTGCATCGGCTCCTCCTCTTGAGGGCGATGCTACCAGGCGCAGAGGTGTTGTGGCATTCGACGCGACGTTAGCAATGCGGCTGCCGCGTACGACGTTTGCACGGGTGGGGGCCGTCCGCACGCCGTCTGCATGGCCAAAGCGTGAACGGCGCGGCCCCTCAGTGATTCATTGGATCAATGAACGGTGACGTGGAACCAGGCCTCGGCCTTGGCGTTGACGTTGACGTTGACGGTGTAGTCGCCCGGCTTCAGCGCTGCGTTGTTGCCGTACTCGTCGCTCTTGGCGCCCTGGCCCAACTCCACGATCTCCGCAACCGGGAGCTGCAGCGAGGCACCGCCGGCGGTAGGTGTCACCAGGATGTTGACGTCGGCGTTCTTGACCACAGCGCCGGTCTTCGCATCGAAAACCTGAACGGCCAGGAAGGCAGTGGGAGCCGGCGTGGTGGAGAGCGTCACGGGAGCCTCGCCGCGTACGGCGATGAAACCGGTGACGACACCGGCGGCTTGCGCCGCGGCCGGCGTGGGGTACAGGGGCTCCGAAGGAGTGAGCTGGATGCTCAGCCGGTACGGCCCCGCGACGGCGCTAGTCGGCGCCGGCGCCTGGTCGGCGAAAGCCGTTTGAGTAAGGAGGGCGGCGCACGCGGCGGCGGCCGCTAAGAAACGCGTGATAAAGCTCATGCCGCCGTTATAGCACGCGCGGATACGCCGAGAACACGAAAAACATCGGAACCCTCGTGGCAAAAACTCCGCTACAGGGCCTCGATATCCATCGCCAGGCGCATCGCACCCCAGCGCTGGTCCCGTACGTAGATGGGCACCGCGAGATCGTCCATCACCACGCCCGTATCGCGTGCATAGGTCTGCAGAACCATGGAGCGCACCCCCGGCTTGCGGCGCAGGTCCACGCCGCGCTGGACGAACGCCGAGCGCGGCGCGCGCAGCGGAACGTCGAGCCCTCCTGCCAGCCCCACGCGCGCCGCACGGATGCCCACGTGATCGTCGAAGACACGTTTGATACGATTGCCCGGAAGATCCCGCTCGTCGTCGCCGGTGATGTCTTTGCGGTAGTCTCGGTAGTGGGCGATCAGGAATCCGTTGATGTCAACGACGCAGAGATAGACGATATGCTTGTCGAGCGCGGTATAGCGGTCGACGATCTCAACCAGTGCCTCGTCGACTTTGGCGTCGTAACTCGTACGGTACTTGGGCGGGCGGAAGGCTCCGCCACGCAAGCGATCGACGTTGAAGAGGCGCGAGAGCCGGCGCACGTCGGGTCCGGTGACTTCGACGTAGGTGGTGTCGAAGGCGTCGCGCTCTGCGATGTGTCCGCGCTCGATCGCGCGCTCGAAGACCGCCTCCGCTTCGGTCGCCGCATCGTTCGCCCAATCACGGGCGCGATCGATGAAGGTGCCCAGGCGGTAGCGTCCGAGCACCGTGAAGGCGTGCCCCGTGAGCTCGCCGAGATTGAGGTTTCCGGCGTCCCTAGCGTTCGCGGCACCTTCGTTGGCATGGGTGCTGAGCGCCTCGACGCTGTGCGAAACCTCGCCGAGCACGGCGGACTGCTGTTCTACCGTGGTGGCGATGGAGGCGACCTGCTCCGTGGACTTGCCGATGATCTCCGTCATGTGGCCGAGGTCGTCGCGCACCTTGGTCGCCTCCGTACTCACCTCGACGGCGCGTTGCGTGCTCTGTGTGGTCGCAGTACGCGCCGCCTCGACGGACGACAGCACGTTGCGGATCAAAGCGCCGATCTCTTTGGTCGACGAGCGGGTGGAGTCCGCGAGCTTGCGCACCTCGTCGGCCACCACGGCGAAGCCGCGGCCGTGCTCGCCGGCGCGGGCCGCCTCGATCGCCGCGTTGAGCGCCAAGAGGTTCGTCCGCTCCGAGACGTCGTCGATGACGTCGACGACCTGCTCGATTTGCTGCGAGAGCTCCACGACGCCCGAGACGTGCTGCGCCGCCTGCTCCGCTTGAGCACGGAGCTGCTCGAGTTTCTCGAGCGAGCGTTCTACGGTAGCGAACGACGCCGCGGAAGACGTACGCAGCTCGTCCGTGAGACGACGCGTGTGATCGGCCGACTCCGCCACCATCTTCGCCCCCTGCGCCGTCTCGTGGACAGCGGCGGCGATCTGCGAGGTCTCCTCGGACTGGCGATGCGTGGCCGTGGCGATGCGTCCGATCAAGAAACCGTTGCGGGCAGCGGCCGCCGAGCCGTCGTTGGTCCGCTTGGCCAGATCGCGCAGGTCGGAGGCGACGCGTGCGAATACCGCATTGAACGCGGCGCAGAGGTCGCGCAACTCCGCCGGCGCGTCGGCGGGCAGGGAGAGCAGCGTCGTCAAGTCGGCGACATCATCCTCCGCAAGCTGCCTCAAGCGGGCGGCAAGCTCGTGTGCGATGGTCGCGGGCTCGGTCATCATGGCGATATCCCCCCTTGGAGGGCATTATCGGTCGCCGAACCGTAGGCGTCCAGGGCCAACCAGAGCGAGCGCCAGATTACTCGTGAACAAGAAGAGAGGCGACACGAGGACGCGTCCCCCCACAGCCCTCGCGTCGCCTGCAATCCCTTGCGGGACTTGCCCTTTCGAGAGTGCAAGTGCGCCTCCTTTGGCCATTTGTGTTATTTTACGAAAGATTGGCCGCGCTGGGCACACGGCCCGCTCGCAAGATCGCTCCGGCCACGTTGGCGGTCATCAAGAACCAACCCAGCAGACCGCAAAAACCGGCCACATGAACGATGGCAGCACCGTCGCTGGCCAGGCCTGCCGCGCCGAAGAACACGGCCAACTGAAAGGCGACGAGCGCCAGCCAACTCAGCGGCAGGGAGAGCAGCTCACTTGGAGGCGTCTCATCATCTTCGCCGCGGAACGTCGTGGCGATCATGCGGATCGCCACGTGATGCAAGTGCGCAAGCACCATCTGCCCCACCCAGCCCACCAACGCCACGAAGACGTACGAGGCTTGCCAATGGGCGCCGCCGGCGACGCCCAGCCCCAGCACGCCGGCTACGGCAAGCCAGAGCACGGAGGCGAGGTAGAACACTTGCGGCGGGCGATGCGCGACCGTTGCATGGGTGGTAAGGTCGATCACGTCGAGGACGTAGAGCGCGATGCCGGCGAGCGTGAGGATCGCTCCGACCCAGAGCAGCGCGCCCAACGAGAACCAGAAGGCAATCGCCAGCACGAAGATCGCGGCGGCGATCAGTCCGGCGGCAGTGTAGTGGCGCCAGCGCGCCGAGGGGCGGGCGCCGAAGATCGGGCCCGAGGTCCGTACGGAGACGCCCATCACGAGGAGGGTCAGCCATCCAATCCCCGCCACGTGAGCGTGCACGGCGGGCGTCGTGGTCAGCCAGGCTGGAGATGCGTGGCCTGCGAGCGCTGCCGCCATACCTACACCCAACACCGCCGCGGCAAGCAAGAACGAGAAGACAATCAGAAAGGCGCGCGCGATCGCCGCCTCTACGCGCGGCCCGCGCAACGCTTCGCCCAGCATCGGCAGCACCGCGACCAGGTAGACCACGAGCCCGGCCAACACCGTCAGCGCCGACCACGCTAACGCATCGGCACGCTCGCCCCAGAACGAGAACACCATCGCGTAGGCGCCGATGCCGAAGAGCGCCAGCCCTCCGCGCGCCAGGCGCTCGTAACGCAGATCCACCTCCGTGAATGCCGGCATGACGTAGAGCAGGACGGTGAGCGCCGTCAGCGTCAGCCACGCCAGCGCCGCGAGATGGATCCAGGCGATGCCGCGCATCGTCGGAGCGTTCCAATCCGTGACGGCGAGAACAGCGAGCACCACCCAGACCAACGCATGCGCGAGATGGCCGGCGATGAGTCCCGCCGGTGGAATCCAGGGGCGCGAGGCGATGCGCATCAGCGCACCCCCGGCGCGTGGCGAGCCGGTGCCTTGATCCGCAGCCAGACGATGTAGCCGACGATCGCAATCGCCGCGAACTGAAGGAGCGCGCTGAGGATCAGCACCGTCGAAGCGATGGGATTGTCCGCAAGCTGAACCCAAGGCTCGGAGATGAGCCGCAAGGGGAGCCCGATATTGAGCGCCAGATAGGCGGCCATCACCGCCCGCACGGGATAGCGTCCTTTGCTCTCGGGAAAGCGTTGTGTATCGAGGGGAAACATCCAGAGTGCCACGCCGATTACCACGTTCACTAACCAGCCGACGAAGCCCGCATGGCCATGCTCGATGGCGATGACGGGAGGCAGAGGATGCTGGAGAGCCTCAGCCACCGCGAGGATCACGCCGGCGAGGAAGGTGAGCGCAAGGTAGACCATCGCAGTCTTGATGAACAGACGCGGCTCGATCGGCATCTCCCTCTTCTCCTCGTATCCCCTACCATGGTAACGGACCCACGGAGTGACCCAGGTCCTAGTGACCGGCTTCAGCAGTCAGTCGCGAAGGCCTTGAGCAAGAGGCGAGGTGCGCGTCAGGCGGCGTACTCGATGGCGACGACGGTCAGCGGCAAATCGCCGGCGGGGCGCCGCCAGAGTACCTGCTCGCCTACGTGCGCCCCCAACAGCGCCTTCGCTAGCGGTGAGATCCAACTGATTGCGCCGTGCGTGGGATCGGCTTGATCTTCGCCCACGATTGTGAAAGCGTGGCGGGCCTCGTCTTGTCCCTCGACGGTGACGGTCGCGCCGAAGGCCACCTCGTCGCGCGGCTGCACGGCGAGATCCACAACGATCGCGTACTCGATGCGCCGCCGAAGGTATCCCACGTCGCGAGCATCACCTGCCGCCTCTGCGGCGCGCAGACGTTCCTCCAGCGCCGCTAGCCCCATCCGCGTCACGTAGTTGGGATGGCCACTCTCCGGGCGTGCGGCGGGCGGCTCTGGAGCGCCGTCGCTCTCTTTGACGAAGGCCCTGCTCATGATACTACGATTCTTCCCCGCTTCGGGGTCTAACCGCCGCTGAAGAAGTCGGGAAGGACCCGTCGCACCGTGGTCTTCGGGTTGCGGGAGAGCAGGCTGGGGTCGCTCGTCACGATGATGACACCGGCCATCGCGCCGCCGTAGCCGTCGACGCCCTTGCGCGGCGCCGCTTGTACGGCCCCGCCGTAGGTCTTGGAGAGGCGAGCGTGAAGCGAGCAGTAGTAGCTGTAGATGCCGGCCCGCGCGAGAGTGACGGTAAACGTGCCCACCCCGTGGGCTGCGCCCGGCGTGCCCGCGGCCCGGCCGTTGATGGCGAGCGGCTGCTTGCCGGTTAGCGCATCGAAGCCGACGATCGTGTGCGGATCGGTATCCTCGTTGACGAAGACGACGGGTTGTCCGGGGCGCACGGCGACGACGGACTCGAGGAAATCGTTCGTGCCGTTCATGTGCACGTAGATGGGCGCGGGTGCAGCGTTCGCGGGGAGCTCGCCGGCGGCCAGCGCGAGCAGCGCAACCATGACCAGCGAGAGCGGCAAGGAGCGTCGCAACATCGGTACCTCCTTCGGAGTCAGCTTACTACGCGGCTATCCGCGGTGCAGAGCGTGTTGAGAAACACACCGACCAAGCCGGCGAAGAGGATGGAGCCGGCCGTCACGTCCGGAGTCCACCAGATACCGCCCATCGCGGCGGCCAAGATTGCGAGATAGACGCTCCAGTAGACGGCGGGCACGGCGAACGCGAAGGCATATCCGGCGCGCATGACATCGCCCACGATGCCGCACGCCAAACTCGCCGCCATCACGGCCACGAATTGTCCAACGTCGTTGGAGTGGGCGCCGGCGATGAAGACGTTGCCCAACAGCATGAAGAGCGTCAGCCCGCCCGCGGCAATCGCGAAGCGGCGTTTGAGATAGAGCGCGAAACCCGCCAACAGCAGGCTCTGCACCAGGACGGCCAGCAGCCCGATGCCTTGTTTGTAGTAGGCCAGCGTCAGCAGCGTCAACACGTCGTGCGGCGAGCTGGCGGGATCCAGCGGGGCGTTCATATGCGCCGCCTCGCTGAGGAAGATGAACTGCGTCCCCCAGTGGAGCAGCTCCAACAGCGAGGCTGCGGCGATCAGCATGGGAAGCTGGCCGGCCAGCGTGCGCGGCGCGCGTGCCTGGGCGGCACGGATGGGCCCCGCGCAGATGAAGAACATACCGGCGCCGATCAGCAGGTGCGTGGGGCTGAGCAGGGCATTGAAGCCTTCCTCGAAGCCCCACAACGTGTGCTTGATCATGTCGCTCGCCCCACCGGCAAGGCAGAGCACGAGACCGGCGAGGGTTGCCTCGTAGCCGGCCGGAAGCGCGCGCAGCCACGGGTAGCCGCGGCGGTGATAGCGTGCAAGCGCGATGCCGGTGAAGACGAAGGCGGCAAGCAGTCCCGCGTAGAGCAGGCCGTGCGCGGGCTCGAAGAATGTCTCGACGTCGTTGTGGAAGTGATACCACGCGTCGACGAAGATACCGGCCCCAAGCCACAGGCTCGCCGTGGCGATCGCCCAATCGAAGAGCGTGCTCTGCGGCGGTACGTTGGCAGTCTGCACGACGAGGGAGTTCGGCCGCCTCTGCGAATCCCCCCTGCGTGGGCAGTTGGCCATCATTTGCGCGACGCATAGCGTTCTTCGCACCCCTTGCGCTCGCCATGCTCGCGGGTTGCGCGGGGGCGCCGCCCGCCGCGCAGACGCTGAACGCGCGAGACGTCATGCGCCTTCCGCAACCGTGGCCTACGGCGATGGCCGCGGCCAACGACGCACCGCCCCGTGTCCTCTCCGTCTTCGTGAACGAGACGGCGATCGCCAACGGTGACCATTGGCGGGGGCGCATCGCCACCAGCACCAACGTCGCTAGCGTGGAGATTCGCACGGAGTCGTTCTCTTTCGCAGCGCAGCGGACCACCTTCGGAGAGTTCACTTTCGACGTCCACGTGCTCGACATGCCGCCGCAGTACCGCCGCGGCTATATGCTGCAGATCATCGCGCGCAACGCCGGCGGGGCACGCGACGAGCGCTACGTCCCGATTCGTTTCCTGTAGGCCCAGATCTAGCGAGGATGATGTCATGAGCGTGAAAGCGCAGTTCCCAGGTGAGCAGACGGCTGAAGGGCAGTTCGTTCGCCAAGAAGACACCTTCCGCGGCTGGGTCTCGGCGGGCGGCCGTACCGGATTCCCCGCGGTGGCCGGGCGTTATCATCTCTACGTCTCCTACGCCTGTCCGTGGGCGCACCGCACGATCATCGTGCGCCGGCTCAAGGCCTTGGAGGAGGCGATCGGCATGACCGTTGTCGACCCCGTGCGCGACGAGCGGGGCTGGGCGTTTCGCGAGGTTCCAGGCGCCTCCAGTGACCCGGTCAACGGGTTTCGCTTTCTCAGCGAGGCGTACACCGCGTCGAACCCCGCCTATCGAGATCGTGTAACGGTACCTGTGCTCTGGGACAAGCAGACCAAGCGTATCATCAGCAACTCCGACGACGACATCATGCGGATGTTCGAAATCGAGTTCGACGCCTTCGGCGACGGCGGCGCGCTGGATCTCTACCCCGAGCCGCACCGTGCGGAGATCGACACGCTCAACGCCTGGATCTACGAAACGGTCAACAACGGCGTCTACCGAGCGGGTTTCGCAACAACTCAGCACGCCTACGAGCGCGCCGCCTACAAGCTCTTCGAGAGTCTTGATACTTTGGAGGAGCGGCTCTCCACGCGCCGCTACCTCTTCGGTCCACGGCCCGTGGAGAGCGACTGGCGACTGTTCGTGACCCTGGTGCGCTTCGACCCGGTCTACTACGGCCACTTCAAATGCAACCTGCGCCGCATCCTCGACTACCCAAATCTCTACGGGTATCTACGCGACCTCTATCAGATCGACAACGTCGCGGAGACGGTCAACTTCGATCACATCAAACGGCACTACTACTTCACGCACGATGACATCAACCCCACGCGTATCGTGCCGATCGGCCCGCTGCAGGATCTGATGACGCCCCACGGGCGCGAGCGCTTGGGTTGACGCGGCGCCGTTACTGGTTCCCCGAGCAGATCATGTAGACGTCCGCCGTCTGCTTGGGATCCATGGGCCGTCCGCAGGGGCCCTTGAGCGCGCGCGGCAGCGCGGGATCGCCCGTGGGATAGAGCACCAGGTGCCCCGCCCACTGGTCGCTCTCGTTCGACTTCACTTCGAGCGTGTAGGCCATGGTCTGGTAGCCCTTGTGGCTCACTTGTAGGCGATACTCTCCAAGGCGCAGCCCCTTGAGCTTGAACTCACCCTGGTGGTTGGCTAGCGCCTCTTGGAAGGGCGCAATACCGACGCGATAGGTGTCGGCGTTATAGATGCTGACGTGCGCCCCCTCGAGCGGCGCGCTGCTGTGCGCGTCAACGACCGCGGCGTCCACCGTGGCCGTGGGATGCTGCGCCGCCAACCCGGCCAACGGCGAGGAGAGGAGCACGGCACCGGCGATCAGCGCGGCGCTCAACCCGGCGTATGGTGTAGTACTCATCGTTCTAGGTTACCCGCGCTATGCCGCAGGGCAAACGGCCACAGGCCGGATGACCTACGGCGCGAAGACCGGCAAAGTGACTATTCGTACGCATCGCTTCTTGGCCGCGGCCTACGATCGGTTGAACGCCGGCACTGAGCGCCGCATCCTTGCGCCCTGGCGCAAGCGTCTCGTGGGTGACCTCCATGGCGAGATCGTCGAGGTCGGCGCGGGAACGGGAGCAACGTTCGCCTGCTATCCATCCGGCGCTAGCGTGTTGGCGTTGGAGCCGGATCCGGCGATGCTTGCACAGGCGCAACGCAAACTCGGTGAGGGGATCGCGCACATCACCCTCCGTCTGGGCGGAGACGACGAGCTCGATCGACTTCCGGCGTCCTCTGCGGATGCCGTCGTCTTCTTCCTCGTGCTCTGCTCGATCGACGACCCGGCACGCGCTCTGCGGCGGGCTCGCCGCGTTCTGCGCCCAAATGGGTCGCTGCTGATCATCGAGCACGTGCGATCGGCGGGTCTGCTCGGCACCGTTCAGGACGCGCTCACGCCGCTGTGGTCACGCCTGACCTGCGGCTGTCACCTCAACCGCCGAACCGTCGACACGCTGGCTGAGGCAGGCTTCGATGCCGAGACGCTATCCGCTGTTCACCTGCCGATCCCATTTCCGGTTCGCGATCTCGTCGCGGGGGCGTTACGAGCGCGGGAAGAGCCGCTTCGTAGCATCGCCCGGCGTTTTGCGTGAAGGAGGCATGGCGCAGCGCATGAACATCGGCCGAGTGGACCTGCTGAACGGCGTCCGTGTCGTCGGCTTCTCCCGGATCCTGAGCGGACCGCACCTCACGATGTCGCTCGGCGACGAATGCAGCACGCGTACGCAATCGAGAGCGGCTCGCCGGAGCTCGCCGCGCTGGGGCGGCTGCAGAGCGTGCACCACCCCGTCGCCGGCGACCTACCCCAGATCGCCTTCCCCGCGCACCTCTCCGAAGATCCCCCCGTCATCGAGCGCCCTCCGCCGCTGCGCGGCGAGCATACTCGCGAGATCGCGCGTGAAGTTGGGCTCGACGATACCGAGATCGAGCGCCTCTTGACAGCCGGCGTGATCGAAGAGACGCACGCCCAGTCAGCTTGAGGCCGATCTGCGACGCAGGAAGAATCGTCCATTTCGTCGTACGCACCGCCTCGAACGCGACGTGATTTCGTCCTCAACTACAACCCATAACGTTAGGATACGGAGTACCGGTCACCGGTACGACTTGCCGGAGGTGTTATGGTTCGCAGGACTCTCGCAGCCTTCCTTATCGGTGCTTTTGTTGCGCTTGGCGTTTGCGGTACGAGCGCACGAGCAGCCCAAGCCCCGCCCACCATCAAGATCGGAACGCTTTATGCGTCCGCCGGTTCCTTTGCGGCCATCTCGATGCCCGTTCACAAAGCGCTGCTGCTCTGGGAAGAGCAAGTCAATGCGCAAGGCGGCATCTACGTCAAGGCGTACGGCAAGAAGATCCCCATCAAGATCATTGCCTACGACGATCAGAGCTCGACGTCGACCGCCGCAACGCTCTACAACCAGCTCATCACGCAGGACAAGGTCGACATCCTGGTCTCCGACTCGGGCTCGGTGTTGACGTCCGTCGCGGTGCCGATCGCGCGTGAGCACCAGATGCTGCTCTTCGACCAAACCGGCACCGGCATGAACTTCTTCACGTCCGACAATCGCTACATCGTCTTGCTCTCGGACCCCATCTCGAATCTCTGGCCCAAGAACGTCGCCGAGTTCCTGGTCAAAGACGGGCCTAAACTCGGCATCAAGCGCGTGGCGATGCTCTACTCGACCAACGATTTCACCGGCTCGCAGGCGACGGGGTTCCGCGACTTTCTGAAAGGCAGCTCGATCGACGTGGTCTACGATCACGGTGTGCCGACGAACACGTCCAGCTACACCGTCCTGATCCAGACCATCAAGGCGCTCAATCCGGACGCCGTCATCGAGTTGGGCTACCCGAACAACGACATCTCCTTCCTCCGCGATCTTCAGGGCTCGGGAACGAAGTTCAAGATGGTCTTCACGGTCTACCCGGGGCTAGAGACCGACCTCCTCCTCAAGACGGTCGGCGAGAAGGGCCTGGCGTACACCTACACTTATACGCCGCCGACGGTGATCAAGTACAAGCCCGACTACGGCATGGACCTCGATACCTTCAAGGCCGCGTGGATCAAGAAGTATAAGGACACGACGGACTTCGGCTTCAACGCCGTGGCTGGATACGTGACGGCGTTGGTGCTCGAGAAGACCTTGGCGACCTCGGAGAGCATGGATCAGATGGCGCTGCGCAAGGCCGTCTTCGGGCTCTCGGGCAAGCTGCGTACGCTGGACGGAACGTTCATGCTCCGCGGTGACGGTGCCCAGATCGGCGAATTGACGCCGCTCGGCCAGATCGTGCCGAGTGGTAACGGAGAGGTCAAGTTCGTCATCCTCTACCCGCCGGAGGCCGCGAACGGGAAGGCCGTCTACCCGGCGCCGTAGGCGAACTCGAACGCAGACGATGGTGCCCCTCCCTTCCGGTGGAGGGGCACTTCGCATACAGGGCATCACGTGGGAGCAGCATGCTCGAATACTCGTTGCTCGCAGGGATCCTCTTCGGCCTCTACTTCGGCCTCGTCGCCCTGGGGTTGAACTTGATCTTCGGCGTGATGAAGATCGTCAATCTCGCCCATGGCGACTTCCTGATGCTTGGCGGGTACGGCGCATACATCGTCTTCACGGATTTCCACGTGAACCCCCTGATCACGCTGCTCGTGGAGATCGTGATCTTCGTGCTCATTGGTTTCCCGTTGTACTATCTGCTGGTGCCGCGGCTGCAAGCCTCGCGCGACCCGGAGATGCTCTCCTTGATCCTCTTCTTCGGCCTCTCGCAAGTCATCGAGGCGTTGGCGACGCTGCGCTTCGGCAGCAGCGAGCGCTCGATCCCCGGCACGGTGTTGGGAGACGGTCCGATCTCGCTCTTCCAACAGACGTTTCCTGTTGCGTGGGTCGTCAGCGGCGCAATCAGCCTGCTCGCGGTCGGCGCCATCTATATCTACCTCTATCGCACGCGTATCGGCCAGCTGACGCGCGCCGTCATGGCCCAGCGCGAGGAGGCGTTGAGTACGGGAATCGACGTCCAGCGCATCTCGGCGATCGCTTTCGGGATCGGGATCGCGGGCGCCGCTGTAGCTGGGGTCTTGAGTCCGTTCATGATGGGAAGCATCACGCCGTCGATGGGCGTAGGCATCACGATCACCTCGTTCGCGGTGATCGTGATAGGCTCGCTGGGAAATCCGCTGGGCACGGTGGCCGGCGGCATCATCTACGGCGTCGCACTGATGTTCATGCAGACGTACTTCTCGTCGTGGGCAAACCTGCTGCCGTATCTGCTGCTGATCGCGATCCTCCTGGTGAAGCCCACCGGGCTCTTCGGACGGCGCATGCGCAATGCGTAGACTCGCGGTCCGGCCGGCGCCCAAGCGCCTGATCCCGATGCTGGTGATCCTCGTGGCGGTCGTCGCAGCGTTCGCGGCTGCACCGCGCGTCTATTCGAACCAGCTGCTGCTCTTCAACACCATCGTCTATCTGGTGCTGGCGCAAGGCCTCAATATCATCTACGGATTCACCGGCTACCTGCCGTTCGGCTACGTTGGCTTCTTCGGCGCCGGTGCCTACGGCTTCTCGCTCGCCGTGCTCCACTGGCATACGCCGCCCCTGGCGGCGCTTGCTCTAGGAACGCTCGTCGCCATCATCCTGGCCTTGATCCTCACGCCGCTGCTGCGTCTTTCCGGCGCGTACTTCGCCGTGGCGAACCTCGCGGCGTCGGAGGCCGTGCTGCAGATCGTCTCCAATCCCAATCTCACGGACTTCACCAAGGGACCCTACGGCATCAGCCTCGAGAAGATCTACAATCCCACGTTGAGCTATGGAGCGGCCGTCGTGACGCTGGCCTTCACGCTCGCCATCGTCGTGTACCTGAAGAGCTCCCGCTTCGGCCTCGCGCTTCAGGCTATTCGGGAAGACCCGATCAGCGCCGGCATGGCGGGGGTGAACGTCGTCCGCGGCCGCGTGCTGGCATGGCTCATGAGCGCGCTGGTAGCGGGGCTCATCGGCGGCATCTTCGCCTGGTATGTCTCCGTCTTCTATCCCGAAACGGTCTTCGATCTCAGCGTGAGCATCTTCGCCATCGTCTTCGCGCTCTTCGGCGGCACCGCGACGCTGGTTGGCCCGATCCTAGGCGTGCTCATTCTCTACGGCATCTACAACGTTATCGGCATCTCGACGCCGGCTTATTTCCAACTCATCTACGGACTGCTGATCGTCTTGCTCATCCTCTTCCTGCCTAACGGCATCGTCTCGCTGATCGATCGGGGAACGCGCCGTGTCCCGTGAAGGCTCCAGCGGTGCCGGCCGGCCCCCGATCCTCGCCGTCGAGCACCTCGTCAAGCGCTTCGGAGGCTTCCGCGCGCTCGATGGCGTCGGCTTCACGTTGAACGCTGGCGAGATCTTGGGATTGGTCGGCCCCAACGGGTCCGGCAAGACGACGTGCATCAACGTGATCTCGGGCATCTACCGTCCGGACGGCGGGCGCGTGCTGCTGGACGGCCACGCGGCGGGGGGCCTCCCCTCGCATCGCCTGGTCCGCTTGGGCGTCAATCGAACCTTCCAAGTACCCAAGCCGTTTCTCGCCTTCACCGTGCGAGAGAACGTGGAGATCGCCGTCGCCTACGGGCGCGATCCGCACGCCGATCCCCGCGAATTCATCGCCTTCGCCGGACTAGGGGACGTAGTGGAGCGCCAAGCGGCGACCCTCAACAGCGCGCAGCAAAAGATGCTCGACTTGGCGCGGGCGCTCTCCACGCGTCCGCGCCTGCTGCTCGTGGACGAGCTCGCAGCCGGTCTCAATCCATCGGAGCTCGAGGTCGTGGCCGAGAAGCTGATCTCACTCACCCACCTTGGCATCGCGCTCGTGGTCGTCGAGCATCTGCTGGGCTTCATCGACCGCATCGCGCACCGCGTGGTCGTGATGAACGCTGGGCGCGACATCTTCCACGGCGGCCTTGGTGAAGCATCGCGGGACCCGCAGGTGATCGAAGTTTTCTTGGGAGGTTGATACGCGATGACCGATGAGCTGCTGGCCGTCGAAGGGTTGGAGTCCGGCTACGGTCAGTTGCAGGTCCTCTGGGGCGTGGAGCTGCACCTGCACGAAGGTGAGACCGTTGTCCTTCTCGGCTCCAACGGTGCGGGGAAGACGACGCTGCTCAAGACGCTCCTCGGGCTGATCTGCGCGTGGCACGGGTCGATCCGCTTCAAAGGCGAAGAGATCACGCATTTGCCGACGGACGCACGCGTACGCCGTGGTATCGTCTACATGTCGGAGATGGGCGTCTTTCCCGATCTGAGCATCGAAGACAACCTCGACATCGGCACGCAATTTCTCCCCCGTCATGAGGCGAAGGAGCGCATCACCGGGCTCTACGAGATCTTTCCCGATCTTGGGCATCGCCGCCGCGAAGCCGCCGGCAGCCTCAGCGGCGGCCAGCGCAAGATGCTGGGCGTGGCCAAGGCCCTGGCGGCCAAGCCGCACCTCTTGGTCATGGACGAGCCCTCCGCCGGCCTCTCGCCGCTCTTCGTCAAGGAGGTCGTGCAGGTGCTGGCCGGCTTCCATCGCGCCCCCGATCTCTCGCTGCTGATCGCCGAGCAGAACGTGACGTTTCTCGAGATCGCCGACCGCGTCTATACGCTCGACGGAGGGCGCATCGGCTTCAACGGATCCGTGGGCGAAGCTCGCGAGAACGACGCGATCAGGCGTGCCTACTTCGGTCTGAAGTAACCCCGGCAGCCTACCCTTACGCTAGCTCATTCTTGAAGAAGCACCCGGACTTCATGATCGCGGTAAGATGCTCCCCTTGCCCGGCAAGCAAGGAGATATCGCGCAGCGGGTTACCGTCAACGACGAGAAGATCTGCAAACGCTCCTGGTTCTATGCAGCCGAGTTGTCCTTGCATCCGGAGTATCTCGGCGTTGGTAGCTGTCGCGCTGGCGATAATCTCGCTCGGCTTGAGAACGCTCGCTCGGATCTGAAACTCGTCACTCTGATACTTGTGCATTTCGCCCAGCAAGTCCGTGCCGAAGCCGATCTTCACATCAGCGTTCCTGAAAATCTCGAGGGAGCGAAGCCCAGCTTCACGAACATCGGCCACCTTTGCGATGCTCTCTGGATAGAGCCCAAAGTGCTCTCCGTGCTTTGCAAGCGCATCATATGTTACGAGCGTCGGAACGGCGTACACGCCGAGCTCATGCATCCGCTTCGCCGTCTCCTCGTCGACGAGGTTGCCGTGCTCAATCGTGCGGACGCCGCAATCAATTGCACGACGAATCGCGCGTGGTGTATAAGCGTGGGCCAAGACGTAGGTGTTTGTAGCCGCGGCCTCCTCCACGATGGCACGAATCTCGTCGAGCGAGAAGCCGGTATTATCGATCCGATCCGCGGAAGACGCCACTCCGCCCGAAGCCGTGATCTTGATCTGCGTCGCACCTTTGAGAAGCTCTTCACGCGTTGCCTTCCGCACACTATCGACGCCATCCTCGACACGCGTAAGCATCCCAAGGCGGTCTGAGCAGCACGAAGGCTCAAGATGGTCTGTCCGCCGACGAAAGTCGCCATGCCCACCCGTCTGACTAAGCGCCTTTCCGGACGGAAAGATGCGGGGACCGTCGATGTAACCGCTTTCGATCGCCTGGGCGAGGAAGAAATCTGCACCCGCCGCATCTCGTACCGTCGTATACCCACGCGACAGCATCGAACGCAGCACCGGAATTACCGCGTACGCCGTGGTCTGGTTCGGCAACCCTGCGTTCTCGGTTGGGTTGGCGACTACCGACATGACATGGACATGACAGTCGATAAGGCCAGGCATGACGGTCTTTCCACCCACATCGACGGAGCGAGCGTTAGATGCCACGATTGGCCGATCCGACACCTGCCGGATACGGTCGCCTTCGATGAGCACGTCGTACCCGCCGCGGGTATCGTCCTCGCCCGGGACCAGCAACGCACAATTCCGTAGTACTATCTGTTCCACTATCGTCTCCCAAACTCCAAGTTAAACCGGCAGCGTACAATCTTCGAGCTCGCGCGGTGACGAGGTGAGCACCTCCGGTTCCGGACCAACAACGACCGTATCGTCGATTCTGAACCCGCCCAATCCGTATACGTAGATGCCCGGCTCGATCGAGTACACCTCGTTCGCCTTCAGCTGCCTCTGGTTGAAAGGCATATCGTCGGGATACTCATGTCCCTGTACGCCCAAACCGTGGCCAGTTCGATGAAGAATCCGGTTTCCGAAACCTGCCTTCTCGATCGCTTCTTGCGCGGCCGCATCGATGTCGGAAACGCGATTTCCCAGGCGAGCAGCGTCCTTGCCCGCCGAGTTCGCCGCATGGGCAGCGGCAAACAGCTGTCGCTGTTGGCTACTCGGTTTGCCCACGAAGTAGGTTCGCTCGTTCTCGGTCATCATACCGTTGAGACGCATGTTACAAATGACGACAACGCCATCGCCTTCCTGGAATCTCGCGCCCGTGGGCGCTCCATTGCCGTGCGGCGACGAGGAATCGACACCGGTCAACGTCATGCAACGCGGCTCAAGATGCTCGCCCGGATGGCGTCGCGCTCCCTCCTCCGCGATCATGCCGGCTAGGGTGAAGTCGAGCTCTTGCACCAGGCGCCCCGGGCGGATATGTTTTCGATAGAGCTCCTGTCCGAAGTCGCATAATGCCGCAGCTTGCCGATGGAGGGTCAGCTCCTCCTCGTGCTTCACCCATCGCATTCCCCTCAGATCGTCGAGGACTGCGACCAGCTTCAGACCAGGAGCGGCGGCGGCTACTCTATCAAGCCAACCCGAGACGGACTCCACTCCGACCCTGCTGTGCGCGAGTCCATGCAGCCGAAGCAGGCTCGCGATCAGAAGAGGCCATTCCGACCGCGTATGCACGCGATCGGTAAGGCGTACGTGTTCACTATAGAAGCGCACATCCTCGGGCCAAAACGCACCCCGCTCCTGATGGAAGCGTACGTGATTCGTCGAGAGCTCATGCATCACGACGAACGGCTCGCCGTCCTTCGGTACAACCGCTGCGATCGGCCGTTCCCAGGTCTGTACATCTACGTGAAAGTTTGTGGCAAACTGAAAAAACTCGGGGCTGCCGAACAACAGCGCATCGAGTCGATTCGCTTCCATCACCTCGCGCATGAGCTCTCGACGATAACGAAAGACGGATTCCGATAAGAATGGCATCGACTACTTCTCCTCTGCAGTGTTAAAGAGGTGATCCGTCACTCCGCACTTTTGTACCGCCGCTGCAAGAACATTTGAGCGATTACCGTGAGGGCCACGGTCACGAACATCAGGACGAACGCAAGCGCCGCCCCAAATGGCCAGTTCTGGGTATTTGAAATTTGATCGTAGATGGTCTGCGCCATCATTTGGAAGCTCGGACCTCCCAAGAGGACCGGCGTTGCATATGCATTCATGCACAAGATGAAGACAAGCGAGGTTCCCGCGATCACGCCAGGCATTGCTAGCGGGAGGGTTACCTTGGCGAACGTCCGTATGGGCGAGGCGCCCAGGTTGAGCGCCGCCTCTTCGACCGAGTAATTGATCCCTTCAAGAACGCTCTGTAGCGTTAATACCATGAATGGCGTGACAATGGAGATAATGCCAATCATGACGGCACCTGTCGTGTACATGATGTTGAGCGGTGCCTTGATAATGTGGAGCGCCTCCAATGTCGAGTTTACGACGCCTTTGGTATCCAATAAAGCCATCCAGCCCGCTGCGCGCACAACATTGCCGACGAGCAGCGGAAAGACCACAAGCATGACCAAGAGACTCTTCGCCGCGCTACGCGTGCGGGCAAGGAAGTACGCCAGCGGGAAGGCTAAGACGAGGCTGACGATCGTGCAGACGACCGATACCCAGACGGTAGTCAAGAGTACCTTGTGAAAATAGTGGTCTTGAAAGAAATGGGCGTAGTTCTCCAGGGTAAAGACCTGCAGCATAAGGCCGCCCGGCACGTACCTGTTGACGCTGTAGCGCAGCACGACGAGCATCGGCAGCAGGAGAAACGCTAGCACGAAAAGCGTGGCGGGACCGAGCAACGACGTCGCGGCGACGCCGTTGCTTGGTCTACCACGGTTAGCCCGTGCCTTGGTCACTTGTGGCCGCTGCGGGCCGCTCCCTATGCGAGGAATTCTTGGTTCCACCACTGGAGCCACTGCGAATTGTTTTTCGCGATGTACCGAAAGTCTTGTGGGTAGAAATGCGCCCGCTGCTCCTCTGAGAAACCAATCCGACGTTCTAGGTCCTCAGGAAGCTTTGCATTGCTCACTGTCGGCACGTATCCCATGTTGGTAGCAAACTCAACCTGAGCCTTTGCGTCCAGCATGGCATCGAGGTACGCGATGCAGCACGGCCCGTCAGGGGCATTCTTGGCATACCCCGCACGGTAGACCACCGGCAGCGCTCCCTCCTTGGGAACAGAGCTCTCGACTTTCAGGCCGCCCTTCGCCCACATGTACGCTCGCGCTCTCCAATCAGGCGTTAGCCATACGTCACCATTCGCAATTCCGGCCGCAAGGGTCTCCTGAGTCGGGTAGATTCGCGGCTGGTTCTTCTTGAGGTCCATGAGAAGCTTCTTGCCGGGCTCGTAGTTCGAAGGAGATCCGCCGCCGACTTGGGCCGCGAGTTGCAGCCAGTTTACCCATTCCGTCCGCTGGATGCCAACCCGCCCCTTGTACTTCGAATCCCAGAACGCCGCGTACGAGTCTGGTGCGCCCTTTATATGATCGGGCGTGTAAACGATTACTTGCGCGCTGAAGATGTGCGGCACGGAATACGCATTTGCAAACTGCTTCAGGATGTACTTGGCATTTGGAAGTTTCGCGAAATCCAAAGAGCCGAGAACGCCATCCTCGTACATTTGAAACATGCTAGCGTCGCTGAAGGACACGACATCGAGACTGCCCTTCTTCAAGCTGCGCTCAGCAAGCAGCTTCGTCATGCGCTGGGGCTCCTGGGTAATGTCGGGTAAGACCTGAACTCCTTTAGCAACCAACGGAGGCTCTACGAACTGCTTGAGAAACCGATCGTAGTCGCCGCCCCAGGTGGTAACGACAACTTGTCGGCACTCGTCGGCCGCCAGGGCAAGACGCGGCATGGCCGTTAGACCGAGTGCTGTCGCTCCCGCGGCTCCGCGTACAAAGTCTGCGCGTGATATGTGCGGCATGATCCTGTTTGCTCCTCTATCGCGGTAAGTGTGAACTATTCAACACACCCGAAGGGTTCATCGACTAACAAGCCGCGTACTCGATGGCGACCACATCGCAAAGCCCTGCTCCCCGACGTGATGCCTCTCAGTCGCGACGTTGCCGTCGCTATTGTGAACGTGAGCGATTATCCGGTCGCCCTCGCAACGGAGTATGAGGTCTAGCCGGGGCCCAGCGAAGGTTACCGCTTCGATCTCCGCCTCGAAGCAATTGATCGTACCGGCGGCTGGACTGTGTCCGAACGAGATCCTCTCCGGCCGCACGGCAACAGAGACGTCACCTTGCGGCGTGGCGGCCTCAGGATCGAATCTCACGATCGCACCCGTATCCATTTTGAACTCTCCTGGCCCGCAAACGCGACCGTTGAAGAAATTCGAGTGGCCGATGAAGTCCGCGACAAACCGGTTCACGGGCCGGTCGTACAATTCTGCCGGCGACCCAACTTGCTGAATGGCGCCGCGATCCATGACGACGAGCCGGTCCGCCATCGTAAGCGCCTCCTCTTGATCATGGGTCACAAAGATCGTCGTGAGCCCAAGGGCCTGCTGGAGCTGCCGGATTTCCAAGCGAACTTCTTGACGAAGCTTGGCGTCGAGGTTCGAGAGGGGTTCGTCCAACAGAAACACGTCCGGCTGCACGACCAACGCGCGCGCAAGTGCGACTCGCTGCTGCTGCCCTCCCGACAACTGACGCGGCATCCGATCAACGTGCCCATCCAGTCTTACGAGTTTTAAGGCTTGAGCAACGCGCTCGTGGGTCTCAGCCGCGCCCAGACGCCTCATCCTAAGGCCGAATGCCACGTTCTCGAAAACCGTCATGTGAGGGAAGAGGGCGTAGCCCTGGAAGACCATTCCAGTATTCCGCCGATAGGGAGGATACTCGGTGACGTCTCTCTCCCCAATGCGAATCTCACCGGTGGAGGCTTCGACAAAGCCGGCAATCATACGAAGGGTGGTGGTCTTACCGCAGCCGCTCGGGCCAAGCAGTGCAACGAACTCGCCGTCGGCGACATCAAGAGAGAAGTCATCGACCGCGACAAAGTCGCCATATCGTTTCGTAAGGTTGCGAAGCTGTACTTTCGCCATATGCTCCTCTGTCGTCAAGGGAAGACTAGACGATGCTGCTGATCCTTACGAAGCGGTTCGTCACAAGCATCGCCACACCGATGATGACGATTTCCACGACGGATACTGCCGCAATCGTCGGATCTAGGTTGAATGAAAGATATTGGAGGATAGCGATCGGAAGCGTCGTCTTACCGGGACCGACGAGAAACAGCGACATCTCGAGGTTACCGAAGGAAACGATGAAACTAAAGAGAGCGGCGGCAACGATCCCTGGTCGAATCAGCGGGAGCGTCACTTTGGTAAAAGTTTTCCAGGGATTCGCGCCAAGGTTCATGGCGGCTTCCTCGATGGATCGATCGGTACCGCCCATGCTTGAAGCAACAAGACGGACCGTCCAAGGAATTGTTATGGTGATGTGGGCGAACGCTAGCCCTGGTAGACTCGCCGCGAGGCGTATTCCAAATAGTTCCGTGATTTGAATATAGAACACATAGAGCGCTGTCCCAGCGACGATGCCGGGAACGACAAGCGGAGACATGAGAAGCATATTCAAGAACGCTTTGCCCGGGAAACTGAATCTAGTCAATGCGATAGCCGCGAGCGTCCCGAGAATACAGCCAAAGATCATCGCGAGCAAAGCAACCTGGAAACTCATCACGAAGCCGGTTACGAATTGGACCTGCGATAAGATATTAAAGTACCATTGAAGTGTGTACCCAGCGGGAGGAAATGAAATGATCCGATTGGAGAACACACTGATGAATGCGATGAAGATAAGCGGAAGGAAAAGGAAGCCATAGATGCAGGTGACCACAACGTGAAACGCAGTCCGGCCAAGATGAAAACGACGCGCTGGTCTCGGCGCTGCGCGCAAGGAACGCTCGTCAATCGCGGTCATTGGCAGCCTTGAATTTCGCCCAACACCTGGGCCGAGTGCAGCCTCGGGCATCAGCAGCTTCACGAAAGTGCCCGTGGTACCGACGAAACGCAGCACCCGAACCCGGGTGCCTAGAAGAGATAGAGCCGACAGCCGGTAAGCATCTCACGCGACACAACCCACAGCTACACCGTACGCGAATCTAAAGATTCACGCCGCGAAACGGCTATACTACAAGCGTGTAGTTTCCCTATACTATACTGCAAGCGTATAGTCCGTTGAAGTAACATACTAGCGTTCCAACTATAGTATAGTTATTTGCGGCAGTAGCCTAGTCCTGCGGCGACCCCGAACCGGACCCGCAACGACCGGTGCTTCTCTCGACTAGACCTGGACGAACACTATCCGATGCGGGGTCCGTAATAATCATGTCCATAGAGATTCGACAACTGCGGTACTTCATAACCGTAGCCGAAGAACTGAACTTCGCGCGAGCCGCGAAACGGCTCGCCATGGCCCAGCCTCCGCTCAGTCAGGCCATCCGAAACTTAGAGACAGAGTTAGGAGTCGAGCTTTTTGACCGGACGCGCCGGCCTATCGCATTGACACGAGCGGGCCGCGCGTTGTTTGCGGAAGCGCTACCGATCATTGATCAAATCGCGTACGTCATCGAGGCAACGCGGCGAGCGGGAACAAATAAGGGTGGGCATCTCGAGATCGGTGCCGTCTCTGCGGCGCAACTCGGCGTGCTACCTCGGCTCTTAAGCGTGTTTCACGCCGCATACCCCGATGTGCAGATCGGTATCAATGAGATTACATCATCGCGTCAACTCGCAGCACTTCGCGAAGGTAGAATAGACATTGGGTTCTTCCACTCGCCGGTCTACGATCCAATGCTCGAGACACGAGCCGTGCACAGTGAAAGCCTGTCGCTGGTCCTGCCAGCGGCATACGATCTCTCTTCTCGCCGCCCGGTTGGCCTGTCGGAGCTCAGGTCAGAGACTTTCGTCATGTTCGACCGCGCTGAATCACCGGCGCTCTACGACCAGATTATCAGCCTCTGCCGCGCGGCGGGTTTTCGGCCCCGCATTCGCCAGCACGTGAATCGATTTACTACAATCATCTCGCTTGTCGCTGTGGGAATCGGGGTAGCTATTGTTCCCTCCTCGATAGAGCGAATGGCCACGAGCGGAGTAGTCTTTCAAAGCATCTGCGATCCGATGGCTACGTGCGAGATCCACGCATGCTGGCGCGCATCGGAGACGGCGCAGGAGGTGCGGAACCTCATCTCTCTCATAGAACCAGCATGACTCTTGTCGAGGCACTCACACGTCAAGTCTAACCGGCCCCAAGAAGCGCCGCCTGTCCCGTGAGCTACGGACTACTTGCCAAAAATGGATCCGAGCGCGAAGAAGACGTTCTCCCTTCGCTCGGCGAGCCGGCGATAGAAATACCCGGACCAGTGCGAACCGAACGGAACGTATACGCGGACGCGGTATCCTTCCTCTGCGAGCCGGTGCTGGATCTCCGAACGGATACCATAGAGCAGCTGGAACTCGAATCTGTCCTTGCCGACCCCACATTCCGCCGCCATCTGCTTCACGGCCTCGATGAGCGACCGATCGTGCGTTGCTATGGCCGGGTACTTCCCCCGCGTTAGCAGGACGCGCGCGAGCTTGAGAAAGTTGCGTCGAATCTCCGCCATGTCCTTATACGCGATCGACGGCGGCTCTTTGTAGGCGCCCTTGACGATCCGCACGCGCGCGCCGAGGTTGATAGCGCGCTCCACGTCCGCTTCCGTGCGGTGCAGGTACGCCTGGAGCACGATGCCGAGGTTCTTGTGGCGCTCGTACGCGCGCTCGAAGGTTCGCAGCGTCGCGTCGACGACGCCGCTCCCTTCCATATCGATGCGAACGAACGAATCACGATTCTGCGCGGCACGAGCGGCAATCTGCAAGAGCTGCTCCACGGCCAGATTCTCGTCGACTGAGAGTCCCAATGCCGTAAGCTTGAGCGAGACGTTCGCGTCGATGCCGGCTTCGTCGATTGCCGCAACCGTTCGCAGGGTCTGTTCGGCTGAGCTGCGGGCTTCGCTGACCTGGTATACGTCTTCACCAAGGAAATCGAGCGTCGCGGTAAGGCCGCCGGCGTTGAGGCGCTTGACCGCGTCTATGGCCAAATCTACGGTTTCCCCGCCTACGAAGCGCTTCGCCAAGAAATAAAATCGCCTTTGAAATCCAGGGCTCGCAATTACGCGTTCCAGTAGCGCCATAATCTCCTCATTAACTTCATCCTCCACTAGTCTCCGCCGAGGTAGAGCCGGCGCACCTCTGGATCATGCAGGACGTGCAGCGCCGGGCCTTCCAGGCGATTGACGCCATCGGCCAGCACGTAGGCCCGATCGGAGACCTCCAGCGCCTTTGCCGCATTCTGCTCCACCAGCACGATCGATACGCCGTCATTCGCGATGTTGCGAATTCGCCCGAAGAGGTCGTCCACGGCGGCCGGCGAGAGGCCGGCGCTCGGCTCGTCCAAGAGCAGTACCGAGGGCGAGGCAATCAACGCTCGCCCGATGGCGACCATTTGCTGCTCCCCGCCGCTCATGCTCCCCGCGATCTGCCGCCGGCGCTCCGCCAGGCGCGGAAAATAGGTGAACACGCGCTCGAATGCGTCGGACACCTCCGAGGCACGCTTCGCGAATGCCCCCATCTCTAGGTTTTCCATCACGCTCATGCTGGCGAAGACGCCGCGCACCTGCGGGACGTAGCACATTCCTGCCAACAGCCGATCGCGCGCCGACGCGCGCGTAACATCGTTCCCCAAGAGCCAGATCGCGCCGCGCTTCACGGTGAGGAGGCCGCAGAGGGTCTTCAAGAGCGTCGACTTGCCTGAGCCGTTCGGGCCGAGAACCGTGACGAACTCACCGCCTGCCACGGCGATCGAGACACCATGCAGAATCTCCATCTCCCGGTATCCCGCCACCAGCGCCTCGCCCAAGAGTCGGCCCGCCGTCTGCGGAGCCGCTGAGATCATACTCACGGTACACTTCCTAAGTAGGCCGCCAGCACGCGCTCATCGCGCTGGATCTGCTCCGGTGTCCCCTCGCACATCACCTCGCCGCGATCGAGCACGATCACGTGCTCGCACAGACGCATGACCACGTTCATGTTGTGCTCGATGATCACGATCGTTACGCCGCCCGCGTGCAGCAAACGAATCATCTCCACCAGGTCATTGATGAGGCTAGGATTCACGCCGGCCGTGGGCTCATCCAACAGTGCCAGCCTCGGCTGACACATCATGCAGCGCGCAATCTCCAGCAATTTCTTCTGCCCGCCGGAGAGGTCTGCGGCTCTACGCCGGGCCTGATGATCCAATCCAACGGTTCGCAGGACCTCGAGCGCCCGCTTCTCGATCTCCTGCTCCTCTCGCCGCACACGACGGCTGCCGAGCAGCATCACCCCGACCAGGCTCTCGCCGAACTGCGGCCTCGGGACCATCATCAGATTCTCCAGCACGCTCAGCTCGCGGAGCTCGCGCGGCGTCTGGAAGGTCCGAACCAGCCCCAACCGGGCCACGCGGTGCGCCGGCAGCCCATCGATTCGGTGCCCGTCGAAGAGAATCTCCCCTACGTCAGGCCGCAGGAAACCGCTGATCAAGGTGAATACGGTGCTCTTTCCCGCGCCATTCGGACCGATCAAGCCGGTGATCGAACCTGCGGCGATACGCAAGCTGCAACCATTGACCGCCTGCATTCCGCCAAAGCGTTTCGAGAGCGAGCGAACTTCCAAGATCGTCGCAGGTTCGCGCAAGGCATCGGCGCTCACCCCTCCACCACCTTGCGATAACGCGCCAGCACCACCAGCATCAAGATCACGCCCATGATGATGATGCGAACCGCGGCAATCTGGACGCCGGTGCCAAATGGAATGTAGTCCTTGATGAAGTCGGTGCCCTCCAACAGCACGGAGACGAAGACAGCACCCAGCACCGTGCCGATATTGCTGCCTCGGGCCGCGATCAACACGGCCACCAGTACGTAGATGCTGACCGAGGCGGTGAACATCTCCGGCGCGATGAAGGTCAGATAGGCCGCGTAGAATGCGCCGGCAATGCCCGCCATCGCCGCACCCAAGCTGAAGGTCTCCACTTTGAATGCCAGAACGGATTTGCCAATCGACGCCACCACTGACTCGTCCTCGCGAATGGCGCGCAGCAGACGCCCCAGCGGCGCTCGGCGCAGACGCTCGTTGAAGAGATAGACCACGATCAGCGCCGCGACCGTTAAGAAGGCAAAGAATAGCGGGTAGTTGGCGCTAAACAGCTCGTGAAGCGGTTGAGGAATGGCATTGATGCCGCTTGGACCATTGCCGATCTCCTTCTCGTTGAGCAGAATCAACCGCACGAGCTCGGCAAACCCCAGCGTGACGATCGCCAGATAGTCCTCGCGCAACCGTGGAGTGATCAGCGCAACCAGCGCACCCAAGAGCGCAGCTACCACCATCCCCGCGAGCACTGCCAGCGGAAACGGCGTGCCTGCCCGCGCAAGAATCGCCGCCGTGTACGCCCCCGCGGCAAAGAACGCTACTTGCCCAAGGTTCACCAGCCCGGCTTGCCCCCATTGCAGATTCAAGCCTAAGCTCACCACCGCGTAGATGGCGGTAAACGTTACGATGGCGATCAGAAAGTCGAGCATCGCGATACCGCTACGATCGTCCGCCGAGGATGCCCGCCGGCCGAACGATCAAGATCAGCGCGAGTACCACGAACGCCACCGCCGACTTGTACGACGATTGGACGAAGAGCAGGCTATACTCACCGGCCAGCGCGACGATGAGCGCGGCTACTCCGGCGCCCATGAGATTCCCCAAGCCGCCGAGGATCGCGACCGCAAACGCCGGCAGCAGGCTGTCCCAGCCCATCAGCGGCGTCAGCACGCTCTGCAATCCCAAGAGTACGCCTCCTAACGCCGACAGCAGACCCGCCATGAAGGCCACGCCGGCGTAGACGGGCTCCGGCTCGATACCGGAGACCAGGGCGAGGTCGGGATTATCAGCTAGCGCTCGCACGGCTTTGCCGAAGCGCGTTCGCAGCAGCACCATGTAGGAAGCCCCGATGGCGAGAACTGAGACGGCAATGCACATCAGTTGGTATGGCGTGATGACAAAACCTAGCCAGTCATACGGCCTCGTCAGCGGCAGATCCAACTGCCACGCACCATTCCCCCAGAACGCGCGAACCACGTTTTGCAGGATCAGCATCAAGCCGAGCGAGAGCAGGATCGGCGGCAGGATGCCGGCGCGCCGCACGGCACGGAAGGCCGTCTGGTCTACCGCCAACGACACGAAACCGGCGGCGATCACCGCGATCAGAGCAGCAAGAGGCAAGGGCATGCCAAACCCGGCACTCAAGCCCAGTGTCAGATAGCCGCCAAGTGTCATGAACTCGCCGAGCGCAAAGTTTGGATAGCGCAGGACGCCGTAGATCAGCGAGATCCCCGCAGCGGTCGGAGCCCAAGCACTCGCGATAACGATCGCGGAAACGAGGTACTGGCGAATGAGCTCCGACATCAATCCTCCGTCCCAGTCTTAGAAGTGCACACCCTTGAGCAGCCGTACCGGCACGATTTTTCCGTTGCGGACCTCGGCCACGCGGAAGTTGGCCATGCTGATGTTGCCGTGCGCATCGAAGTCGATTGCCCCTGAGGCACCCTCATAGTTGATCTTCCGGCCCTTGCGTAACAGCGGCGCTCCTTCGGCAAACGAGGCGACCTTCGTTCCCGAGGGGCCAGAGACTGCGCGCAAGTGGCGGTCGATCCCCGCGCCCGTCGCCGCCTTCGCGGCCTCGATCGCCAGCGCCACCAACTGGATCTGGTCCCACGTCTGGGCCGCGAACGAGTAGTACTCGCTGCCGCCCAGGGCGGAAACCACCTGCCGATAGGCGGGCGATCCTTCGGCAACGCCCTCTTGCACCAGCAGCAATCCCTCAGCCGCGGGCCCTGCGTTCTTGATCAACGTATCAGAGACGGAGAAGCCCGGAACCAGGAATGTCTCGTGGAGCCCATTCTCGTACGCCGAACGCAGAATTCCGGTGACGTCAGGTTCGTAGCCGGAGATCAGGATGAAGTCCGGCTTTCCCTGAGCCGCCTTCAACGTCTCGCTGCGGAAGGTCGTCTGGTTTTGATTATACGTGTCGTAGCTGACGACTGTGCCGCCTTGGGCCTCGAACGCCGCGCGAAAGTTCGACACCGTGGTGACCGTGAACGGCACGTTCAAGCCTAGGATGGCGGCTCGCTTCCAGCCGCGCGTCGCGGCCACTTCCGCGTACGCGCGCCCGAACAGCGTGTCGTCGGGCTCCGTGCGATAGACGAAGCCGTGCTCCTGCACCGTCGTGATCTTGCTCGCGCCCGAGGTACTCATCTCCACGACCTTACTGGCCTGGCAGACGGGAGCCACAGCCAGCGTCACGCCGCTAGCCCACGTACCGAGCACGGCGGCAACCTTGTTGACTTCGATCAGCTTCTTCGCCGCACGCACCGCGGCATCGGGGTCGGTCTGATCATCCTCTTCGTAGAGGTGAATTTTTCGTCCCAACGGACCCCCCGCGGCGTTGATCTGAGCAACTGCGGAGCGCACGGCTTTCATCATGTTCTGCCCAAACGGCCCGCCCGCACCCGTGAGCGGCATCAAGGCGCCAATCGGGATATCGCCGTTCGCTGCCGATACGGAGATCGGCGCCAATCCCGCCACCGCCGCAGCTCCTAAACCAGCCGACGCCAGAGCGGTGAAGCGCCGACGGCTAATCATTCCTGACCTGCTCTCATGGTCTGCCATCCTTACCGCCTCCAATCACGCGTTTGCGTAGATGATGTCTCGAGGAAAGTCGGTGATGCAACGGGCACCATCGCTCGTTATGATCATGACATCTGAATGCCGGAAGCCGCCGATCTTCGGAAGATAGACGCCGGGCTCTACGGAGTTGGCCATGTTCGGCTGAAGCCGGCCCGAGTTGTACACGCGGAGCTCGCCGCCCTCTTCTCGCGAGGCAGCGCCGATCATGATCCCGTGCGCATGACCCGCGCCGTGGCGAATGTACGTGCTGTAACCGTGCCGTTCTAGGATCTTGCGCGTGAGCACGTCGATCTCGCCCATGCCCGCCCCGGGACGAACCGCATCCTTTCCGGCATCAAAAGCCTCGTTGACGGCATCGAGCGCACTTTGCTGCTCTTGTGTGGCCCGCCCGAAGACGAACGTCCGCTCCAACTCGACACAGTAGCCCCAAATCGTCGGAAAGACGTTGAGCGCCACGAGATCGCCGCGGCGCAAGCGCCTGCCCGTGGCGTGCAGATGCGGCGTCAGCGTGTGCTCCGCAAACTGCGCATAGGCGTAGGTGCTCGTGCTGCCATCGGGATAGAGTGCGGCCAACGCGCGGTCCATCTCCGCCACCGCATGGCCGGCAACCGTGAGCTCTGGGATGCCGTCGGTCAGAGCTTCCAGAAAGGCGTTGGCGCCGATCTTTGCCACCGTGCCGCCCAGCTCCAGGATCTCAATCTCTTTGGTCGACTTGATCAACCGCAATCCCGCGATCGCCTCGCCGATGTCGACGAACGTCGCCCTCGGCAACGATGCGCGCAGTGCTTCATAGAGGTCGATCGTCATCGCCGAGCGTTCGATGCCAAAACGGATGGCCGAATCTCGGGCACCGCCCGCCAAGCTCATCACGTGCTTCAAGCAGGCATCCGTCACACGCTCCTCGTCCGCGTAACTCAGCACGCGGGGCAGCGAGCTGTAGGCCGCCATGTTCTCCGTCTCGATGGAGGCCCCGACGATCGCCGACTCTGAACCCGGACGGACCACCACCCACATGGGGCGCCCCCATTCCGAAAGCAGCGGCACGCCCGAGAGGTAGTACACGTTGTCAGCGGTATGCACAAGCGCGATGTCTACGCGTCGCTCTTCCAATGCGGACTCAAAGGCAGCAAGCCGCCGCTTCATCTCTACAGACGGAAAAATTCCCATAGGTCAACTCATCCTCACTCGAGCGATACGTTGGCCCTAGCCTAGCATCCGAGCGGGATGGAAGCCATGTTCTCGACTACAAAATTGTGCCGTCTTCGTTGTGCACTGCACCTAAGAGGTGCAGTGCGAATTGCAGGCGGAACCGGGTGTCCGGATCGTCGAAGGACTGCTCCATGAGCTGGCTCGCGCGATCGAGACGGTAGCGTACCGTATTCGGGTGGATCGCTAGCCGCTTCGCGGTTTCACGAACCTGAAAGCCTGCGCTCACGTAGGTCAGCAGGGTCATCTTTATCGTTTCGCCGTGCTTGTCCGACTCCAGCGGCGCGAAAAGCGCGCGCAGGAAAGGCTCACGTGCCTCTGTATCGCCCATGATCACGCGCGGGAAGATCAGCTCGTCGAAGTAGCCGACCACTCCGCGCCGCCGATACGGGACCAATTGCAGAGCCTCGCGGTAGCTTTCTCGGATGCCGGCAAAACCGTCATGCGCCCGGCCGACGATCACCGCGACATCGAGATGCTCACGCTTGTGCCAGATATCCGCGATGCCCCCCTCCCGCGTCACCACGGCCACGTGGTTATGCGAAACGCTGACCAGCCGTGGTAGGCGGAGATCCTCCATCCGCTGGCGCACGTTGTGCACCAAGCGCTCGCGACGCAGGAAAGCATCGCGGTCGATGGGCAACGACTCCTCGAGAACGAAGAGCGCAACGACATACCTGCCCTGCGGGTCGAAGCCGATGAGTCTCGCGCGCTCGATTGCCTGCGGCGTGGGATCAAAGGTTCCCTCCAGGAGCGAGGCAACGAAGGCATGACCCAAGCGGCTCTCCAGCACGGAGAGCTCACGCTGATGCGCGATCTTGAGCGCTGCGACGAGCGCGGCATGCTCCGCCGCGCGATACTCCAATTCGGTTAACGGTTCCACGATATCGGTGATGCGCACGGTGCCCACGGTGTGGCCGCCGAGTTGAATCGGGCAGCGGTGCCCACCGTCTCTTCCCATCGCATCATCGACTACATCTCTCGCCCGGTAGGAAGCCAACGTACGCCCCTCCCGGTCTTCGAAAGAGACGTTGCGGTTGATCAGGCGCCCAAGGATGCCCGCGAGCTCTTCGAGCGTTGCACCTTCGGAGGCCGCACTGGTCAACTCGCGATGGATACGCTCCGACCGTTCGATCACGCGATACTGTTCGGCCAGAATCGCGCGATGGACGTCCTCGACGATTTCCGCGAAGGGAACTTCCCACGGGATCTCCAGTAAAGCTAATCCTAGGCGCTCCGCGACCGTGCGCGTACCATCCGAGAAGTGGTCGAAGAAGTGCGGAACCGCCAACCCCAAGCCAACCAACCCGCGGTCGACAAGTGACTCGACCTGCCGCAATTGAAGCCGCTCATCGCGGGGCCATGCGTAGCCCGTCGTTAGCAGCACCTGCCCCGCCGTTACGTAGAGGCTGGGTTCCGGAATATCGATCGCGTGGATACCGCGGACGTCACGATCCAAGCCCACCATCCCGGCGACCACGCGCGTTCCTGCCAGGGACGGCAAGTCGAGAGCTTCACGAAGTCTCATCTACGTACTGCGATGTACCTCCGTCGTGCGGTTCTGCCGGCGCTGGCTTGCGGCGGACGACCTTTCCTAAGGAAGGCCGAACCCCGCGAAACGACTTGGCTTCGCGAATCGAATCACCCACAACCTTCCACGGGGATCTACCCGCAACCGCTAGCCGGAAGTTGGCGGGCCGCCGATGCGAAGAACTCACCGACGTGATGCGACAGGAAGAGTGGGGCACGCAACGCTTCACCGATGGCGTCGCAAACTCCAGCGGCGGCTTGACACGAGGCGTCCGATGCCGGGCCTCCTTCGGGGTCGAAGAGATGGTCCGCCATCAGCGGCGCGAGCCCCAGCGAAGGCTCGTCGGGGAAGAGCACCCTCGATTCCGCCGCTAACGCTCGGCCGATGGCCGGCGCTTGACGGCCGCTTCTTCCTCAAGCGACGGCTACCTTGCCGTGTCGGCACGCTCGCGTGTAGCCTACCTAAGGCATTGGAAGAATGCACTTGAGGCAGGGAGGTCGCACCAGTTGTGACACTACTCGAGACGACCCTTCGGGTGAACGGCACCAGTCGGCGCTTGGAGATCGATCCGCGCGCGACGCTGCTCGACGCGCTGCGCGAGCGCTTGGGGTTGATGGGAACCAAGAAGGGCTGCGACCGGGGCGAGTGCGGGGCCTGCACCGTACACGTGAACGGCCGCCGTGTCCTCTCCTGCATGACGCTCGCGGCGATGCACGAAGGCGACGAGATCACCACGATCGAGGGTCTGGCGCGCGAAGGCACGCTGCACCCCGTGCAGCAAGCCTTCATCGAGCACGACGCCCTTCAATGCGGCTACTGCACCTCCGGGCAGATCATGTCCGCCGTCGCCTGCGTTCGCGAGGGCCACGCAGGCGATGAAGACGAGATCCGCGAGTGGATGAGCGGCAACCTTTGCCGCTGCGGCGCCTATCCGAACATCGTTGCAGCGGTCGCCGCGGCGGCGCAGGTGATGGAACAGCATGCACCCATTTGAGTACGCGCGCGCCGGCGACGCCGCCGGAGCCGTTGCGGCACTCGCCGGGGACCCCGAGGCGGCCTTCATCGCCGGCGGCACGGAATTGGTGAATTGGCTCAAAGACGGCATCGAACGCCCGGGCCGCGTGGTCGACATCAACCGGCTGCCGCTCGGGCAGATCGAAGCGACGTCCGCAGGCTTGCGCATCGGCACGCTTGCGCGCATGAGCGACGTGGCGGCACATCGGGCCGTCCGCTCCGGCTTCCCCGCCTTGGCCGAGGCACTCGAACGCTCGGCGAGCGCGCAGTTGCGCAACATGGCCTCCATGGGCGGCAACTTGCTGCAGCGCACGCGCTGTCCGTACTTCCGCGCGGAGACCGACCTCCCGTGCAACAAGCGCCGCCCCGGGAGCGGCTGCGCGGCACGCGAGGGGCTCAACCGCACCCACGCGATCTTCGGCTGGAGCGACGCGTGCGTGGCGACCCATCCCTCGGACGCCGCGGTGGCGCTGCGCGCACTGGAGGCAAGCGTCCGCGTTCTGGGACGCGGCGGCGAGCGCTCCATCCCTCTGGCGGACTTCTACCGGCTTCCCGGCGATGCGCCGGAGCGTGACACCGTTCTCGAGCACGGTGAGCTGATCGTCGGCATCGACGTCCCCGCCACACCGCGCGCGCGGCGCTCGTGGTACGTCAAGGTACGGGAGCGAGCCTCGTACGAGTTCGCGCTGGTCTCGGCGGCTGTCGCCCTCGATCTCGACGGCGGACGGATTCGCGAGGTACGCATCGCCTTGGGCGGCGTGGCACCCATGCCGTGGCCGCTTACCGAAGCGGAGCGCGCACTTGCCGGGCTGCCACTGGAGCGCGCGGCGCTCGCACGGGCCGTTGACGGCGCCTTCTCCGAGGCGCGCCCGCTGGCGCGCAACGCGTTCAAGATCGCGCTCGCCAAGCGCACCGTCGTGCGCGCCCTGGAGATCGCAGGAGGGATGGCATGATCTCGGTGCTGGCCCCGCCCTCGCGCGCGATCGGCGTTCCACACGAGCGGCTCGACGGAAAGGAGAAAGTGTCGGGGCGAGCATGCTACGCGGCCGATACTCCGGCCGAGCGCCTAGCCTACGGCGTCTTCGCGCTGGCGAACATCCCTCGTGGGCGGATCGCACAGCTCGACGTCGGGCGCGCCGAGCATGCGGCGGGCGTTCTGCGCATCTTCACGCACGAGAATATGCCGCGGCTCAACCCCGTCTCCTCGCCGCCGGCCGGCCAGTCGTTGCTGCCCTTGCAGAGCGATCGCATCGCCTACGAGGGGCAGCCGATCGCGCTGGCCGTTGCGGCCACCCTCGAGCAGGCGGCGCACGCAGCCAGCCTCGTGCGCGCGGAGTACGAGCGCGAGCCCTTCAACGTCGACTTTCGCACGCAGCTCGAGCGCGCCGTCGAGGGGCAGAGCTTCTTCGAATCGGACACTCGCGTGGGAGACGTCGAGCGCGAGCTGGCGCAGGCTCCGATCCGGATCGCGCAGCGCTATCGCACCGCGGATCGCCACCACTGCGCCATGGAGCCTTCGGCGACGGTGGCGCGCTGGGAGAACGGATCGTTGACGCTCGACGACGCCACCCAGTACGTCTGGGGCGTGCGCATGGCGGTCGCACAGGCGCTCGACATCGCGCCGGAGCGCGTTCGCGTTCGCTCGTCGTACGCCGGCGGCGGCTTCGGCTCCAAGGGCTACGTCTGGCCGCACCAGGTGCTGACGGCCGCGGCGGCGCGCGAGCTGGAGCGGCCGCTCAAGGTGGTACTCACGCGGGCCCAGGCCTTTACCGCGCACGGGTACCAGACGGCCAGCGAACAGGCGCTCGACATCGGCGCCGAGCGCGACGGCACGCTGCGCGCCGTTCGCGCCACGAGCATCAACCCGACCTCGCGGTTCGACGACTACGTCGAGTATTGCGCCCTCAGCGCGCGTTCGCTGTATGCCGCGCCGGCGATCGAGACGCGCCATCGGGTGGTGCACGTCGACCGGAGCACGCCGACGCCGATGCGCGCGCCGCACGACGGCGTGGCGATGGTGGGCTTGGAGATCGCGATGGACGAGCTAGCTTACGAGGCGGGCATCGATTCGCTGGAGCTGCGCCTGCGCAACTACGCGCAACGCGACCCGACGACTGGTAAGCCGTTCTCCTCGAAGGAGTTGCGCGCGTGCTACCGGCTGGCCGCGGAGCGCTTCGGCTGGTCCGGGCGGAATCCACGGCCGGGAGCGATGCGCGAAGGCCGCGTTCGCATCGGCTGGGGGATGGCAACGGCCCTCATGGGCACGTTCCGCATGCCAGCCTCGGCACGCGTGACGGTCGAGAGCGACGGGCGCGTGTTGATCGAGGCGGGAACGCAAGAGATCGGCACCGGGGTGCGGACGATCATGCCGCAGATCGCGGCCGACGTTCTGGGCGTCCCGATCGAGCAGGTGCGGATCGCTCTGGGCGATACGACGCTGCCGGAGACCGGCGGGACCTTCGGCTCTTCCACGACCATGAGCGTCGGCTCAGCCGTGCTCGATGCGGCGACGCGGCTACGGGATGAGCTGCGGGAGCTGGGCGCGCATGAAGACGAGGACCTTGGGGCCGTGCTTTCCCGCTCGGGCCGGACCAGCCTCTCCGCCGACGGGGCATGGTCACCTGGCGAGGAGGGAGACTTCTCGATGCACACCTTCGGCGCCGTCTTCGCCGAAGTTCGCGTCGACGAGGATCTGCCGATTCCGCGCGTCTCACGCGTGGTCGGCGCGTACAGCGCGGGGCGCATCATCAACCCGACGACGGCGCGCAGCCAGATTCAAGGGGGGATGGTCTGGGGGATCGGTCAGGCGCTCTTGGAGGAGTCGTCGATGGATCCCACGCTGGGGCGCTATCTCTCGAAGAACCTCGCAGGGTATCTCGTTCCAGCCAACGCGGACGTGCCGGAGCTGGAGGTCATCTTCGCGGAAGAGGTCGACGCACACGCAAGCCCGCTCGGTGCCAAAGGCATTGGCGAGCTCGGCGCCGTCGGCGTCGCTCCGGCGATCGCAAACGCCGTCTTCCACGCGACCGGCGTGCGCGTGCGCGAGCTGCCGATTCGCCTCGAGATGCTGCTGGCTTGAACCGCATCCTGGTCCGGCCCCGAGCGGGGAGAGGTGCGGACTACTTGCCAAAAGCGGCGCTCCTCAGACGCGATGGCGGCAAGCGCAAGCGGCCGATGCCCGTTGGCTCCTCTCGGCTTGGGGCGATATGCACCTCGACGGCCTAGAAGTACCGACGCATGCCGCGCCCCATTACCGCTTCTCCACGAACGCGCGAAGCCGCCCGAGCGCTTCATCCCACTGTTGCGAGATCTGGCTCAGGTAACGGCGTACGTCAGCGAGCCGCTTCGTTTGGAGTCTCCAAATGCGCTCGCGGCCGGCCCGCTGACTCCGTACGAGCCCTGCCTTCGAGAGCGCATTCAGATGCTTCGTGATGGCCTGACGCGAGATGGTCGAGCCATCGGTCAGCCGTGCGATCGATAGCGGGCCGTCCTCGCACAACCGGGCGACGATGAGCAAGCGCGTCTCGTCGCCGAGCGCGGCGAATACCGGTGCGGCCTCGGCAAGCTGCGGGGCGATGGCGCGTGATCCTGGCGTGATGGAACGTCTCCTCGTTCACTCGACCGCAAGGGCGAGATATTTCTCGATGAGCCGCGCTTGCGCCGTCCAGCCTTCATCGTTTGCCTCGAGCGCCTCAGCGCGGCGCGCGAGCGGTATCCCATCGAAGCCCGACTCCGTGATCGTAAACATCGTGTCGCCGCCGGCATCTTCCAGCGTGAAAGCGACCAGCGTCATGGGCTCGTTCGAGTAATCGACGTTGGAGTCGATCGCGTACGGATGCCAACGGAAGGAGAACAACCGCATCGGCTCGACGCGGTCGACGTGGAACTCGAAGGCCATCCCCGAGTAGGGCTCCTGAGCCTGCGCGATTTCTGGGTCGACCTTCGTGGGAGCGATCCTTCCGACGACGCGGGCGCCTGCGACGAAGCCGCCCTCAAACTCGACTCCGAACCAGGCTCCGAATTGCTTCGCGTCGCTGATCGCGCGCCACACGCGGTCTCGCGGTGCGCGCAGCAGAACCCTCTTCTCGATTCGATCGGTAGACGCAGCCATGTGCAACCTCCAAGTTGCACGTACCCTATCACAGTCCAGGTCGGCACGCAACCCCGTGGTTGCACACAGCACCGCCGTCTTGCGCGATGATTTCGGCATAGCGCCGCCGAGGAGATCTCACCTCATCAGCCCGGGCAGCGCCAAGGTCACGCCGGGGATGACGTTCACGACGACGAGAGCAACGAACAATGCCGCGAGGAACGGCAGCACGGCTAGCGAGATGGTCTCCACGGGTTCCTTCGATATTCCTGAAACCACGAAGAGGTTCAGGCCGATCGGGGGGTGGACCAGGCCGATCTGCATCGCCAGAATCATGATGATTGCGAAGTGAAGCGGATTGACGCCCACGACCGCCAGAAGTGGCACGAACAATGGGACAGTGAGATAAATGATCGCCGGAGGCTCGAGGATGAATCCAAGGATCAGGAACGCAGCGTTCGTCGCGAGCAAGAATAACGTGAGCGACGGCTTGGATCCGACGACCGCGGCCGCCAAGTGCTGCGGGGCTTGGCTCTGGATCAGGTAAAACGCAAGCACGGCCGAGCTGGCGACGATGAACATGATCATCGACGTCACTTGAGCGGTGTCGACGAGCTGACGGATGAACGCCGAAAACGACAGCTCCCGGTAAACGGTAGCGGCGATGATGATCGCGTACGCGGCTGCCAGAGTCGCGGCCTCGGTAATCGTCACCAACCCAAGATAGATTCCGCCGAGTACGACGACCGGCAACAGCAGCGCCGGGAGGGCATCACGGAACGAGCTGAATCGCTCTCCCCATGAGCGCGCGGGGAGCCTCTTTCCTTCTCCTCGCGCCGCAACGACGACGGCGACAGCGGTCAATATCGCCGCGACGAAGACTCCGGGGACGAGGCTTGCTTGGAAGAGGCGCGCGATTGAGACCTGTGATATTGCGCCGAAGAGGATCAACGGAATACCGGGTGGGAACAGAATTCCCAGGCAGCCGCCCGCCGCGACGACGCTGGCCGCGAAGCGGCGAGAATAGCCGGTTTCCACCATCGCCGGGATCATGATGGTACCTACTGCGGTCGTATCCGCGATACTCGAGCCGGTCATCGCTCCGAAGAAAACGGAACTGACGATAGAGACGATCGCCATGCCGCCGGGCAAGTGGCAGAGCAGAGATTCGAAAAACCCGGTGAGGCGGCGCGCGGCACCGCTCGCCGTCATGACCTTCCCGGTGAGCACGAAGAGCGGTATGGCGATAAACACCGAGTTGCTGATCGTCGACTGAAAGACGGTTGCGATGACGTTCGGCGCGTAGGTTGAACCGAAGATCAAGAGAACGATCGCCGGGATCCCAATGGCGAGAAACAGCGGAGCTCCGAGGAAAATGAGGAAGGCGAGGAGCGCTAGGCCGATCGCGATCAAGCCGAGCCCTCCCCGTCGCGACTCGTGCGCGTCATGCGGCTGGCAAAGGCGACGCCCAGCAGCACCATAGATATTGGAAGCAACAGAGCAACCAGGTACAACGGCGTCTGTAACGACGTCCCGGAATGAATGCGCGCAGCATGAAGCTGAAGCGCCTTCAACAGGCTTTCCCAGAACATGAAACCGCAGAACGCGAGTCCGATGACGTCGGTCGCAAGCGCCGCTATCCGCCGCCCGCGGAGAGGAAGTAAACGGACTAGCATGCCGGCGTTAACGTGCTCGCCGTCGGTGTAGGCACTGCCGCTCACGACAAAGACGGTCATGAGCATGAGGTACTGCTCGATCTCTTCGATCCAAGCGCCGCTCGTGTGGAAGACGTAGCGCTCAATCGCCGCGAAAGCCGAGACGACGAGCATCAGAACGATGCCCGCGGCACCAACGAGCTGAGCTGCTTGGGTTAGCAACCTCATCGGCCCGGCGGAGGCGCCGTTGCGCGCGTCCATTGGCCGAGTGTACTACCGGCAATGCTCAAAGTCAATTCGTCATACTGATTTCAATATGTCTTTAGCTCCATCGCGGGAGCGTCTCTTGACGTCTCAACACGACGGGTGATACACTTTTCTCACCTGCTGCTAGAAATTCGATATGTTGAATTCAGTTGGGGCATTAGCCGGACTCCGCGTACTCGATCTCACGCGCATTGCGAGCGGACCTTACGCAACGATGCTGCTCGCCGATCACGGCGCCGATGTAGTGAAGGTCGAGGAGCCATCTCGAGGCGATGACACGCGCGCTTTCCCCCCGTACATCGCAGGAGAATCAACCTACTATCTCAGCCTCAATCGTGGCAAGAAGTCGGTGGCTCTCGACCTGAACTCCGCGCGCGGCCAAGAGATTCTCCGTTCCGCCGTCACTGAATTCGACGTCCTGATCCACAACTACCGGCCGGTCTATGTGGAACGAGCGTGCCTGGGGTACGAAGAGCTTGCAGCCATAAACCCCCGGCTCATCTACTGTACGATTACGGGTTTCGGAACCAGCGGCCCCAAGGCGGATAAACACGCGTACGATCTGTTCGTCGCGGGGATTGCAGGCTTGATGAGTGTGACCGGGGAGCCGGACGGACCGCCTCAGAGGCCCGGGGTAAATCTCATCGACCATCTCGCCGGTATTAACGCGGCATTCGGCATCCTTCTCGCGCTGAAGGCCAGAGAGCGGACGGGACGCGGCCAGCGCGTCGAGGTCTCGCTGCTCGACTCGCTCCTTTCCTGCTCCGGATATCTCGTCGCTGCGGAGGCTGCGAACGGGAAGACGCCTCAACCAACCAGTCACAACCAACACGCGCAGATCGTGCCTTACGGGACGTTTCGAACCGCCGACGGATATATCAACCTCGGCGTGCTCCACGACAAGGTGTGGCACCCTTTCTGTCACGCGCTGTCACGCGACGACCTTTCGGTAGATCCGCGCTTTCAAACCAATGCTCTACGCGTCGAGCACAAGAGCGCTCTGCTCGACCTCGTCCGTCCCGTGCTCCTGAGCCGAACCGCGGACGAATGGCTTGAGGCGTTCGAAGCGGTTGGCGTTCCGTGCGGTCCGATCAACTCGTTTGCCGAGGTCCTCACCGATCCTCAGGTCATTCACAATAGCTTGCTCGTCGAGATGCAGCACCCAGCATATGGCTCGGTCACGGTGGTCCGTTCGCCCGTTCTCTTGAGTGAAACGCCCGCACGCGTCTCGCTGCCGCCTCCGACTCTGGGTGAGCACCCGATCAGTATGTTGAGGAGGCCCGCATGATTGGCTCTCGAGTGTCGCGCGACGCGATCGAGGCGATCGAGCTGATGTACCAAGCCGGCTGGACCGACGGCTTGCCCGTCGTTCCACCTCTACCGGAACTCGTCGACGAATTCGTGAAGTACGTCGATCGTTCTCCGGACGATCTTGTTGCGCACATTCCGCCCCTCGGCGGCAAGGCAACCGTGGCGAAGGTCGCCGCGAACGCGGTGATGGCGGGATGCCGGCCGGAATACATGCCAGTGATCCTGACCGCCATCGATGCCATGCTCGACGACAAGTTCAACCTCGGCGGAATGCAGTGCTCGACGCATCTTTCGACCCCCCTTCTGATCATCAATGGCCCCATCCGGAAGGAGCTCGACGTCAATTGCGGGGCAAACGTATTCGGGCAGGGCTGGCGCGCCAATGCCACGATCGGCCGAGCCGTCAAGCTCATCCTGGTGAACATCGGCGGCGCCGTCCCGGGAGTCACGGATAAGGCGACTCTTGGCCACCCGGGGAAATACACATACTGCATCGGAGAAAATGAAGAGGAATCCCCGTGGGAACCTTTGCACGTCGAGCGCGGGTTCAGTCCGGATGACAGCACGGTCACCGTCTACGGCAGCGAGGCACCTCATAACATCAATAATCAGATGGTCGACAACCCGTTCGATCTGCTCACGACGGTCGGCAGCATGATGTCCAACCTCGGATCGAACCACCCGTACCTCATGGGCGAGAGTTTCGTCGCGCTGTGTCCGGAGCACGCGGGAGTATGTGCCGCGAAGCGTTTTCGGAAAGCCGACGTGAAGCAGTTCCTCTTCGACAACGCGCGCAACGAACATCGCCGCCTCAAGGCGGGCGGGATTTACGGCGCGGACACGGCTAAGTACAACACGTGGCCGCATTGGATCGACCGTCAGCGCGACGACGTGATGGTTCCAGTCTGCCGGCGTGCCGACGATATCTCCGTGATCGTCACCGGCGGACCGGGAAGGCACTCGGCCTACCTTCCGGGCTGGTCCTCTCGCTCGGCAACTCGAAAGATCGAACAAGCGAGGAGCAATTAGACGTGCAGACATTTACTTCAACCAGTGACGACCGCAAGGCGCTCGCCGCGAAGCGGCTGGCCGAGCTGGGCATCGTCGATCCAACGGATCATTCCTCAAAAACTCTGGCGGCGGCGCTGCGCTTGGAGTCGCTCGCGGGTAAGCGCCCTGGATTGTTGGACAATCGCAAGGGGAATGGTGACCGCCTACTCGACCGCATCGGACATCTGCTCGTCGACCGGTATGGAACATTGGAGCCGTACCGAACGACGAAGTTCATTTATGCGCGCCGTGCGAGCGAGGAGATCATCGACGATCTGGTCGCAAGATGCGACTTCGTTGTCACTGCGGTGGGTGATTGAGGGTCCTGCGTGTCGTGCAGTGTGCACGACGGAATCGAGTTGGAGACGCGCGGGATTCCCTCCGTGGCGATTCATACGTCGGCCTTTCTCGGATCGGCACGCGCGCACGCATCAGCGTTCGGGCGGCCCGATTACGAACCGGTGATCATGCGGCATCCAATCGCCGGACTGACGCCAGACGAGGTCGTAGCGCGTGCAGACGAGATCATGCCCGCAATCGTCGCGTATCTTCTCGGGAACGAGCTTGACGAGCCGTCTGTACAGCCGGCAGCGACGAGCGACGCGGTAGCCGCGATTACGGCGGCACTCAAGGAGCTTCGCAGCGGCTTCAATGCCGATGGTGCCGACCTCGAGGTAGTAGCGGCGGGCGCGAGTTCGGTAACCGTGCGTCTGGTGGTGACGCCGGAGACTTGTCTCGAATGCATCGTTTCCAAGAGCGCGCTTCAGCACATCGTGGAGAGCGCGATACGTAAGGCGTATCCAACCGTGCAAGCCGTAGAACTGATCGACCCACGTGAGATGACCATTCGATAATCGCAACGAGGGCTTCGGCTCCGGAGGAGGGGACCGTGATAGAAAGGTCACCAGATAGCCGGCTTCCCATGAGGTTCGTCTCTCGGCGGGAACTGCTGCAATGGGCTGGGGCAGGCGCTATGAGCATGGCACTGCCGAAAGCCGCTGCCGCGCAATCCAGCGGCGGACCAATCGAGACATTGACGATTCGTGTGAGTCACGAAGCTCCGGTCAATTTCATCAACGATCTCACCCTGAAGAAATGGGCCGACAAGATCAAGGAGAGGAGCGGCGGCAAGATCACGGTTCAAGTATTTCCCGCCGGCCAACTCTTCAATGATTCGGACGGCATGCAGACGCTGGTTACGTCGCAGGGCGCTACGTTGCAGATGGTATCGACCAGCGCATTCTACGTCGAACCGTACGGCATAGCAGCCGGGGCATTCGAGTTACCCTACGAGTTCGCGTCCCAGAGGCAATTCCGCGGTGCCTTGGAAACGGCCCCGGGCAGGCTTGTCTCGAAGAGTTTGTCGGACAACGGTTTGATCGTCATTGGCGACATCATTGACCTTGGGCCGCTCATCGTGGTCAGCGCGAAGCGGCCGCTGCGGACACTGGCCGACATGCACGGGCTAAAAGTACGAAATCTGTCCGGCCAGATCACGGCTGATGCCATCCGCGCGTTGGGAGCGGGCCCGGTCGATATTTCTTTCCCACAGCTTCCTCTCGCCATGAGCCAAGGAACGGTGGACGCGGCCGTAGCCACCTACCTTGCGTGGAACGCCGTGCTATCGGACATCGCGATGTACGGGGTCGATCCTCAGATGTGGAAGGTCGGATACCTGCAGCTCGTTCAGCGAGACTGGTGGAACGCACTCAATGCCTCAACTCGGAACCTGATCTCGTCCACGCTGTCGGATGAAATCAGAGGTTCGTGGGCGGTGCTCGACGCAATGCTCTCGAGGGCAAAGCATGCTCTTGCCGGAAAGGGGCGAGAGGCGCTGACCCTGTCCGCCAACGACCTGGGCGCTTGGAAACGCGCCACGGCGACCGTCGTCGAGAAATGGGAGCCGAAGATCGGTCGAGACATCGTCCAGGGTTTCCGCAACACAAGAGCCTGAGGTTAGGGGTGCGTGAGACAAAGCAGGCGGTTCCTGCCGTCGGAACAGCGATACGGATACTCCGCCACTTATCGCTCGTCGAGTCGGCTCGCGCATATCAGATTGCCGATGAGCTCGCGATTAGCCGCAGCTCCTGCCATGGCATTCTCAAAGCGCTGGTTGAGGGCGGGATCCTCGGTTTCAGCCGAAGGACGAAGGCGTACGTACTCGGAACCGCACTGATACCGCTGGGCGCGCTGGCGGCAGAGCGTGATTGGTACATCCGATTGGCAAGACCCTATCTCCGTGAATGGGTCGAAACCACACAGCTCACGATCTTCGTTGCACGCCTGCTCCCGGATCGCGAATTCATCGTCGTTGATGCGATGAACAGCTCGCACATCATCAAGGTGACGGTGAGCGTCGGCCAGACCTTTCCGGTGACGTCCCCTGCGATGGGAGGGGCTCAAGTAGCGTTCATGCCGGAGGCCGATGCCCAGCGAATGATTCGCTCTAGTGGGCGCCGGCCACCCGACCGGGAGACCGTGGCGGATAACGACGCATTTTTGGCCGAGCTCCCGAAGATACGCAAGCGTGGATGGGCCGTTTCGCGGACTCAATATTACCGGAATGCGAATGCCGTGGCCGCCCCCGTCCTTGTTGACGGTCAGGTCACGTTCGTGGTATGCAGCCTAGGGTCCACGCAGGATCTTCCCGCGGAGGGCATCGATCGCTTCGGCGTTGCCATCAAGAAGGTTGCCGACCGAATCGCCGATGAAATACGGAACGCTATAGTCCACGGCGTGGCATAAAGCCGTACGATCTCGTACGGCTTTATGCGTTGGTTACAGTGCCGGGGCTCCTTGGCCGCTGCTACGTCTCAGCGCGTGCTCTTGCTCGGCAGCTCAACGATGCCGGCGCCGATCACGCTTAGCTCGCCATCCTGATTGCGTGCCTCTTGCGCGACCTCTACCAAGTGGCGGCCTTCTTCGACGAACGTACGGATGACATGCCCGTCGATGCGAAGCGTATCGCCCTCAGGGTTGTGACGCCGGATCTTCGAGCTCGCCTTGCGCAGAAACCCGTCGTCGCCCATCCAATTGGTGAGATGGTGGGTGAGCCACGAGCAGCGCTCTGGACCGTAGTCGTAAGCGCCGGGTGCGCCGACGCGCAGGGCGAACTCGGAATCCCAATGCACGCGCTCCGGACAATCCGGCACGTTGAAGCGATTTGGAATGCCGAGGCCGGGATGCTTGCTGAACTGCTTCCAATTCAGCTTGTTCGCGCGAATGTAAAGACCGCCCCAGCCTTGCGCATAAGCGATAAATCCCGTAATCGTCATCGGGCCTTTCGCGAGCGTCGGGAGTTTGTCGCCCACGTGCACGTCTTCCCAGTAGCGCGGCGTCGCTCCGCGCACGTCTTCTCTTGCGTACAGATCGAAAATCGCAGCCAGTTCCTCTTCCGTGTAGCGCTTGGGTGGACGATTCTTGACATCCGCATACTTGGGTCCGCTGCGCGCGTGATCGCGATCGGTACGGAAACACCAGCTATCCGCTTCGGCGACCAGCTCGCCCTTCTGATTCTTGAAGTCGACGTGATAGATCTGCTGAATGGCGCGCCCGGCGAAGTGCGTTTCGTGCTCGATCAGATCTTTGAGCCACGCCTCCGTGGTGATCTCGTCGTTACGCCGCACGGGCAGATGCCACGTCCAATCGGCACCGGCCCACATCGCGTGCACGCCTGAGAGGCCACCAACGTAACCTGAAACGATCCGGTTCGTCGCAAACAAGAAGCTAGGGAGCGCCACGATACCGCCCCAGCGCGTCTTGGCGGCGTACTCGGGGTCACACCAGAGCGGATTGTCGTCGCCGATGCCATAGGCATAGTGGCGGATGTTGTCACGCGTGGCTTCATAGCACCAGGGCTCGAGCGTCTTTTCGATCTTTGCCCCGATCCGCTCGCGCAGCTCGGCCAATCCTTCATCGGTGATCTTGGGAAAGCGTTCGACGGCTTCAGTTGACATCAATTCCCTTTCGAAACGAGCTTGGCGGCCGCAGCTTCGCGATCGCGCAGAGCTTTGCGGTTGATTTTTCCGGCCGGTGTTTTTGGTAATTCTTCGACGAAGACGAGGGCGCGCGGAAACTCGTGCCGGCTCAGGTGCGCGCGAACGAACTCTTGGATCTCGGCGGCCAGCGCCTCGTCGCCGCACCGATTCGAAATGACGAAGGCTTTGGCAATCTGACCGCGCACCGGGTCCGGAACGGCGATCACCGCGGCGCCTTGTACCGCGGGATGCTTGAGCATCGCGCCTTCGATCTCGGTTGCGCTCATCGTCCAGCCGGCCGAGATGATGACGTCGTCGGCTCGTCCGGCGTGATAGAAATAGCCGTCGGCGTCCACGTAACCAAGATCTTTGGTCGGAAACCAGGCGCCGCTGCGCCGCACTTTGATCTCGCCGATGACATCCGGTGGGCACGGATCGCCCGCAGCGTCTTGCACCTCGACATGGACGCCGGGGACCGCCTTGCCGAGCGAGCCCGGCTTCATCGGAAGATCCTGCGCGCCTGGATAACAGACCAGACACACGCCGACCTCGGTCGTTCCGTAGATACTGCCGACCGGCGCGCCGAACGTGCGCTGCGCGAAGTCCAGGCTCTCGCTATCGATCGCTTCACCGGTGTACGTGAGGCGGCGAATCGCGTACGTGTACTTCGGTGCCTCGCCGGAGAGCATCATCATGCGATAGTGCGTCGCCGCCGCCGATAGATTGGTCGTTCCGTAGTCATGCAGCGCGCGCAGCAGGCGCTCAGGGTCGAATTTGCCTGCATAGACGCCGGTTTCCAGGCCGAGCGCGAGTGGCGCTAGCGTGCCGTGCCACAGCCCGTGACCCCACGCCGGCGACGACGGACAAAAATAACGATCGCCGGGCCGGATGCCCGTTCCGTACAGCCCCGCGATCATCACGAGGACGATCGCGTGGTGTTTGTGACGGATCGCGGCGGGTAGCTCGCGCGTCGTGCCGGACGTGTATTGGAAGACGGCTAAATCATCGGCGCGCGTCATGGTCTCGAACGTCGCGGGATGACGCTCGAGCGCGCCGAGGAACTCCGCATCGGCGATCACCGTTTCGAGCGTGAGCGATCCGGCGAGCTCGGCGGCCTTTTCTTTATTCGTGAAAAGCAAGCGTGGCGCGCAATCATCGATTCGCAAGCGCACGCCGTCCGGTCCGAACGCGGTAAACAGCGGAACCGCAACGGCCCCGCACTTGATCGTTCCGAAGAGCGTCGCGTAAAAGGCGAACGAGGGCTCGAGCATGATCGCGATGCGATCGCCGGGCGCGACGCCTCGCTCGCGCAATTCATGCGCGAAACGCGATGACGCCTCGGAGAGGGCGCAAAAGGTGAGCGCTTCGTCCGTACCGTCGGCGTGCGCGATACGCACCGCGATGCGGCGCGGATCGCCGGCGTAGCGATCGATGCACTCGTGCGCGATGTTCAGCGCACGTTCGTTTCCATCGAAGAGCTCCCAGAGCCGCTCCATCGTGAAGTGCTTCTGAGCGTCGGCGTAGCTGGAATAGTCGGTCAGTTTTGCCATGATCCCGGGGCCATTTCGCGGCGGAAGGGGAATATCTTTTTTTGGTGAAAGTCACGTTTCACCTATGAAACGGGCACGCCTGGAGCATCAGGGCATCGCTCCGAACGAGAGGAGCCTCCTTCTGACACCTGGCGACGACAGGGCCGCTCAGCATGCTCCTGCCGTGACGCGGGCCATCAAGATCTTGCGCCTCCTCGCAAAGAGCGACGTTCCGCTCGGCGGGGGCGCGATCGCCCGAACGCTGGACCTCGTCCCGAGCACGTGCCTGCACATCTTGCGCGCCCTCGTCGACGAGGGAATCGTTGCCGTTAATCCGGAGACGAAGCGCTACACGCTCGATGCGGGGATCCTCACGCTCGCGGGTTCATTGCTGCAGGAAGAGAGTTTTTATCGCGTGCTGCAGCCGGCGATCGACCGGATCGCCCGCACGTTCGATATGACGACGATTGCGCTTCAGCCGCTTGCGCGCAAACATCTGGTCGTCGTCGCAATCTCGCGCACCGAGCGCGCGCTGCGCCTGCACGTCGACATCGGCAGCCGCTTCCCGCTGCTGATCAGCGCAAGCGGGCGCTGTGTCGCGGCGTTCGGCTCATACTCGCCCCCGGAACTCGAGCGCGCGTTCGCCGCGTTGCGCTGGGATGCGGCGCCTTCTTTCAACGCATGGAAACGGCAGGTCGAAGAAACGCGCCGTCAAGGGTACGGCGTCGACGTCGGCAACTACATCAACGGAGTGACGATTATCGCCGCTCCGGTACTCGACCCAGCGGGTCGCATCCCCCACATCCTGGTCGCGCTCGGCATCGGCGAGCAGATCGAACGGATCGGTATTTCGAGGCTCGGCGAAGCGCTGCGTGAGGCAGCCATGGACATCTCGCAACACTTTAGTCCACGTCAGGAGGAGGAACGTTCATGATATCTCGAACGGTCACGCGGCTCGCTGCCGTAGCACTCATCCTCGCCTTCGCCGTCATCGGCTCGAGGCCGGTGACGGCGGCCGATCCCATCAAGATCGGCGCCGCGCTCTCGTTGACCGGACGGTTCTCCGATTCGGCCAAGTACGTCCAAGAAGGTTATCAGCTCTGGCTGCAAGAGGTGAACGCGCACGGCGGAATCAACGGCCGGCCGGTTCAACTGATCACGTACGATGACGAAAGCAATCCAGACACGGCCGCCGTGCTGACCGAGCGGCTCATCTCCCGTGACGGCGTCGTCGCGATCCTCGGGCCGTACTCGAGTCCGATCACCGATGCCGCCGCGACCGTCGCAGAACGCGCCGGCGTGCCGATGCTCGGAACGATCGCTTCGGACAGCTCGATATGGGAGCGCCGCAAGCTCCACTGGACCGTTCAAGCGTTTCCGTCCTCGACCTACGATCATGAAGGCTTTCTCAAAGTGATCGCGAGCAAAGGGAAAGCGATCAAGCATCTCGCGATCGTCTACGAAGAATCGCCGTTCTCGATCGGTGCCAAGAATTGGGCCATGGAGGAAGCGAAAAAGATGGGGCTTTCGGCCGAAGCCTTCGGCTATGCGCCGGGGTCGCAGGATTTCAGCTCGATCGTCGAGCGCATTATTTCATCGAAGGCCGACGCCGTCTCGATGGGCGGGTACTATCAGCCGAGCATCGCGCTCACACGCAAGATGATCGAGCGCGGCTACAACCCCGTCGCCTATCATTTCATTCAAGCGGCAGACGGCGTTACGAAGACCGCGCTCGCTGGCGACGCCAGCGGCATCTTCGGCCGCTCCGCGTGGGAATCGACCTTCACCGACAGCGCGAGCAAGACGTTCACCGCTGCCTACAAGGCTAAGTTCAACCGGCTGCCGTCATACCACTCAGCCGCCGCGTATGCCGCGGGACAAGTCCTCGAAGCGGCAATCAAGGCCAAAGGGCCGGACAAGAACGGCATCCGCGACTTCATCGCAACCACGACGATGCCCACCGTGCTCGGAACGTACAAGCTCAACAGCAAGCTGCAGCAAGAAGGCTACCGCTACACGCTCACGCAGTGGGTGAGCGGCGAATCCAAGGTCATCCGCGATCCCGCTCAAGCACTGTGGCCGAAGCCCGCCTGGAAGTAGTCCCTTGACGCTGATACTGCAGCTCGCGATCAACGGGCTTGTCTTCGGCTCACTACTCGGGCTCGTCGCGCTGGGCCTCGCGCTCGTATTCGGTGTGATGCGGCTGGTGAATTTCGCGCACGGCGAGTTCATCACGCTCGGCGCCTACGCGACGTACCTCTTGGTCACCACTACCGGTGTCTCGCCGCTATGGGGCATCCCGATCGCCGCGCTGCTCGGCGCGACGATCGGACTCGCCGTGCAAATGCTCGTCATCTCACGCCTTGCCGGGCGCCCCGAACTCGAGGCATTGATGGCGACGTACGCGCTCTCCATCGTCGGCCTCGGGCTCTTCGCGCTTGCGTTCGGCGGCGATTTCCGCACGTATTCGGCGGGACCCGCCGGCAACGTGACGCTGGCCGGCGTCGTCGTCGGCTGGCGCAGCATCACGGTGCTCGTCGCATGCGTCATCGTCGGAGCCGCAACGCTGGCGCTGGTCTCTCGTGCTCGCACCGGCCTCGGGTTTCGCGCCGTCGCGCAGAATCGCGAGGCGGCCGCCGCATGCGGCGTCAACGTCGTCGCGAGCGAACGCCTCGCGTTCAGCGTCTCCGTCGCGCTCGCGGCGATCTGCGGCGCACTCATCAGCTTCATCGGTACCACGACGCCGAACGTCGGCCACGAGTGGCTGCTCGATGGATTCGTGGTCGTCATCGTCGGCGGCCTCGGCAGTATCAGCGGCGCGCTCGTCGCCGCGCTCGCCATCGGCCTGCTGCACAGTTTCGCGAGCTACTTCCTCGACGATTCATGGGCGCAGATCATGACCTACGTGTTGCTGTACGTGGCCCTGCTCGTCCGTCCGCACGGACTGCTCGGCGCGCGGAGCGCAACCTGAACCCGCTCGTGCGCTTCGCCGCGATTACCGTGGCGGCCGCGGCCCTCGCCGCGGTGATGCCGTTCGCCGGGGTATCGGTCTACGCAGGCACGCTCGTTTACTACGCGGCGTACTATCTCGTGCTCGGACAAGCGTGGAACATGATGTCGGGCCTCACCGGCTACGTCTCGTTCACGCACGGGGCGCTGGCGGGGATCGGGGCCTACACCGCGGTGCTGGCGATCAACGGCGGCTGGCCGATCACGCTTGCGCTGGTCGCCGCGGTCGCTGTGACCGCATTCGCCTCCCTCGTCATCGGCGTGACCAGCCTGCGGCTGCGCGGGACGGCGTTCACGTTCGCGACGCTGTTCTTCCAAGAATTGTTGCTGCTCGGCGTGCGTAAACTTCCGGCTGCGGGCGGTGCCGCCGGCACGACCCTGCAGGAGATTCTGCCGACGTCGCTCCCACATGTGCTGATGGTGTTGACTGCCGCGGGCGCGACCATCGCCTTCGCACTATTGCGCCGCAGCCGTACGGGTGTGCGCCTGCTCGCGATCAAAGGCGATGAAGATGCGGCAGCCGCCGTTGGCATCGATGCCACGCGCCTGAAGATCGGGGTCTTCTGCGCAAGCGCCGCGCTGTGCGGGCTGGCAGGCGGTATTCATGCGCTCTTCATTGCCTCGCTGCATCCAGAGTCGGTGTTTTCCGTCGATACGTCGATCGTCGCGCTCGCGGTGCCGCTCATCGGCGGCGTCGAAACGGCGCTCGGCCCCGTCGCCGGCGCGATCCTCTACGTCGGCTTACGCGAGATCTTGCAGATCGTAGCGCCGTCGCTGCACCTCGTGATCGTCGGTCTGCTGATTCTGCTCGTCACCCTGTTCTTGCGCGACGGGATCATCGGCGCCGCGCGCCGCTTGCTGCAGCGGCGGCGCACGTATCGAGCGGCATTGGAGACGGCACGATGAGTTGCCTCGAAGCCGCGGGCGTGCGCAAGCGTTTCGGCGGGCTTCATGCGGTCGACGGCGTCGACTTCACGGTCGAGCCGGGAGAGCTCGTCGGACTCTTCGGTCCCAACGGCGCAGGCAAGACGACGCTATTCAACCTGATTGCGGGCGCCTATTACCCCGATGCGGGGACGATTCGCTTCGGCGGCGACGACGTGACACGCTTCCCGGCCTTCCGGCGTGCGCGCTTGGGGATTGCGCGTACGTTCCAAGTCGTCCGTCCGTTTCGTGCCCTTTCGATCATGGAGAATTTGCTCGCCGTCGTCGCGAGCGAGGGAGCACTAAGCCGTACTCCGGAGCAGGACGCACTCCAACTGCTCGCCGGCGTCGGCCTTGCCGATCGCGCCAACGACCCTGCCGGCTCGCTCACGCTCGGTATGCTCAAGCGGTTCGAGGTTGCGCGCGCGCTCATGGTGCAGCCGCGCCTGATCTTGCTCGACGAACCGTTGGCAGGGCTCACCGATGGAGAATCTGCGATGATGCTCCGACTCATCGAGTCGGTGAAAGTACGAGCCGCGGTCGTCATGGTGGAGCACAACGTACGCCTCGCGCTTCCGCTGTGCGATCGTGCCGTCGTGATGGAACAGGGTAGGGTCATCGCACAGGGGACGCCGGCGCAGATCCGGTCCGATCCCGCGGTCATTCACGCGTATCTGGGCGATACGCCGGAGGGCGGCTAGATGCTCGACGTCCGCAACGTCGCCGTCCGGTACGGGCAAGCACTGGCGGTGCGCGGCGTCAGTTTGCGCGCGGAGACCGGCTCGTGGATTGCGATCGTCGGTCCCAATGGCGCGGGGAAAACCTCGCTTGCGCGTGCGATCTGCGGCCTCGTTCCTCATCAAGGGACGATCGCGATCGCCGGCGAGGACATCAGCAAGCTTCCGGCATGGGAGCGCCAGCGGCGCGGTATCGGCTACGTGCCGGAAGGGCGACAGCTCTTCGGCGCGATGAGCGTAGAGGAGAACTTGCGCGTCGGGGCGTTCTCACGCGCCGGCGCAGAGGTCCGGCGCGGACTCGACGAAGCGTTCGCGCTCTTCCCACGCTTGGCTGAACGGCGCATGCAGGCGGCGGCGACGCTCTCGGGCGGTGAGCAGCAGATGCTCGCGCTCGCGCGTGCGCTCATGGATCGTCCTAACCTCTTACTTGTCGACGAGATTTCGTGGGGCCTCATGCCGCTGCTCGTCGCGCAAGTCTTCGAGCGCCTCGCCGCGCTCAACGCCGACGGCTTGACGATCGTGCAGATCGAGCAAAACGCGCACGAAGTGCTGCGCCGCGCAACGCACGCCTACGTGATGGCCGCAGGCGTATGCGTCTTCGACGGGCCGGCGAAAAGCGTCGCGCGCGATCCCAGAGTCCTCGAGAGCTACATCGGTTGACGGAGACGGCATGGATTTCGAACTGAACGAAGAGCAGCAGACGATACGCGACTCGATCCTCAAGCTGTGCGCGCGCTTCGACGACAGCTACTGGCTCGAGAAGGACCGCCACGGCGGCTTCCCGGAGGAATTTCATGCCGCGATCGCGCAGGCGGGCTGGCTCGGCATCGCGATGCCCGAAGCGTACGGCGGCGCGGGCCTGGGGATCACCGAAGCCGCGATCCTGCTCGAGGCGATCGCGGAATCGGGCGCAGCCATGAGCGGCGCATCGGCGATCCACATGAACATCTTCGGCTTGCAGCCTGTCGTCGTCTTTGGAAGCGACGAACAAAAGGCGCGCATGCTGCCACCGCTCATTGCCGGAGCGGATAAGGCGTGTTTTGCGGTCACCGAGCCCAACATCGGGCTCAACACGACGGCACTCATGACGCGCGCCGAAAAGCACGGCGATCGCTACATCGTTACCGGCGAAAAGATCTGGATCTCCACGGCGCAAGTCGCGAATAAAATACTGCTGCTGGCGCGCACGACGCCGCGCGCGAACGTCAAACGCAAGACCGACGGGCTGACGCTCTTCTACACCGACTTCCACCGCGGCGAGGGCATTGAAGTCCGCGAGATCGAAAAGCTTGGCCGCAAAGCGGTCGACTCGAACATGCTGTTCATCAACGGAATGGAGATTCCCGAGGCCGACCGCATCGGGGCCGAGGGCGACGGCTTCAAATCGATCTTGCACGGCATGAACCCGGAGCGCATCCTCATCGCCGCCGAGGCGGTCGGAATCGGGCGCGCGGCTCTGCGCAAGGCGGCGGCCTATGCCAAGGAGCGGATCGTGTTCGATCGGCCGATCGGGCAAAATCAAGGGATTGCACACCCCCTCGCGCGATGCTGGATGGAAGTGGAAGCGGCCTACCTCATGGTGATGCGCGCGGCGGACGCCTACGACCGCGGCAAAGAATGCGGCGTCGAGGCCAACAGCGCCAAGTACCTCGCGGCGGAAGCCGCTTTTCATGCGTGCGAGACCGCGGTCATGACGCTCGGCGGGATGGGCTATGCCAAGGAGTACCATGTGGAGCGCTATCTGCGCGAAGCGCTGATCCCGCGCATCGCGCCGATCAGCCCGCACATGATCATGAACTTCATCGCCGAACGTGTGCTCGGCTTGCCGAAATCCTACTAGATGGAGAGGAGCAGATCCGACGTGGCAGGGCTGTATTTCGAAGAGTTTTCCGACGGACAAGTATTCGAACACGCGCCGACGCGCACGGTCACCGAGATGGACAACGTGTTGTTCAGCTCGCTGACCATGAATCCACAGCCATTACATCTGGACGAGGAGTACGCCAAGACGACCGAGTTCGGGCAGCGCTTGGTCAACAGTCTCTTCACCCTCGGACTCCTGGTCGGGATGACGGTCGGTGAGACGACGCTCGGAACGACGATCGCGAATCTCGGGATGAGCGAGGTCACCTTTCCGAAGCCGGTGTTCCACGGCGACACGCTGCGCGCGCGGACGACCGTTCGCTCGAAGCGCAGCAGCCGTTCCCGGTCCGACGCCGGGATCGTCGAATTCGAGCATCAGGCAATCAATCAGCGAGGCGAGATCGTAGCGAGATGCGTGCGTGCCGCATTCATGAAGAAGCGCACAGCGGCAGCATGATGCGCTCATATCTGTTCGTCCCGGCCGACAGCGAGCGTAAGCTCGCTAAAGGCAGCGAGAGCGGGGCCGACGCACTGATCCTCGATCTCGAGGATTCGGTCGCCGAGGTGCGCCGTCCGATCGCCCGCGATTCCGCGCGGGCATACATCGAGGCGGCGCGCGGCGGTCCGCGGCTCTACGTGCGCATCAACGCTCTGGCCAGCGGAGCCGCGCTCGACGATCTCGCGGTCGTCATGCGTGCCGGGCCGTACGGCATCATGCTGCCGAAGTGCGTTCCCGGCGACGTCCGAACGCTCGATGCGTATTTGAGCGCGTTTGAGGCGGCCGGCGGGCATCCAGCCGGTGCGACGCGCATCGTCGCGATCGCGACGGAAACGCCCGCCTCCCTGTTCGCACTGCACGATTATCGCGGGGCGTCGGCACGTCTGGAAGCATTGACCTGGGGTGCCGAAGATCTGGCGGCGGCGCTGGGTTCGGAGAACCGGCTCGCCGACGGGACGTACGGCGACGTCTTCCGGCTCGCGCGTTCCCTGTGCGTGCTTGCCGCGGGGGCCGCGGAAGTCGCGGCGATCGACACCGTGTTCACCGACTTCAAAGACGAGCGTAGGCTCGAGGCAGAAAGCCGCGCCGCGCGGCGCGAAGGGTTCGTGGGAAAGATGGCGATTCACCCGGCGCAGGTGCCGATCATCAACGCGGCGTTCACCGCGACACCGGACGAGCTGCGCTGGGCCAAAGCGGTGATCGAAGCGTTCGAGCGCGCTCCGGACGCGGGAACCATCGCGATCGACGGCAAGATGATCGATCGCCCCCATCTCACGCTGGCGCGGCGCTTACTCGGGGCCGCGCGATGAACGGCACGCAAGATGACGGCGCGTGGCAACCGCTCGCGGGCACACGCATCCTCGACTTCTCCGTACTGCTGCCCGGGCCGTTTGCCACGGTGACCCTCGCCGATCTCGGCGCCGACGTCATCAAAGTCGAAGCCCCCAAAGGAGATGAAGGCCGGACGATCACCGGCTTGCACTTCGCCTCGGTCAACCGCAACAAGCGCAGCATCGCGCTCGACCTGAAAGACGCGGCGTCACGCCCGATCGTCGCCCGGCTCGCTGCCTGGGCCGACGTCGCCATCGAGACGTTCCGGCCGGGTGTCGCGCAGCGTTTGGGGATCGATGCCGACACGCTGCGCGGGCACAACGAGCGGCTGATCTATTGTTCGCTCTCGGGGTACGGGCAAAACGGCCCCCAAGCACAGACGCCTGGACACGATCTGAATTATCTCGCCGCGGCGGGAACGCTCGCGCTTGCGAGCCACTGGGGCGACACGCGCCCACGCCGCGCCGGCATTCCAGTCGCCGATCTAGCAGGCGGCGCATATGCGGCGATCGCGATCTTGAGCGCGCTCCACGAACGCGAGCGGACTGGGCGCGGCAGGTACCTGGATCTGAGCTTGTTCGAAGCGGCGCTCTCGTTCACCGCCACGCGCCGCGGCCTCGGCCTCGACGGCCCGACGCGGCTGCACCTCTATCCGACCAACGATCTGTTCGAGACTGCCGACGGCCGGTTTATCGTGCTCGGACTCGTCGAAGATCGCTTCTGGGAAAACTTCCTGCGTGCGCTCGGTGATGAAGCGGACGCGCTGCGCGATGCGCGCTTCGCGAGCGAAGCGCTGCGGCGCGAGCACGGCGACGCGCTCGAGCCGGTCTTACGTGCGACGCTGCGCGCGCACACGGCCGAGGAGTGGCTAGCGCTCCTCGATCGGCACGACGTCCCGGCGCAGCTTGTGGTAACGCCGCGCGAAGCGAGCCGAAGCCCGCAGATGCGGGCGCGCGGTCTGGTCGTCGAGCGCGACGGCGAGGCGCATCTGCCATTTCCCATCATCGCCGACGGTACGCGCAAACCGGCCGTGCGCAGCACCGCGCCCGGCCTGAACGAACATGCAGGCGACATCTTGCGCGAGCTCGGTATGGAGGCACGCGCGTGAGCGGTCCACTGCAGGGAGTGCGGGTCATCGACGTCACCATGAACGTATTGGGACCGTTTGCTTCGCAGATCCTGGGCGACATGGGCGCGGACATCTGGAAGATCGAGCCGCCCGAAGGCGATACGCTGCGCGGCGTCGGGCCGGCGCGCCACCCCAAGATGGGGCCGTACTACCTCAACCTCAATCGCAACAAGCGCAGCATAGCGCTGAATATGAAGCGGGCCGAGGCGCAGCCCATCATGCGGCGCATGATCGAGCGCGCCGACGTGGTGTTCTACAGCTTGCGCCCAAAGGCAATGGCGCGGCTCGGCCTCGGCTATGACGACGTGCGCGCGATCAATCCACGGATCATTTACTGCGGAGCGTTCGGCTACGGGCAAAACGGACCGTACGCCGGCAAGCCCGCGTACGACGATCTGATGCAGGGCGCGATCGGTCTTGCAGTGCTGCAGGCAAAGGAGGGTGAGCCACCTCGCTATGTAGTGTCCGCGATCGCCGACCGCATCGTCGGGATGGCGGCTGCCTCGGCGATCGGGATGGCGCTGTATCACCGCGAGAAAACCGGCGAAGGGCAAGCGATCGAAGTCCCGATGTTTGAGACGATGATCCAGTTCGTCATGGGCGACCATCTCTACGGGCACACCTTCGAACCGCCCCTGGGCGATTTCGGCTATCCGCGCCTGTTGGACCCGCATCGCCAACCGTATCGCACAAGTGATGGTTTCATCAGCGTGCTGGTGTACAACGACAAGCAGTGGCAGCGCTTCTTCGCGCTGGCACAGCGTGCGGATTTAGCCGCCGATCCGCGCTATGCGTCGATGCAGCAACGCACGCAGAACATCAGCGCACTGTATGCCGAGCTGAACGCGATCTTTCCGCTGAAAACAACAGCGGTGTGGATGCAACTGCTCGGTGAAGCCGATATTCCCGCGGCGCCGCTGCACACGCCGCAGTCACTGCTCGAAGACGAGCACGTACGCGCGGTGAACTTTTTCCCGACGATCGATCACCCCTCGGAAGGGCGCCTGCGCGGCATGGGCGTACCGTCGACATGGAGCGCGTCGCAGCCCGAGATCGAGCGCCATGCGCCGGTCCTGGGCGAGCACACCGTGGAGCTGCTGCGCGAACTCGAGTTCTCCGAGCCCGAGATTGCCGCCGTCCTTTCGAGCGGAGCGGCACTGCAGCACCAACGGCAGGGAGAAACGTGACGTGAAGGCCGACCTCGCGGGCCGCGTTGCGGTGGTGCTCGGCGGAACCTCCGGGATAGGCCGGGCAATCGTTCTCAAGTATGCCGAATGCGGTGCGCACGTGATATTCCAAGGGCGCAGCCAGAAGGCCGCAGACGAGGTGATCGCAGCCGCCGCGGACGCCGATCATGCGCCACGGTTCGTCGCCGCGGATCTCTATGACTACGACGCTGTTGCGCGAGTGATGAAGTCGGCCTTCGACGCCTTCGGAAAGATCGACATTGCGGTGGCCAGCGGTGGAACCGGAAAACCCAAAGCCGCCCTCTTTGATGAGATTTCGAAAAACGACCTCGAGGGCTTCTTCCGCACCCATGCATTTCAGCGCATCTACGCCCTACATGCCGCTTTCCCGTACATGAAAGCAAGAGGCTACGGGAAGCTCATTTCCGTCACGACCGACGCGGGGCGCATGCCGACGCCCTCGGAGTCCGTTATCGGAGCTGCGGCCGCGTCGATTATCTTCCTGACGCGCGCGCTCGCACGAGAGTTTGCGCGATGGGGTGTGCGAGTCAACGCCATCTCGACGACGCTCACGACCGATACGCCTGCTTACGATCAGTTCGCCAAAGAGCGTGCCGCTGGGTCGGATGCCGTCTTGGTGAAAGCCTTCAAAAAAATCGAGTCAAAGGCACCGTTCGGTTTGAACGAGCCGGCCGATCTCGCCGAGCTTGCGCTCTACCTCGCGGCGCCTGAATCAGATCAACTCTCCGGTGCAACGATCAGCGTGAACGGAGGCATCTCGTTCCCGCAGTACTGAGCGCGAGGTACTCGACTCACTGGGCCCTATGGACGCGCCTGGCTTTCCACCGTTTTTCAGGACACGCAGCCCGATTAACGCCGAGCGAACCCTCGCCTAGCTGCGTCATCGTTTTGGGGTAAGCGCCGCGACGGCGATCAAGGCCACTGAATCGCCAACGTCCGCATCCAAGTCGGGCTCGGAGAGTGGCTATGGCCGGGTACTTCCCCCGCGTTAGCAGGACGCGCGTGAGCTGCCGATCCGCCCGAGGCGCTGCTAGCTTGACGCGAGCGTACCAACCGGGTCCGTAGCAGTCAGTGAGGCGCTATCCGTGTTCGTTCGGGAATAGCTGCTCGATCGCTGGCCCCATCGCTCTTTCCGAGACGCCCACCGCCGCCGCCCCGAAATTGTTGATGAAGCCATTTCCCATATCGGCTTGTGCGAATCCATGACCGAGCACGCTACCGTTGCAGCTCAGCGACGTGAGACGCAGGGCCGCATGCGAACGTCCGGTGTACGAGGACTGCTCGATTCGCACGTTCGGTATGATGATCGTCTGTGCGCCGCTTCCGGTACAGAGTTGCTGAGCATCGGCAATTGCGGAGAGGTGGTCGATCGGCATTCCCACTTTGACGTTGAGCTTGCGTTGCTGAAGCTGTGTGAGCAGCGAATGTGTGATGTCGGCGGCGCGCGGATCCGCAACTCCAGGTTGCTCGAACGGGAGAAGCAGATACGTCGACTGAGCCTGCGGCGTTGCTGCAACCGTGGGGGTCGGCGTCGAGGCGGCGGGATCCGCAGGAGTTTGTGTCATAGTCGGGCTCTGCGTTACCGTCGCGGTTGCAAAGGCATGAACGGCGGCTTGCACCGCCGAGCTGAAGGCCACATCGATCGCCGCGCCGACGTTTCCGACTGAATCGACGCCGGAGGGCATTTGGTCCGCGGTGGTCGCCGTGCTCCAGCGCACTACCCTATCGCAGCCGATCTCATCGAGCCGGAATTCGACGTGCGTTGGGTACTTCAACATCGTCAGGAAGAAGCTCACGCTGAATCGCTTAAGGGTTTGTTCGTACCGCCCCTCGGGGACGAGCAGCGCGGACGCTTTGTTCTCAGCGCAGATTATTGAAGCGTTTGCGACCGCGTCTAGGTGACCGATGGGCGCGACGCTCGTGACCGAGACTCCGGCGGCGGCAAGTTCGGCTGATAGCGCTTGGGAAATTGCAAGTGCATGAGGATCGGTGCTCCCGGGTTCTTGGTAGGGGATCAGGACCAGCGTCTTCGCGGCTGCTGTAGGAGTCGGTGATGGGCTTGCGGTTTGAGCGAGCGCCGCTGTGGACGATGAGAAGCCCGCCAGCAATAGGAGGAACGCCGAGGTAAGAGTCTTGAGCGTCGACATAAAGGCCTTTCACAAACGTGAGGGCGTTTGATTCCGGCGGGGCAGACATCCGCGTCCCGCCTTTATATGCATATCGTTTGGAATTCGGACATCAGCGCCGGCGGCTCCGCTCACGAGCGTAAAGAATGCGTAAAGTCTCCCCTACACCCGGCCCTACCAGGGCGCGCTCAAGCGGCTCCCGGCGTTCCTAAGGCCTTACAACGAAGGAGTTGGCATCGGCTACGCTCCAGCGCTGAGGGGTTCGAGTCTAGTGAATGAGGTTATTCCGGTCCCGACGGCTGGTGCAGAGGCCATGGTCAGGCGTCTCGCTCGCGAAGAGCGGCTTTTCGCGGGAACGTCTTCAGGGGCGAATGTTCTTGGAGCGATTCGAGTAGGAGAGCGATTGGGTCCCGGTGCGAGAGTCGTAACTCTTCTGATGGATTTCGGCCTCAAGTACCTCAGCACCGATGTGTACAGGCGAGCTGTTTGAGAATGCCTCCGGGCTACTCCGCACCGCCGTTTTGCGCGATGATTTCGGCGTAGCGCGCGCTGGCCTCGGTCGGCACGCGCTTGAGGTCGGCATCGTGATCGAGGTCGATGTGATAGAGCCCGAAGTCGCTGTTGTCGTCGAAGGGTAAGCCCCATTCTCGATTGGACGTGATGCTCCAGCACAGGTAGGCGACGACGGGAACACCCTTCGCAACGGCGCGCTGAACCTCACGGATGTGCGCACTCAGGTAGTCAGCGCGTGAGAATCCGTCGGCGCTGGTGACGCAGCCATTTTCGATCACGATGACGGGCTTGCCGGGGAACTGTTCTCGTGCCTCGTACAGGAGCTGCTCGAGCACGCCCGGCCAGACCGGGGCGTTGGAGTACCGGCACTCGCTGGCAGCAGCCAGGCGCTGCAACTCGCGCGGCCAGATCGAGGGGACGCCCCAGTAGTAGTCCACGCCCACGTAGTCGAGCATGCCGGCACACTCGGGCGGGCAGAGAAACTGCGGCAAGCGGCCCGCCATGCCCAGGTTCCACCAGTTCGCGCCCAGCAGGGTGCTGAAAAGCGCGTACGACTTGCGTACGCCGTCGAAAAAGCGCAGCCAGGAGCGCGTGGCGTGCAGGCGCTGCTCCCCGCGCAGCGGCACGAAGCGCACCTTGGCGTTCGGGGAGCGGAGGACGCGCCGCGCGATTGCCTGCGCGATCTCCGGCTCCAGGCCGCGGTAACCGCCCTTTCCGTCCGGCATGCACTGGCCCTCGACGCCGGGGTGGATGCCGACGCGCAACACTCCACGTTTGCGGATGGCTCGCAGCGAGCGGTCAAGATCGGGAACCTCGTCATGGCCGCCGTCGCCGCTGCGCAGGTGCTCGCGGCCGACATGCGCCACCGTCTTGCGATTGTAGGCGTGCGGAAGGTTCGGATTGCTCCGCTTGACGTCGCGCAGCGCACGATCGACCGCGTTGAGCAGGGCACGGCTCCCCAACGCCATCGCCACCGCGTACAGCCGACCGTTCGGCGCCACGGCATAGGGCTCGGAGAAGAGCACGCGTTCCGTGCGCGCGTCGGTAACGGCGATCTGCGCGATGGAGACATCGACCTTACCCGAGTCGAGGAAGGCTCGCTGCGAAAGATTCGCGGCCTGGCGGCGCGCGTGGTCGGGCGAGGGCAGATGCGTGGCGTTGCGGTCCGCCAGCCGCTGCAGCCAGCGCGGCAGCCCGAGAACCAGCGGATTCGCGCCTACTTTGGCCTCTGGGCGCAGCTCCAAGATCGCACGGCGTGCCAACGCGTGGGCGCGAAAGAGGTTCGGGATGAGCTGCAGCACGGCGTCCATCTGCTGCTCGGAGGTGGCATACGGCTCCAGTCCCGGCGGCACTGCGTACGCCCGCATCCAGAAGCCTTTGATGAAGCCGTAGACGAGCTGGTTGGGCTCGTTGATGGTGACGTAGTAGTCGATCAGATCGCCCAGACGCCGCGCCACTTCCGAGGCGTAGGCTGCCATCTTTGCCGGAAAGTTGGCGTCCAGCATCCCAGCGCCGTTGCCGGCGGCTTGGACGTGCAGCGGCCAGGTATTGTGATGGAGCGTCACGACGGTGATCATGTCCGCGCCGCGCAGGCATTGCAGCACGTCGCGATAGTGCCCGAACGCCTCGTCGTTCCATGCTCCAGGCTCGGGCTCCAGGCGCGCCCAGGCCAAGGAGAGGCGGAACGCGCGGCATCCAAGACCCTTGGCGAGATCGACGTCCTCGCGGTAACGCTGCCAAAAGTCCGTCGCGCGCCCGCGCGGCGTCAAGCCGCGCACACGCTCCCAGACGTCGCGGATGTCGTCTTGCCCGGTGTACGCCTCGCATTGGTGGTCGGCCGTGGCCACACCGAAGCGGAACGGTCGCGCCATGGGTACGGATGCTTGCCGCACGCGGGCCTTTCCTTCAGCAAGGCCGAACGCGTGGGTATGAACCATTTCGCCTTCGACGATCAGATCGCGTCCCAGACCGAGGCGGTCCGCGACGTTCTCAAGTCCAGCGACCTGCCTCGACTGGACCCGAAGCGTCCGGTCATTTTCGCGGGTATTGGCACATCGCTGCACGCCTGCAAGATTGCGGGTTATTGGGCGGCTGAGCTTTCCGGTGGCCGCATCCGCCCCGCGTTCGTTGAAACGCATGACTATGCCCTTCGCGGCGCGATCGACACCGAGGACCAGATCGTCGTCGTCAGCCATCGCGGCACGAAACGGTTTCCGCAACATCTCTTTGAACGGGCCAAGAAGGCCGGCGCCTTGACAATTGCCGTTACCGGCCACGGTGCCCAGAACCCGGGCGGCGATATCGTTCTGCGCACCTGTGCCGATGAACGGGCGAGCACCCATACGGTGTCCTATACCACGGCGCTGGCGACGCTTGCCCGGCTCGTTGCGAAGCTGGTCGGCGGTCCGACGGCTGCCGACTTTGAAGCTGCCGTGAACGAGATACCCGCCGCGATCGCCGAAACGCTCGCCAAGCCCGCTCCGGTCGATGTAGTTCCCCGCCTGATCAACAAAGAGCCAATCTTCCTAACCGGTTTCGGCATCGACGCACTGTCGGTTCTTGAGGCCGCGCTGAAGATCAAGGAAGGCGCGTACCTGTGGGCGGAGGCCATGTCGATCGAACTCGCCCTCCACGGCACCCCTGCAGTCTTCGAGCCGCGTCATGCCGCGATCGTCGCAGTGCCCGACGAAGACGATGGCGGCCGCACCGAAGCGTTCCTTACCATGCTCAAGGACCTGAACATCCAAGCGATCACGCTTGGTGCCGGCGACTACGACCTGCCGTTCGCGAAGGTCGATTACCTGCTGCGCCCGTTCGTCTCAATCATTCCTCTGCAACGCCTGGTCGCCGAGCTTGCGCGCCGCCGCGGCTCGAACCCAGATACAACCCGGAGCGAGGTCGAGCCCTACAAGTCCGCGATCAAGCGCGTCCGTCTCTGAGGGTCGCGCGCCGAGGAGCGCGGCGCGCGGGAGCGGCGGGGGCAAGGCCGAAGGCGTGGGTATGAGGTTCAGCGAGAAGACCTGTATCGTGACGGGCGGCGGATCCGGCATCGGCCGCGCCACGTGCCTGCGCATGGCCTCCGAGGGCGGCCGTGTGGTGGTGGCGGACCTGAACGCCGACGCCGCAAAGGCTACCGCCGCCGAGATCACTACCGCCGGCGGCCAGGCGATCTCCGTGGCGGTGGACGTCGGCAACGCGGCCCAGGTGCAGGCCGCGATCGCCGCGGCCGTCGCCGCTTACGGCGCGATTCACGTCATCGTCAACGATGCGGCGATGATGACGTACACGCCCATCGTCGACATCGCGGAGGCCGACTTCTTCCGCGTCATCACGACGAACCTCGGCTCGGTCTTCTTCTTCGCCAAGTACGGCGCGCCGCATATGCCGCCCGGATCCGCCTTCGTCAACATCAGCTCCGTGCATGCGCACGAGACGACCAAGAACGTCGTTCCCTATGCAGCCTCCAAGGGCGCGATCGAGGCGTTTACCCGCGGCTTCAGCATGGAGATGGAAGAGCGCGGCATTCGCGTCAACTGCGTCGCGCCCGGCGCCGTTGACACCCCGATGCTGTGGAACAACCCGAACGTCAGGAGCGGCATCGAGAAAGTGGAGGGCGCCATCGGCAAGCCGGAGGATCTCGCCGCCGCGATCTGCTTCATCGCCTCCGACGAGGCGCGCTTCATCAACGGCACGACACTGGTGGTGGACGGCGGCCGCCTGAACATCTTGTGAGAGACGGGAGAACGAGTCAGCCCCGCACCTCCGAGCTACGCCCGCGCATGTCTGTTGCGATGCGGAAGCACGCGCAGTGTATGCAGCGATAGCCCACCCTCGCCGCGGCCCACGAGGACTCCCGCCTTGTGGATTGCTGGTCTCGCGGTTAGAGACTATATCCCGGTTTCTTGAACAGCGTATGTTGCCTGCCGATGATGTCCGGCTTGTAAACCTTCTCCGCCCACTCCTGTGGTTCCACGTCCTCGATGGCTACGGAAACCGATTCTTCGCCGTACCCCAGGGACTTCATAACAACTTTGGTTATCTCATCAGCTAAGCGGGATTTCTCTCCCTCCGATCTGCCGGAATAGAGTTTTACGATGACGTGTGGCATTGCGACTAGCTCCCAGTCTCCTGAAAGATGTTCCGCGCTATCGCGATGGCGGTGCTCGCCGTCGGCCAACCGGAATAGAACGCGAGGTGAGTGATTACTTCGGTAAGCTCGTCTTTCGTGACACCGTTTTGAAGTGCACGTTTTAGATGAAACGGCAGCTCGTTCGTCCGATAAAGTGCGATCAGGGCTGCAACGGTAATCAAGCTGCGGTCGCGCGGCGATAGGCCGGGACGCTCCCAGACGTCACCGAACAGCACGTCGTCGGTAATCTTCGCAAGTGCGGGAGCAATGTCGCCGAACGGCGATCGGGTTCGCGGCGATTGGTCGGGCATGATTTATCCCCTTCTATAAGGTATTCGTAGCGCGATCCTGACCGTCGCGGAGGGCGCGCGGTGGCCGCGGTAATACGACCAGCCTTTTGCCGCCCTCACGAAACAGAGAGCAACACTTTTATCGCGCTGCGTTCGTCCATGGCAGCATATCCCTCGGCAACCTTGCTCAGCGGCAACGCGAGGTCAAAGACCGGTGACGGGTCGATTTGCCCGGTTTCGAGGCTTGAGATGAGCTGTGGAAGATACGCGCGCACCGGCGCGGGCCCACCCCGTAGCGTAACATGGTTGTAGAACATAGTCTCGATCGGAACATTCTTGACGTTATGCGGCACCCCGACGAAGCTCACCGTACCGCCGGGCCTAGCAACGTTGATGGCAAGATCCAAGCTTTCCTGATTGCCGACTGCCTCCACTACGTGCGGCGCTCCGCCGTTGGTAAGGTCGACGATCTGTTCCTGCACGTTAGGCTCGTGCGAGTTGAAGGTATGCGTTGCACCGAAGCGTTTCGCGATCTCGAGCCGCTTGGCGTTGTGGCCTACAGCGACCACGCGTTCGGCTCGCACGACTTTCGCCGCCGACAGGACGGCACACAAACCAACGGCACCGTCTCCCACGATAACGACGGTCGAACCGGGTTCCGTTTTGGCGGCAACGACGCCGTAATGCCCGGTTCCCATAACGTCGCACAGCGTTACGCTGGCATTGAGCTTGTCGGCGTCATGCGAAAGAGCTTCCGGCATCTTGACGAGCGTGCCGTCGGCGTACGGAACGCGAACGAGTTCCGCTTGACCGCCATTCTTTTCTTCACCGCCGAAGAAGCCCACGTGCACGCACGACGTTTGCAAGCCTGCACGGCAGAATTCGCAGGTACCGTCGCTCCAGGAAAACGGGGCGATCACGGCGTCGCCGGGACGGACGCTCCGGACCTCAGGACCGACCGCTTCGATGACGCCGACGAACTCGTGGCCGGTTGGGCTCCCCGGATTTGGCTGCGAGACGCCGCGATAGAACCATAAGTCCGATCCACAAATAGCTGCGCGCGTAACTCGTACAATCGCGTCGCTCGCCTTCACGATACTCGGATCCGGGAGGTTTTCAAGGCGAATGTCGTGCGCACCGTGATACACCGCTGCTTTCATCCTAAGCTCCGTATTGCTCGTCGGTGACCTTCTCGAGCCAATCGACGTTCTTTCCGTTGAGTTTCTCTTGGATAGCGATATGCGTCATCGCCGTCGTCGGCGCTGCGCCGTGCCAATGTTTTTCGTCAGGTGCAATTAATGCGGTGTCGCCGGGGCGAATCTCCTCGATGGGCCCATCCCAACGCTGGACTCGACCGCAGCCAGCCGTCACGATCAGGGTTTGGCCCAGCGGATGCGTGTGCCACGCCGTGCGAGCGCACGGCTCGAACGTCACCATGCCGGCGGTCGCCCGTGCCGGGTCCTCTCGATCGAACAGCGGGTCGATCCGTACGACGCCGGTGAAGTACTCCGCGGGTCCCTTTGCGGATGGCTGGGAGCCTGCTCGTCTAATCTCCATTTCCAAAAACCTCTAGCTCGAGTCTAGCACCAGCGAAGGCCGCGGCGAAGAGTCGGAAATGTTCCTGGGAACGATTTATCCTAGGCAGCGACTCGCCGCCTCACAGGCAGAGCCGTATCTGTGAGAATGATCATATGAACAGTGATGCCCATCTGGAGGAACTCGGCGAGTTTCTCAGAGCCCGGCGCGCGCAGCTGAACCCCCAGACTGTGGGTTTGCCAGACATGGGAACGTTGCGACGCGTCCAAGGTCTGCGCCGCGAGGAGGTCGCGCAGCTTGCCGCAATCAGCACGGACTACTACACGCGATTAGAGCAGGGAAGGGTACCGGCATCCGCACCGGTTCTCGACACGCTTGCGCGCGTCTTGCGCTTGGACGATGACCAGCGCGCCTACTTGTACAAACTTTCCGGCAAACGCGTAAAGCGATCGCGCAAGCCGACCCCGCAGAAGGTTCGATTCCAAATGCAAAGGCTGCTGGATCATTTGGCGGATATTCCTGCAATGGTCCAGGATCAACGTTTTGACATTCTCGCATGGAATCCGATGGCAGCCGCGTTGCTCGTTGACTTTTCGAAGATCCCCGAGCAGCAACGTAATTACGTGCGGCTACTCTTCACGCATCCGACGATAAAACAACTCTACGACGATTGGGAAAGCGTCGCTCGTTTCGGCGTTTCTCTGTTACGCATGAAGGCTGCCCACGACCCGGAGGACGCGCGCCTCACTGCTCTTGTCGGTGAGCTCTCCATGCAAAGCCAACAGTTTCGTGAGTGGTGGGCGGCCCATTACGTCGCCAGCAAAAGCTCCGGTACGCGTGTCTTTCACCATCCCATGGCAGGCGTTCTGAGTCTCGATTGGGACATACTCGTATCCACGAGCGATCGCTCACAGGAACTGGTTGTATGGACCGCTGAGCCTGGGTCGCCGTCGTTTGAGGGGCTGCGGCGTCTCAAGGAACCGTGACCCGGCCCCCGACAGCGGTTCCAGCGTTACGAGACTGTGATTTTTCCCAGCTTGCCGGGCTGGGGGAGGCTAAGCAAGAGAAGGACGCAAGGCTCGAACGAAACGCTCCAGTCGGTCGCAACCTTCAGCAATCTGGTCGTCCGATGCGGCGAACGAGATCCGGATATATCCCGGTGCAACGAACGCCTCACCCGCGACAACGGCCAAACCCACCTCGGAAAGCAGTAGTTCTGCGAGCGTTTGCGATGAATCGACGCGCTGCGTGCCATAGTATCCCCCGAGGAGCTCGCGAACGTCGGGGAAGACGTAGAAGGCGCCGCCGGGCATCGAGCACGTGATGCCGGGAACGCGCTCGAGCCGCTGCAATACGTACGAACGCCGACGTTTATACGCATCCAGCATAGCATCGACCGCTGCGCGGTCCATGCGCAACGCGGCGAGCGTTGCACGTTGAGCCATCGCTGCAGCGCCGCTGGTCGTTTGTCCCTGCATCGTTACGATTACGCGCGCCGCCGCGGGCTCGCAGATGCTCCATCCGACACGCCACCCCGTCATCGCAAATGTCTTGCTGGCACCGTCGATGAGAACCGTTCGGCGCGCGACTTCGTTGCCCAGAGCGGCAAACGAGACGGCCTTGTCAGCGTACGTAAGCGCAGAATAGATTTCATCGGAAATAATCCACAGGTCATGTTCGAGCGCGACCGTGGCGAGTTCCTCGAGCTGTTCGCGAGCATAGACTGCGCCCGTCGGATTGCAAGGAGAGTTGATTACGAGCGCAACCGTACGGGGCGTGATCTTTGCGCGCAGCCGCTCCGGATCCAGGATAAACCCGTCCTCCGCGCGTGTTTCCACGGACACCGGCTTGCCGCCCACCAACGTGACTTGAGCGGCATAGCTCACCCAAGCCGGCGTCGGAATGATGACTTCGTCGCCGGCATCGACGAGGGCGAGGAGCGTGTTGAGGATTGCCTGCTTTGCCCCACACGAGACGACGATGCCATCGGCGGAATACTCTACGCCGCGCCTATGCAACGCTTCCGCGATCGCCTGACGAAGATCGGGATAACCGGCGAGCGGAGGATACTTCGTGTACCCCGCCTCGATCGCTTCGTACGCTGCCCGGCGGATCTCGGGCGGAGTAAGGGCATCCGGCTCCCCTTCCGACAAGGCAACGACGGAGATCCCGCGCTCAGCCAGCGCCCGCGCCGCTTCCGTTGCGGCAGAGGTGGCAGAGGGCGGAACCGTGCGCGCCCGCGACGAGAATCGCGCTGGCGCTCTCATGAAGCCTTCGTTCTTACGGCGCTGGGCACGTCTGCCAGCACGCTGCGCACGATCGCCGTCAATTTCGTGTATTCTTCAGCGGAAAGGCCGCAAAGCGGCGGGCGGACACTTCCGCCCTCCCATCCTCGCGCAGCCATGGCCGCCTTCACCGTCTGCGGCTGTCCGGCTCGGCGTGCGAACGCCCGGTAGGCATACCAGCTGCGATGCAAGTCGCCGGCACGTCCCGCGTCGCCGCGGAGAAGCGCCCGCGCGCTTTCCATGATGAGCTCGGGAAGCGCGCAGCTGTTCGTGCTGGTGAGGCCGTCAAAACCGGCGGCCAGTGGCCCGAGCATGTGCAGATCGGACGCGCAGAGCAATGCGATCTTTCCTTTGAGCCGGCCAACGAGGACATCGACCGTCGCCGGCGAGAGCTCGCCCTGCTTGATTCCGATGATTCCGTCGATCTCAGCGAGGCGTTCGATGGCGGATGCCGTCAGCGTGGCGGCGACTCCCGGAGCGTTATAGATCACCAATCCTCGTGACGAAAGCGCAGCGATCTCGCGAAAGAATCCCACGACCTGTTCGTCGGTCACCTCAGAGACGTATGGCGGCGTCGTCATCGGGATACCGCCGAGATCGGATGCCAGTGCGGTGAGGTCGCGAACGACGCGCACATCAGAGTCCGCGGAGCAAAGCAGCACGGGAAGGCGCCGGTCGACGACATCCATTACGAAACGGAAGAGCTCGGCACGTTCTTGCGCCGTCATCGTCGCGAACTCGCCATACGTGCCGCCGATCAGGAGACCGTCGACGCCATGCGTGACGGCGCGCTCGATTGCCGACGCCAGTGCGTCACGATCGAGGCTCCCCTCACGATCGAACGGCGTGACCTGGATCGTAAAGACTCCTCGCAGTGCTGCGCATGCTTGCGCTTGCGTCATCATCGTCCCTGTACCTCTTGGAGGAACGCCACAACGAGTGGATGCGGCTGTTCGGATGTGCTCGATTGCTCGGGGTGCCCTTGAGCCCCGACGAAGAACGGATGGTCAGGCCACGCTATAGCGTCGGCAACGTCGCCTTCTCCGAGCGCGCCGATCTCGAGTCCGTGGTCGACCAGTCTTTGCGCGATACCGCGATCAAGGGCAAAGCGGTGATTCATGCGGTCTTGCCATTCGTGCCGACCGTACAGCCGCTCGAGAAGCGAGCCCTCCACCAGCCGCGTCTGTCGGATGCCGATCCGATGCGCGGCCAGCCCGCCTTGATGGAGCCTGCGAAACGTGAGCGGTTGCGCCTCGGGATTCGTCTCCTCAAGGTGAGCGCCGTGCATGCCGGCAATCTGGCGGGCAAAAGCAGTGACCATCGTTTGCATGCCGAGGCAGAGACCGAGTACAGGAATCCGCTCCTCGAGCGCGATCGTTGCAGCCGTGATCTGAGCCTCGACCTGCTGCATGTCATTGCCGCCCGGCAGCACGATGCCGTCGGCGTCTGTGAGGGCTTTGCGCCACTCCGCTTGCGTTGCCCGATGAGCGGAGACGAAGCGCAGTTCCACGATGCAGCCGACGGCATCGGCAGCGTCGCCGAGGCTCGCGCGTACGGCAGGGTAGGCGTATTCGTGGTACGCTCGTTCGCCGACGACGACGATGCGCGTCGTCTGCGGCGTTGCGGGAGGAGCCACAGGTGCCACGTCCGTCGTCGTTGGGTCACCAACGAGCTGATCGACGAGCCGACTCACGGGAGATACTTCGAGACGACCGTACCGATCGAGCTCCAGCGCGACGCCGACGGTCGTCGCCCCATCATCGTTCACCGACACCCATCGCGCCGCGGCGAAGTGCTCCTCGAGCGCTCGCTGCCAGGCGCGAAAGCTCGCTGCACCCAACGTTCGGCGATTGATCGACACGATCGACGGCTGGTTTTGCGAGAGCGTTCGATCGCTGACGTGCCGCGCTTGCGAGAGATCAGGCGGCGGGCAGATACGTTCGACCCAGAACCAGCCATTGGGGACCAAGCTGCCGGAGCGCGCGACGTATTCACGCGTCTCTCCGGGAAGCGCGATATCGTCCGCTCCGGTGACGCGCACGAATCGATATGACATACCAGTGCGTCGTCTGAGCGCCGCGAGGAGGGACGCGGCTACTTGGAAGTCTCGCGCGGGAGACTCGGTGGAGTGCTCGACGATCACCGTGCGCGCGGGCATGAAAGGTGCGCTAAACCTGGATCAGCTCGCGAGGGACGGTGCTGAGGGTGCGGCATCCCGTCTCCGTGACAATTGCCGTTTCGCTCACGCCAACCGTGTAGACGCCGTACTCGCGCAGCGCCGTCGGAAGATGGAAAACCATGCCGGGCGCCAACACGTCGCGCTCACCCGTGTAGAGGCTCGCCACCTGCCATTCGCCCCAGTCGGGGGCAAACGAGATGCCCAGGCTGTATCCGGTGCGCTTCTTATAACGCTCCGTCATCCCGTTCCGATCGATGACGGCTTGCGCGGCGTCGTGCACGGCCTCGAAGGTGACACCGGGCCGCATTGCGGCAAGCGCCGCTTCGAGGGCCTCGCGGCAGACCTTCATCATCTCGCGTACGTCGTGCGGCGCCGTGCCCACCCACGCCGCGCGCATCAGTGCCGCATGATAGCGGTTGTACGAAGAGGCCATCTCGAGAAAGACGGGATCGTCTTGCTCGATCGTGCGCCGGCGCCAGGTTGCATGCGGGATTCCCGAGCGCGGACCGGAGGAGACCAGCGGCTCCATACCGAGGTACTCCGAGCCGCCCGAGATCGAGGCCGAGAGCATTGCCGCCACGACGGCGTTTTCCGAGGCGCCCGGACGGATGGCTGCGAGTCCCGCCTTCACGCCGAGATCGGTGAGCTTGGCGGCCTCCTCGATCATCGACAGCTCGAGCGGTGACTTCACGCGTCGCAGCCCTTCGACGATGCCGGAGCCATCTGCCACGCTTCCGAGGCGATCCGCCAAGCGCTCGTAAAATCCAATCGGCAGGAACCATCCACGCTTCTCGATGGCTACGCGCTTGCCGGCCAAGCGTAGCTTGGTGAGCTGGTCGACGAGCGCTTCGGCGGGTTGCGCGTTGTCCGGATACAGCTCCACGTTCGTGACAAACGTGTTACGGCGGAAATTGTGCAGCTCCAGCTGGCGGAGAAGGAAGACGGGCTTGCCCTCCAGCGTGACGATCATGCACTGGAACGTGTAGTATCCCGGCGTTTGCTGGCCGCTGAGATAGAACAGGTTCTCCGGCCCGGTAACGACCAGCGCGTCGACGCCGCGCGCCGCCATCGCTTCCCGCGCCGCATCGACGCGGCGCTCATACTCGGCTTGCGGAAAGACCGACTCAACACCGAGCGAAAGACCAGATGTTTCGATCATACCGTCATCTCCCATAAGAGCTCCGCGTCTTGCTCGTGAAACGCAATGCCAAGGCCGGGACCGTTGCCGATCTCCACAGCACCCGAACTGTAGGTGAGACCGTTGGCGGGATCGTCGAGGAGGCCATCGGCCCCGTAAAGCTCACCGCGATGCGGTTGGAGCGCCATGGCGCAGTGAACGGCGGCCGCGGTCGCCACCGTTCCTTCATTCATCTGCCCGACCATCAACTCGATACCAGCTGCCTTCAGCAAGCGTCCCGCTTCAACGACGGGCCCAACGCCGCCCAGCTTTGCCAGCTTCACATGCGCGATCGCCGGAATGCGCCTGCGCGCCAGCTCTCGCACGTCGCCCATCGAGGCTACGCTCTCGTCGAGCGTCAGCGGGATCGTGCTTCGCCGGGCTAGGCGCGCCATCGCATCCCAATCTCCGGCTGGAATCGGTTGCTCGACATAGGCCAAATCAAGCGGCGTGAGACGCTCGATGCGTTCTTCCGCTTCCCGTTCCGACCAGTGGCCGTTGACGTCTACGGAAAGTGTAACGCCATCACCGAGCTCGTTGCGCAAGCGCGCCAATCGGCGCAGATCGCGTTCGAAGTCCTCGACTCCAACACGCAGCTTGAGATCGGCGAAACCGCGCGCGACGTACGCCCGCGCGAGATCGATGAGCGTGGCGTCGTCACCCCAGAAGAGGCTCTGATTCGTCGCGTAACCGCCCGTGAAGCGCCCACCGAGATAGACACAGAGCGGCACGCCTGCGCAGCGGCTCAGCCCATCGAAGAGAGTCGTGTCGATCAGCGCGCGTATCGTCACCGAAAGGTCGCGCTGCTGCTCCACTATGGCGCGCAGCTCCTCGAGCTGGGCATCCCACGGCAGCAGGGGCAGAACATGTTGCGCTTCATCGCGTACGGTCATCTCGGGAATGCCCGTCAAGTATTCGACGTTCGTGCGCACCGCTCCGCAAGCTACGCGTTGGCCGTCTTCGTCGAGAACGAGATAGAGCTCGCGCAGCGTAGGCACGTCACCCGAGGAAGCCGTATGAAGACGGATCTCTGGCCGGTAGTGAAGCTCCCCCATGAAGAGCCGAACGCGCCGTCGCGCCATTTACGATATGCCTAGCATGGTAAGGGCGATATCGCGATAGATGAGGCTCGATACGAGAAGCTCATTCACGGGAACGAACTCGTCGGGCTTGTGCGCGGCGGCAAGACTTCCGGGCCCCACGACGATCCCCTGCGCTCCCATCGAACGAAAGTGAACGAGATCGCAGCCGCCTTGAAATCCTCCGGGTCCCGGCGCCGTGACGCCGCGTGCTTTGGAGGCTTCGAGCGCCGCGCGCACGATCGGGTGAGCGGCGTCGGTCTCCGTCGCTCCGCCAGTCGTCGGCTGATAGCCGACGATTTCGGCTGCGACTCCGAACTCCGCGCGGGCGACCTCGAACAGCTGCTCGATCTCGGCCTTCACACGCTCCTCGTCTTCGCCGGGAACCATGCGCCGATCGAGCAAGAGTTCACAGCGCTCCGGAACGACGTTATCGGCGTGCCCGCCGTGAATGCGCGTCACGGTCAAGCTGGCTGATCCGCAAAGCGGGTGATTGTGATGCGAGACGGAATCTCGGTGCTCGCGCTCGATGAGGCCGAGCAGCTTCGCGGCGGCGTACACGGCGTTGATGCCCAGGTCGGGCGTGCCCGAGTGGGCGCTCTTCCCGCTGACTGCGACGACGGGGCGCAAGCTGCCTTTGTGCGCGGTAACGACGCCGTTTGACGTTGGCTCGCCGATCACCGCATAATCGATCTTCCGGCCGGTCTCGGCGTAGGCTTTGGCTCCACGGCTCTCCGTCTCTTCATCGGCAACGAAAACGGCCAACAGCGTGCCGCGCCATTGGCTGCGCTCTGCGGAAAGCCGGCAAACTGCTTCCAGCATCCCGGCGATCGCGCCTTTCGCGTCGCAGGCGCCGCGTCCATACAATCGGCCGTGTTCCTCACGTAAACGGAACGGATCGCTCGACCAGCCATCGCCCACCGGCACCACGTCAATGTGTGAATTGAAAGCGAAGGTCGGTCCCTCGCCATTGCGCAGCTCGGCGATGACGTTCGAACGACCGGGACGCGCGTCATCGATCCGCGCATCGAGGCCGAACGACTCGAGCGTCTGCGCCAGCCACGATGCTGCCTCGACTTCGCGTCCGGGAGGATTTTGCGTATCGAAGCCAACCAGCGTCGTCAACCACTCGATCATGCGGGAGGCGTCGGTTACCGCCGTCACTGCTTACTCCTAGTGTAGGATCGTCTGTATGAATTTCTGGGCCCGCGGATGAACTTCGCCGCCGAAGAACCTCTCCGACGAGGCTCGCTCGATGACGCGGCCCCCATCCATGAAGACGATCTCGTCAGCGGCGCGGCGAGCGAAGCTCATCTCGTGCGTCACTACCACGCTCGTCATGCCCTCGTTGCTGAGCTCGAGGATAACGTCGAGCACCTCTTTGATCATTTCCGGATCGAGCGCCGACGTCGGCTCGTCGTAGAGCATCAGCTTGGGATTCATCGCCAGCGCACGCGCGATGGCGACGCGCTGCTGCTGCCCCCCAGAGAGCTCATCGGGAAACGCGTCGGCTTTGTCGGGAATGTGGACCTTCTCCAGGAGCGCGAGTGCCGTATCGCGTGCCTGCGCCTTGGGAACCTTACGCACTTCCACCGGAGCGAGCATGATGTTCTCGATGGCAGTGAGGTGCGGGAAGAGCTCGAAGTTCTGAAAGACCATGCCGATATCGATGCGTACGTGGTGTCCATGCGCATCCGTCCCCGAAATCTTCTGCCGGTCGAAAACGATCGTGCCTTCGTCGATCGGTTCGAGAAGATTGATGCAACGCAGCAGGGTCGATTTTCCGGAGCCCGAGGGTCCGATGACCACGACCGTCTTGCCTTTGCACAGGTCGAAGCTGACGTCTCTGAGTACCTCGACGGCTCCATAGGACTTGCGCAATCCCGCGATCGAGAGCAGTGGCACCGCTGCCGCTTGCTGTTGTGCATTCGAATCGATCATCGCCATGCTCTCTTCGATCATCGGATCGCCACCTGTCCCGAGGTCCAGGCGATGAGCCGCTGCGTCAACGAGCGAGGTTGCATCGTCCCACGGCGGCCGCGGCGGTTGGCCCAGCGCTCGACGCGGCCTTGAACAGCCATGAAGATCGTCGTCAGGACGAGGTAGTAGATGCCTGCCGCGCCGAGTGCTTCGAGATAACGGAAGTTTGCGCTGGCCGTTTGGTTCGCGATCAGGAGAAGGTCCTGGACGGCGATCACCGAGACGAGAGCACTGAGCTTCAGCATGCCGATGAACTGATTGCCAATGGGCGGAATGATGATGCGGAACGCTTGCGGTAACACGATGAACCGCATGACTTTCCATTCCGTCATACCCAGCGCCCTGCCCGCGGTGCGCTGACCGCGTCCGACGGCCTGAATGCCCGATCGCATGATCTCCGCCATGTACGCGCCTTCATTGAGGCCGAGCGCAAGCACAGCGCTGGCGAAACCTGACAGCACGATGCCGAAGGCGGGGAGAACATTGAATACGAAGATGAGTTGGAACAGAACCGGCGTGCCGCGGAAGAGCCAGAGGTAGGTCAGAGTCAGCGAACGCATAGCGCCGAATCTCGAGCCCTGCCCCAAGGCCAGAATCAGTCCGACGCCCATTCCGATCAGCAACGAGGTGATCGTTATGAGGAGTGTCATCCCCGCGCCCTTGACGAACGCGACGGATACCAGATAATGGAAGAAGTATTCCCCTCTCGTCATTTGTAGAGGGACCCGCTCTCCGGAAGATGATATTTCTTCAGCAGGTTATTGTAGGTTCCGTCTCTTACGACCGTTTGGATCGCGCGCTCGATCGCCTGTTTCATCGCGGTGTCGCCCTTGCGAACGGCAATGCCGATCTGGGTCTTGGTCTCGAATTGCGGCCCAGCGATCTCGAAGACATCGGGCAGCTCATTGACGGCCTTGGTGGCACCCGGGGTAGAATCGTAAAACACTTCAGCTCGGCCGGAACGCACGGCGATGATCGAATCCTGGGCGGTCGGCAGCGTTAGAATCGTGAGGACGCCTTTGCCGGCGTCTTGACACCTCTTCGAGTCCTCGCGCGCATAGATCTCCTCGATTGCGCCAAGGGTCACGGCAGCGGTCTTGCCGCAGAGATCGGTGCGGCTATGGATGTCTTTAGGGTTCCCCTTCCGGACGACCAGCTCGTTTCCGATACGCATATAAGGAATGAAATCCACTTGCTCTGCACGTTTGGGGTTGATGTACATCGCCGAGTTGATGATGTCGATTCGCTTTCCCTGGAGCGCCGGGATCAGCCCGTTGAAATCCATATTGACGACGTTCGGCTGGAGGTTCAGTGCTTTGGTAATGGCAGCGCCGAACTCGATGTCGAAGCCTACCAGCGAGCCGTTGTCTTGGTACTCGAACGGAGCGAAGGTCGCCGCGGTGCCGTATGTGAGCGTGCCGGGCTGGATGAGCTCTTTCGGGGCCTGCTGGGCCGCGGCCGGAAGGGAAAGGCAAAGGAAGAGAGCAAGCGCGACGATTCCGACTGCGCCGGCGGAACGTCGTACACGTACCAGGTTCATCAACGCGCCCTCCTAGGCTCAAGGAGTAAGGTGGGTCGAATGTTGTACGCTTTTGTTGCAATTGTACACCTGATCGTCAAGCCTGGTGAGGGGGATAGGCCATGACGCGGTTGAGAACCACGAACTCCAGGCGCGCGCTGCTCGCGCTACGCATTCTGAAGCATCTTCAGGGTGGACGCTTCGCGATAGGCTCGCACCTCACGGAGACGGCTTTGGCTGAAGCGTTCGGTGTCTCGAGGTCGCCGATTCGTTCCGCGCTTTCGCTCCTCGCCGAGAAGCAGGTGCTGCGCAATGAACCGCATCGGGGCTATTTCCTTGCACGCCCTCCAAGCGAGCTATCGGATCTGGAGCTGCACGTCGAGCCGAGCGATCACGAAGCGCTCTTCCGGCGCATTGCCCGCGACCGCTTCAACGGACGTCTCTCCGAACGGTTCACGGAAGCCACCCTCATTCGCCGATATCGCAAGAATCGAGCCCAGGTGACTAAAGTGCTGGATCGTCTGGCGCAGGAAGGGCTGGCGCAGCGCAGCCACGGGCGGGGCTGGGTCTTTTCACCCGTGCTCGATTCCGAGCGGGCGCATGCCGACAGCTATCGTTTCCGGCTTCTCCTCGAGCCGCAAGCCTTGCGGCTTGATACATTCGAAGCCGATCGGGAGATGCTGCGGCGCTCGCGAGCGGAACACGAGCAGCTTCTGCGCGTGGAGGATCCGGAAAGCGACCGCGCGCCTCTCTTTCGTATCGATTCGGAGTTTCACGAATTAGTGGCCTCGTTTAGCCACAATGCCTTCATCCTTCAAGCGATCCAGCAGCAGAACCGCCTGCGCCGTTTAGCGGAATATGAAGGCTACTCGAATCGGCGGCGCCTCCGGACCTGGTGCCACGAGCATATCGCGATCATCGAGGCCATCCTCGTGGGAGATCAGGAGCTTGCGGCCGACCTGATGCGCCAGCATCTGACGAACGCACAAAAGAATGCGTTCTTTCCCGCCAACGCTCGAAAAGCGGTCTCCCGCCGTCCTGCAATGACGAAGTAGCCGAGGAGCGCTATGACCACGGCGGCAGCGCTTCAAGAGGCGCGGCCCGATCGGGCATGTGGCCGTTCAGGTCAATGGCCGCGGTCACGAAGTCGCGTCTCGCCGGGGCGCGCCGCGCGGGCCCGAGCCTGAATCAACATCGGTTTGAAGATACCCGGCAAATGCAAGGTCTAGAACACATATGGCGTTTGCCCGCGCGCGAGGTTCCGCAGTACTGACATCACTTCGCCCCGTCGATTTGGTAGCCGTTGCTGGAGGAGGTCGGCGAGACTCCGATCACGCGGCGTTCGCAGAATCACGACGAGAGCAAGCAACCGCTCATCGCCCAGGGCGTGGGTTCTAACAAATTGCTGCACGGAGAACCCAAAGTGGCCTGCGAGCTCGTGAATCTGTTCGGTGGCAGGATGCAGACCCGACCTTCGCGGCGAGGCACTGTCGTCCGGCGTGATCCAGAAAATGCGAACGCGCTCTTCTAAATCGTCCAGGACGTCCTGGTCAATGTGCAACGTCGTGACGGAGCCGCGGACCCTGTAGTCCGTATTCGTGGCGCGCGCATAAGCTATCGCTGAGGTCCCGCGGTGCGCGTGGGACCCATTATCCCAGCGCAAGCGGTGCGTCCACGCTCGCCAGGTGAACATACGCCTCCACTCGGAGCCGAAAACCTTGGCACAGAGTTCCTCAAATGTCGCATCCGAGATATTGCGAAACTTCGGGGCAAACGTGGCCTCGAACGATTCTACAGTCTGCAACGCCGGCTTGAATGCCTCGTTATGCGCGTCGTAGCGTGCGTCGCTGATCTCGTCGATCCTTCCGATCGGAACGATTACATCGTTATCCCTCGTGGTACGGACGACGCGCCTGAGTAGCTCTTCAATGTTACGCCACATCTGCCAAGTAGCGCTTGCAGTTTGCAACTGCGTGATATAGTTACCGCGTGCACAAACGACGCCAGCACAGCGAACGTGGGTTAGCCGCTCGATGACGTCGAAACCCGGCTCAATAGCTCTTGGCGGGGAAAGTACCGCTGGGTCGAATGGTACGATCGGTATCGCGTCAATCCGGCGCGTTATGGCCGGTGTGAGTTGGTAGTGGTCTTCGATTCTAACACGAATGCCGGCAAGCCACGTTCGTAAGGCCGTCGCTTTCACGATGGCACGTTTTGCATTGAAACCTCCCGTTGGGCGACCTCCCCATGGTCTTTGGTGTGCCAAGCAACCATTCGGGAGGTGGCCCCTCCTTGTCTGTTTGGAGGGGTTCAATTTTCGGGAGCGCCGAGGTTCAAAAATTCACGAGCGTTTCCATCGGGCGTCGCCGGCTCTTCGACTTTCGCGCCGCGGGCCTAGCACGGATCACCGCGCTTTCAGGAGAATATCTTACTATCAACGCGGCAACGCACGAGACCAAGTTTCGAGGTGTACAGTGAATGCTTTCCGTGAGGTATCCTCCGCTGCGGATTCGAGAAGCAACGGAAGTACCGTAACGCCGGTATCAGTGGAGCCGGCAATGAGCAAGCATCGCGGAATTGTCAAACCGTGAATTTCTCGAATACGTTCTTCACAAGCGCCTCCACGTGCGCCGCAGCCTCGAACTCTTCGACCGCGAGTTGATTAGGATGTCCGGCACCATTGCGCAGTTTCAGCGCTTGCTCAAGACGGTTCTTCACGTTCTTACCAAAGAGCGAAATGGCATGGCACACCTGCAAGAACTCGTATTCTTCCATGCGCGAAGAAATATCATCCGCAACGGTTGCTGGCTTCCAGCCACGCTTCTGTTGCGGTCGGGATCCTGCCGCGCTATTAAAATCCGTCAGACGATTCTTGACAACGTATTCCTGAAGAAGTGAAACCGCACCGACCCATGACAACACAACAGCCGCGCGACGATGCCCATGCTGCAGACATACAACGGCTTCATCCAAGAACGTACGCGTTTGCGCATTCGTAACCTTGGGGAGGTGTTTGCTGAGACGCGACGCGGCTGTACCCATTGGAGACGCGCCCAAATCTACACTTAACTTGTCGGTAATATGCGTTCGTCCCGCGTCGGTCACTTCCCAGCCATTCGGCGTCTTTATCGCCTTTCCGCCCGACGCGGAAAGTCGCGCGGAGACGTTCCACTTCTTGATGCCCCGAACCCCAGCAGCGATGGCAGTAGCCGTTATCTCGTCGTGCTTCTTTGCCTCCCCGCCGCCGGACGCCAAAATGAGGAGAAGGGCATCAGTTTGCGAGAGGCCCTTCTTATTAAGCAGATTCTTCAGACCGGAAACGTCAAGCAAGACGCGATTCCATGCTTTGAAGCGACTTGTCGGAAAGTGCGTACCTCTCACCGCCGAGGGCACGAAGGTCATCGCTCTTCACGAGCCGTCCGACACTAGCAACAGCGTTGCTCGCGTAGCTCCTTTTGAAGAACTCCTTTGCCTCGCGCATTGTCGCGGTAAGGTCCTTCGTTGTGAACTCGGTCTTTTTGCTAAGGAAGTGAAGCGACGCTGCTGCCGCCATTATCATGTCAGGCCCGCCAACAACGCTTAGCTTCTTGGCAATATCGGACGTGCTACGCACTCCCGTCTTAGCGGGTCGACCATTCGTAGGCTGTTGCTCGTTCGTGACAGATGGAACAGCCTCCACCGGTTTCAGCTTTGATAACGTCTCCAGCATTCCCAATACATCGGTTTTTCCGAACGCAATCTCGCCCTCATAGTCAAGTTCAATTGCGCCGCACTTGATTCGTAATTTGGTACTCAAGGGCAATAACACCTGGCCTTTCTATTCGTTCCCGCCGCCTGCGCGTGCGAGCATTTGTTGAAGATATTTTTCACCTGCTCTTGTGACCATGTATTTCTTGCGTGCCTGTTTCGTATTGCCGCTCTTTGCCATTTGAACGACTAGCGCGGGTCGATCCCCGAGCAACACGTTGAACGCCATCGTCACGTTGCGCACGGCATGGCCCAGGTGCTTTAGCTCCCGGTTGACCGCCGCAGCCTCGATGTTTGGCGCGCCGCTCTGTTTTTGCAGCCAATGGGCGGCAATGAGGACCTTTTCCGCTTCCGTTTGCGGATCTGCGGCGTCGAATAAGACCGCAAGATTCTCGTAGTCCGACACCGCCTCATCACCGCTTGCGGCTGTTACGCCGAGCGGGATGAGATTAGTCGTGGGCGACGAGCGAGGCGCAACCCTATATCGGGCCGAGGCCCAGCCTACGATTCGCATGCGGGCGTCGTCGTCTAGAGGATCGAGAGCCTGCGCCACGTGTCGCATTGCTTCAAGTTCATCGGTGCTGTCCAAGCAAATAGCCTCATGGTCGATCTGAATGACTCAAGCACTGTATCATGCATTGTAAGCAATGTCAATAAATCATGATGTACTTAGTATTATTATTAAGTACCGATAGATGTATTGGCTGCCGGGGTCCCCCAGGATCGCGGCGCCGACCGTATGACCGTCACTTAGTCGCTACCCAGGACGTATTCTCACCGGCTGCTGAGTTCTTTGAGCAACTTGCTCGTATATCGGCAAATTCACGAGCGAACCTGGTTTCACCGCAGCCATTCGCTAGCCTAATTTTGCCCATGCTCGTGAGGCCACCTACGACGATGACCGGCACGTCGTCTGACGTCGCTTCACTTTGCTGAGTTTGGCCTTCAGTGCCGTCCTCGAGTCTTGCTGATGATGCCGCATGCGCGTGCCGTTTGCTAGTCCCCCGGGCATCGACGGCATTAGATGACGCCGATGAGGCGCTGCCGAGCCTGCGCAAGACATCCGCTCTACACGCTGTTGTCGTTCGGCGCGAGTAAACTGAGGGTCTTCTTTGACCTGCGGCAGTATCGCGATGCATTCGTGATCTAGGCACGCGGCTTCTGGGGCACAAACGCGCGATCCGTGGCGCACGATATCGGCTATCGCACCTCACCATTCGGCTACCCCTTGCAGCGTGGTCAGGGCTGGTCGAAGGATTCGACGAGGGAATTGAACGCGGCGCGGATCATCGCAATGCCTACCGAGAGCAGCGCTATAGGGCCGGAAATCATTGTCGAACTCATGCGCCTGAAGCCATTCGTCGACAGCCTTCTGAAGGGTTGTTGAGGTAGACTTCATCTCTTTTCCCTTTCGTGCGGAGCGCTTCGCGCGATAATCGGCGGGGCGCTTATTCGGCCGCCGGATGACGCCGATGGCTACTATGTCCGCTTACAAGAGGATCGGCCTGAAGGCCCGCGTCTCGATGGCAACGATCGCCGACCTCTAGGTCGACCGCAGCCATCTAGGCACGAAAAAAGCCCGTCGCGACGGGCTTTGCGTGGTAGCGCCAACGGGAATCGAATCAGGGACGACTCGTGATGTCTCGCTGGCTCTCGCGCGCTTTCGCACGTTCCACGCGGGGTTGCCGATCATCACCGTTTGAGTGTCGTTTCGTCTCGAATGGGCTCGCGCAACGTCAATTCCTCTCCGATGGCCGACCGCTAGGCCGACCATTTTGCCGACTGCACGATGCCGTGCGTCGCTCGACGCCATGCCCGCGCACGCCGCTTCTCGACCGCGCAGGCTGCGGCGTCGTCGGCACGGCCACAAAGCCGCCTTCCTCGGCCCAGGAGCGTCGGAACGCGCCCCGCCCGGCTTCTGCATCGTCCCGCCGCACGCGCGCGGCGTGTAGGCCTTCTATCGCACCAAAACGCACACAGGAAAGGGGACGTCATGTCCACCACCACCGATCCGAAACTCCAACCCGCTCCGATCGACGAGGAGGCGCTCCAAGCGATTCTTCGTTGCTGGCTCGGTCGCGTCAATGACGACGACATCGGCATCTATGCCTCAATCGCCGACCAGTTCACGCCGGCGAATTGGCCGGATCCGGGCTTGTTCATGGCTCGCATCGGCTTCGAGGCCGGCGTTCGCGCGACGCTGGCGCTGCTGTCTGAGCCGCTCTCGCCGGCGACGGGCGAGGAGCTCGCGCGCATCGTCGACCAAGGGCGCGCCGAAGCGCAACGGTACTTGGACGAGAATCCCAGGGACGTGTTCAGCGCCGCCGTTGGTGCGACCGAGTAGCTTCCACGGATTGCCAAGCCACGAACGCCTCGGCCGTCAAACCGGGGCGTTCTCATGCCTCGACGGCCTGGTCTTGGCGCGCGTGGCACTCGCGCGCCTCTGAGGCCAAGGAATCGCGAGCGGGTTAGCTGGGGCGACGGTCGGAGCCTGTTGCTTCGTAGCGAGCGGGTACGGCGCGGCCGCGCGCGGCGCCGCGTTAGCGCCTCGCTCCGTATTCCTGGTGCATCACCCGGCTCGTTTGCATGCCCCTGGAGCGCTGCGGAGGCCTCTGCGCATGAGACGGGAACCCCGTCGCCGCATCGCTCGTGTGTATCCTGCCCGTGCTATACCTCGTCGTGGCTATTGATGCGCAGTCGCTCGAGACGGCGCTCGTAGAAGCGGATAAACCGGTGCCGGATGAAGAGCAGTGGCGAACCGCCGACGATGATGAACACGATTGCGGCGCCGTGGGGACCGCCTAACCACCATCCGATGCCGCCTGCCGTGACAACGCCAGCGGCTCGTAGTAACCAGCGGATCTGCTGAGCGCGCCGCTGCTCGGTGGCGATCCAACCGTCTTGGACAATCGACTCAACCTCACGCCGAAGCTCGTCTTTGCGAGTGCCGGATTCCGGCTCCACAGGGAGAGCATCGGCGGCGGGCTGCGCGTACGGCTTCAGCAGATGGTCGATGCGCGCATCCTGCTGCGGAGTGCGACAATCGCAGGGGATGGACAGTAAGCGATTGAGCTCGTCGCTCTCAGCGAGAAAGCGCGTCTGTATGCGCTGGCACTCTTCGGCTGCAGCCTCATGTCTGTGCAGCTCGTGAATGAGGTAGAGGCGGAGGAAGGCGCGAGAGCAAGTCACCGTGAGGCTGCCTTTGCGGATGCTGAAGGATCTCACGGCCGGATCGCCCGCAGGATGCTGCGTGGGAGGCGCGAGCCTTCGTAGGCCGTGTCCTCGACGTACCACAGGATCGTCGCTTGGGGGTTCTGACGTTGGAAGCGGGCGGCTGCGTCGAGCTGCTGCTGCTGGATTCGCGCGTGCGCTGCACCGGCTTGAGCGGCAACCAACCCGCTAAGATAAGCCCCGCTCTGGGCGTGAGCCGGCCACGGCTCGAACGCGACAGCGCCGGCAAGCGCGATGGCGAACAGAAGGCTGCGGCAAGAGATGCGCATCGGCTTCCCCCCTCGCCGTCACTCTATCTCGCCACGGCCCCGCCAGGTAGAGGCAACGGTCCTAGGTGACAGGCGAGCAGAGGCCGTCACCCCCAGGTGACGCCCCATGCCTGCCGCCCCACCGTCGCGCCCGCGCCTGCCCGCACGCCGCGCGCAACCGGATGCCTCCGCCCTTCGCGCGTACTCGTCCTGTCGTTGGCGGAGGATCTCGCTCGCTTTTTTTGCGAACGAGTTGCAGGTTCGCGACGACCGTCCGAGACGACATTCGATGCGCCGGGCACGCCGTACCCCGTCACCCGCAAGCGACGGGGGTCTGCGACGGCGCTCGGCGGGGATGAGCGATTTCGGCAACGGCTCGACGGCGGAATGTGGCCACCACGCGCCCGCGCACGCACGCGCGCCTGGTGGCGTTAGCCAGCTCGCGTACGATCACCGCGCTGCGCCATCCCTGGCGCATCGCTCTGAAGGTCGCCGCGCAAGCGCGACGACGTGATCGCCCTCCAGGGCGTCACGCAATTTGGCGCAAGCGCCAAGAGACGACGAGGGAGACGACGGTCGACAAGGACGCGGCTGCGGACAGCGCCAGGTGAGCGCTGCCGAGCGTGGGCAGACCGGCGCGAGCTGCATCGGGCTTCCGCAGGCGGGGCATGGCGGGTTGCTCATTGTTGGTCACCGTCCTCCGCGGAGCGCCGTCCCGCTGGCCGTTACCGGCCAGACGTGCCAGCGTTTGCGAAGATCCTCCGCGCGAGCGCAGCGAGTCGCGTGGGTCCGGTGCCACGCACCGGCGGCGGTCCGGCCGGCCGGGGAGGCCGGCGTCTGGCTTGCGAGGGCGTTCGCTCTCGAGACGGGCCTTCGGCCCATTGTCAGCGGTCGCGGCAGCGGCCGCGTGACCGCCGCACCGCAACGCTGGAGTGCGTACTACCGCGCGCGAGGCAATCGTCGCATCGTCGTACCCCCCTTATAGGGGCGCGACGATAATTGCGACGATAATTGCGACGATTAGAGCGAGCGATAAAGCGGCCGAGCGGGCCGTCTGGTTCGAAACGAGAGTCAGGGCTCCCGGCGAGGGTGCCGTCAGCAGGGTACTGCACCGCTCCTGCGACGATACGTGCGACGATTAGACGCCCGTCGCGTATAGGATTGCGCCCTATCGTCGTATTCGTCGTGCGACGATTCTTGCGACGATTCGGCATGTCCCTCACTCGCCCGGAAGGGACCAGCGCACCGCAGGACCATTTCCACGCCGCGTGCAGCCCGCCGCCTTGAGGGCCCGATGCGCGCGATCACGCTTCCAGCCGAGGAGCCGCTCGATCTCGCTCCTCGGGAGCGCTCCCCTACGCTCGATAATCTCCACGACCGCGCGCTGATCGGCGATGGCCCGATGGGCCGCGGGAGTGCCCACATCACGGGTCGCAGATCCACCTTCGGCCCACGGTCCGCCGTGCTGAAAGCTCATCACCCGTTGTTTGCCCTCCCCACTGTACCTGGGCACGAGCATGAGCGGCGCATCCTCCCCGAAGCGGTTCGCCCGCAACAGCTTCGTCCGCCCGCTCCGGTGGCGCCATAAGCCGAGCACCTGGCTCGCCATCGCGGCCAGATCCCCTGACCCGCGGAGGAGTTCGTTCGCGTGGGTCGGCACGTAGTCGCGCAACGTCTTCGGCGCATGGTGCAGCAGCACGACGTCGACGCCTTCGCGCACAAGGCGTTGCAACGGCTCGCGGACGGTCCGGCGCGAGTCCAGCGCGTCGTTCTCATCAACGCCCCCGAACAGCGAGGTTTTCGAATCCAGGATCACAACGTCGGCGTTCATCCTCCTGATCTCGCCGAGCATCCACTTCAGGTGCTCCGGCTTCGAGAGATCGAACGCGTGCAGGTACCGAAAGACGAGTCGATCGTGCCAACCGCCGGCAGACCGCGTTGCCGCGGCGAAGGCCAAGCCGTACTCGTGGCGCTCTGGCCCCTGCTCGCCGGCGACGTAGAGCACGCGCTTCGGCGACGCCACTCCGAACGTCTCCAAGGCGGGCGTCCCGGATGTGAGCGCTACGGCGAGCTCGTAGGCCAAGGTGCTCTTGCCCGCAAATGAATCCGCGCCGATCACGGTGATCCCGTAGGCGAGGAGGCCCTCGATCAAGGGCTGCGGTGGCTGACGCGGTTCCTCGAGGATCTCGCGAAGAGTACGCGCCTCTTCGGCGAACGCTTCCGTACTGCGCTGCGCATCGCCGCCGGCAGCAAGGGATTCGGTGCCCTGGAGCGTGGGCGCCGCCGGAGCAACTGCGCTCGCTGCGACCACCCGCGCCAGCAGGCCGTCGCGACCGTCATCCCGCACCTTGCACCGCCTTGCCCTCGGCGAGCAGATGCTCGACCGCATCGCGCACCGCGTCGGCGAACGCCGGCTCGAACTGCACGGTTCGCGTGTACTCCCCGCGCATGTTCCTAACCGCCGCCGGCCGAACGACGCGCCCGCGCTCGTTCTCGAAAAGCACGCCGTCGATCCGTCCGACGCCGGGGATCTCGACCGTGAGGCTTGCGACCAAAGCGCCGCGATTGATCCCGCGCAGGTCGGCGATGGCGAAAATGGGAATCTCGACTTCGTGGCCCAGCGCGCCGCGGTTCCCGCCCGGCGCGCTCACTGCGCGCCACCTTCGTCGAGCCACCGCTCGATCGCCACGCGCGAGAAGCGCAACAACCTGCCGGCGCGGATCGCAGGCAGCGAGCCGGCGGCGACCATCGCGCGCACGGTTGTCGGGTGCACGCGCAGCAACGCGGCAACTTCATTCGCGGTGAGGACGAGACGATCTGCTGCAACCGCGTTGCGCAGACTCGAGACCAGCCGAGCAGCACTCACCGCTTCGCACCCTTTTTGACGTCCGGCAGATTCGTGATGCGTGCCGGTCGTTGCAGTTCGTCGAGCGGTTCGCCGAAGAGCGCGCGGACGCGCTCCGCAAGCGCGGGCGAGCAACTCGCGCCGTTCTCGAGAAAGCCGAGCATGGATGCGGAGCAGCCGATGCGCTCCGCCAACTCCTCGCGCGAGAGCCGCTGCGCCTCGCGCCAAACCCGGAGCCTTGTCTTCATCGGGACATCCCTCGGTTGGCAGTTGACATTCGCCTGGCGAACCGCTAGGCTTTACCTAATGGTGCACCAAAAGCGGGGCGCAATTACAGCCCCCGAGCCTAGCGGGAGTGCGGGAGCTGGGCTCGCAAGATTGGCGCACGAGGCGCCGACGCCCATCATGCGCGAGCTGGCCGCCGTCGCGGCGGCGCGTGGATTGTCGCTGGGGTCTGTAGCGGAAGCCTATGGAAAGCGCGCTAAGGCGTCGGTGAACGGCCGGAACGTCGCGGAGCATTTTCGCGCAAGGCGGCCGCAGAAGGCCACGATTCAGACGTACTGCTCGGTTCTCGGGGTCGGCGATGAGCATCGCCGACTCGTTGAAGGCGAAGGTCTTACGAGCGCCCAGGTCGCTGTTTGGTCTAGCGAGGTACGACAGCATCTCGCCGCGATGAACGCGATGTTCGAGGGCGACGTGCTACAAGCCGTCGACGAGGCGTGGCAGAAGGTCGGAGCCGTTGCTGCGCGGTGCAGCGTCGAGGCTTACGCACTCGCTTCGTATCGGTTGCGCTCCGGTCTCGTCAGCCGTGGCACGGACTCGTTCGACCCAGCGCTCGATGCGTTCGCCGCAGAACTCATGCCTACGCTCAACCTGCGCGCGATGTTGCGCGCGGAGCGTCCGGACGATGACGGCCTGTGGGGGATCTGGTCGGCGGCGCTCGTTACTCTCTGGACCGTTGAGGCTGCCGATGTCGTGACCAGCGTCGCCCGCGAACTGATGCGGGCCAAGGGGCTCGACGTTCATTCGCTCGATGATCGGCTGGAGCGCGAACGACGCGCGTTTGAGCAACGGCTCCGAACCATGCAGGAGACGCCTTATCTAACCGCGCTCCGCCAGCTTCTCTTTTTCGACAAGAAGCACGACCCACGCGATTCGGTCAACGCACGCAAGGTCAGGGGGCGCGGACCATGAGCATTTACAAGCGCAAGCCGCGCAGCCAAACGAAGACGAGTGGCGGCCGCGGCGCTCGGCGCCAGGAACGCTACGTCGTCACCGTCGACACGACCGAAGGTTCTCGCCGCCGTCGGCATTACGCCGGCACCTACCGGACGAAAGAGGCGGCGGAGAGCGCCGAACGCATCGCGCTCGGGGCGCAGGAGAAGGGTATCGCCCTCTCGCCGGCTGGCGTCACCGTCAAAGAGATCGTCGAACGGTATCTAGCCGACCGCCGCCTGCGTCTCGCGCCGAAGACGATGGAGCGTTACGATGACGTTGCGCGGCTCTACGTGCTGCCGCACTTGGGCGCGATCCGCGTTGCGAAGCTGAAGCCCAAAGTCATCAACGCTTGGCTCGCGCGT
>SCRA01000036.1 GCA_004297985.1 bacterium | reverse complement strand
CGCGCAGAAGGAGTGGATCTTCCCGCCGCGGCCGCACATGCGCGTGATCGTCGACATGATGCGCTTCACCCGCGACCGCATGCCGAAGTTCAACCCCATCTCGGTCTCCGGCTATCACATTCGCGAAGCCGGCTCGACGGCGGTGCAGGAGCTGGCCTTCACGCTGGCCGACGGCTTCGCTTATGTGGAAGCAGCCGTCGAGAGCGGGATGGACGTCGACTCGTTCGCGCCGCGCATCTCGTTCTTCTTCAATTCGCACATCGACTTCTTCGAAGAGATCTGTAAGTTCCGCGCAGCGCGCCGCATCTGGGCGCGCCGCATGCGCGGGAAGTACGGCGCCAAGGACCCGCGCTCGTGGACGCTGCGCTTCCACACGCAGACGGCGGGCTGCAGCGCCACTGCCCAACAGCCGGAGAACAACATCGTGCGCGTCGCCTTCGAAGCGATGGCTGCGGCCTTGGGCGGGACGCAGTCGCTGCATACCAACTCGATGGACGAAGTGCTGGCGCTGCCTACCGAGAAATCGGTGGAGATCGCCCTGCGCACGCAGCAGGTGCTGGCGTACGAGACCAATGCCACCAACGTCATCGACCCGTTGGGCGGCTCGTACTACGTGGAGGCGTTGACCGATCAGATGGAGCGCGCGGCGGAGGAGTACTTCGCGCGCATCGAGGAGTTCGGCGGCGTGATTCCCGCCATCGAAGCGGGTTTCTTCCAGAGAGAGATCGCCGACGCGTCCTACCAGTACCAGCGCTCGCTGGAGACCAAGGAGCGCGTGATCGTCGGCGTCAACGCTTTCGAGAAGCCCGATGAGAAGCCCGCGATCGACTTGCTCAAGATCGATCGCAAGATCGAACTGGAGCAGGCCGACCGAGTGCGGGGCGTTCGCGCCTCGCGTGACGCTGCCCGCGTGGAGGAGACGCTGGCAGCGCTGCGGCGTGCCTGTGAGAGCAAGGATGCGCCGTTGATGGAGACGATTCTGGACGCGGTGCGCGCGCTGGCCACGGAAGGCGAGATCGTCGAGACGATGGTGGATGTCTACGGGCGCTACACCGAGATGCCCGCCTTCTAGGTAATCATCGATGTTCGCCCAGTCCTGCGTTGCCGAGCGGCTCATGTACCTGCAAGTACACCACGCCGCTCGGCGCCTTGGTCTGAACGAACATCGAAGATTACCTGGAGAGGGTGGTAGGGGAATGTGAGAATGCAGACTATCGAGGCCTCAGAGCGCGAGCGCGAGCTGCGCGCGCGCCTGACGGAGTTCACCGAGAAGTTGCACCAGGCACTGGCCCTGGTCCAGGATATGGAGCGCCGCCACGGAGCGGCATCCACCCCCCGTTCGGGGGGAGCACAGGCGAGGGAGAGCTAGGTTGCCCAATCAGATGAATCGCCCGATTCGCGTCGTCGTCGCGAAGGCGGGGCTGGACGGCCACGACCGCGGCGCGAAAGTGATCGCGCGTGCGTTGCGCGATGCCGGCATGGAAGTCATCTATACCGGTCTCTTCCAGACGCCCGAGCAAATAGTCGAGACTGCGATCCAAGAAGATGCCGACGGCATCGGCCTCTCGATCCTCTCGGGCGCGCACATGACGCTCTTTCCATTGGTCGTGGAGCAGCTCAAGGCGCGCGGCGCCGACGACATCGTCTTCTTCGGCGGCGGCACCATCCCGGCCGACGACGCCGAGGAGCTCAAACGCTTAGGTGTGCGCGCCATCTTCACCCCTGGCGCGCCGCTGGCGGAGATCATCGAGTTCGTGAAGGGCGAATGCCTCAAGCGGCGCGAGGTCTTGCGATGAAGGCAGAAGACTATCTGGAGCTCCAGCATCGCGCGCGCCTCGTGCGCGCGCGTGAGGTTCAGATCTTCTGCAACGACGTGCTCGAGCGGGTTCGCCTCGAGTTTCCCGAGATGTACTCCACCTCGGCCGTCTCACAGCTCCGCGCCTACTCGGACTCCAACATACGCAAGATCAAGCGCCTCGAAGAAGTGTACAAATGATCTTGCGTCCCAGGCTCCCAGGAAAGTAAGGAATGTCCGTTAGGGTTCGATTCGCTCCGTCACCGACGGGGTTTCTGCATGTCGGCGGGGCGCGCACCGCGCTCTTCAACTGGCTCTTCGCGCGCCACTACGGGGGCGCGATGGTCCTGCGCGTCGAGGATACCGACGTCGCGCGCGAACGCCCCGAGTATCGTGAGGCCATCACCAAGGCCTTTGAATGGCTGGGCATCGACTTCGACGAGGGCCCCGGCAAGGGGGGGGCCTTCGGACCCTACACGCAGCGCGAGCGCATCCCGATGTACCAGGCCAAGGCGCGCGAGCTGCTTGATCGCGGGCTGGTCTACCCGTGCTTCTGCACGCCCAAGGACGAGGACGTTACCTCGCAGGACGACGAGCTGGAGCAGACGAGCAACGCCGCACGCTGTCAGTGCCGCTATCTGAGCGCACCGGAGCGTGCGGAGAAGACGCAGGCGTTGCAGGGCGAGTTGCCGGCGCTGCGCTTCGCCGTCGACCAATCGCGCGCATATGCCCTCGACGACATGGTGCGCGGCCACGTGGTCTATCCGCCGGGTCAGGTGGAGGATTTCATCATCACCAAGCAGGGGCTCCAGCCGCTCTACAACTTCGCTGCCGTCATCGACGACCACGCGATGGAGATCACCCACGTGATCCGCGGTGAGGAGCACCTCGCCAATACGCCCAAGCAGAACCTGCTCTACGGCGCCTTCGGCTGGGTGCCACCTGCCTATGCGCACATCCCCATCATTCTCAACATGGAGGGGAAGAAGCTCTCCAAGCGCGATGGTGCCACCTCGGTTGCCGACTTCCAGCGCCTGGGCTACTTGCCGGAGGCGCTGCTCAACTTCATCGCCCTGCTGGGCTGGTCTCCCGGCGACGATCGCGAGATCATGTCGCGCCGGGAGTTGGTCGCCGCCTTCGACATCAACCCCAAGCGCGTGCAGAAGAGCGGCGCGAAGTTCGACACGGAGAAGCTCGCCTGGATGAACGGTGAGTACCTCAAGACGGCCCGGATCGACGAGCTGGTGGGCGGGGCGAGGGTCATCCTCTCGCTCCAGCCAGACGCTTCCGAGCTGCGCACCGATCGCGCGCACGTGGCCGCCGTCTGCGATCTGTTGCGCGAGCGCGCCAAGACGCTGGCGGAACTGGTGGAGGCCAATCGCTTCTTCTTCGAACCGGGGAGCATCGTCCCCGATCCCGAGGCTGTCAAGAAGCGCGCCGGAACGCCGGAGGCGTTCGAACGTCTGGCGCTGGTGCGCGAACGACTGCAGGCTGCGCCGATCTGGAATGCCGCGACCCTCGAGACTGCCATCCGCGGGCTCGCCGGCGAGCGCGGCGGCAAGGCGGGCGAGTTCATTCATCCATTGCGCGTCGCCGTTACGGGCCATGCGGTGAGCCCGGGCATCTTCCAGACGCTGGAAGTACTTGGACGCGAGGTCTCGCTGTTGCGCGTCGCAGAGTTCCTCGATCACCGTGAGGCGCTACGCGCATGATCCGCGCGCTCGTCCTCGCCGCCGGAAAGGGGACGCGCATGAAGAGCGCGCTCCCCAAAGTGCTCCATCCGATCTGCGGCGAGCCGATGCTGGCCTACGTACTGCGCGCGCTGCGCGATGCCGGCATCGATGACGTCACGGTGGTGGCCTCATCCGAGCTGCGGGCGCACCTCGACGGCATGGGCGGCCAACCGCTGCGCACCGTCATCCAGGAACCACAACTGGGCACGGGTCATGCCGTGCAGGTCGCGCTGGCCGAGCTCGCACCCGGCGAAGGGCCGCTCTTGATCTGCTCCGGCGACATGCCGCTGGTGACGGGAGATCTGCTGCGCCGCGCGCTGGAAGTGTTGGCCTCGCACGACGGCGGGGCCGGGCGCGCCGCCTGCGCGCTGGTGACGGCGCGCATGCCGCTGCCCTCCGGCTTCGGGCGCATCGTGCGCGACGGCGACGGGCGCGTGCGCGCCATCGTCGAGGCGCGCGACGCCACGCAGGAGCAGTTGGCGATCGACGAGATGAACGCCGCCATCTACGCCTTCGACGAGCCGCTGTTGCGTGCCATGCTGCCGCGACTCTCGAACGCCAACGCGCAGCGCGAGTACTACCTTACCGACGCCGTCGCGCTGGCGGTGGCCGGGGGGCATGCCGTGCTTCCCGTGGTCTGCGACGACTACCGCATCACGCTGGGCATCAACGACCGCGTGGAGCTGGCGGCGGCGCGCCGTATCATAAACGCGCACCTGTGCGAGCACTGGATGCGGGAAGGCGTGACGATCGAGGATCCCGAGACCACCTATCTCGAGAGCAGCGTGATGCTGGCGCGCGACGTGACGATCCTCCACAATACCGCATTGCGCGGGCGCACCCGCATCGGCGAGAGGGCGACGATCGGCCCCGACAGCGAGCTGGTCGATGCACTGGTCGGCCCTCGTTGCATCGTTCGCCGCGCCGTTATCACGGATTCCGCGCTGGGTGAGAGCGTGATCGTGGGGCCGTTTGCGCACCTGCGCCCGGGGACTGTGCTCGAAGACGGCGTGCACATCGGTAACTACGTTGAAGTCAAGAAGAGTCGCTTGGGTAAGGGCACCAAGGCCAACCACTTGACGTATCTGGGCGACGCGCAGATCGGCCGCAACGTCAACGTCGGCGCGGGGACCGTCACCTGCAACTACGACGGCGCCCACAAGCACGCCACGAAGATCGGCGACGACGCCTTCATCGGCACCAACTCCTCGCTCGTAGCGCCTATCGAGATCGGCGCGGGGGCGCTCACGGGGGCGGGCGCGGTGGTCATCCGTGACGTTGCCCCGGGCGAGCGCGTGGTCGGCAACCCCGCGCGAACGCTCCCCAGCAAGAGCAAGGCGTAGCGCCGCCTTCGCCGAAGCCCCCAGTCATGGCAACGGGTGCGGCCACGGCGGGAATCGCCGTCTTCTCGATCGCGCTCCTCGTTCTCGCCGCAGTTATGGCGCGGCGCGTCTTCGTGCTGCGCGGGAGCCTGCGCGACGAGCGTGTGAGAAGCCGCGCGCTGGCCGATGCGGTGCGCGAGGTTGCGCAAGCCTCGGCCGACGGCGAGGCGGCGGCGCGCGCGGCGCTCTTCGCCTCCGTGGCGCGCCTGCTCCCCGCGCGCTTGCTGCTCTACTTCCGCGCCGATGACGGACTGCTGCACTGCGTCGATGGCTGGGGCCCCACGGCATCGGCGTGGCGAGGCGTGCGTCTCCAGCGCGACGGCATTGAGAACGTGGTCACCATGGCGGCGCGTACGGGGTGCACCCAGGTGTTGGGTGGGAGCGGCGGTACGGTGCGGCCGCTGGTGCCGGAGCAGCAGCGCTCCCTGGCGCTGGCCATCCGCCACCGCGACCGCCTCTGCGGCGTGCTCTACGCGGGCGGGCTCCCCGCGCCGCCGGCGAGCGAGGCCGTCGAGCTGGCGACGCTGTTGAGTACCGCGTGCGCCGGGGTGCTCGAAGCGGCCGCGCGCATCGAGCACCACGTTGCGGAGGCGATCACCGACGGGTTGACGGGACTCTTGACGCCGCGCGCCTTCCGCCTGCGGCTGACGCGGGCGCTGGCACCTGTGGCGCACGATCGGTTCGCGGCGCTCTCGCTGCTCTTCGTTGACACGGACCACTTCAAAAGCGTCAACGACCGCCTTGGCCATGCCGCAGGCGACAGCTTGCTGCGCGCCGTAGCGCGCGTGCTGCGCGAGTGCTGCGCCGGTACGTCGGCCCTGATCGCGCGTAACGGCGGCGACGAGTTCTGCCTGGCCCTGCTCGACGAGGGCAAGGGACCGGCCGTCGAGCGCGCCGAGCGCATCCGCCGCGCGGTGCGCGCGCTGGGCGCGGGGGTGAGCGCTTCGATCGGCGTGGCCTCCTACCCCGAGGATGCGCGTAGCGCCGACCTGCTGTTGGAGGCGGCCGATACCGCCATGTATCACAGTAAGCACGCAGGGCGTGATTGTGTCTCGGTGGCCCGCGACGAAGGCCCAGCCACGGTCGCACGCAGCGAAGCGACGTAGCGAGCGCCTCCCGAGAAGGGTATCGGGACGGGAAAGAAAATGAACACCGTATGCAACTCTCGCGCCGCGCGATTCCGTACACGCCCTTCACCAAGGAGCTCTCCGGGGCGACGATTGCGCTGCTCTCAACCGCGGGCGTCCACCTCAAGAGCCAGACTCCATACGATGTGGAGGGCGATTCCTCGTATCGGGAGATTCCCGGTGATGTGAACGCTAGCGACCTGACGGTCACCCACAATCATTACGATACCTCACAGGCCCTCCAAGACATCAACTGCGTCTTCCCCATCGACCGCCTGCGCGAGCTCCATCACGACGGCGTGATCGGCGGCGTGGCGCCGATGCACTTTGGCATGATGGGCTACACCCTGCGGATGAGGCAGGTCATCGACGAGACCGCGCCCGAGATCGCCCGGAAGATCGAGCACAGCCCTACCGATGCCGTCCTGCTCACCGGCGGGTGACCGCTCTGTCATCGCACGGTCGTGCATGTGCAGCGGGCCATCGAGGCCATCGGGATCCCCACCATTCTCATCACCGTCGAGCCGGAGCAATCCGCTCAGGCGCGCCCGCCGCGCGCCGTCCATCCGGTCAATCACCGTTTGGGTTGGCCGGTTGGCCACGCCGGTGCGGTGGAGGTCCAAAGAAAAACCGTCGAGCACGCGCTCGCGTGTCTCGTACATCCCGTCGAGCCGGGCACGATCCGGACGTACGAGGATTGACCCCTCACTCACTCCCACCCAACGGAAAGGTCACGGTTAGAAACCATGGCGGTTACCAAAGGGCGTACGAGCATGGGGCACCAGACGCCGACTCTCAAGGTCGGTGACAAGGCTCCGGACTTCGAGGTTCCCATCGTCAACCAAGATGGGACTTTCAAGCTCTCGAATTCCCGGGGCAAGAACGTCGTGCTGGTGTTCTTCCCTCTCGCCTTCACCCCGGTCTGAACGTCCCAGATGCCTTCGTACTCCGAGCAACTCGATCGGTTCGAAGGCTATAATGCCCAGGTCGTGGGCATCAGCATTGATCACAAACCTGCGAGCGCGAAATGGGTGGAATCCCTTGGCGGGCTCGACTATCCGATTCTCAGCGACTTCTGGCCGCACGGTGATGTGGCACAGAGATACGGTGTCCTTCGCAAGGAAGGCTACGCCGAGCGCGCCATCTTCATCATCGATAAAGATGGCGTCGTGCGCTACATAGACGTGCACGACATCGGCGAGCAGCCCGACGAGGAGCAGATCTTCGACGAGCTGCGCAAGCTCGCTTGACGGCACGAGTTCACGCATGAAGAGGAGAGGGCTCCGTCGACGACGGAGCCCTCTCCATGAAAGCGCGCGTGCTGGTCCTCTGGGTGGCCGTTGCGGCCGCCGCCGGCGTGCTGAGCGCGGTACAGGTGCGCCGTTGCCCGCATGCCCCCTTCGATCGCGCAGCCGACGCGCGGCGCGTGGCCGCTATTCCCGTGGAGCAACTGCTGCGCGATCCCGCGTCGCTCTTGGTGGATCAGCGGCGCCAGCGAGAGGCTGCCTGCGTCGCCGGCTACGGCCGCGCGCGTGCAGTGCTGGCGATGGCTGCTTTCGTCTTCGCGCCGCTTGCCTGGATGCTGCTGGGATGGCACCGCGGGCTCGCGCGCTTCCTGCCCAACGCTCCGCGCCCCGTGCGGTACGCCGCTGTCGGCGGCCTGCTCTCGCTGTGGATCTGGGCCTGGGGTGCGCCGTTCGACGTGGCGGATGTGCTGGCAGCGCGCGGTTTGGGCCTCTCGCGCGAGGGCGCCGCGACCTTCCTCTCCAACCAGGGGGCCGCATTGGGATTGCAGGTGTTGGCTGGCGCCATCGTCGCGCAGACCATCGGTGTTCTGCGCCGCCCGCGCTGGTCGTTGCGCTACACCGCCGCCATCGCTCCGCTCGCCGTCTTCATGGCGATCATCCTGCCGCTCTGGATCGCCCCGCTCTTCAACAGTTACCGCCCCATGCCGGCCTCGCCGTTGCGCAGTGCCATCGAGCGCCAAGCGGTGCGCGCCGGCCTGCATCGGGCGCAGATCTTCGAGACCAATCTCTCCGCACAGAGTGAGTTGGCCAACGCCTTCGTCTTCGGCTTCTGGAAGACGCAGCGCATCGTGGTTGGTGACACCTTGCTGGAGCGTTACGACCGCGATGGCGTGCTGTTCGTGCTGGCGCACGAGATGGGACACGCCGTCCACGGTGACGTCTACCGCGGCGTGCTGTGGACGTGGATCTTCTCGAGTCTGGGCTTGATCCTAGCGGAGCTGCTGGAACCGCGCCGCATGCGCCTCCTGGCTCCGGAGACCCGTGCGGTGGGTCTGCTGGCGATCGCCTTCGCCATGGCTACCGTCGCCCAGCCGCTAGGCAACGCGCTCTCGCGCCGGATCGAGCACCGCGCCGACGCCTACGCTCTCGCGCTCAACGGCGACCGCGCCGCCGGCGTGCGCACCTTCGTGCGCTTCGCCGACGAAGGCTTTGGCCAGCTCTGCCCGCCGCGCTGGGCCATCCTGCTCTTCGGCTCGCATCCGCCCCTGGGCGAGCGCATCTCGTTCATGCAAGACCGCCCCAACCCTTGCCCTTAGCCGCCAACGCTCGCATGGCGCACACCTCGCTCCGGGACCGCGGCTCGCACATCCTGTGCGACCGCTTCTTTCCGCGCGCTGTCGCCCTCCAGGGCTCGCGCGCTCCATAAGTCCCTGCGCGAGGAATGCGCCACGCTCGCTCGCTGACAGCACGAGGCAAGGCGGGGCGAGCGACGTCCTCCCCGCGGGGGCTCCGAGGCGCGCGCGAAGGCAGGATGCCGAGAGCGCGCGCGAGGGCAGTAGGAGCGGTGCAGGAGAGCACCGCGACGCGCGGCCCCGCGGGGAGGATGTCGCAAGCACCGCCGTCGTCGGGTATTAGGCGCGGGCGATGCGGACGGAGCCGATGACGCGGGTGCCGAGGTGGGTCTCGGTGAGCAGTTCGACGATTGCGGCGTGGGTGATGCGCCCGTCGAGGATCTCTGCGGCCTCGACGCCGGCGCGCACGGAGCGGGCGGCCGCACGCGCGGTGGAGGCGAGCTCGGGGTCGAGGGCGCCGGAGTCGGCGAGGGTGAGCGCCTCGGCGGGGGTGAGGTCGGCGATGACTTCGGATGTCTCGGGGTCGGCAAGGCCGCCGCCGGCGTGGAAGAAGAGGATGCGCTTGGCTTCGAGCGCGGCGCCCACGGCGCGCGCGACGTCATCGGCGGGGAGGCGGATTCCCTCGGCGGATAGGGTGAGGCCCTCTGGGTCGATCAGCGGCAGGTAGCCGTTGGCGAAGAGCGTGTGGAGCAGGGCAGGGTTGACGGCGCGGATGGCGGCGTCGGCGCCCGCGAGGATGAGGCCGGCATCGGCACCCGAGAGGCCCACGCCGGCGCTGCCGAGCTGATTGAGCCGCCGTGCTAGGTGCTTCGCGGCGCCGGGCTGTTCTGCCACGACCACGGGGCGGACGGAGCGCTCGAGCATGAAGGCAAGGTCGGAGAAGAAGGTGGTAGGGCCGTCGAGCGTGCTCGACTCCACACGGATCACGACCGTCGACCCGGAGAACGTGCTGCTCATCTTCTCTCTAGTATCGTAACGTTTGCCCTCAGCGTCGAGTGCCAAAGAGCCATGAGAAGAGGACGAGTGCCAGGGTCAAGAGGATCGAGAGCAGCAGCGACGTGCCCAGCGGGATGGAGACGCGCCAGCGCTCCCCGCCGAAGGCCAGATCCCCCGGCAGACGCCCCAGGCGCAACTGCGGAAACAGGGCCCACAACAGCCCCAGGATCAACAGAGCGGCACCGAGGGCGATCAGGAGGCGTGGGCCTGGATTCATCGTGCTCACCGTGGGACGTTGACGAACTGCATCGCCGGCTGGGTGCCGGCCTCCAGCCACTGGATGATACCCTCGACGGCGATGGGGATGCGCTCGTGCAGCAGTGCTTCCTCCTCGGCCTCGAAGCGCGAGAGCACGTGGTCGACGGCATCGTTGACCGGGCGGCCGATGCCGATCCGCAGGCGTGGGAACTCCTGCGTGCCCAGGCGCTCCGCGATCGAGCGCAGGCCACGCTGGCCGCCGTCGGATCCGCCGGCGCGCATGCGCAATTTCGCCGCCGGCAGATCCATGTCGTCGCTGACGACCAAGACGCGCTCGGGCGGCACGCGGTAGAAACGTGCGATGGGCGCCACGGCATCGCCCGAGGCGTTCATGAACGTCTGAGGCTTGATCAGCAGTGCGTTCCTCGCGGGGAGCATCATCTGCAGGGCTTGGTGCTTGCTCTTCCACGAGACGCCGCCCAAGCGCTCCGCCAGGGCGTCGACGACGCGGAAGCCGACGTTGTGGCGAGTGGAAGCGTACGTGAGGCCGGGATTGCCCAGCCCCACGACGAGCCTGACGTGCTCTATGCCGTCTCGCCTTCCTTGCCGCGAGCGATGACCTCGGGCTGCGACGTGGCCGCAGGCGCCTGGCTAATCTCCTCGCGCTCGATCTTCGAGGATTCCACCGCAACGAGCAGGGTATCGGCGGGGGTGATCGCTTTCAACCCCGCAGGCAGCGTGAGCCCGCCGACCAGAATGTGGTCTCCGATGCCGAGTTGCGAGACGTCGATTTCGAGAGACTCGGGGATCTCGCCGGCCGGTCCTTCGACCAGCACGGCGTGGAGCGCCACGTCGAGGATGGCGCCCGACTCTTTCACCGCCCGGGCGACGCCAACGGTGACTACCGAGACCTCGGCGCGCACGGCCTCGCCGCGCGTGACGATCTGGAAGTCGGCGTGGATGAGCTGACGGGCCTTGGTTGGATCGAGCTGGACGTCGCGCAGGCGTGCCGTGGTGTTCTTGCCGGCGATTCCCGTCAAGGTGAAGAGGACGCCCGATGCGCTGTGGCCGGCCAGCGCGTCGTGGAGTGCCTTCGGCGAGAAGGCGATGGGGGTCGTCTGACCGTGGCCGTAGACGATACCGGGAACCAGGCCCTGGCGGCGCACCTTGCGCGCCGGCCCAGAACCGACCTCATTACGCGGCTGAACGTGAAGTTCGGTCGTAGCTGACATAACGCTCTGCTTACCCTTCTGACGTGTGGTCTAGGTGACGAGCGCCGTCGATGCCTCCAGAGCGGGTGCATCCTCTTTCTCGTCGTGCTCTTCGCGATTGAAGAGCTCGGAGACGGAGCGATTGGCCGTGATGCGCTTGATCGCGTCGGCAAAGGTCTGCGCGACGGAGAGCACCTTGATTTTTCCGCTCTTCAGCGCCTCGGCGCGAACTGGAATCGTACTCGTGACGACGACTTCACTGATGGGCGACTGCTCGAGCTGGGTGATCGCGTCGCCGGCGAAGATGCCGTGCGTGGCCAGCGTGAAGACTTCGCGCGCGCCGCGCCCGAGAATAGCCTCGGCGGCCTTCACCAGCGTCCCGCCCGTAGAGATCATGTCGTCGACGATCACCGCGATGCGCCCTTCGACGTCGCCGACGATCTCCGTGACTTCGGAGATGTCAGGCTGGGGGCGGCGCTTGAAGGTGATGGCCAGCGGCGAGCCCAGGCGCTTGGCGAAGGCCTCGGCGCGCCCCACACCGCCGGCATCCGGCGAGACCACCACGATGCGATCGCCTTGCAGCCCCTTGCGGCGCAAGTAGTTGCACAGCGTTGGCATGGCCATGAGATTGTCGACGGGGAGATCGAAGAAGCCCTGAATCTGCGCCGCATGGAGGTCCATCGTCACCATGCGCTTGGCGCCCGCCGTCGTAATCATGTTGGCGAGCACCTTGGCCGAGATCGGCTCGCGGCCGGTGGTCTTCTTATCCTGCTTGGCATAGCCGTAGTAGGGGACCACCGCCGTCACTCGATAGGCCGAGGCGCGGCGCAACGCGTCGATCATCAGCAGCAGCTCCATGACGGCGTCGTTGACGCCGAGGCCGTCGGACGATCTGCAGATGGACTGGATGACGAAAATCTCGGCTCCGCGGACGTTCTCCTGGATCTGGATCCGAGTCTCTTCGTTCTTGAACCGCGTTACCAGAGCGTGGCCAACGCGTGTCTCCATCGCTCGGGCTATCTCTGCAGCGAGCTCAGGGTTGGAATTGCCGCTGAAG
>SCRA01000035.1 GCA_004297985.1 bacterium | reverse complement strand
ACGCTGCACTCGGCATTCTTGAATTGTTTCGTACGTCTTCTGCTGCTTGCACAACACAAGGCGCCCGAGAACCCACAGACTTTATGCGCTTCTGTCCTGTTCAGTTTTCAAGGAGCCGCCCGATTCGGGAGCCGGTAAGACCGGCTGGCCGGCCGCACCATAACGGTGCGGAGCTCGAGCACGCACCGTAGTATACGACGCGGCCTCATACGAAGTCAAGCCTTGTGCGATGCAATCTTCAACGACGCGATGAACGTGCGCGCGCCGTTCGACGCAGCTTCGCCGCGACGCCCGCCGAGCGCATCGATGAGCGCGCTGCCGACGATCACGCCGTCGGCTACATGACCGATTGCTTCAACGTGCTCCGCTTTGGAGATACCGAAGCCAACGGCGAGCGGAAGCTCGGTCAGCCGGCGCAGGCGGCGTACCTGATCGATGACCGGAGCGGGATCGATCCCCCCGGCACCGGTGACGCCCATCCTCGAGACCACATAAAGGAAACCGTCGGACGCGGCAGCGATCCGCGCCGCGCGTTCGTCCGAGGTAGTGGGCGCGACGAGCTGGGTAAGTCCCAAACCACGCGCCCGTAACTCACCGCGCAGGCCGGCGCACTCTTCGTAGGGGAGATCCGGCACGATCGCCCCTAATGCCCCCGCGGCGGCCAGCCGCTGGGCAAAGCGCGCGTGACCGTAGCGCTCGATAGGGTTCGCGTAACCGAAGGCGATCAGCGGGGGTCCCCCGACCGCCCTCAAACGATCGAAGAGTGCCAGGACCCCTTCGAAGGTGGCTCCGCCGGCCAGGGCTCGCTGCCCGGCGGCCTGGATCGTCGGTCCATCGGCGAGGGGGTCGGTATAGGGTATGCCCAGCTCCACCGCGTCGGCCCCTGCCTCGGCCAACGCTAACACGACGGCCACGGTGGTTTCGGGATCCGGGTCGCCCGCCATGACATAGGGAATAAGCGCCGGACGTCCCTCGCGGCGCGCCCGCGCGAAGATATCCTCGTATCCCGCCATCAGAGCCGTACCCCCTCGAGCGCCGCCACCTGCATGACGTCCTTGTCGCCGCGCCCGGAGAGCGAGACGACGATCACCCGGCGCGGCTCGCTCTCGCGGGCCAGGCGCATGGCGTACGCCACGGCGTGGGCGCTCTCCAGCGCCGGCACGATCCCCTCGAGGCGCGACAACAGATGGAAGGCCTCCAGCGCTTCGTGGTCGTCGATGCCGACGTAGCTGGCCCGCCCGGTGTCGTGCAAGTACGCGTGCTCGGGCCCAACGCCGGGATAGTCGAGGCCGGCCGAGATCGAGTGCGTCTCGCGCACTTGGCCCTCATCGGTCTGGAGCAGATAGGATCGCGAGCCGTGCAGAATCCCCACGCTCCCCGCGCCCAGCGATGCGGCGTGCTCGCCGCTGGCCAAACCGTGCCCCGCCGCCTCCACGCCCCACAGCCGCACGCCGGCGTCATCCACGAAGGCGGTGAAGATGCCCATCGCGTTGCTGCCGCCGCCCACGCAGGCGACGACATCGTCCGGAAGGCGGCCCAGGCGCTCTAGCGATTGCGCACGCGCCTCGTCGCCGATGACCCGCTGGAACTCGCGCACCATGTAGGGATACGGATGGGCGCCCACCACGCTGCCGATGACGTAGAAGGTGTCCTCCGCGCAGGCCGCCCAGATGCGAAAGGCCTCGTTGGTGGCATCCTTCAGCGTCCGCGTTCCGCTGGTCACGGGATGTACCGTTGCGCCCATCAAACGCATCAGGTAGACGTTGAGAGCCTGACGCTCCACGTCTTTCGCCCCCATGTAGACGTCGACGGGAATCCCCAACTTCGCGCCGATGGTGGCCGTGGCCACGCCGTGCTGCCCCGCGCCCGTCTCCGCGATGATGCGCTTGGCCCCCATGCGCTTGGCCAGCAGGCCTTGCCCCACCGTGTTGTTGATCTTGTGGGCGCCGGTGTGGTTGGTGTCCTCACGCTTGAGGAAGATGCGTGCCCCGCCGCAGTGATCGCTCAGGCGCCGCGCCTCGTAGAGCGGTGAGGGACGCCCCACGTAGTCCTCCAGCAGCGAGCGGTACTCGTGCCAGAAAAGCGGATCGGCGAAGGCCTCGCCCATCGCTCTCTCCAGGCGCTCGAGTGCTCCGTGGAGCACTTCCGGCACGTACCGGCCGCCGAAGCGGCCGAAGTACCCGCGTTCATCAGGCTGCTGCATCGCTCTCCCTCACCGCGCGCACGAACGCGCGCATCAACTCCCGATCCTTCCGGCCTCCACGCTCCACGCCGCTAGAGACGTCGACGGCGAAAGGGCGCAGGCGTCGCACCGCCTCACCCACGTTCTCCGGACGCAGTCCGCCGGCTACGCAGAATGGTCCGATCTCGCGCAGCGGCTCGATAGCCGACCAGGCGAAGGTGCGTCCCATGCCGCCGCGCTGAACGCTTGCCGCATCGAAGGTAATCATCCCGGCGCTGTAACGGCGTACGTCCCCGAGTTCCGGCGCGCGCTCGCCGACGTGGAGTACCTTGATGAACGGGCGCCCGAAGGAGGCGCAGAACTGAGGGGACTCCACGCCGCTGAACTGCAGGACGCCGACGCCCGCGTCGAGCGCGACGCGCACCTCGTGCTCACCGGGGTCCACGAAGACACCGACCAACGGGACCAGCGCCGGAAATGCGCGCCGTATGGCCGTGACATCGGCGAGCGAGATACGCCGCGGCGCGGGTGCGAGGATCACGCCCACCGCATCGGCGCCCGCCCAGACGGCATCCGCGGCGTCCTCAGGCGTGCGCACGCCGCAGATCTTCACCCGCGTCATCGAACGGTCTCGATGCCGCGCAGCTCGCGCACGGCGGCCGCCGGATCGGCACTGCGCATCAGCGACTCGCCGACGAGAAACGCGTGCGCCCCGGCTCGGCGCAGGCGACGAATCTGCGTTCCGTTTCGCAATCCGCTCTCGCTGACCACCAGTACGCCGGACGGGACGGCAGAAAGCAACTCCTCGGTAACGGCGAGGTCGACGCTGAAGGTGCGCAAGTTACGGTTGTTGATGCCGACGATGCGCGCCCCCGCGAGCAGAGCGCGCGCCAGCTCGCCGGAATCGTGAACCTCTACCAGCGCGTCCAGTGCATAGCGCTCGGCCTCGTGGATCAGCGCCGCGAGCGGCAGGTCGTCGAGCGCAGCGACGATCAGCAGGACGGCATCGGCGCCGTATGCAGCCGACTGCGCAATCTGGTAGGCATCGGTCAGAAAGTCCTTGCGCAGAATCGGGCAGCACGCGTTAGCACGCACCACGTCGAGGTACCGCAGCTCACCGAGGAAGTGATCGCTCTCGGTGAGGACGCTGACGGCATCGACGCCGCCGCGCTCGTACGACGCGGCGATACGCACGGGATCGAAGTCCTGGACGATCAGCCCGAGCGAGGGCGAGGCGCGTTTGACCTCGGCGATGATGGCGGGCTCGTCACCGCGCGCACGCAACGCATCGAGAAAGCTGCGCCGCTGTGCCATGCGCTCGACGGCACGCGCGTGGAGCGCATCCCATGGCTCCTGCTCGCGCTCACGCTCGAGCACCTTGGCCTTGGCCTCCAGCAGACGGTGCAGGATGTCGTTCACCTGACCCCCTCGGTGCGCGCCGCCTTGCCGCGGCCGCGCGGGGCGCGCATCGCCTCGAGCACAGCCATGGCACGCCCATCGAGGATGCTGCGCCGCGCGAGCACCAATCCCTCACGCAGGTTCTCCGCGGCACCTGCGATGTGCAGCGCGAGCGCCGCATTGAGCGCCACGACGTCGGCGCGCGGGCTGCTCTCGCCGCGCAGGATCGACTCCAGCGCCAGCGCGTTCTCCGCCGCGTCGCCGCCGCGCAGATCGGCGAGTTGGGCGCGCACGCCATAGTCGGCGGGCTCGAGGCGCTCGGTCCGGATGCTTCCATCGCTCAGGGTGGCCACTATGGCGGGCGCCGCACCAGAGAGCTCATCGACGCCGTCCAGCGAGTGGATCACAGCGGCACGCTCGCAGCCTAGGCCCAGCAGAGCCTGTGCAACCAACGGCACTAACCGCTCCTGCGCCACGCCCACGACTTGGTACTGCGCGCCCGCGGGATTGGTGAGCGGCCCCAGGATATTGAAGATGGTCGGCACACCGAGGTCGCGGCGTACAGGGGCGGCATTCTTCATTGCCGGGTGGTAACGCTGCGCGAAGAGAAAGGCGATACCATCCTCGCGCAGGCGGCGCGCCGCATCCTCCGGCTCCAGCGAGATCTCCACGCCCAGCGCCTCCAAGACATCGGCGCTCCCGCAACGGCTCGATGCAGCGCGGTTGCCGTGCTTGGCGACCGGCACGCCTGCGCCGGCTACCACCATGGAGGCGGCGGTGGAGATATTGATCGTGTGCGCGCCGTCGCCGCCCGTCCCCACGATGTCGAGCACGAGCGGGAGGCCGTGCTCCACGTGCAGAGCGCGCTCACGCATGGCACGCGCCGCGCCGACCACCTCTTCGGACGTCTCCCCTTTCATGGCCAGTGCAACCAGTAGGCCCGCCACGCGTGCCGGCGGTTCCTCGCCGTCCATCAAGCGCCCGATGGTCAAGGAGACGTCGGCGGCGCTCAAATCCTCACCGCGCATCGCGCGCCGCAAAAGCTCGATTGTCCCGCTCACTTCGCGTTGCTCAACCTGGTATTCAAGACCTCGAGAAAGTTGGCGAAGATGCGTTCTCCGACGTCCGTCAGCACCGACTCAGGATGGAACTGCACGCCGTAGAGCGGCAGCTCCGCATGCTCGACGGCTTGCACGACGTTGTCTTCGCTCCAGGCTACGGCCCGCAACGGCTCGCACAGGCTGCTCTCCTCCACCGCAAGCGAGTGGTAGCGCGTAGCGGCGAAGTTTTGTGGCACGCCTGCGAAGAGGCGCCCGCCATCGTAGCGAATGCGCGATGTCTTGCCGTGGAAGAGCGCCGGCGCATAGCCTACCGTAGCGCCGAAGGCTTGTGCCAGCGCCTGATGGCCCAGGCAGACGCCGAAGAGCGGACGCCGCGCCCGCGCCGCCGCCGCGATCAACGCGACGCTGATGCCGGCATCCTCGGGGCGACCCGGCCCCGGGCCCACGAGGATGCCGTCGTCGTTGCGCGCCATCGCCTGCTCCACGGTGAGCGCATCGGCGCGAATCACTTCTACGCCGGCGCCGGCGGCGGCCAGCGCGTGGGCGATGTTATAGGTGAACGAATCGTAGTTGTCCAGCAGGAGGATGTTCGGCGCTACCATGGCGAGATCTCCAGTGTCTCGGCGATGATGCGCGTCTTGTGATGCACCTCGGCGTACTCCGCCTCGGGATCCGAATCGGCCACGATGCCGGCCGCCGCCTGGAAGTAGACGCGCCCGTCGCGCACGTGCGCGCTGCGCAGCGTGATGCACGAGTCCATGTCGCCGTCGAAATCGAAGTGGGCCACGCTGCCGGCGTAGAAACCCCGCGTCACCGGCTCGAGCTGGTTGATGAACTGCATGGCGCGGATCTTCGGTGTCCCCGTGACCGTGCCGGCGGGATACGCGGCATCGAAGAGGTCGACGGCGTCTCGATCGTCACGCAGCTCGCCCTCGACGTTCGAGACGATGTGCATGACGTGGCTATACTTCTCGATCGCCATCAGCTCATCGACGCGCACGCTGCCGAAACGGCAGACGCGCCCCAAGTCGTTACGCGCCAGATCGACGAGCATCACGTGCTCGGCACGCTCCTTGGGGTCCGCAAGGAGCTCGCGCATCACGCGCGCCTCGACGGCGGGGTCCTCATGGCGCGGGCGCGTCCCCGCCAGCGGGCGCAGGCGCGCGGTGCAGCCGTCCAGACGCACGAGGAACTCCGGCGAGGCGCCCAGCACGGCGCCGTACGGAGTGTCAAGGAAGAACATGTACGGCGAGGGGTTCTTCGCACGCACACGGCGGTAGAGATCGAAGGGCTCGCCGTCGGCCGCGGCATCGAAGCGGATCGAGAGCTGAAGCTGGTAGACGTCGCCCTCGTAGATCGCGCGCTTGGCGCGCTTCACGCCTTCGAGAAATGCGTCGCGCTCCAGCGAGCGGTGGAGCGGACCGGATACCGTGAAGGCACCGGGGAGCGAGGGGCGCGTCCAGAGTAGCCGGCGCTCGTACTCGGCGAGGCGCGCCTCGACGTCAGCGCGCTCGGAATCGTCGCGCGAGAAGCCCAGCAACGTCAGGGTGTGGCGGAAGTGGTCGAAGACCAGCCACGTCCCCGGCACCACGGCGTAGATCTTGGGCAGCGGGGCATCAGCGGGGAGGGGCTCACCCACCCGCTCGAGGGCACGCACCAAGTCATAGCTGCAGAGCGCCACGACGCCGCCGGCAAACGGCAGCCGCTCGCGCTCCTCCACCTCGAAGCTTTGGATCAGCGCGCGCAGGGCGCCCAGCGTGGAGGCGCGATCGTCACCGTCGATCGCCTCGGCTGCCAGGAAGTCCAAGCCCAAGAAACTGTAGCGCGAGATGCGCTCCGTCCCTTCGACGGACTCCAACAAACACGCACGCCCCGGCTCGGCCAGGGCGTAGAACGCGGAGATCGGAGTGATCGCATCGGCCACGAACGCGCGCGAAGAGGCACGCAGGGCCACGCGACCTCGACGGTCCTCCTTCACGCAACGATCGGCGCTGACAAAGTCATTGCGCCGAATTCCAGCGGCCTCCATCGATCGCTCAGCCGGTCACCAGCTCGAGCAGGGATACCTCGGCGGCGTCACCCTTGCGGATGCCGATCTTGAGCACGCGCGTATAGCCGCCTGTACGATCCTTGAGCGTGGGGCCGATCTGATCGCATACCTTTTGCACGACCTTGGGATCGAGCAGATAGGAGGCGATGAGGCGGCGCGAGTGCAGGTCGCCGCGGCGCGCGGTGGTCAGCAGACGCTCGGCAATCTTCGAGACTTCCTTGGCTTTGGTCGACGTGGTCTCCACCTTGCCGTGCAGGAGGAAGGACGTCGTCAGGTTACGGAGCATCGCCCGGCGGTGCGCATCGGTGCGCGAGAGACGCTTGGAAGCTTTGTTATGGCGCATCGGGGTGACCTATTCTCCTTACGGCTGCCGGAGCGAGAGACCGCGCTCCTCCAGCTTCTCCTTGATCTCGTCGAGCGACTTCTTGCCGAAGTTACGCATCTTGATGATCTCGTCTTCGGTCATGTCCAGCAGCTCCGAGACTTTGGAGATGCCGGCACGCTTGAGACAGTTGTACGAGCGAACTGAGAGGTCGAGCGTCTCGACCGGGATGTCCCACTCGCTTTGGACGGGCTCCGCGACGGGCTGCTCTTCCGATGTGAAGGTCGCGAAGAGCGCAAACTGTTCGCGCAGGATCTTGGCCGCGGTAGCCAGAGCCTCGTCCGGAGTGATCGAGCCGTTGGTCTCGATTTCGACCGTGAGACGATCGTAGTCGGTGACCTGGCCGACGCGCGTGTCGTCTACTGCGTAGTTGACCTTGCGAATCGGCGAGAAGATCGAGTCCATCGGAATGATGCCGATCAGGTGCTCGACGTTCTGTTGCTTATCGGCCGTGACGTAGCCGCGATGCTTTTCGATGCCGATCTCCATGGCCAGGCGGCCGTCCTTGGAGTTCAGCGTGGCCAGGTGGTAGCTCGGATCGAGAATCTCCACTTCGGCGTCGGGCTGGATGTCGCCCGCCGTGATCTCACGCGGGCCGCCGCTGACCTGGAGCTGAAGAACCTTGGGCTCGTCCGTGGTCATCTTGATCGGCAGCCCCTTGAGGTTGAGGATCAAGTTGGTAACGTCCTCGACTACGCCCGGCAGTGTCGAGAACTCATGGAGCACGCCGTCGATCTTCACATAGGTGACGGCGGCGCCGGGGATTGTCGAGAGCAGTACGCGGCGTAACGCATTGCCGAGCGTCATGCCGAAGCCGCGCTCCAGCGGCTCCACCACGAACTTGGCATAGTTGTCCCGACGCTCGCGAACCTCGATGGTCGCGCCTTGCTGCATTTCCAGCACCGACATGTTGTTTATTCCCCTACGCGACGCAGGCGTTAGCGGCTGTAGTACTCGACGATGAGCTGCTCGTCGACGGGCGTGTCGATCTCCTCGCGACCGGGCAGGCGCTCAATCTTGGCGGCCTTCTCCTGCTCGTTGTACGAGAGCCACGCCGGCGCGTGGCGGTTGGCCGCCGCGTCCAGCAGCATCTGGAAGAGCGGCGACTTCTGGCTGGATTCGGTCACGGCGACCACGTCGCCGGGGCGCACGAGATACGACGGAATGTTGACCCTGCGGCCGTTGACCGTGAAGTGACGGTGCGTCACCAGCTGGCGGGCCTGCGCGCGGGAACTCGCGAGGTTGATGCGGTAGACGACATTGTCCAAGCGCTGCTCGAGCAACTGCAGAAACTGCGTGCCCGTGGTGCCCTTCTTGCGCGACGCCGTTTGGAAGTAGTTCTCGAACTGCCGCTCGAGGACACCGTAATAGCGGCGCATCTTCTGCTTCTCGCGGAGCTGACGCCCGTACTCACTGATCTTCTGACGGCCCTTGCCCTGCGTCTTCTGCCCAGGGGCTGTGCCACGCCGCTCGACCGCGCACTTCTTGGTGAGGCAGCGGTCGCCTTTGAGGAACAGCTTGATCTTCTCGCCCGTTTTACTGGCGGCGGTCTCACGCCGGCAGAGACGGCAGACGGGGCCCGTGTAGCGTGCCATATCTTCTGTTTCGCCCTTCCCTCGTTACACTCGACGACGCTTCGGCGGCCGGCACCCGTTGTGCGGGATGGGCGTGACGTCCTTGATCATCGTGATCTCCAGACCCGAGGCCTGCAGCGACCGGATCGCCGCCTCGCGGCCTGCACCCGGGCCCTTCACGAACACCTCGACCTGGCGCATGCCATGCTCCATCGCCTTGCGAGCCGCGCTTTCGGAGGCCAACTGAGCGGCGAAGGGCGTCGACTTCTTCGACCCCTTGAAGCCCATGTTGCCGGAGCTGGCCCAGGCGACGACGCCGCCCTGAGGGTCGGTGATGGTCACGATGGTGTTATTGAACGAGCTATGAATATGCGCGGTGCCTGAAGCGACGTTCTTGAACTCCCGCTTCTTACGCGTCTTGGTCTGCTTCTTCGCTGCCAAACCGTCCTCAGCTCTGTTTATCTTGCTCCGCCGATCACGACAGGCGGAGTGTCGTCGCCTCGACCGGTATCCTCTGGGACCCGATCTCCCATGCGTACACGACGCAAGCCCCGAGCGCGGCGATCGCCGGGGCCGGCCGCCCTCACGTCAAAAGTGAGGGGAGCCAAAGCCTTAGTTTACAGATTCACTCAAGTCCCGTCAAGCCTGGCCGGCCTCAGGGGACTTCAGGCGCCCGATGGACACCCCCTTCAGCCACGCCTGGGCCAACAGCTCCCCTTCCGTGGGGCGCCCCAGCCAGCGGCGAAACCCACGCGCGGCGTCGCCCAGGGGCGTATAGACGTAGCACTCAGGCTCACCGCCCTCGGGCACTTCGCGCCCACCGGGGGCGACGGCGAAGAGGGCCGCGAGCTGCGGGGTCGGGACGACCCGCAACTCACCCTGGCCCCCCTTGCCGATCAAGTGACCCTTCATGCCGTTGGCAGCTTGTAGGGAGGGGAACTCCTCTAGAACTTCCCAACGCTCACTGCCCTCGGGAGCGGAGCGCTTTCTCTGCAGCTGGTACGACACGTCGAGGCAGCGACGTTACTTCTTGGCCGCGGCCTTCTTTTTGCCGCCAACGGTCTTCTTTGGCCCTTTGCGCGTACGGGCGTTGGTCTTGGTGCGCTGACCACGGACGGGCAGTCCGCGGCGATGGCGCAGACCGCGGTAGCAGCCGATGTCCATCAGACGCTTGATGCTCGAGGCTACGTCGCGGCGCAGGTCACCCTCGACCTTGAGATTCTTCTCGATATAGTCGCGGAGGCGATTGCTCTCGTCCTCCGTCAGCGCCTTGATGCGCGTCTCCGGGTTGACCCCGGTCGTCTGGAGGATGCGCTTCGCGGTAGGCGCACCGACGCCATAGATGTAGGTGAGGGCGACCTCGACCCGCTTCTCGCGAGGAAGATCGACACCGGCGATACGTGCCATGCTTTCAGTTACCCCTGGACCTGCTTATGCTTAGGATTCACGGTGCAGATCACGCGCACGCGCCCTTCGCGGCGAATGATCTTGCACTTCTCACAAATCTTCTTGACCGATGGTCGAACTTTCATTGATCGTATCGCTCCTCTACGCCGCCTCGCCCCTTGGCCGGTAGAGGGCGGCATCCGCGTGCTCGTACACCTCGCGCAGAGTCAGGATCTTCGGGCCTTCGTCCGTGATCGCGATGGTGTGCTCAAAATGCGCCGATAGTTTACCATCGGCAGTGACGACTGTCCAGCCGTCCTTCAGCGTCCGAACCTTGTGGGTTCCCGCATTGATCATCGGCTCGACCGCTAGGACGAGCCCTGGCTTGAGAATCAGACCCTTGCCCGGTTCTCCGTAATTGGGGACTTGCGGTTCCTCATGCATCTTGGTCCCAACGCCATGACCGACGAGATCCCGCACGACCCCGTAGCTGTTGGACTCGGCATGCCGCTGAACGGCATGGCCGATGTCTGAGAGGTGATTCCCGGCCTGCATCTGGGCGATACCCAGCATCAGGCACTCCTGGGTGATGCGCATCAGCCGGCGCGCCTCATCGGAGGCTTCGCCGATGGCGATGGTCACCGCCGAATCACTGACGTACCCTTCGAGCGTGGTGCCGATGTCGATCGAGAGCAGGTCGCCCTCGCACAGCACGCGCTCGCCGGGGATCCCATGCACCACCTCGTCGTTGACAGAGGCGCAGATCGTGGCCGGGTAACCGTGGTAGCCGACGAATGTCGGGATCCCGCCCCGCTCGCGGATCGAGGCCTCGGCGAGTGCATCGAGCTGGCGCGTCGTCATCCCGGCCTTGGCGGCCCCGACGAGCATCGAGAGCGTTGCGGCGGTGATCGCACCGCTGCGGCGCATCTTCTCGATCTCGCGTGCCGACTTCAAGGTGATCACGCTTCTGCTCCCTGGCGCTCGGAGAGCGCCGTGAGGATCTCCGCGGTCACATCGACGACCGGGCGCTCTGCACGGATCGGAACGAGGTTCCCCTGCTTGCGGTAGTACGCGATCAACGGCGCCGTCTGCTCATCGTAGACCGCCATCCGCCGAGTCACGGTTTCGAGCGTGTCGTCCGAACGCTGGATCAGCTCCGTTCCGCAGACATCGCACTTGCCCGCACTGCGCGGCGGGTTGAACGTGAGGTGATAGGAGGACTGGTCCTTGGGGCAGATCCAACGACCGGTCAGCCGCTCGATCAACTGTTCGCGCGGCACTTCGAAGAGCAGGACCGCGGAAAGCGACGCCCCCAGGCGCGCGAGCAGGGCATCGAATGCCTCGGCCTGCGCGATCGTGCGTGGGAAGCCGTCGACGATGAAGCCAGTGCTCCCCGCCAACTCGCGTTCCACCATACCGATGATTACGGCGTCGGGCACGAGATCGCCGGCGTCCATGAAGCGCTTGGCCTCCCGTCCCAGCGCGGTTCCCTCGCGCACGTTGCGGCGCAGGATGTCGCCGGTGGCCAACTGCTCCACGCCGTACTGCGAGGCAATAAGCTGCGCCTGCGTGCCCTTACCGGCCCCCGGCGGACCAAGAAATACCAGTCTAACGCTCATCGCTTGATGAACCCACGGTAGTCGCGCATTGCCAGACGCGCCTCGATTTGCGTCATCGTGTCGAGCGCCACGCCCACCACGATCAGCAGCGATGTCGCGCCCAGGTAGAACGTCGTTACGCCCGTGCCCTGCTCCAGAACCGAAGGGAGAACGGCCAAGACGCCGAGGTAGACGGCCGAGACGGTCGTGAGGCGCAGCATGATGCGGTCGAGGAAATCCTTGGTGGGCTGACCGGGACGGATGCCCGGGATGAAGCTCCCGCTCTTTTTGAGATTGTCCGCGATGTCTTTGGTCTGCACCACGACGTTGGCGTAGAAGTACGTGAAGATCACGACCAGCACGAAGTACGCTACGTTATAGAGCACGGAGTTCGGGCCGAACCAGGTCTGCATGAAGAGCGCGATGCCAGCCCCGGGTCCCCCGGCCCCGGTCTGGAACCACGAGAGCGCCTGCTGGGGCAGCAGCAGGATCGAGATCGCGAAGATGATCGAGATGACGCCGGCGTTATTCAGCCGCAGCGGAATGTAGCTCGAGCGCCCTGCGAACATCTTGCGCCCCACCACACGCTTGGCCTGTTGGACCGGCACGCGGCGTTGGCCCTGATACATGAAGATGATCGAGACGATCGTCACGAGCGCGACCAGCAGATAGACGACCAGGCCGAGCACGTTGAGACCGCCGCCGGTGCCCAGCTTGATGGTGTTGCTGAGGTAGGTGGGGTATTGGAGAATGATGCCCTCGAAGATGATCAGCGAGACGCCGTTGCCGATGCCCTTGTCGCTCATCTGCTCGCCGAGCCACATCAGGAACATTGTGCCCGAGGTCATCGCGACGATGACGAAGAGCGAGAACATCAGGCCACGGTCGTAGAAGACGCCCATGTTGCGCATGGCAATCGTCATCGTCGTGGCCTGCACCAACGCTAGCGCGATCGTCAGCCAGCGGGTGTAGTAGTTGATCTGTTTACGCCCCTCCTCGCCGCCGTGCTTGGCCAGCTCCTCGAGCTGAGGCAGCACGATCGTCATCAACTGCATGATGATCGATGCATTGATGTAGGGCGTGATGCCCATGGCGATGACGGAGAGACGCTGCAGCGCGCCGCCGGACAGAAAGCCCAGGAAGTTGTAGAACGTCCCGCCCTGAATCGCACGCTGCCAAGCGCTCAGATTTACATTGGGAATCTGGACGTGGATCATGAAGAGGAAGACCGCAAACGAGAGGAAGACGAATCCTACCCGCTTGCGGATATCCGGAATGATGAAGGCGGCGCGGAGGTTATCGAACATGCAGCGTACGCTTACTCTTCAGCGATCGTGGCGCCGGCGGCCGCAAGCGCTTCGCGCGCGGGGTTCGAGAAGACCACGTCGCGCAGCTTCAAGCCGGCCGGAAGCTGGAGGCCCTTGCGGTTCCCGGCGAGGATCTTCACGCCGTCGCGCAGCTTCTTGATCTTGCCGGCTGCCTTGAGGCTCTCGGGGGTCACCTCTACCGTGACGTCCCAATCCGAGAGCGTCTCGATATTGAGCGCCGTGTATTCGGTGCGGAACATCTCGGTTGAGCGCGACTTCTGCGAATAACCCTTGCGGTGCGGGAGGCGCCGCGCCCAAGGGGTCTGGCCGCCCTCGAACCAGGGGCCCTTACCGCCGCCCGAGCGCACGGTCTGCCCCTTGCCGCCTTCGCCGCCGGTCTTCACCATGCCGGAGCCGTGGCCGCGGCCGATGCGCACACGCCTGGGGCGCGAGCCCTCGGCCGGGCGCAGATCGGCCATGCCGAGCATGCCTTCCTGCGCGTGGTTGCGCTGCTTCTTTTGTTGAGACATATCCCACTCACTCCGCTCCCCACGCACTCCGCTGTGCTTCGTCCGTGGGGACCCCATTGGCTACAAGGTTCCGACGCACTCGCGCCGGCATGCAAGGCGCTACGCGAACAACTCCTCGACCGTCTTGCCGCGCAACGAGGCGATCTGCTCTGCCGTGCGCAGTTGCTTGAGCGCCTCGTACGTGGCGGCCACGACGTTCAGCGGGTTCGAGCTGCCGAGCGACTTGGTCAAGATGTCGTGGATCCCGGCCAACTCGAGGACGGCGCGCATCGGACCGCCGGCGATCACGCCCGTACCGGGGGAGGCCGGCTTGAGCAGCACGAGGCCGCATGCCTTCTCCACTTTGATCTCGTGCGGGATGGTCTTCTCGACCATCGGCACGGTGATCATCACTTTCTTCGCCTGCTCGACGCCCTTGCGAATCGCCTCGGGAACCTCGCCGGCCTTGCCGAGGCCGAAGCCCACGCGTCCCTTGCGATCACCGACCACGACCAAGGCGCTGAAGCTGAAGCGCTTGCCACCTTTGACGACTTTCGCGACGCGGTTGATCCGCACCACGTTTTCCTCGAAGCCCGAGTTATCCCGATCTCTAGGACCAGCCATCTTACACTAAAACTCCAGTCCGGCGCCGCGCGCCGCGTCGGCCAGCGTCTTCACGCGCCCGTGATACTTGTATCCGCCCGCATCGAAGACGACGGCCGAGATGCCGGCCGCTTTCGCGCGCTCGCCCACCGTGGTGCCGATCTTCTCGGCAGCGGAGGCGTTTGTCAGCGACTCCAGACCATCGGCCACCGCCTTCTCTCGCGTGGAAGCGGCAACCAGCGTGTGCCCGGTGCTGTCGTCGATCACCTGCGCATAGGTGTGGTGCAGGCTGCGGAAGACCGCAAGGCGCGGCCGCGCGACCGTACCTACCACCTTCTTGCGGAGGCGACGGTGGCGCTTGACGCGCCGCTCGCTCTTCGAATCCTTCAAAATCATCGTCGTCTACTCTCTCGAGGTTTCGCCGTATGGACGCAGGCGCGCCGCGGCCGGGGACCAGGCCCCGCTACTTCTTACCGGTCTTGCCGGCCTTGCCGAGCTTCTTGCGGACGTACTCGCCTTCGTACCGCACGCCCTTACCCTTATACGGCTCGGGGGGGCGGATCGCACGCAGTTCCGCGGCAACTTGGCCCACCAGCTGCTTGTCGATACCGTCGACGTGGATCTTGGTCTGCCCCTCGGTAGCGAAGGCGATGCCCTTGGGCGCCTTGTAGACGACGGGGTGCGAGAATCCTAACGTCAGGTTGAGGTCTTCCCCGGCCTTGGCGGCACGGTAGCCCACGCCTTGGATCTCGAGCGACTTGCGGAAGCCCTTCGTGACGCCCTCGATCATATTCGCGACGAGGGTACGCGTCAGCCCATGCAAGGCGCGCGCGTCGCGCTCATCGTTCTTGCGCGTGACCAGCACCCGATCGCCCTCGACGGCAACCTGCACCAGCGGAAGAATCCGCTGGCTGAGCTCGCCCTTGGGGCCTTTGACCTTGACTTCCGAGTCACCGACCTGGACGCTCACGCCTCCAGGCACGGGAACCGGCAATTTACCGATGCGAGACATTGTGTATGCTCCCCACTCGTACCACTTCGCTCCACTCGTAGGCCCGATTCCTAGGAAATCCCTCCGGGAGCGCAATCATGCACGCCATGATCGCTTTGCCTCTACCAGACATATGCCAGGACTTCGCCGCCGAAGCCTTCACGCTTAGCGCGCTTACCCGACATGATGCCCTGGCTCGTCGACATGATGACGAGGCCCAAGCCGCCCATCACGCGCGGGATCTCCGCCTTATTGGTGTAGATACGCAGGCCGGGACGGCTGATGCGCCGTAGGCCCGTGATCACCTTCTCGCGGTTAGGGCCGTACTTCAAGTGCACGCGCAGCGTGTCTTGCGGCGCCTGGGCGATGACTTCAACTTCGCGGACGTAGCCCTCGTTCTTGAGGATCTCGGCAACCGCTTTCTTGGTGCGCGAGGCCGGGATATCAACCACGTTGTGGCCCGCCTGGTTCGCGTTGCGGATGCGCGTCAGCAGATCGGCAATCGGATCCGTTATCGTTCCAGCCATCTCTTACCAGCTCGCCTTCGTCACACCGGGGATGTGGCCCAGATGTGCGTTCTCGCGGAAGCAAATGCGGCACATCGCATACTTACGCAGAAAGCCGCGCGGGCGTCCGCAGACTCTGCAGCGGTTGTGCTGACGGACAGTGAACTTCGGCGTCCGGTTCGCCCTCTCGATGCTCGACGTCTTAGCCACTACGCTTTCTCCTTCTGCAGCGGAAGCCCCATCACCGACAGGAACTCGGCCGCTTCCTCATCGTTCTTGGCCGTCGTCACGATGACGATGTCCATGCCGCGGGCCTTATCGACCTTGTCGTAACTGATCTCCGGGAAGACCAACTGCTCCCGCAGACCCATGTTGTAGTTG
>SCRA01000034.1 GCA_004297985.1 bacterium | reverse complement strand
GAAGACGATGGAGCGTTACGATGACGTTGCGCGGCTCTACGTGCTGCCGCACTTGGGCGCGATCCGCGTTGCGAAGCTGAAGCCCAAAGTCATCAACGCTTGGCTCGCGCGTCTCGGGACCGAAGGCGGCGCGCACGGACGCAGGCTCGGGCCGAAGTCGCTGTTCCATTGCCGCGCACTCCTCAACGCGGCGCTGCATTGGGCAGTTCGTCTCGAGATCGTTGCCGTCAACCCGTGTGCGAACGTGAAAGGGCTTCCGCTAGACAAGTCGCGCGCCAAGGCTCTCAACGCCGACGAGATCGGCCACGTCATCGCCGCAGCACGGGGAACGCGCTGGGAGGCGTTCGTGACGCTCGCGCTCTCCGTTGGAGCACGGCGCGGCGAGCTCTGCGCGCTCGATTGGTCCGACGTAGATCTCGCTGGTCGGACGCTGCGCATCGGCAAGAGCATGTGTCAGACTCGCGCCGGCATCGTGGCGAAGGGCACCAAGACCGATCGCGTCCGCGTCGTCCCGCTCTCGAATCTTGCGCTCGCTGCCTTGCGAACGCAGCGCGTCCTTCAGGCGCAAGAGAAGCTGGCCGCCGGCGAGGCGTACCAGGACGCCGACGTGGTTTTCGCCGACGAGTTCGGCCGCCGGGTGACGCCCATGGCTGCTACGTGCGCCTACAAGCGGATCGCTTTGAAGGCCGGCGCCTCGACGACCAGGCTTCACGACGCACGGCACACGGCCGCAACGCACCTGCTGACTTCCGGGGTTGACGTCCGGACCACGGCCGCGATTCTGGGTCACGCTTCCCCGACGACGACCCTCGCCGTCTACGGCCACTTGCTGGCCGAGGCACAGCGCGAGGGCATCGATCGTCTCGGCGAGCGCCTCGAGCGGTTCGTGGAGGCCATTCCCGGCGGCGATGGCCGACCTCTAGGCCGACCGCAGGCATCCGGACGTGAAAAAAGCCCGTCGTTACGGGCTTTGCGTGGTAGCGCCAACGGGAATCGAACCCGTCTTTTCGCCTTGAAAGGGCGACGTCCTAACCGATAGACGATGGCGCCATGTGGATGGTGTGGGCCCGGCAGGATTCGAACCTGCGCACAGCCGGTTATGAGCCGGCCGCTCTACCGCTGAGCTACAGGCCCCCAGCCGGGACGGCCACGCTATTCTACCCGTGGCCGCCTTCCGGCGTCAACTCGCGCCTTCCTCTCCGCGCCGGAATCGCCACGCGGCAGGGGCGGGGAGCGCCGCGGCACGGGGGAGGACTGGACGATCGAGGTCGTCGTCTGCCCAAAGGGCAGGAACCGGTCGATCAACCCCTCCAGATCCTCCACCGCTCCCACATAGGCCTTCATCAGGAAGCAGTCCTCGCCGGTGATGCGATGGCACTCCACCACCTCGGGCGAGCGGCGCGCCACCTCCGCCACCTTCGTCAACTGCCGGGCCACGGGGCGGATGCGGATGTACGCCGCGATCGGCCTCCCCAAGGCCTTGGGGCTCAGCTCCGTGCTGAAGCCGGTGATCACGCCCGCCTCCAGCAGCCGCTGCACGCGCTCTGCCACGGCCGGTGCCGACATCCCCACGCGCCGCCCCAGCTCGGACATCGTCAGGCGCGGATCCTCCAACAGATGCTCCAACACCCTGACGTTCACGGCGTCCAATTGCGGACTCACCGCGCCGAAGTCGAAATCGCTGGTTTGCCTTAGTTTCGTAGCCATATTCCGCGCCACGGCTTCACTCCGACATGGAAATCGCGCAAATCTCCTTCTATCATATCCCCATGGGTGCCATCGCCAAACCGTCGAAGCTGCCGCCGCACGCCTACTTTCTGGTCAGCGCCATCTTCCACTACCTGGGCCCGGCCTTCGCCGTCTTGCTCTTCAGCCGCGTCGAAGTGCTCGGCGTGGCCTGGCTGCGCATCGCCAGCGCCGCCGCCATCTTCGCCCTCTGGCGCCGCCCCTGGCAACTCTTCGCGCGGATGTCACGCAAGCAGT
>SCRA01000033.1 GCA_004297985.1 bacterium | reverse complement strand
GCGCAATCGCATGCTGCGATTGCTTCGATAATCCGCTAGCGCGGATTGGGGACCCCGTTACCTACGAAGCCCCTCCGGGAGCGCAATCGCATGCTGCGATTGCTTCGATAATCCGCTAGCACGGATTGAGACCGAATTTACGTGCGGGGTGGGGTGTTGAGAAAGTTGAGCGTCGCGTGGGCGACCATCTTCTCGCCGCTCTGCACGCTGACTTCGCCGTAGACGATGCGGCGGCCGGCTTTGAGCACGTGCGCCTCCGCGATGAGATCGTGCGGAGGCAGCGCCGGGGCGAGGAAGGCGATATGGAGGCTGGCGGTCGTCGTCTCCTGCTCCTCGCCGTAGATCGAGGCCAGCGCCATATAGAAGCAAGTATCGCAGAGGCTGGTGATCGCCCCGCCGTGCACGGCGCCAGTACCGTTGGTGATCTCCTCGCGGAACGGCATGCGCATGACCGCGCGCCCTTCACCGATGGATTCCAGTTTGAGGTCCAGGAGTGTAAGGTAGTGGCTCCGGCGCTGATCGTAGCGCGCGATGGGATCGTCGATGGGCTTGGGCATGGCGCGCGGATTCCGTAGGCTGCGCTTCTCCCCCTTTGCAGCAGCAGGCGGCGGCAGGCACCTCCGTCACCACAACGAAAGAGGCCGCCGCAATGGTGAACGAGTCCGCCGAGAGGCACACCGTCTTATTCGACGAGCACCGCGCGTTGGGTGGCCGCATGGTTCCCTTCGGGGGTTTTTCGATGCCCGTGCAATACGAGAGCATTCTCAAGGAGCACGACGCCGTACGCAAGCGCGCCGGGCTCTTCGATCTCTCGCATATGGCGCAGTATCTCTTCACCGGCGCGGACGTGGCGGCGTGGCTTGACGAGCTCACGGTCAACAAAGTCGCGACGATGAAGCCGCTGCAGGCGCGCTACAACATCTTCACCAACGAGCGCGGCGGCGCCCACGACGACGTCATCATCTATCGCCTCGACGAGGCGCGCTGGATGGTGGTGGTCAATGCCGGCAATGCGCCCAAGATGCTGGAGTATCTCACGTCGCGGCTCCCCGCGAGCGTGGAGTTCGTCTCCAAGCACGGACCCAATGCGAACATCGCCGTCCAAGGGCCGCTCTCCGTGGGCTTGTTGGCGCCGTACGTCGACGTAGACGTGGCGGGCCTGAAGTACTACACGTGCGTCGAGTGCGCGGTGGAAGGTACGCCCGCGATCGTCGCGCGCACGGGGTACACGGGCGAGGACGGCTTCGAGATCTTCGTCGACGGCGAGGCGGCCGTGCGCATCTGGCGTGCCCTGCTCGACGCGGGCCGCGCGAAGGGCGTGGTGGCCTGCGGCCTGGGTGCTCGCGACGTGTTGCGGCTGGAGGCCGGGATGCCGCTCTACGGTCACGAGTTGACCGAGGAGATCACGCCGGTTCAGGCGGGGTTGGCGTGGGCCGTAAAGTTCGATAAGCCCTCGTTCGTCGGAAAGGGCCCGCTGCAGCGTCAGGCCCAGGCCGACCAGTACGCCCGCGTCGTCGGCGTGAAGTCCGTCGAAGGGCCCCCGCTGCGCGAAGGCTACGTGGTCAAGTGCGAGGAGCTGCCGATGGGCGAGATCCGCTCCGGCGCTCCCTCGCCCACCGTGGGCGCCAACGTCGGCACGGCCCTGGTCGCCAAGGCGGCCGCCGCGCCGGGGACGCGCATCACCGTGGAAGTTCGATCGCGCGAATACCCGGCAGAGGTCGTCGCCCTGCCGTTCTACAAGCGCGAGGCCCAAAGATAATCTGCCGACCGGAGGAGATCGAGAGTGGCGCAGCCGCAGGGACTACTCTATTCCAAAGAGCACGAGTGGGCGAACGTCGAAGGCGACGTCGCGACCATCGGGATCACCGACTATGCACAGGGGTCACTGGGCGACATCGTCTTCGTGGAGCTTCCCAAGGTGGGGGCTAGGGTCGACCAAGGCGGAAACGTCGGTGTCGTGGAGTCCGTAAAGGCCGTGAGCGACCTCTTCACCCCCCTGGGCGGCGAGGTCCTCGAGGTCAACGGTACCCTTGAGGACGATCCAAGCCTGGTCAATCGGGAGCCTTTCGCCGGGGGCTGGATGTTCAAGGTCAAAGTTTCGAGCCTCGACGCCCAGCGGGCCAACTTGCTGGACGCCGCAGCCTACGAAAAACTTGTCGCGGAGAGCGAGCACTAGCGGACCGTCTGACTCCCAGGCGGGGTTCGCCTCGCCCTTGGTCGAACTAACGCGCGGACCGGGACGGCCGCCGCCGTCCCTTTCGCGCGTAAGGGGGGTTCGCGCGCGGGTCCAGTCCGCGAAAGGTTCGACCATACCCGTGTACACTCCACATACGGCGCGCGATATCGATGAGATGCTCACCGTCGTCGGTGCACCGACACTCGGCGAGTTGGCGCGCGTCCCAGATGCAGTCGCGCTCAAGGTTAGGCTCGACCTTCCGCAAGCGACTGCGGAGATCGACCTTCTCCGCCGCTTCGAGCACCTCGCGGCGCGCGACACAGGCGTCGCCTACCGCCAATTCGTCGGCGCGGGCGCCTATCATCACTACGTTCCGCCCGTGCTGGGCGCGCTCGCCATGCGCGGCGAGTTTCTGACGGCGTACACTCCGTACCAAGCCGAAGTCTCGCAGGGCTCACTGCAAGCGATCTACGAGTGGCAGACCTACGTCTGCCTGCTTACCGGCCTCGATATCGCGAACGCCTCCGTCTACGACGGTGCGACGGCGATGGCCGAAGCGGCGATCATGGCAATCAACGCCACCGGGCATCGCACGCTGCTCGTGTCGCGGGCAGTCCATCCCAACTACCGCGTGGTGCTGAAGACGTACGCCGACGGACTCGACGCCGTCATCGAGGAGATCCCCGATACGGCCGGCGGGATCACCGACTGGCAGCAGCTAGCCGAGCGTCTGGCAGCGAAAGATGTAGCCGCGGTCGTCGTGCAGTCGCCGAATTTCTTCGGCAACGTCGACACTCCGGATGAGGCGAGCCAACAAGCCATCAAAGCCGCGGGAGCACTGCTGATCGGCGTCGTGGCCGAGGCGCTCTCGCTGGCCGTGCTCCAGCCGCCTGCGCATTGGGGCGCCGACATCGCCGTGGGTGAGGCGCAGTCGTTTGGCGTCTCACTCGCCTACGGCGGCCCGTACGTCGGCTTCATGGCGACCACCAAGGAACATCTGCGCCGCCTTCCTGGGCGCCTGGCCGGGAAGTCGGTGGACGCACAGGGACGTACGGCGTACGTGCTTACGCTGCAGGCGCGCGAGCAGCACATCCGCCGCGAGAAGGCGACCTCCAACATCTGCACCAACCAGGCCCACTGCGCGCTCCTGGCCACGATGTATCTCGCCGCCGTCGGCAACACCGGCCTGCGGGCGATCGCCACGGAGAATCTGCGGCGCTCGAGGCAGTTGGCTACCGCCGTAGCCAACGTACCCGGCTTCCGCTTGGCGCACCAGGCGCCGTTCTTCAACGAGCTGGTCGTGCGCGTTCCCGGCCGTGCGGGCGACGTGCTCGCGGCGCTCGAGGCGAAGGGTATCCTGGGCGGCGTGGATCTCGGGCGTTGGTATCCCGAGTACGCCGATGCGATCTTGATGACCGCCACCGAGCTTACCACCGACGCCGATATCGACGCGCTCTCCGCCGCGCTCAAGGAGGTTCCCGCACGTGCCGCTGCCGTCTAGTACCGCCACTCCGCTGCTCTTCGAGCAGGGGCAGCCCGGCCGCGCGACGCCGTACGTGGCAGCCACCGCGTCGGCGCGAAGTTTTCTGCCGCGCGAGATGATGCGAGGCGACGATCTCGAGCTTCCGGACCTCTCCGAGCTGGAGATGGTGCGCCACTTCACGCGGCTTTCGCAGAAGAACTTCGGCATCGATCTCGGCTTCTATCCGTTGGGCTCGTGCACGATGAAGCACAACCCCAAGGTCAACGACGCCGCCGCGGCGCTGCCGGGCTTCCGCGATCTCCATCCCTTCACACCCGATCACCTAGCGCAGGGCGCGCTGCAGGTGATGTGGGAGCTGGAGCGTGCGCTCTCCTCACTCTTTGGCATGGCGGCCTTCTCGCTCAACCCGTCGGCAGGCGCTCAGGCGGAGTTCACGGCACTGCTCATCGCCAAGGCGTACTTCAAGAATCGCGGCGACGCGGGGCGTACCACGGTTATCGTCCCCGACACGGCGCACGGCACCAACCCCGCCTCGGCGGCAATGGTTGGTTACAAGGTCGTCTCGCTCAAGTCCAAGGAGAACGGGCGCGTCGATCCCGAGGAGATGCGCAAAGCGGTAGGTTCCGATACGGCCGTCTGCATGATGACCAACCCCAACACGCTGGGGCTCTTCGAAGACGAGATCGCGACGATCGCCAAGATCGTGCACGACGTCGGCGGGTTGATGTACTACGACGGCGCGAACGCCAATGCGCTGATGGGCATCACGCGTCCGGGCGACATGGGCTTCGACCTCATGCATCTCAACACGCACAAGACCTTCACCATTCCACACGGCGGCGGTGGAGCGGGCCACGGACCCGTCGGCGTGGCGGCGCACTTGGTGGATTTCCTACCCTCGCCCATGGTCGTGCGCGACGGCCCCGAGGGGCGCACCACGGATGCGCATACGTTTCACCTCGACTTCGATCGACCGCGGTCCATCGGCTCCGTTCGCTCGTTCTGGTCGAACTTCGCGCACGCCGTGCGCGCGCTGGCGTACATCTACGCCAACGGCGCCGACGGTCTGCGCAAGGTCAGCCAACTGGCTATCCTCAACGCCAACTACCTGCGCGTGAAGATCGCCGAGTTCCTGACCGTGCCTTACAACGAGATCTGCCGGCACGAGTTCGTCGCCAGTGCCCAGGATCTCAAGCGCGAGACCGGCGTGCGCGCGCTCGATCTAGCCAAGGGGCTGCTCGATAGCGGCTACATGGCGCCCACCATCTACTTCCCGCTCATCGTTCCGGAGTGCTTGATGGTCGAGCCGACGGAGACGGAGACCAAGGAAACCCTCGACGCGTTCGTCGAGACGCTGCGCTCACTCGTCGTGAGCGCGAAGAGCGAGCCGGAGACCCTCTTCAACGCACCACAACACACGCCGGTCGGTCGCATCGACGAAACGCGCGCCGCCCGGCACCCGGACCTGCGCTGGATTCCGGCGCAAACAGGAGCACGCTGAGAAACATGAAGACACGCATGAAGGTCGCATGGCCAACCGCGATCTGGCTCGTAGGGATTCACGTGTTGGCATTGCTGGCCTTCGTGCCGCACTTCTTCTCGTGGAGCGGAGTTGCTGTTGCGGCAGCGCTCTACTTCGCGTCGGGCATCCTAGGCGTCAACGTCTGCTTCCATCGCACGCTGACGCATCGCGGTCTCGTGCTGGCCAAGCCGCTCGAGTACGCGCTCGCGTTCTGCGGCTCGCTGACTGTGCAGGGCGGCCCGATCTCATGGGTGGCCACGCATCGCGTCCACCATGCCAAGAGCGATCGTCCGGGCGATCCCCACGGAGTCGACAAGGGTCTCTTCTGGGCGCACATGGGCTGGATGCTCTTCGTCGATCCCGACTTCCCCAAGGACGAGAAGATCTTCGCGCGCTACACGCCCGACCTCCAGGCGCAGCCGTACTATCTCTTCCTGGAGCGCTACTTCATGCCGCTTCAGCTCGTCCTGGCCGTCGCGCTCTACGCGCTCGGCGGCTGGTCGTGGGTGATCTGGGGCATCTTCGTGCGCCTGCTGGTGACCTATCACATCACCTGGTCGGTGAACTCCGCCGCCCACGCTTGGGGCTATCGGACATACGCCACGAAAGATCAATCGACCAACAACTGGTGGGTGGCGCTGCTCACGGCGGGTGAGGGCTGGCACAACAACCACCACGCCTTCCCCACCTCTGCCCGCCACGGCCTTCGCCGCCGCGAGTTCGACTTGACTTGGGTCATCATCCGCAGTCTGAAGTTGCTCGGCCTGGCGAAGGAGATCGTCGTACCCACGCAGAGCCAGCGTGAGCGCCACCTGGCGGCCTAGGCCCTCTTAAGGCACTCAGCGCGCGGCGGCGATCCGACGCAGCACCGACTCCCGGGTTACCAAGCCCAGGAGCCGGTCGCTGGTGTCCACCACGGGCACCTGGTGGTAGCCGCCCACAGCCAGCCGGCGCACGACGGCCACGGCGTCCTCATCCGGGGCGGCTCGCTCGAGCGACTCCAGCTTGGTCATGATCGACGTGGCGTAAGCCAGATCGCGCGGCATCTCGCCCAGGCGCTCGAGGTCACGCATCGAGAGCAGCCCTAAGAGCCGCTCCCCAAGCATCACAGGGAGGGCCCGCCCGCCGAAGCGCATCACCTGCTCGAAGGCCCCTTCGACCGTGGCGTCGGCGGGAATGACCGCAGGCGGCGGGAGCATGAGGTCGCTGGCGTGCAGGCCTCCAAGGGCCTGGCTGACCTCCGCCCCCATCGTCTCGGCGCCGCCGGCTTGGAGCAGATACCAGCCGACGAACATCAGCCAGAGGCCCCCTGCCGTCCCCGTTACCAGAGTGGTGGAGATGCCGATGGTGATGATGATCCAGGCGAAGACCCTGCCGACCAGGCCGGCCGCACGGGTGGCGCGCAAGCGATCACCCGTCCAGCGCCAGAGCAGGGCGTGGAGCACCCGCCCGCCGTCGAGCGGCGAGGCGGGGAGCAGGTTGAAGACGGCCAGCATCAGGTTGGCGGCGCCCAGGTACTCCAGGCCCGCGCCGATCGGGTGCTCGGGGCCTAAGCCCCGGCTGGCGGCGAAGAAGAGCCCCGAGAGGACCAGGCTCATCAGCGGACCCACGAAGGCGATCCAGGCCTCTCCGGGGGCGTTCTTAGGCTCACCCTCGAGATGGGAGACGCCGCCGAAGATGAACAGCGTGATGGAGGAGACAGGAACACCCCGGCTGCGCGCCAGGAGCGAGTGCGCCAACTCGTGGGCCAGCACGCTCCCGAAGAAAAGGAGCGCCGTCACGACGGCTAGGCCCCCACGCGCCCCCGGGCTGAGGCCGGCGGTCTGGAATGGGACGAACCCGCTGGCCAACGCCCAGACCACCAGGGCGAAGATGAAGAGCCAACTGGAGTTGACGATGATCTGGATGCCAAAGATTCTCCCGAGCCTCATGGGCACCCGATTCCCGCGCCCTTCTTGGCGTCCTCTGATAAAATGAAAGCGGCCGGCCTTGGCCCGGCACCTCTGGAGTCGACATGCGCATCAAGTTCGAAACCTCGGCGGGAGGCCTGGTGATTCGTCGCCAGGGGCAGGCCTATTCGTGTCTGCTCATCGGCCGGGGTATGCCGCGCATCTGGTCGCTCCCGAAGGGCCACGTCGAGGCGCGCGAGACCATGGAGCAGGCCGCCATCCGCGAAGTTCGCGAGGAGACGGGCTGCTGGGCTGAAACAATGACCAAACTCTCAGAGATCTCGTACTATTTCTTCCAGAACCGCGCCAAGCACAAGAAAGCGGTCACCTTTTACCTGATGCGCTATCTGTCGGGGAATACCGCAAACCACGATCACGAGGTCGACGAGGCGGCATGGTTCCCGCTCCAGGCTGCCAAGCGGGCGCTCAAGTACGTCAACGAGAAGCGCGTGGTGGACTTGGCATTCGAGTACCTCGAACGCGGGCAGCCGCTGATTCCCGAGAGCATCGTCGAGCCGAAGATCGCGGCGGAGCAGCGGTAGGCCTTGACCTCCATCGCCATTGAGGGGCAGCATGCGTGTCGCGTGCAGCTCGATTGTTTCGACGGACCCCTCGACCTCTTGCTCACCCTCATTAGGGAGCGCGAGCTCGATATCGTCACCGTGCCGTTGGCCGATGTCGCCGATCAGTACGTGGCTTATATTCGGTTGATGGAGTCGCTCGACGTCGAGATCGCCGCCGAGTATTTGGTGATTGCGTCGACGCTGGTCTTCCTGAAATCCAAGGCGCTCCTTCCGCCGATCCCCGAGGAGCTGATCGCGGAAGGCGACGAGACGCCCGAAGAAGTGGAGGAGCGCCTCCGCCAGCGTCTCATCGCCTATTCGCGCTACAAGAGCGCCGGCGACGAGCTGCGCAGGCGCTTGAGCGAAGAGGCGGGGTATCTCTATCGCGAAGGCGGCGATCCCACCACGGAGATCGTGCAGCGCTATGCGCTCAAGATCGACAAACTCTCGCTGGCGCTGGCAGCCGTGCTCTCGCGCGCGAAGGCCGAGCCGCGCACGGTGGCGCGTGACCGCATCAGCGTGATCGAGCAGATGGCTTTCGTCGCGCGCATCGTCCGCGAGCACGGCGCAGCGAAGTTCAGCGAGCTCTGCGCCGGCTACCACCGTCACGAGATCATCGCGACGTTTCTCGCCGTCCTCGAGCTCATTCGCCGCGGCCGCATGGGGTTTCGGCAAGACGAGGCCTTTGCGGACATCGAGTTGTTTCCCGTCAAGAGTGAGGCCGTACCCTGATGGAGGTTGAGCTGGAATCCCGGTTAGCCGTCGAGGAGAGCACCGAGGTGGATCTCGATCTGCTGCAACGTCAGATCGAGGCCCTGCTCTTCATCGCCGGCGAGGCGCTCTCGCTCAAGGAGCTTGCGCGGTTGACCGCGTGCGGCGAGACGGAGGCAGCGGCCGCCGTCCAGCGCATAGACGAAGCCTATGCGGAGCGCGGTATCGTGTTGCGCGAGATCGCCGGCGGGTATCGTTTCGCCACCGCGGCGCAGACGCGCGAGGTGGTGGAGGCGTATCTGCTTCCTCCCAAGAGTTCGCTTTCGCCCGCGGCGATGGAGACTCTGGCCATCGTGGCCTATCTCCAGCCGGTAACCAAGGCAGAGATCGAGCAGTTGCGCGGCGTGAACGTCGACGGCGTGATCAAGACGATTACCGAGCGCCGGCTAGTTGCCGAGGCGGGGCGTAAGGACGTAGTGGGGCGGCCTATCCTCTACAAGACCACCGACGAGTTCCTCGAAGCCTTCGGCCTGCGCTCGCTGGGCGATCTCCCGCCGCTCGAGGAACAGGCGGACGGCGAGGGACTCCCGCTGACACTCCCGCTGCTCCAGGACCCGGCAGCGTCACCCGCCGGAGCAGAGGAGGCAGCTCCGGCAGGCGACGAGGCAGCGCTGGGGGGCGAAGCGGGGGGCGAGGGCTAGCGTCCCTGGCCAGCTGCTCGCTTCGACGAGATCGAAGTGTCCGTCGTCTTCGAACTCGATGCGCTGCAATGACGCACCCCAAAGGGCGCGTACAAGAGGCGCGATAGAACCGGCACGAAGATGTTCACACGTCGTTCGCCGGCTAGGGTATGACCGCGGTAGCAGGTGGCGGACGTTCGTCAGGCCGACGTCACTCCTCGCGCTGCATGGGTTGGGGAAGGTAGGCGCCCACTTCGGCGGACTCGGGGGCGTCGTGCGCGACGACGATCAACGTGCCTTCCGAGCCGCGCACGAGGTAGAGGCGCGATGAGGGAACGGTGACCTCATCGACGCCGCGCGTGATGCGCACCTGCAAATGCTCGATACGCAGCGTGCAGTTCCCTGCATGCAGCCCCACGCCAGGCTCCAGCGGAGCGAGTGGCGGCACCTGGAGAGCCGCAGCCGCGGTTCGCGTCGTGAGCCGCGCTCCGCTACGGGTGTCGATCAGCGTGCGCGCCTCCACGCCGCCACGGGCGCGCGCCTCTACCACGGCCGGCCTCACGCGCTCCTCGATGCGATCGCTCCCCGGCTGCCACTCCCAACGCGGCGTGAAGCACGAGGGGAGCGCATCGAATGCCCACGGCGCCTCGCCGCGGATGGCCCCGCCGGTAGAGTGCGGATAGACCGGCAGCGTGGCACGCGGTCCCGGCGTGGCGGAGCCGGCGCGAACGTGGGGCTGCGGCGAGCGCACCGGGAAGGCGATGAAGATCAGTATGAGGCCGACGACGATTGCCGTCGCCATGAGCAGATAACGCCACATCAGCGTGTCGTCAGCTCGCGTGTTTCGTGCGCGGTCAGCGTGAACCAGCGGGCGCGCTCGGCGTTCTCGCGCGCATGCGCAGGGTCTTGTGTACCGGGAATCGGCAGAATCGACGGCGAGAGCGTCAACAGCCAAGCTAGCGCCACGGCCGCCGGGGGTACTCGGTGGACGCTCGCGAGATGACGGACGCGCGGGACGCGAAAGGCGCCTTCATGCAGAGGGGAGTAGGCTAAATAGAGGATGCCCTGCCGCTCGCAGTAGGGAACGACGTCGTGCAGATCACCTTGGAGCGAGACGTTGAGCTCGTTCTGTACGCTGGCGATCGAAGCGACCTTGCGCGCCGCCTCGATCTCGGCCACGCTGACGTTCGAGAGCCCGATGCGCGCGATCTTCCCCTCGCCCCGCAGCTCTTCGAGCGCGCCGACGCTCTCCTCGATCGGCACGGTGGGATCGGGGGCGTGGAGCTGGTAGAGATCGATGCGCTCGCGCTTCAGCCGGCGCAGGCTCCCTTCGCAGGCGAGGCGCAGATGCTCGGGGCGGCCATCGCAGACCCATGCGCCGCCGGGGCGTACGAAGCCGCCTTTGGTGGCGACGAACGCGTCGCGCCCGCGCAGCGCACGCTGTAACAGGCGCTCGTTGTGCTCGGGTCCGTAGGCGTCGGCCGTGTCGAAGAGGCGCACTCCGGCATCGTGCGCTGCGTGAATGGCGCGCTCCGAAACGGCGTCGTCGATCGGGCGGAAGTGCTCCGACATCGGATAGCATCCTAGGCCGATGGGAAAGCTCGGGACGCCCGCGGGCACGCTGCGCGGCTGCATGGTGGCATGTGTAGCGCGCCAGGGGCGTTCGCCCCTGCAGGGCGAAGGGCAGGCGCCGTGAGTCGTTCGAAGAGAGCGCCGGCGACGATGAGATTCGGCCTTCATACGCCGGTCGGCAAGGGGTATGAGAAGGCCGTCACCTATGCCGCGGAGCTTGGCTGCCGCACCATCCAATTCTTCAGCGGCAATCCGCGCGGATTCCGCATCACCGATCCCAAGCCTGAGGCCTGGGCACGGTTTGCGGCGTTACGCCGAGAGCACGACCTGCTGCCCAGCGCCATCCACACCTCGTACCTGGTCAACCTCGCGACGGAGCGCGAGGATCACCTTGCCGCCTCGCTGGCGCTGATCGCGCACGATCTTGCGCTGGCATCCAGCGGCGACATCGCCTACGTCAACACGCACCTCGGGTCGTATGGCCGGCGCGAGCGCGCTGATGGCCACCTGCAGGTTTGCCGCATGCTGAGCGAGCTTCTCGATGCCATCCGCCCGGGCGTCTATCTGGTGATGGAGAACAGCGCCGGTGCTGGGAACCTGGTCGGCGGTACGCTCGAGGAACTGGGCGGCTTTCTGCGCGAGGTCGATCATCCGCAACTTGCCGTCTGCATCGATACGGCACATGCATGGGCCGCCGGCTACAAGATCGACGATGCGCCGGGCGTCGAAGCGTTCCTCGACCACGTGGAGCGCGACGTCGGCATCGCGCGTGTGAAGATGCTCCACGTCAACGACACGCTCGTTCCGCTGGGCGGCCAGCGCGACCGCCACCACCACATCGGCGAGGGATTGATCGGCACGGGCGGCTTCGCGGCGCTGCTCAACCACGCCGAGCTGCGCGAGAAGATCGCCGTCTTGGAGACGCCCGGCGAGCGCGCCGAAGACGAGCGTAACGTGGCCGCCCTGCGAAGCATCCTCAGGTGAGCGTCGTCGTCCACGTCGATCTCGATGCCTTCTATGCAAGCGTTGCCCAGCGCGACGATCCCGTGCTGCATGGCAAGCCGGTGGCGGTCTCGCACAGCGGCCGCCGCTCGGTGGTGCTGACGGCGTCCTACGAGGCGCGTCCGTACGGTGTGCACAGCGCGATGCCGCTCTATCAAGCACTCGAGCGTTGTCCCGAGCTGATCGTCGTGCCGCCGAACTTCGAGGCGTACAAGGCAGCCAGCGCCGCCGTCTTCGCCCTTGCCCGCGAGGTGGCGCGTGCTGTGGAGCGTCTCTCGCTGGACGAAGCGTTTCTCGATCTCGGCACGGTCACGATCGACGAGGCTGCGCAGGCGGCGCGCGCGCTCAAGGAACGCGTGCGCGCACAGACCGGCTTGACACTCTCCGCGGGCGTAGCCGGCGGAAAGATGGTGGCGAAGATCGCCAGCGACGACGGCAAACCCGATGGTCTGGTGGTAGTGACGCCGGGGAGCGAGGCCGTCTATCTTGCGGAGAAGCCCGTGGGCCGGCTCTGGGGCGTGGGGCCGAAGACGGAGCGGCGGCTGCGCGAGCTGGGCATCGAGCGCGTGGGACAGGTAGGGGCGCTCTCCGACGAGCGCGCCGTCGAGCTCTTCGGCCGCGGCGGGCCCGCCTTCCGCGATCTGGCCTTGGGCATCGATGCACGCCTCGTGGTGGAGGACGACGAGGTACGTTCCATCTCCAGCGAGGAGACGTTCGAGTACGATGAGCGTTCTCCGGCGACCCTGCTGCAGGTCGTGCGCGCGCAGGCCGCCGAGCTGGAGGAGCGCCTGCGCAAGCGTGAGTTACGCGCCTTCACCGTCGGGGTGAAGATCAAGCTCTCCGACTTCAGCGTGCTTGGGCGGCAGACGACGCTCGCCCAGCCGACCGATCGCGCCGCGGTGATCTACGGCGCCGCCGCTCACTGCCTGCGGCGCGCGGCGCTGAACGGCCGCGCGGTGCGCCTGATCGGCACGCGCGTCGCGAGTCTGGTGGAGCACCCACCGGAGCAGATATCTCTCTTTCGCGCCTAGGATAACCCGACAGGCTCCTAGATGTGATCCGTCGACCAGAGCGGGTCCGAGGCGGCGTGAACGATCGGCGGACCGTGCTGCTGCCAGAGCGCTTGTGCCGCCCGCGAGAGCGGCGCGACCATGAGCACTGCGTTCGCGCGGCGCTTGACGCTGCCGCGAGGGAGCGCGCCGCGCTCAGGCTCAGGCGGCAGCCAGCCGGCGACCTTGCCCAGATCGCCGATAGCGGCGGAGAGCAACGTGGGCAGGAGCTCTTCGTATCCCTCGAGCGCCCCCATCTCGTCGAGCACGTAGGCGTCGCGCCGCGGCTGGCGCCAGCCTTTGACGTAGGCGCGCACCGTGCGCCCCTCGCGCACCACCAGCCGCACCGGCTGTGCGAAGCGATGTGCGGGCGAGATTTCGTCCTGCCGCTCGCGCATACGGATCACGTCCCAGATCACGGGCGTGCGCACGAGGGCGAACGGGCGGCGTGCCACGCCGGCATCGTAGCATTTGCGCACGCCGCCGATGTCGCTGTCCTCCATGGTAGAGATCGTTGCGCGGCCGCGCTGCAGCGACGAGGCACGTACGGTGAAGCTGCGCGAGGGCAATGCCACGAAGCCGAGGCGCTCGTAAAAGGCGGGGTGAACGTCGGAGAAGAGGAAGGCGAGGTCGCTTCCCTCTTGGCGCTCCCGGTCGAGAGAGGCGCCGAGCATCAGCGAGGCCAGGCCACGCCTGCGCTCGCCGGGGAGCGTGAAGACGGCGCCGATACCGACGGCGTGCAGGCGGCGTCCATCCCACGTCGCCTCGCGCCCGTATCGCTTGAAGCAGCTCATCACGTTCCCGTGCTCGTCGCGCACGCCGCAGAAGCTGAACGACCGTCTTCCGAAAGAGCTGCGCTCGATCTCGTGCAGATCGGCGACGTACTGCTCGTAGGGACGTTCGTTACCCCAGAGCTTGAACGTCTCGGGGAGCACGTACGTCGCAACCTCCTCGGCGTTCAACCGTTCGAGGCGCACCAGATCCTGCGGCTGCGGTAACGGATCCATCACCCCAGAGTGCGCGTCGTCGAGCTCCGAACCCTCTGCGTCACGTCGCGCACGCCGTCCTCGTGCGTTGCGCGGAGCTCCTCGAGAAACTCGGGATTGCGCAGCGCGCGCGTCGCACGGCCGTATGCCGTGACGTAGAGCAGCGAGCGAGCTCGCGCCAGCACTGCCGCAAAGAGCGAGCGCTCACGCTCGTAGTACTTCTCGGCAACCCGCTGCTTGGCGAAGTACCAGGAGAACTTTGCTGTTTGCGCATCGCCGCCGTCTTCCAGGTTTTCACGCGCGATGAGGCCGTATCGAGGGCTGTAGTAAAAGCTCGGCGGCGAGTAGTAGCGCGGAAAGGAGCGCGCGTGCGCGCCGATGGCGAAGAGCGCCTCGAACTCGAAGCCGTACGTCTCCTCGGCCGCAAGCAACGCTACGGCATCCGGCTCGAGCGGCAGGTCGTGCGGCAGCGCCGCATCGCGGTCGGCCAAGTCGTTAGCCTCTTCGAGAAAGCTCTCGATCCCTGTTCTAGGATGGGCGAGCGCGAAGTTGCGCGCTTGCGCCAACAAGCGGGTAAGCTGGCGGCGGTGATGACGGGCCAGTGCCTTGGGGCAACGGTCGATCCACGCCAACATGCCGCTCTCGCCGGCGATCCGCGCTAGGAGCGCCTCGAGATCCAACTCCTGCGTCCATGCACGCCAGCGCGGCAGCGCCGCGCGCAGTGCTTGAACGCGCGCCCGAGCACCTTCCGAGAGCTGCTCGTCGACCAGACCTTCGAGCACGTTGCGCGCCAGGCGATCGCCGCGCTCCGCTCGCCGAGCGCCGCGCTCGCCGCGTTCCAACTCCTCGAAGAGCGCCGCTTGCGGACCCGGGGGCAACCCGCACAGGCGGTAGAGCGAGGCGTCCGAGAGGGCGATCGGCGGTACTTGGAGGGTGCGCAGCATGCGCACGCCATCGCGCGGATTCCATGCGGCCCCGGCCAGCGAGAGAATATCCAAGACGATGGCGTCGTCGAAGAGGCTCGTACTGCCGAGATATTGGTAGGGGATGTCGCGAGCGGCTAATTCGCACGCCACGGCTGCCGTGCCGCGGATCTCGCGTGCGGCCACGGCGATCTCGCCCAGCGGGATGCCGCGCTCGTGCGTGAGGCGCGCAATCTCATCGGCCACGAACCGGGCCTCGTCTCGCGCGTCCACGGCGCGGTAGAGCGTGGTCTCCAGGCGGCTTGGCGTGCGATGGGCACTCTGCAAGCTCACCGTCAGCGCGGCCTCGGCTACGCCTTCGACGGCCGCCACGCCCGCCAGCGTCACACCACGCATCTCTTCTCCGTAGAGCAAACGCAGCAGCGTGAGCTCGCGCACCCGGCAGGCATGTACGTCGTCCACGACGCAGAGCGGGTATGCACGGCGATGGCTCTGCGCGAGAGAGGGATTCTCGGCCAAGCGGTCGGCGAGAGCGGCGTAGAGCGCGGACGTCGTCTGCGTGCCCGCCTCGGTCACGGCATCGAGAAACGCTCGATAGAGGCGCGCGAGCACGCCGGCCAGCTCGAGCTCGCGCCGACGCTGGGCGGCGAGCGTGGCCTCGTCGAGATCCAGCGCGACGTGACCGTAGAACGACGCCGCGCCGCGCCGCGCCCCTTCGAGGAATGCCTGCGGCGTGATGCCCGCCTCGTGGAGTTTGAGAATCAACGCGAACGCGTCCTCGCGGAAGCGCTCCGGCCATCCTAGGCCCGGCTGCTGCGCGTCGATCTCGCCCCGCTCGAACTCCGGCCAAGCCAAGGCGAAGAGCGGCTCGATACAACGCTCGAAGATACGCTGGGCTTCGAGATGCGCGAGCGTCGATCTGCCCGCGAGCCGCAACGCGAGGTCGTCGAAGCGCTCTACGTGCACGCTTTCGCAGCCCAGCGAGCGCAGGCGCGCCACGAGGGAGCGTCGAGCGCCTTCGCCCTGGGCGATCACCAGCACGCCAAGCGAGGAGTCGACGGCGCGAACGATGCGCCGCGCGAGGACCTCGCTCTTCCCGCTGCCTGGGGCGCCGATCACCTGGAGCGCAACGTCGAACGGCGACTCGACGGCAACTCGCTGTGCGGCGTCGAGCCCGTCGATCAGCGCGGCGGGGACCTCGTTCTCGACGCTCATCGCGCGAACGCCGCGGCTGCGGGCGCGGGGCGCTCGCGACAGGCGCGCGCATAGACGCAATACTGGCACGGCGGATCGTCGCCGACGTCGTAGTGCTCGATGCCCGTTCGCGCGATGCGAGTGCAGATCTCGATCATCGAACGGCGGCTCTGCTCGAGCTCGTCTTCGGTGACGACGCCGTTCCTCGAGCGAAAATCGGGGCGACGCGGCGCAAGCTGCGTGATGCGCACCTCCAGCGGCTCGACGGGCAGGCGCGGATCCTTCAATTGGATGAGCGCGAGGCTGGCCACGCGGTCGCCTTGCGCGCGGCGCGCCCAGTAGTAGAACGGCAACTGAAAGTCGCGCCCGGTGTTGATCTTCTCGCGATAGGCGTGGGCGCTCTCCGGGATGCTGCCGGTCTTGTAGTCGACGATGGTGACCTCCCCGCTCTCGAGCGAGCGGTCGAGGCGGTCGATGTAGCCGACGAAGGTGAAGCCGTCGAGATCGAGCACTTGACGCCCTTCGATGGCCATCACTTCGAAGGGCTCACGGCGCGCGCGCTCAACCAGCCACCGCACGTAGCGGCGCGCCACGCGGCGCGCCTTGAGCCTTCCCAACTCGGCTTGCACCGCCCAGGTGAACTCCCCCGCCGCGGCGCGAAAGACGTCGTCGACCAGTGTCGTCAACCGCTGCTCCATCGTCGTAGGGTCGCCCTCGTGCGGACGTCTGTACTCCTCGTGGAACCGTTCGAGGGCGCGGTGAACCAGCGTGCCGTAGAGCGTGAAGTAGGTTCCGTCGTCTTCGACGGCGTCGCAGAGATAACGGAAGAAGTACTGCCGCGGGCAGCCGGCGTACGTGTTGAGCTGTGAGGCGCTGAAGTACGGACGAGAGGCCGTGAAGGGCTGGGGCGGGTCGGCGGGCAGATCGGCAAAGACTCCAGGGGATGGACGTTCGGGTAGCGCGCTCACGCACTAAGGGTTCTCGCGCGTCGGCGCGAATCCCAGGGGCATGCGAAAGATCGTCGTGGGGGTGACCGGTGCCAGCGGCAGCCTGTTGGCGATCCGTACGCTCGAGGCATTGCGCGACGTCGCAGACGTCGAGACGCACCTGGTGATGAGCAAAGAGGCCCCGCGCACGCTGGAGTTGGAGGCCCCCGGGTGCACAGCGGCGGACCTCGAGCGCCTCGCCGACGTGGTATATCGTCAGGAGAACCTCGCGGCGGCCATCTCCAGCGGCTCATTCTTGACGGCGGGTATGATCGTCGTGCCGTGCTCGATGAAGACGGCCTCGGCGGTCGCCCATTCGTACAACGACAATCTCTTGGCGCGCGCCGCCGACGTCACGCTCAAGGAACGCCGGCCGCTGGTGCTGGTGGTACGCGAGACGCCGCTCCATCTCGGCCACTTGCGCATGCTCGTTCAACTCGCCGAGATCGGAGCGATCATCCTGCCGCCGATCGTCGGTTTCTACACGCGCCCCAAGACCATCGACGATGTGGTCAACCACACGGTCGGCAAGGCGCTCGACCAATTGGGCGTCGAGCACGATCTCTTCGCCCGCTGGAGCGGGGCTTAGCGCTTCCCTAGGAGCCGAGCCGCCCTGGGCCGAAGGCGCGGCCCTCGGGCGCGGTGACGCGCTCGTGGTCCGTACTCGGTACACGTAGGAGGTCTCTTCGCTTGCGATCCTTTGGCCTTGCGCTGGGCGGGCTCGTGCTCGCGGCCGCTCTGGCGGCCTGCGGCGGCGGCTCGTCCGTCCTCTCCCCGTCCCCCTCGCCGACTCCCGTGGGGAGTCCTACGCCGACGCCCACCGGCTACAACGAGTACGCGATCACCACGTCGAACAGTGTGCCCTACGGAATCACCAAGGGACCCGACAACAATCTCTGGTTCACGGAGAACGCCGGCAACAAGATCGGCAAGATCACCGTCGGCGGGGCGATAGCGGACTACCCCATTCCCACTGCCAGCAGCCAGCCCTACGGTATCGCAGCGGGGCCGGACGGAAACCTCTGGTTCACCGAGGGTAACGGGAACAAGATCGGCCGGATCTCGACCAGCGGAACGATGGTCGGTGAGTACCCCTTGCCGGCCGCCGGCAGCGATCCCTTCGGGATCACCGCGGGCCCCGACGGCAATCTGTGGTTTACCGAGGCCAATGCCGACAAGATCGGACGCATCACCACCAGCGGGGTGATCACCGAATACCCGATTCCAACGGCCGCAGCGTGGCCCGTGAGCATCACCGCCGGACCGGATGGCAACCTCTGGTTCACGGAGTCGGCCGCCGCCCCCAACACCCTGCAGACCCAAGGTAAGATCGGCCAAATCACGCCGGCCGGCGCGATCACCGAGTTCAGCACGCCCAGCTCCCCCAGCGGCCCCGCATTTATCACCTCGGGACCGGCGGGCTCGAACACGCTGTGGTTCACGGAGTACACCATCGGGCGCGTCGCGCAGATCACCACGGCCGGCGCGATCACCGAATACGCGTTGCCCACGGTGAGCAGAAGCCTCCCCGATGGAATCGTCACGGCGCCGACCACCAACACGCTCTGGCTGCTCGAGTCTGGTGCGAACCAGGTGGCCAACGTCGTGCCGCCTGCGCCGACGCCGTCGGCGACTCCGGCGATCACGGAGTACGGAATCCCCACGAGTTCGAGCAATCCGACCTCCGCCGTGATCGGGCCCGACAATGCGCTCTGGTTCACCGAGGCTAGGGCCAACCAGATCGGCCGCCGTACGATTCCTTAGCCGAGCCGCGCGCCCGCCCCATTACGGGACGGGCGTGCGCCGCTGTGCGATGAGTGACTCCACGGCAGCGACGTCGCTTGCCCGGTCGACGTTGACCGCGGCCTCGGCGTAACGGCATTCCAGCGCGCGCGCATCGATGCCCGTCAGCCCGCGAACGCGGCGCTCGACGTAGGCCACGCTCAGGCGACGCAGCGCGAAGCGCCAGATCGTTCCCCACCCCAACAAGCGTGCCAGCCGCAGTGGGCTCTTGCGGGCCGCGCCGAAGGTCTCCACCGCCTCGAAGATGCTGGGCAGCGCGCGCGGCTTGAGCAGCACGAAGCCGCCGCCGCAGAAGGTGCCTTCGCGCAGCGGCGCCCAGGTGTGCGGGAGCTCCGGGTAGCGGGCCAGATGCGTCTCACGGCGTACCATGGCGTAGACGAGATCGGCGTCCAGCGCCGTGGCATCGCGCACGAAGGCATCGACGACTTCGCCTGAGAGCAGGGCCACGTCGCTGGCTGTGGCGAGCACCGCGGTCTGGGGATCGAGGTCCTCCAGCGCGCTGCGCAGGCTCTCGACCATCCGCTCCCCCGAAGGGCGGACCTCCACGCCGGTGAGCGCAGGGTGGCCGAACGCCTCTTTGGGGGCAACGACGCGGATCGCGTCGATGGTCTCCGCTTCGCGCAGCCCGCGCAGTACCCGCTCCACCAGCGTCAACCCCGCCACCCGTACGAATGCTTTGCTCGCCGCCCCGGGCTGGAGCTTGGCAACTTCATCGTCGGCTGGTCCGCCCGCGAGAACCACCGCTCTCATCGCCAGCTCCCATCGTCGGTCAAGGCGGCTACGAAGGTCTCTCCGTACACGCCGGCGAGGCGGGCGGCGGCCGCGCGCGCCGCGTTCTCCTGCTCGAAGAGCACGAAGAGCGCCGCGCCGCTCCCCGTCAAGATGGCCGGGCGTCCGGCGGCGGACTCAAGGGCGAGTGCGGCTTCGGCGATCGCCGGATGCGCCGCGCAGATCGGCTCCTGGAAGTCGTTGCCGAGGAGGCTCGTGAGTGCGGCGAAGTCCGCGCGTTGGAGGGCCTCCAGCGCGCGGATCGAGCGGCTCTCCAAGCGCGATCCGCGCACCCGGGGCGCGCTCCGGCGCGCCTGGTCCAGCAGCTCGTAGGCCTCGGCCGTGGCGATGCTCTCGTGCGGCATCGCCACCAGCGCCCACCACGGGGGTGCCGAGCCGGCCGGCGTGACCCGTTCGCCCGTGGCCTCTACGAGCGCGGGGCCCCCCGCGAGGAAGAAGGGGACGTCGCTCCCCAGGCTGCGCGCCACCGCCGGCCACGGCTGCGCGGCCCCCCCGGCCAGACGGCCGTCGCGCACGGCGAGCAGGATCGCGGCCGCATCGCTGGAGCCGCCCCCCAACCCGGCACCCATGGGAATCCCCTTGTTGAGCGTGACACGGAGGTGCGCGCGGTCGACGCCGCCGACGTCCATGGCACGGACGACCAGGTTGCTTTCGTTACCCAACTCGCCGGGCCGCGCGATGAAGGCGCCGGCATCGGCCGTACCTTCGACGGCGATCTCGTCCCAGAGGGCAATGGGCACCATCACGCTGCGGATCCGATGGTACCCGTCGTCGAGGCGATCGAGTACCTCGAGCGTCAAGTTCAGTTTAGCGGGCGCGCGGAGCAACACGAGCAGTCGGCTTCGCCGGTCGGGAACGGGGGCCTTCGGGTAGAAAGTGCGGGCTAGCATGGACTTTACGTACGACGCCCAGCGGAACGAGTATTGCGCCTACGTGGCGGCGGAGCCGGATATCCCGTTCGGCGCGACGCTCGGAAACTACAAGACGTTCGCCTCCTGCACGCCCAAGGGGAACGTGCGCGGGCTCTGGGATGCCGATACGGATCAGATCATCTTCGGCTCCCATCAGATCGCCTACCGCGTCGAGGGAGAGCCTACGCTCTTCCCGCGCCAAATGGCGCGAGAGTTCACATTCCTGCCATACGCGCAGGTTGCGCAGTTTCGCGTGGGCGAACGCGTGCAAGTCACCGAGACCTTCTTCGTTCCGCACGGCGACGAGCATGGACGCCGCGTCGCCTTCGTCGTCGACGTGGTGGTGCACAACCGCAGCGACAGTCCTTTGCGCGTGGCCGTCTTTCCCTGGGCGCTGCTGGTCGGCCAGCGCTTCTATGGCGAGCCCGAGCCGGAGGTCCGCGCGCAGAGCGACGGGCGGCGCATCCGCGCCGTCAACGAAGTGACGGGGGCCGCGCGCATCTGGGGTGCCGACCGCGATCCGCACGAGTGCATGCTGGCGCTTCGCGAGCAGGTACTGCTCTCGAGCATGGAGCGTGGCGCGCTGACCGACGGCGCGCGGCTCGACGTGGTGACGCCTTCGCTGGCGGAGTTCGTGAGCCGGCGCATCTTCGGCGCCTTCGAGTATCGGGTGGATGTCGCGCCGCGCGAACGCGAAGAGTTGCGCCTCGTCGTCTGCTTCCACCGCGAAGGCACGGCCGTCGCGGAGGCTGGCTTCGAGGCCATCCTCGCCGATCGCCAAGTGCAACAGAAGACGGCCGCCTTCTACGCCGATCTGCTCGCCCAAGCTCGCTTCATGGTGCCCTCCCCGGAGATCGCGCGCGGTGTGGTCTGGGCCAAAGCCAACATGCTGCGCGTGGCCAAGGAGTATCCGCAAGGCTGGGGATCGACCAACTCGCCGCCGTCCGATATCCTCGTCTCGCGCGATACGTCATGGTTCGTGCACGGTTACGACTATCTTTGGCCGCAGTTCAGCCGCGATGCGCTGGAAGTCTTCAACCGCTGTCTCGAGCCCAGCGGTCAAGTTGTCGAGTACGTGCGTGGCGTCAGCGGCTACAAGACCAACTACGAACTGAACATCAACGACGACACGCCGCTGCATCTTGTGGCTACCCTCCACCACTACAACTGCACGCTCGACGACGACTGGCTGCGCGAGGTCTACCCGCTCTGCCGTAGGATCACGGAGTACATGCTCTCACAGCGCGATCAGAATGGCCTGCTCTTCTGCCAGGCGCGCGGCGTCGAGCTCTTCGGCATCTCATCGTGGCGTAACATCATCCCTCAGTACAACCTGGACGGCGCGGTCACGGAGATCAACGCGGAGGGCTACTTCGCGCTGGAGGCTATGGCCAAGATGGCGGCGGTGCTCGGGATCGGCGAGGACTGGCGGCACTTCGGAGACGCAGCCACGGCGTTGCGAGAGAAGATGATGGCGCACCTGTTCAACGCAGATACCGGCGGCTTCGTCCTCAACTACGACCAAGCCCAGAACTATCAAGACAACTTCACGGCCGATGAAGTCTTCCCCGTGCTCTTTGGGGTGGCCGACGCGCAGCACAGCCGAGCAATTCTGCAGCGTCTCCAGGAGGACGACTTCACGACGCCGGTGGGGCTGCGCACCATCTCGATTGCCGACTCCTGGTACTTCCCGTCGCACGGCTTTGGTTTGCTGGGCGGCGTCTGGCCCGACCTCACGCTGTGGTTCGCCGTGGCCTTGGCGCGTAACGGCATGGTGCGTGAGTGCGCGGAATGGCTGCGGCGCGTCTATGCCACCATGGAGATGGGCAATCGCTCGAACACCGTCCCGGGGCAGTTCGCCGAGTGGTTCGACGGCGGCTCGCTGACCAACCGCGGCATGTACCTCTCGCCGTGGACGGGTGCCAAGTACGTGTGGGCCGTGGCCGAGACGCTCTGCGGCCTCGACGGCTATCGGACTTCGGGGCGCTTGCACATCGCGCCGCTGGTGCCGCCCGAGTGGGAATGGGTGGCGGCCGGGCGCGTACATCACGGCGGACGCCTCTGCAGTTACGTCGTCGATCTGCGCGAGCGAGTGGTCTACTGCGACGTAAAGGATGCCAGCGCGGAGCCGCCGCTGCGTGCGCTCTACGCAGGCCGCGACGTCTCCCGCGACGTCGAGATCACGCCGATCGATGTCGGGGCGATCGCCTTCGAGACCGAGGACGGAGTGCGCATCTTCCTGCTGAACGTCTCGGATGTACCCCGTGATACGGCGGTTGCGTTTCGAGGGAGACGCTACCGCGAGCGGCTCGAAGCGGGCGCGATGCGTCAGATCGTCATCGGGCAGCCCACGCTCACTCCTACGGGGGAGGCGCCTCAAGGACGCGCGCCCTCGTCGAAGAAGCGTCCCCCCGATACATGCCCGAACTGAGGAAGGATCCCATCACCTCCCGCTGGGTCATCATCGCTACGGAGCGTGCTGCCCGGCCGTCGGACTATGCTGTGGAGCGCGAGCTGCCGCGCACTGAGCCGTGTCCGCTCTGTCCCGGCAATGAGTCGATGACGCCGCCGGAGGTGCTGGCCTTCCGCGAACACAACTCGCCGGCTAACGCGCCGGGCTGGTGGGTGCGTTGCGTGCCGAACAAGTATCCAGCCTTGGCCAGCGGTCATGCGGGGCGCTCGGGCGTGGGCATTTACGATGCGATGAACGGCGTGGGGCGCCACGAGGTGATCGTGGAGTGTCCGGAGCACGAGGCCAATCTCGCGACGATGGCCGTCGAGCAGATCGAGGAGATCCTCTGGGCGTACCGCGATCGCCATCAGCGTTTGGCCGGCGTCGAGAACTTACGCTACGTACTCATCTTCAAGAACCACGGACGCGCCGCGGGCGCCACGCTGGAGCATCCGCATTCTCAGCTGATCGCAACGCCGATCGTGCCGCGCGCCGTGGCGGAGAAGATCGAGGGCGCCAAAGCCTACTACGGATTTCGCGAGCGCTGCGTCTGGTGCGATGTGGTAGCGCAGGACCGCGCCGACGGCGAGCGAGTCGTGGCCGAGAACGAGCGCTTCATTGCGTTGACGCCCTTCGCTTCACGCTTCCCCTTCGAGACATGGGTGATGCCGCGCCGCCACCACGCTTCCTTCGCCTCCATCGAACGCGCCGAGATCGGCGAGCTGGCGGCCCTGCTCTCCCTGGTGATGCGGCGTATGCACACCGCCTTGGCCGATCCGCCGTACAACTTCATCCTACAGACGGCACCAGTGGTGTTCGAGCGCGAGCGTGAGCCGTACTTTCATTGGCACATCGAAGTCGTGCCGCGCCTGACTTCGATCGCCGGCTTCGAGTGGGGCAGCGGCATGTATATCAATCCCACCATCCCCGAGGATGCGGCGAGGATTTTGCGTGAGACGAGCGCCTGATCCGCGCCCCGGTTGGGCGCGCATGCTGCTGATCGCAGCGGCGGTCCTACTGATCAGCATCGAGGCGGGGCGCCTGCTGGGCTTCCGTATCCTGGCCAAGGCCGTGGAGCAGATTCCGGTGGTCCCCGTCGTACGCTATACGCCGCATCCCCAGGATTCGCTCGCGCCGTTCCAAGTGCGCAACTGGAAGTCGGACACGATCGTGCGCGTCGCTCCCGATCCGCGCTTCCCCGATCCGCACGTCACGGCGCCTCCTCCGCCCCCGCCGCCCACTCCGCAACCGGTGCGTACGGCCGTTCCGCCATCCGCGCCGACCCGTCCGTCCGCCTCGCCGGCCGGCACAGGCGGCGCCACAACGGGCGCCTCGGCCAGCGGACTCTCCACGCCGCCGCTGGAGACGCCGCCTACCCCGCTCCGCAATCCCAACGCCGGACCCTGACCCCGGAGGATTGAGTCCCAATGTCTCTAATGTCATCATTGTCTCTCGCTGCTACGATAGAGACGCTGATGGGCCGATAGGCGGTCCGAGGGAGGAAGTTGTGGCAGAGAAGGGTTCGACGGGCACGATCAAGGTGAAGCGCGGCCTCGCGCAAATGCTCAAGGGCGGCGTCATCATGGACGTCACCACGGCGGAGCAGGCCGTCATCGCCCAGGAAGCCGGCGCCGTCGCAGTCATGGCGCTCGAGCGCATCCCCGCCGACATCCGCGCCGCCGGCGGCGTCGCCCGCATGAGCGATCTCTCGATCGTTCAGAAGATCATGGATGCCGTCACCATTCCCGTCATGGCCAAGGTGCGCATCGGTCACTTCGCCGAAGCGCAGGTGCTCCAGGAGATCGGCGTCGACTTCATCGATGAATCGGAAGTGCTGACGCCGGCCGACGACAAGTATCACGTCGACAAGCACGCGTTCACCGTGCCGTTCGTCTGCGGTGCGCGCGATCTAGGCGAGGCCCTACGCCGCATCGCCGAGGGCGCCGCGATGATCCGCACCAAAGGCGAGGCGGGCTCCGGTAATATCGTCGAGGCTGTCAAGCACATGCGCGCCGTGCGCGACGAGATCGCCGTCGTCGCCGCCGTGCCTGCCGAGGAGCTGGTGGTGCGCGCGCGCGATCTGGGCGTGCCCCTCGAGCTGCTCAAGGACGTGGCGCGCACGAAGAGTCTGCCCGTCGTAAACTTCTGCGCCGGCGGCGTCTCCACGCCCGCCGATGCGGCGCTCATGATGCAGCTCGGGGCCGAAGGCATATTCGTCGGCAGCGGCATCTTCAAGTCGTCGAACCCCGCCAAGTTCGCCAAGGCTATCGTCGAGGCGACCACCTACTTCAACGACCCCAAAGCGGTCGCGGAGGCTTCCCGCTCGCTGGAGGGGACGGCGATGCCGGGCCTGGAGATCTCGAAGATTCCGCAGAATGAACTACTCAACGTCCGGGGCGTGTGATGGGCAAGACCAGCGTTGGCGTCCTTGGCCTGCAGGGCGACGTCATCGAGCATCTCGAGGCGTTGCACCGGGCCGGCTTGGCGGGACTGGAAGTCAAGACGCGCGAGGAACTGCAGCGCGTCGATGCTCTCATCATCCCAGGCGGTGAGTCGACCACGGTGGCAAAGCTGCTCGATCGCTTCGCGTTGCGCGAGCCGCTGGTTGCCCGCATCCGCGGCGGCATGCCTACCTGGGGAACGTGTATGGGCATGATCGTGCTCTCCACGGAGATCGTGGGGATGCCCGATCAGCCGACGCTGGGCGTGCTCGACGTGGCGGTGCTCCGCAACGCCTTCGGGCGCCAGGTGGAGAGCGCCGAGGTGCCGTTGGATATCCCGGCGCTGGGAGGGTCGCCGTTCCCCGGCGTCTTCATCCGCGCGCCGTGGGTGGAGCGCGTCGGCGAGGGCGTCGAGGTTCTCTGTCACCTCCAGGGTAAGGCGGTCATGGTGCGCCAGGGCAACATCCTGGGTACCTCGTTCCATCCGGAGCTGACGCGCGACGGGCGCATGCATCGTTGGTTTGCCGACTGGTGCATGCGCGCGAAGAGCGCGGCCTAATCGCAGGACAAGGAGAGGCCTGCCCCCGGCGTGGTACAATATCTCCGTCATGATGCTGTACGCGGTGGCCGCCGTTTGGTCCACCAGGCTGGCCGAGCCCCGGCCGGCCTCTGCGCGTGTCCAGCGATCGATTGAACCGCGCAGCATCACTACGCAGTCGAGGCATCTTCATGAAGAGGCGAGCGTCTGCTCGCCTCTCATCGTTTGCGGGATGAGCCGCGATGAGTGAGGTGCTGGTCCTCAACTTCACCTACGAAGCGCTGAACATCACGTCGTTCCAGCGCGCGGTGAAGCTCCTCTTCAGCGGCAAGGCCGAGATGGTCCACGGACGCGAGGCGGCCATTCGCTCGACGTCGATCACTTTGCGCATGCCCTCGATCATCCGCATGCTCTACTACATCAAGCGCCCGATGCAGAAGGTGGCGCTCACGAAGAAGAACGTGCTGCTGCGCGACGACTACACCTGTCAGTACTGTAGCGTGCGCGGCGAGCGGCTGATGACGGTGGACCACGTGTCTCCCCGCAGCAAAGGCGGTCCGTCGACCTGGGAGAACTTGGTGGCGGCCTGCGTTCGCTGTAACAACCGCAAGAACAACCGCACGCCGGAAGACGCGAACATGCAGCTCAAGCGGCGGCCGAAGCAGCCGCGCTACATCCCGTGGATCCGCATCAAGCGCAACACGCTCCCCGGCGAGTGGCACAAGTTCCTGTTTCTCTACAACGTCTCCGTCGAGGAGCGCGTCGAGTAGCGGCTCAGCGTACCGACGGCTGGGGCTTGGCGATCTCTTTGCCTTGAAGATCGAAGTAGACGACGAACTCGTCCGGTGGCTGTGGATCGGAGAAGATCAAGAGGCGCGCATCCTTCGTGCCCGAGTTGCGGATCGTGTGCCGGCGTCCCGGGGGGGCGTAGTACGCGCACCAGCGGTCGAGCGGCACCTCTTCGCCTTCGTCGAGCACCGTGACGTTGCCGGAGAGCACGAAGAAGAGCTCCTCGATCACGCCATGGCGATGGTGACTGGCGTTGTAGGCGCCGGGCGCCACGTCCTGAGCGTCGACCTCGAAGTCGCGCACGCCCAGCGTTTTGCCTACCGGGCGCACGTAGCGCGGCCCCCACGGATGCCCTTGGAAGCGGGTGTTCTCTTCGCCGATGTCCTCGATGCGCGCGATCAGCGTGCTGCGCTTAGCAGGCTCCAAAGGTGCGGTGGGAGGGAATGGGTACTCGGTGGCATCGCCATCTTCCCGCGTACCGAACACGAGCGCCGAGAGCGGCAGCTCGCTGGAGTTGTGCAGCGTGTGCGAGATTCCGGGCGGAACGTAGAGGCAGTCGCCTGCGCGCACGGCATGGCGTTCCTGGCCGACGAGCACGTGGCCACGACCGGCGAGGATGGCGTAGAACTCCAGGCGCTGACTGTGACGGTGGTACTTCGAGGTGTACTGTCCCGGCCACACCGTATGCACGTCGACGCCGAAGGCGCGCGTCTGCAGAACCGCCGAGAGATCGCGCCAGCGGCCGCTGCCCGCCTTGTCCTCGCTGGGATCGGTACCGGCTTCGGGCACCTCTTCCAGGCGAAGCCAGTACTTTCTCGCTTCGTCAGCCATAGCGGCGATTGTTCGCTCCTTGCAGGCGGGCACCCGCCTCCGTCGAAACGCGGCCCGCCGTGGACCAAACCAAGACGCCGTACTTCCAAGTCCTTCTCGACTACGTCGACTCGGGCACCACGCCTTTCCACACCCCCGGGCACAAGCAGGGTCTGGGGATGCACCGCCTCCTGCGCGAATTCGTGGGCGACAACGTGCTGGCCATCGACCTCACGCAAATCCTCGGGCTAGACGACCTGCTGGAACCGCGGGATGCCATCGCCCAGGCCGAGGCGCTAGCCGCTGAGGCGTACGGCGCCGACCACACGTTCTTCCTGATCAACGGCTCAACCAGCGGCAATCAGGCGATGATGATGGCCGCGCTCAACCCCGGTGAGAAGATCGCCATCCCGCGCAACGCGCACAAGAGCTGCGTCGGGGCGCTCGTGATGAGCGGGGCGATCCCCGTCTACATGAAGCCGGAAGTCGACGAGCAACTCCACATGGATCACACGGTCACGCCGGAAACCGTAGAGCAGACGCTCGAAGGCAACCCGGACGTCAAGGCCATCTTCATCGTCAGCCCCACGTATTACGGCGCCACGGCCGATCTCCAGGCCATCGAGCGCATCGTCCACGAGCGCAACAAGGTGCTGCTGGTCGACGAGGCCTGGGGGCCTCACCTGCACTTCCACCCGGCGCTGCCGCTCTCGGCTACCGAGATCGGCGCCGATCTCGTCGTCAACTCGACGCACAAGATGCTCGCGGCGATGTCGCAGGCATCCATGCTCCACCAGATCGGCAAGCGCGTCGACACCGACCGCCTGCGCGCCGTCCTCAGAATGTTCCTCTCCACCTCGCCCAATCTGGTTCTGGTAGCTTCGCTCGACGTGGCGCGCATGCAGATGGCCACGGAGGGGCCGGCGTTGCTTTCGCGGACTATCGAGCTCTCCAATACCACGCGTGCGCGCTTGAATGAGATCAAGGACGTCTATTGTTTCGGCGACGAGATGATCGGGCGCCCCGGCGTGGCGGGCTTCGATCCCACCAAGATCACGATCACCGTCAAGCGGCTCGGCTACACGGGTTACGAGGCCAACGAGATCCTGCGCTATCGCTACAATGTGCAGTGCGAGCTCGCCGATCTGTTCAACGTGCTGGCACTCTTCACCATCGGAACAGATGCCGCCGCCGCCGAGAAGCTTGTACACGGCGTACGCGAGCTGGCGCGCGAAGATCGCCCCGTCGACATCTTCTCGCCATCGGGCGTCTTGGAGCGCCGGCTGAAGACCGGAACCTACAACTTTCCGCCCATTCCCCCGATGGCGATGACGCCGCGCGAAGCCTTCCTCGCGCAGACGGAGAAAGTGAGATTCCGCCAGTCCGCCGGCCGCATCTGCGCCGAAGTGATCACGCCGTATCCGCCGGGCATTCCCATCATTGCGCCGGGGGAACGCGTCACCAAGGAGATCATCGAGTATCTGGCACTCGAAGTGAAGGCCGGTGTGCACATGCAGGGGCCCGCTGATCCCGAGCTCAAGACCATCCGCGTCGTCGCGTGAGCAGGCCGGAGTTGCGCCGCTCACGAAGATGCGGCGCAACCAGGCACCGAACCGCCGCGTTCCAAGCGGAGAGAGGAGGAGTTGAGCAGGCGTGTAGATGGTACAGCACGACTTCCCGCTTCTCGCTCGCGTCGGAAACAGAGGTGGCGATACGTTGGCGGTGCAACCTGAGAGCATTTCTCCATCACTGGAGCTCAGACAGCTCCTCGATATCTTTCCCCTCCCGATCCGGCAGGCACTGATTCGTCTCCACGACCTCGAGGCGATCATCGAGGTCGTCCTGGATCTCGGCCGTCTCCCCGAGGCGCGCTTCTCCGAAGACTTCGTCTATCTCTCGAACGAGCCGGTCACGCAAGAGGACCTCGAGCACGTCATCGGGCGCCTCAGTCCCTTTGGCAAAGACAACCGTGCCGGCATCGCGATGACCCTCCACCGCATCTCGGCGATCCGCAACCGCACCGGCACGGTGGTGGGCCTCACCTGCCGCGTCGGGCGCGCCGTCTACGGCACCATCGATCTCATCCTCGACGTCGTGCGCAGCGGTAAGTCGATCTGCCTGCTGGGACGTCCCGGCGTAGGCAAAACTACGATGCTCCGTGAGATCGCGCGCGTGCTCTCCGAAGATCGGCGCCGCGTGGTGATCGTCGATACCTCCAATGAGATCGCCGGTGATGGCGACATTCCGCATCCGGGCATCGGCCACGCTCGGCGCATGCAGGTGGCGGAGCCGGCGCTCCAGCACGCCGTGATGATCGAGGCCGTCGAGAACCACATGCCGCAGGTGGTGGTCATCGACGAGATCGGTACCGAAGCGGAGGCGATGGCCTCGCGCACGATCGCCGAGCGCGGCGTGCAGTTGATCGGTACGGCCCACGGCCAGTCGCTCGAGAACCTGCTGATGAACCCTACGCTTTCGGACCTCATGGGCGGAATCAGCGCGGTGACGCTCTCGGATGAGGAGGCACGCCGGCGCGGCACCCGTAAGACGGTGCTCGAGCGCAAGGCACCGCCAACCTTCGACGTGCTCATCGAGATCCAAGAACGCGATCGTCTGGCCATCCACGGCAACGTCGCCGACGTCGTCGATGCGCTGCTGCGCGGCTACACACCCCAGCCCGAGGTGCGCCAACGCAGCGCCAGCGGCATCGTCGAGGTCGTGCAGGTTGCCGAGATGCAGCCCGTGGTGCGCGACGGCCATATGGGCCTCGATCGCGAGCTGTGGGAGGAGGATCGCGAAGAAGGCGAGCGTGAGCGCCCCAAGATGATCTTTCCTTACGGTGTTTCGCGCAACAAGATCGAGCGGGCGATCCAGAACCTGCGCGTCAATGCCGCGATCGCGCGCAAGTGGGACGATGCCGACGTGGTGATCACGCTGAAGACGCTGGAGCGTAAGGAGACTTCGCGCTTGCGCGAGATCGCCTCGGAGAACGTGCCCATCTATTCGATCAAGACGAACACGACGGCGCAGCTTCAGAATTGCTTGAAGGACCTCTTCAATCTCGGGAGCATCGACTCCGAGGAGATCGCCCTGCGCGAGGCGGAGGAGGCGGTCTATCAGGTCCTGCTCGACGCGCAGACCGTGGAGCTCTCCCCGCAGACGTCCTACATCCGGCGCATGCAGCACCAGTTGGCGGAGAAGTACCGTCTGCAGTCACGCAGCACCGGGGCCGAACCCAACCGTCGCGTGCAGATCTTCCGCGGTGAGGGGTAGTAAGCGTCACGTGTTCGTGACCGTCGAAGGAGTGGAGGGTGCCGGCAAGAGCACCCTCGTCGCCGTGCTGGCGGAAGCGCTGCGTGGACGCGGCGTCGAGCCCCTGGTGACCCGGGAGCCCGGCGGCACGCCGCTAGGGGAACGCGTGCGCGCGCTCTTTCTCGACCGCGCGGCGGCCATCGATCCGTTGGCCGAGGCGATGCTGATGGCCGCCTCGCGCGCGCAGTTGGTGCGCGTTGTGATCCGCCCCGCGCTGGAGCGCGGAGCGTTCGTCCTCTGCGACCGATTTTGGGACGCTAGCGTGGCCTACCAGGGCTACGGCCGCAGCCTGGGCGCCGACTGCGTTCTTGCGCTCAACCGCATCGCGACGGAGGACCTGGCTCCCGATCTTACGCTGCTGCTCGATCTACCGCAGGAGGAGGCGCAGCGGCGGATGCACGCGCGCGATGGCGAACTCGACCGCATGGAACTCGAGTCGGAAGCCTTTCACCGTCGCGTGGCGGAGGGCTACGCCGCGCTCGCTCGCCGCTTCTCCGAGCGCTTCGTGGTGCTCGATGCGCGCCAGCCGTCTGAGGCGCTGGCGGCCCAGGCGCTCGCGGAGATCGAGCGCCGTGGGGGAGTTCAGGGGGCGGCGCGGTGAGTGCGGGGCGCACGCTCTCGTTCGAGGTGATCGGCCAGGCGGGACCACGCGCGCTCTTCGAGCGGCTCCGTCCAGAGCGGCTGGCGCACGGGTACCTCTTTCACGGCCCTCCCGGTGTAGGCAAGAAGACCTTCGCAAAGCTGTTGGCCAAGTCGCTGCTCTGTACCGAACCCAAGGCGGGCGTCGTCGGATACTGCGGCTGCTGTCCGTCCTGCGTGCAAGTGGAGGCCGGCACTCACCCCGACCTCTTCGTCTCCGTTGGGATCGTGAGGATGGGCACGGGCGGCGCCGGTTTCCACGAAAGCGAGGAGATGACGGCGCGCGATCTGGTGCGACAGATGTCGCTGCGCTCCTACTCAGGAGGCTGGCGCGTGGTGATCCTGGGCGACATCGAGTTCGCAACGCACGAGGCCGCCAATGCGCTCTTGAAGTTCCTCGAGGAGCCGCCGCCGCAGGTGTTGATGATCCTCACCACCGATGTCCCCGAGCGCCTCCTCGCGACCATTCGCTCGCGCATGATCGGCGTGCGCTTCGGCCCGGTCGGCGGTACCGAGATCGAAGCGCTGCTGCGCGCGCGCGGAGCCGGCGCCGACCAGGCCCGCACGGCGGCGGGGCTTGCCCAGGGAGATCTCTCGCGTGCGCTGGCGGCCGTTGAAGGCGGCGCCTTTGCCGACTTGCGCCGTCAGGCGGCGGAGTGGCTCGACGGCGCGCTGCGCGGGGGAATGGTCGAGGCGGAGTGGGTGGCGCGCGACAACCTCGAGGGCGTGCTGCGCGAGATCAAGCGCCTGCTGCGCGACTGGCTGGTGGTGTGCGCCTCGGGCGACGCCCAGCGGGCCCTGGTAGCCGACGAGAGTGCCCGCCTTGCGAGCTGGCCGCGCCGCGACCCGGCGAGGATCATGGTTGCCCTCGCGGCCGCCGGTGAGGCGCAGGAGATGGCCGCGACCAATGTGCCGCCGGGCTTCGTGCTGGACTGGCTCCGCGTCCAGTTAGCTTAAGGAGTCGCTGATTTGCGCCGTCCCTGCGTTGCCGAGCGGCTCATGTACGAGAAGTACACCTCACCGCTCGGCGCCTTGGTCTGACGGAAATCAGCGATTCCTTGACTTGCGCCATCCCACCGTTGCCGAGCGGCGTGGTTTACTTTAGTAGCGGCGCCAGAACGAGAAGGCCGTGTCCTCGTAGACGCGCACGGTGACGATGGCCAGATACCCGAAGACGATCGCGGTCACGAGCGTCTCGAACGCGAGCTCCGCGACGGCGCCGAACTGGTAGGCCCAGCCGAACAGATAGCGCTGCGGCAGGATGATCAATACCGTGGAGACAGCCGTGAGCACGAGCGCTGCGGGCGCATTGGAGCGCGCACGGTCGACCGATGAGCCCAGCGCGGAGAAACCGGGCGTACCACCGACGGCCGCCGCGGGCAGCGTGTAGATGAAGAAGTAGGCCGCGACGACCGTCAGCGCGAGCGCGCCGTAGAAGGGGACCAGAAAGCCGCCGATCATGCCGGCGATCCAAAGCGCGAAGTTCAAACCCAGAGCGGCCATCGCCACTTCGCCGAACTTGCGCCGCGCATCATCCCATGCCACGTCGATGCGTGCGCGCCCCATGCGCCAGGCATACGACGCCACGATCATCGCGACGCCGAAGCCGAAGCACTCGATGATGAAGATCAGCAGCGAGGCGAAGCCGCCGCTGATCGAGCCGACGATGCCTGTGGGCCCACCCAGCAGCGCATAGCTCAACAGTTTTGCCGTCATGTCCGCCAGCAGCGGGGGCACGATCACCACGGGATTGGTGATCAAGAGCCCTAGCCCTTTTGCGTAGCCGTCGAGCTCGATGCGCCGCATCGTATCTCCTAATGTCCGATGCGTGCGCCGAGCAGCGCCGATCCGCAACTGCAGGTACGCTCGGCCGGCATTCGCTCGATGATCTTGAGGATGGCATCGCGCACGCGAGCATTGTTCTTGTCGAAGATTTCGATCACCCCGGCGTGCGTCACCGGCTCGATCCCAGCCTCCCCGTCGAGGCCGACGTCGTAGTCCGTGATCAGCGAGATGTTGACGTAGCACATCTCCAGCTCGCGCGCCAGATAGGCCTCTGGATACTGTGTCATGTTGATGACCTGCCAGCCGGTGCCGGCATACCACTGCGACTCGGCGCGCGTGGAGAAGCGCGGGCCCTGAATGGTGACGATCGTGCCGCTCTCGTGCGTGGTCACGCCGACGTCTTTGCATGCCTGCACAGCGACCGGCCGGAGCTGTGGACAGTACGGGTCGGCGAAGGAGACGTGCGTGGTGATGGGCCCGTCGTAGAACGTATCCTTGCGCGCGTTGGTGCGGTCGACGAGCTGATCGGCCACCACGAAGTGGCCGGGGGCGCAGGCGGCGTCGAGCGAGCCCGCGGCACACGGCCCGATGATGCGCGTGACGCCCAGCTCCCTCATCGCCCAGAGGTTTGCACGATAGTTGATCATGTGGGGCGGATAGCGATGGTCCTTGCCGTGGCGCGGCAGGAAGGCCACGCGCCTTCCCGCTACCTCGCCGATCGCGAAAGCGTCGCTCGGCGGGCCGTACGGGGTCTCGATGACCACTTCTTTGATGGTATCCAACAGCGAGTAGAAGCCGGATCCGCCGAAAACGCCGATCTCGGCATGCTCGTTTAGCAACGATGTCTCCTTACGGTCGCAGGTAGTGGAACGCGATCAATCGCGAAAATCGGAGGGCTTGAGCTCTTCGATGAACTTTTGGAAGCGCTGCTTCTCCTCGGCCTCGGCCTTCTTGTCATACACCGTCTCCTCCAAGGCAATCTTGTCGGAAACGTAAATCGGGGCACCGACGCGCAGCGCAAGCGCGATAGCGTCGGACGGGCGTGCATCGATCTCCTCGGTCTCGCCGTCGGTCTCGATGACCAGGCGCGCGTAGAACGTCGAGTCCTTGATGTCGTGAACGACGACTTGGACGAGTTTGGCTTCGAGCGTCTCGAGGATGCTCTTCATCAAGTCGTGGGAGAGTGGGCGCGGCGCTTGCGTGCCCTCGAGCGCGAGTGCGATCGCCGTCGCCTCGAACGGGCCGATGAGGATGGGCAGATACCGCTTCCCCTCGATGTCCTTGAGGATGACCACGGGATCGTGGGTAAGCAGATCGATGCCCAGCTTGTCCACTTTCATCTGCCGCATGCGGGCTTTTCCCTCGGCTTCCGCGCCGATTCCTGGTTGCCGCTTCCCGCGTAGGGAAGCCGGCGCCCGCCCCCGAAATTGGTGCCTCGCCTTGCTACCCGATCTCCTTCACGAGCACTGGATCGTAGCTGCCCTCGAATTCGCCGCGGCACTACTCGCAGGGCGGCTGGGCGCGGTTCTGATCCGTCGCCTCTTTGGGCAGCGTCTCGCCGCACGCCTGGTGCCGCGGGCTGCGACGATCGCCGCCGTGGCCTCCTCGCTTTGGTACTACGGCATCGCGTTGGCCGGTGTTGCTGCCGTGCTCAATGTGTTCGGCATCGACTTGACCGCGCTGTTGGAGGCGGCGGGCATCGCGGGTATCGCGGTGGCGCTGGGGGCGCAGACACTCATCCGCGACTGGCTTGCCGGCTTCTTTATCCTAGCCGAGAACCAGATGGGTATCGACGACTATGTGGCCACGGCAGGGGCGGAGGGGCAGGTGGTCTCGATCGGCCTGCGCTCAACGCATCTTCGCGATTCACGTGGGCGGATGGTGATCATTCCCAACGGCCAGATCACCACGCTGACCAACTACACGCGCAGCAGCATGGCGAGCGTCGAGTTCGCCTTGCCGCTGAAGGACGTCGACGTAGCCGCCCTCTGCGAAGATGTACGTTCCTGCATCGCCTCGCAGGGCCTGGGAGACGCTACCGTCACGCTCTCCAAGGTGGAGGGCGGCTACGGTTGGCTCGCCGCCCAGTTCTCGTACGCCATGCCCACACCGGACGCCGTCTCCCGTATCCGCCTCACCCTCGTCGCCGCACTCCAGAAGCGCGGCTGGAAGCTGTTTCCTACTTGAGCCTCTCTTGCGGCATCGTCGGTCTCCCCAACGTCGGGAAGTCGACCATCTTCAATGCCTTGACGCGATCGGCGGCGGCTGCCGCCGCCAACTACCCGTTCTGCACGATCGATCCCAACGTGGGCGTCGTCCCCGTTCCCGATAAGCGGCTCGAAGTGCTGGGCAAGCTCTTCCATTCGCAGAAGATCGTCCCGGCCACCACCGAGTTCATCGACATCGCGGGCCTCGTGCGCGGCGCCAGTAAAGGTGAGGGTCTCGGCAACGCCTTCCTCAGCCACATCCGCAACACGGATGCCGTCGCGATGGTCGTGCGCTGCTTCGAAGACGACGACGTCGTCCACGTGGAGGGTGCCCCGGATCCCGCGCGCGACGTCGAGATCATCGCCTTGGAGATGGCGCTGGCCGACCTCGGGACGCTCGAGCGACACATTCCGAAGCTGGAGCGCCTGGTGCGGGCCGATCCCAAGCTGGCATCACGCTTGGAGGGTGCTAAGCGCCTCCAGGAGGCTCTAGAACACGGCCAGGCGGCACGCCGCTTCCCTGCTGGAAGCCTCGAGCGGGAGATCGCGAACGAGGTCGGCCTGCTGACGGTCAAACCGCTGATGTACGTCGCGAACGTCGACGAAGCGCAACTCGCCGCACCGGGACCGATGGTCGGCGTTCTGCGCGCGATCGCCGATGGCGAGGGCTCAAGGATGGTCGCCCTCTCCGGCAAGATCGAGTCGGAGCTGGCTAGCCTCCCGCCGGAGGAGGCGGAGGCCTTCCTCGAGGAGTTGGGCGCCTGCGAGAGCGGCCTGGACAGGATGGCAATGGCAGCCTACGACCTGCTTGGCCTGGCGACGTTCCTGACGGCAGGGGAGAAAGAGACCCGCGCATGGCCGATTCATAAGGGCACCAAGGCCCCGCATGCCGCCGGGGTGATCCACTCCGACATCGAGCGCGGATTCATACGGGCGGAGATCGCTTCGTACGACGATCTCGTTCGCTTAGGGAGTCTCGAGGCGGTGCGTGCCGCCGGCCTCTTGCGTTCCGAGGGTAAGGAGTACGTGATGCAAGAGGGCGACGTGGTGAACTTCCGCTTCAACGTGTAGTCCGCTCGCTTGGCCGTCGCTCCCGAGACAGGGGCCGGTGGACGCGCACGCGAACGGCGTGATGTTTTGACCATGTCGAGGGAGGTTCGTCCATTCCCATCATGAGCACTGCAGTGCGTGAAGTCTCCGTTTTCGGAGACGCAATTCAGTATTTCAACGAGGCCGCCGCGAACCTCGAGATCGAAGAAGGGATGCGTCGCATCTTGACGCATCCCTCGCGCCAGGTTATCGTTTCGATCCCTTTTCAGCGCGATAACGGCGAGATCGAGGTCTACACGGGGTACCGTGTTCAATACAATTTCACTCGCGGTCCGGCCAAGGGTGGTATCCGCTACCATCCCGGCGTGACGCTCGACGAAGTTACCGCGCTCGCCTTCTGGATGACCTGGAAGTGCGCTGCGGTCGACATCCCGTTCGGCGGCGGTAAGGGCGGGGTCACCTGTGACCCGAACGTCCTCTCGCAGGGGGAGCTCGAGCGCATCACGCGTCGATACGCGGCGGAGCTGGTGGAGATCGTGGGCCCGGATAAGGACGTTCCGGCCCCCGACGTCGGTACCAATCCGCAGACGATGGCCTGGTTCATGGACACTTACTCGATGCACGTGCGCATGTCCGTGCCCGGCGTCGTGACCGGCAAGCCGCTGGAGATCGGCGGCTCACGCGGACGCGTTGAGGCCACCGGCCGCGGCGTGATGCTCGTGACCGCGGCGCAACTGGCGACGGAGAACCGCACGCTCAAAGGGCAGCGGATCGTCGTGCAGGGCTTCGGCAACGTCGGCTCGGTCGCCGCGATGCTGCTGGAGGAGCAGGGCGCGAAGATCGTCGGCATCTCCGACGTCACGGGCGGTTACGTCAATGAGAAGGGCGTCGACGTCAAGTCGGCGATCGCTTACGCGCAGGAGCACCACTCGCTGGACGGCTTCCGTGGCGGAGAGCGCATCTCCAACGCCCAGACGCTGGAACTGCCCTGCGACATCCTCGTGCCGGCGGCGCTGGAGAAGCAGCTCACCGGTGAGAACGCGGCCCGCATTCAGGCCCGTCTCGTGGTCGAGGGAGCAAACGGTCCCACGACGCCCGAGGCCGCTCATGTGCTGCAGTCGAGAGGCGTGACGGTGGTCCCGGACATCGTTGCCAACGCCGGCGGCGTCACCGTCTCGTACTTCGAGTGGGCGCAAGACCGCATGGGCTACTTTTGGAAGGAGTCCGAGGTCAACGAGCGTCTCAAAGATATCCTCGAGAGCAACTTCGCCACGATCCACGCGATGGCTAAGACGCGCAACGTTCCGTTGCGCACCGCAGCCTATATGACGGCGATCGACCGCGTGGTGAAGTCGCTCAAGATTCGCGGCGTCTACGCGTAGGATATGGTCGGAGGTATGATATGACGGTTCGTACGGCAGAGGCCGAGTGGAAGGGTGATGTCAAGCAGGGCAGCGGCTCACTGAAGCTCGGAAGCGGCGCCTTCTCGGGTGTCTATTCGTTTGGCTCGCGCTTCGAGAGCGCCGCGGGGACCAACCCCGAGGAGCTGATCGGCGCGGCGCACGCGGGCTGCTTCAGCATGGCGCTCTCGCTCATTCTCGGGAAGGCCGGATTCACGCCCAAGCGCATCCACACCACGGCGAAGGTTACGATCGACATCGAGACGCTCTCGATTACCACGATCGATCTCACGACCGAAGCAGAGGTGCCAGGCATCGACGAGAAGGCGTTCCAGAAGTGCGCGAACGACGCCAAGGAGGGCTGCCCCGTCTCCAAGGCTCTGGCGGGGGCGAAGATCTCTCTTCAGGCGAAGCTGCTCTCGGCTGCCTAACCGCCGATAAGGCACAACGAAGAAAGGTGCCCGCGCGCAGCGGGCGCCTTTCTCATGTGCGATAGAGAGAATCTACTGGAACGCCTCTTCGGCGTGGTACGAAGAGCGAACGAGCGGGCCGGCGACGACTTGGCGGAAGCCTTTCGAGAGACCGAGCTTCTTGAGGCGCTGGAACTTCTCGGGAGGCACGAACTCGATCACCGGCAGATGCTTCTTGGTCGGCTGAAGATACTGCCCCATGGTGAAGATGTCGACGCCGATGGCGTGCGCCTCGTCCATGGTCTGCTCGATCTCGTCTTCGGTCTCGCCCAAGCCCAGCATGAGCGACGTCTTCACGAAGTGCGCCAACTCCGTCCCCTTGGCGTACTTCAGCACCTTGAGCGTTTGATCGAACGAGGCACGGCGATCGCGCACGCTGGGCGTCAGCCGGCGGCACGTCTCGAGATTGTGCGCGAAGACATCCATCCCGGAGTCGAGGACGATCTTGACTTGCTCCAGGTTGCCGCGAAAGTCGCCGGTGAGGCACTCGACCTTCGTCTCGGGCAATCGCTCGTGGATCTGGCGCACGGTCTCCGCGAAGATGGCGGCGCCGCCGTCGTGGAGGTCGTCGCGGTCGACGGAGGTCAGCACGACGTACTTCCAGTTGAGCTCGACGCAGGCTTCGGCGACGCGCCGCGGCTCGTCCCAGTCGACCATCTTCTTTGGATTGCCCGTCTTGACGGCGCAGAAGCGGCAGCCGCGGGTGCACGTATCGCCGAGGATCATGATCGTCGCCGTGCCGCGGCCCCAACATTCAGCGATGTTCGGGCAGCGCGCCTCCTGGCAGACCGTGTGGAGTTTGAGACCCTTTACGTGTTCGCGGAGGTTGTTGTAGGTGTCACCCGTGGGGAGCTTGACTTTGAGCCAGTCCGGCTTTTGCGTGATCACAGCGGGCTATTTTTCGCGGATGGTGGAGACTCGCCTTGCGAGTTTGGTCTCAGGTCAGGGTCGGCTTCCGCCAGCGGCGTCTCGACGAAAGCTGCGTGGAAGGCTTTTCCGAGCGCGGGCACGAGGGCCAGCTTGGCCTCGGCAAGACTCACGGCACGCCCCGTCTCTCGCGCGATCGACGTGACGCCGCGATCCGGGAGGCCGCATGGATTGATGAGTTGCGGGTAGGAGAGATCGGTCGAGACGTTCAGCGCGATCCCGTGGAGCGAGACCATCTTCTGGACGGCGAGGCCGACGGCACAGATCTGCTCGTCATGGACCCAGACGCCGGCGTGTTCGCTCCAGCGCTCACCCGCGATCCCGAAGACCGCCAGTGCCTCGATCACCGCGCCCTCTAGGGAGCGCACAAGCGGGACGATCTCGCGGAAACGAGCCAGCTTGCGGATTGGATAGACCACCAGTTGGCCGGGCCCGTGGTAGGTCACGTCGCCGCCCCGCTCGATCTCGAAAACCTCCACGCCGTGGCGCTCCAACAGCGGCCGCGGCAGGAGCAGATTCTCCTCTTGCGCGTTGCGCCCGAGAGTGATCACCGGCTCGTGTTCGACGAGTAGCCAGGTGTCGGGGATCTCGTCGGCGACTCGCGCCGCATGGAGACGGCGCTGCAGCTCGAGCACCGGGCCGAAGCGCTTGCGACCGAGGTCGACGAGGCGCGCGAAGTGGGGTACGTCGCTCACGGGCTCCAGAGCACGCGGAGAGCCCGCCGGGGTTCCCCGCGCGGGCTCTCGCTCGGACATCTCGCGAATCCTATTTGGCGGCGGCCGCCGCCGGCTTTGGGTTCATGATGTGGATCGCCTTGCCGTGGGCGGCCTCGGCGGCATCCTGGATGCTCTCGGTGAGCGTGGGGTGCGGGTGGATGGAGAGGCCGATGTCCTCGAGGGTGGCTCCCATCTCCAGCGCGATCACGCCTTCGCCGATCAGCGACTCGGCCTGCGGCGCGATGATGTGCATGCCCAGCAGCACATCGGTCTTCTTGTCGCCGATGAGTTTGATCATGCCGTCGCTCTCGTGCATCGAGCGCGCGCGCCCGCTAGCCGCCAGCGGGAACTTGCCGATGCGCAGCTCGTATCCTTGGGCCTTCGCCTCCTCTTCGGAGAGGCCCACGGTGGCGATCTCTGGGTCGGTGTAGACGCAGTTTGGCACGGCAACGGGATCGTAGGCCACGCCGGGGAGCCCCGCGATCGCCTCGGCGGCGACTACGCCCTCCTTCATGGCTTTGTGCGCCAGCAGCGGGCCGCCGGTGATGTCGCCGATCGCCCAGATACCCGGCACGCTCGTGCGGCGCTGAGCGTCGACGTTGATGAAGCCCTTCTCGTCTAGGGCTAGGCCGGCTTTCTCCAGTCCGAGATTGTCCGTGACGGGGCGTCGCCCGACGGCCACCAGCACCTGATCGTACTCGCGGGTCTCGGGCTTGTTGGCGGTACCCTCGCCGTTGATCGTCGCCTTCACCGTGGAGGCGCCCTTCTCGAGCTTCTCGACCTTGGTGTTGGTGAGCACCTCGATCTTCTGCTTCTTGAGAATACGCCCCATCGTCTTGGAGATCTCGAGATCGGTTCCGGTAAGCAGATTGGGCATCATCTCGACGACGGTTACCGCGGCGCCCATGCGATTGTACACGGTAGCGAATTCGAGGCCGATCACGCCGCCGCCGATCACCAGCAGGCGCTTTGGCACGCTCGGCAGACGCACCGCGTCGTCCGAGTTCAGGATGAGCTTGCCGTCGCGCGGCCACGCCTTCACGTCGACCGGGGCGCCGCCGGTGGCGATGACGACGTCTCTGGCCTTATAGGTCTCGCTGGAGCCGTCTTTCTTGGTAACTTTGACGGTGTTCTTGTCGACGAAGGAGCCCTCGCCGATCGCCCACTGCACATTGTTGCCCTTGAAGAGCGTCTCCACGCCCTTGACGTTCGCCGTCACGACGTCCATCGTGAACTTCTGAACTCCAGCTATATTCACGTTGACCTGCGGGACCTCGATGCCGATCTCCGCGCCGTTGCGGGCGTGGCGCGCGACTTCGCTGACATGCAGCAGCGCCTTGGTAGGGATGCAGCCCCAGTTCAAGCAGACGCCGCCGACTGCGTCGCGGTCGACGCAGACCACCTTCTTGCCGAGTTGACCCAAACGGATCGCCGCATGGTATCCGCCCGGCCCGGCGCCGATGACGACTGCGTCTACCTGCTGTTCAGCCACGATTCAAGCTCCTTCATGCGTTCGATTCGGTTCGATTCGACTTGCCACGCGGCGGTTTCGACGTCGCGGTGCAAGAACCCCCAGACGCCACGTCGCGCCCGGGGGCTCTGTTTTCAGGTGGCGTAACGCCTTTGCGCTACCCTTCGATGAGCAACATCTCGGGGCTCTCGAGCAGACGAATGATGTCGCTCAAGAAGCGTACGGCAAGCGCGCCGTCAACCAGGCGGTGATCGTACGTGAGCGAGACGTAGGTCATCTCGCGCGCGACGATCGCTCCTTCGCGCACGACTGGCCGCAGTTTGATGGGATGGACGCCGAGGATCGCTACCTCCGGCTGGTTGATCACCGGCGCCGTGAAGAGGCCGCCGATCGAGCCGGAGTTGCTGATCGTGAACGTGCCGCGCTCCACGTCCGCCGGAGTGAGCTTTCCACCGCGGGCCGCCTCCGCCAGACGCGCGATCTCGCTCGCGATATCGAGCACCGAGCGGCGATCGGTATGATGGATCACCGGCACGGTGAGGCCCTGTTCGGTGTCGACCGCGATGCCGACGTTGTAGTCGCCGCGCAGGATGATCTCGCGCGCTGCCTCGTCGAGGCTGGCGTTGACGTACGGGTGCTTCTTGAGTGCGGCGACCGTTGCTTTGACGAAGAACGCCAGATAGGTGAGCTTGACTCCCTGCGCCTCGGCGGCGGGCTTCAGGCGCTTACGCAACTCGACCAGCGCCGTCATGTCGGCTTCGTCGACGTTGAGCGTGTGCGCCGAGGTGTGCTTCGACTGCGGCATCCGCTGCGCGATCACGCGGCGCAAGCCCTTGAGGGGCTCGGCGCGGTCGTTGGGACCGCGCCAGATGGCAGCCGGCGCAGCAGGAGCCGGAGCGAGGGCTGGTGCGGCGGTGACCCCTGCGCGGCCGCTGAGGAAGCGGTCGACGTCTTCGCGGCGGATCCGTCCGGAGGGGCCGGAGCCCTCGACAAACGTTAGGTCGACATCGTTCTGCCGGGCGTAGAGGCGAATGGCCGGGGCAGCCAGCGGGCGTCCCTCACGATGTACCGGCTGCGGTGAGGCCGCGCCGTTGGCGGGAAGCGCCGCGGGAACGTTGGGCGGCACGACGATCGCCTGGACGGGCGGGGCGGCCAGCGTTGCTGGCGGTTCGGCGGGAGCGGGCACCGGGGCTGCGGCTTGACCGCCGTGGGAGGGTTTGAAACGCTTCAGCAGCGCCTCGACGTCCTCGCCGGGCTCGCCGAAGACGGCCAACGGCGCACCGACCGGGAGCACCTGGCCCTCCTTTGCCAGCAGCTTGATCAGCGTACCGGCATGGGGAGCGGGGACCTCCACGGTCACCTTCTCCGTCATGATCTCGACGAACGGCTCATCGCGTTCGACGCGTTCGCCTTCCTGCTTGATCCAACGGAGAACTTCGCCCTCGACGACGCTCTCTGCCAGCTCCGGCATCTCGTAGACTTCAGCCATGGATACTCCTCCCCACCTCGCAGCCTCGATGGGGGTCTAGAACTCGAGCGTCTTCTTCGTCGCCTTCACGATGCGGTCGGCATCGGGGAGGTAATACTTCTCGAGGTTGTACGGAACAGAGGTGTCGATCGAAGCGACGCGCATGATCGGCCCCTCCAGATATTCGATCGCCTTCTCGGCGATGTACGCGCTGATCTCGTTGGCGAAGCTGCCCAGCTTGGGAGCCTCGACCACGACGACGGCGTGACCGGTCTTCTTGACGCTGGTCAGGATCGTCTCGCCATCATACGGCACGAGTGAGCGCAAGTCGATTACTTCGACGTTCTTGCCTTCGGCAGCGAGACGGTCGGCGGCTTCGAGCGCTACGTGCAGCATGGCGCCGTAGGAGATCAGGGTGGCATCGCTGCCTTCCCGGACGACGTTGGCCTTGCCGATCGGCACCGTGTAGGCGCCCCCCGGAACCTCGCTCTTGACTCCGCGATAGATGCGTTTGGGCTCCAGGAAGACGACGGGATCCTCGTCTCGGATGGCGGCAATCAATAGCCCTTTGGCGTCGTACGGGTTGGAGGGGATGACGACCTTGAGGCCCGGGATGTGGGCGAAGAGCTCCTCCGGGGACTGCGAGTGGTAGACGCCGCCGCGCACGCCGCCGCCGTAGGGTCCGCGGATGACCATCGGTGCCTTGAACATGCCGGCAGAGCGATAGCGCATCTTGGCAATCTCGCTATAGAGCTGGTCGTAGCCGGGGAACAGGAAGTCGATGAACTGGATCTCGGCGACCGGGCGCAGGCCGTTCATCGCCATGCCGAGAGCGCTGCCGAGAATCCCGGCCTCGGAGAGCGGCGTGTCGATCACGCGATCGGGACCGAACTCCGCGTGCAGACCCTCCGTACAGAGGAAGACTCCGCCGCGCGGCCCTACGTCCTCGCCAAGGATGCAGACCGTGTCGTCGAGGCGCATCTCTTCGAGCATCGCCTCGCGCACGGCTTGCACCATGGTCATCGTCTTGGTTGCGGTTTCAATTGGCATCGTTCTCTCTATCCGATCCTATGCGTGGCCGAAGATCTCGATCTTCTCGTCGATCTGGTGGGGCAACAGCGTGGCGTAGGCGTGGTCGAAGACCGTCTCCGGGGCGGGCAGCGGCGAGGCCTCTGCCTCAGTGAGCCCCTCCTCGACCGCCTGCTTGATCTCTTCTTGCATCTTCGCCTCGGACGTGTCGTCCAAGAGGCCCTGCTTGGTGAGGAACTTCCGCATACGCATGATCGGGTCGCGCGTGTTGCGCCAAAGCTCGATCTCCTCTTTCTTGCGGTAGCGGGAGTCATCATCGGCCGAGGAGTGCGGACCATAGCGATAGGTGAGGAACTCGATGAGCGTGGGCCCGCCGCCGGTGCGCGCCTTGTCGATGGCGAACTTCGAGACCTCAGCACAGGCGATGACGTCGTTACCGTCGACCAGGTAGCCATCGAAGCCGAAGGCGGCCGCCTTCTCTGCGAAGGTGCGGCTCTTGGTTTGGTGCTTCACGTCGATCGAGATAGCGTATTGGTTGTTCTGCAACGCAAAGATCGTCGGTGCGTTGAAGACGCCGGCGAAGTTGAAGGCGGCCAGCGTGTCGCCCTCCGAGGTGGCGCCGTCGCCCATGTAGCACATCGCAACCTGACCGGTCTTACGGATCGCGGCGGCCATCCCGACGCCCACGGCGGCGGGGGTCTTGTTGCCGACCACCGAGGAAGGGGTGACGATGTTCAGCTCGCCGTCTCCGTAGTGGCTAGGCATGTTGCGCCCCTTGCTGGGGTCGAGGTCTTTACCCAGGACGTGCGCCAGGAGCTGCCCCGGGGTCATACCCTTGGTCAGCGCGGCGCCCAGCTCGCGGTGGGTGGTGAAGACCCAGTCCTTCTTCTTGAGCATGAAGGCGCTGCCGATCTGCGCAGCCTCCTGCCCGGCCGTCTGCGCGAGGAAGCCGGCGCGGCCCTGGCGCACCATGATGTAGCCGCGGTCGTCGATAGCGCGGCAGAGCACCATCAAGCGGTAGAGTTTCTTCAGATCGTCGTCGCTGAAGTTGGACTTCATCTTCGCGACGGAATTCCCGTCGTTGTCGACATACGCAATAGGCGAATCGGTGAACGGTTTGAACGGCGCGGCCACGAGTAACCTCCCACGTAGTAGATGGCGGCCTCTCCTTTGGCTCGGTTCGAGAACCGTCCTGCTGCGAGAGACATCGTGAAAAACTCGCGCAACGGAGCCGACGAAACGCGCAACAAATCTCCATCGTTGGCAATCTCTGAAGTGCGGCGCGATCTGCTGGCATGGTACCGCTCGCATGGGCGCAGATTGCCCTGGCGAGAGCGCGTTGATCCCTACCGCGTGCTGGTCAGCGAAATCATGCTCCAGCAGACGCAAGTCGAGCGGGTGGTTCCCAAGTTCGAGGCGTTCCTCGCACGGTTCCCGACGCTAGCGGCGCTCGCCTCGGCTCCCGTTGCCGAAGCGGTGCGTCTCTGGCAGGGGCTTGGCTACAACCGGCGTGCCGTCCGCCTGCACGCTCTCGCACGCGCCGTGGCCGAACGCCACGACGGGCAGATCCCGCGCACCACGGAGGAACTCTTGGCGCTGCCGGGCGTCGGGAGCTATACGGCGGCCGCGTTGCGTGCCTTTGCCTTCAACGATGACGATGCGCCCGTGGACACCAACGTACGCCGGGTGGTCCATCGCATCGCCTTCGGCCTCGAGCACCCGCCGCGTGTCGACGAGCGGAGCCTTGCGCGCTTGGCGGTAACGCTGGCTGCGCCGGGCGAAGGACGCGCCTGGAGCTCGGCGATGATGGATCTCGGCGCCACGATCTGCACCGCGCGTGCTCCGAAGTGTCTGGTGTGTCCGCTGCGCGCCCACTGCCTGGCGGCGCCCATCGATCCCGCCGCACTCCAGGAGGCGGCGCGGAAACATGCTCGCGCGCGTGGCCCCCAGGCGCGCTTGAAGTTCGAGGAGACGACGCGCTACGCGCGTGGCAGGATCGTCGATCACTTGCGCGCGCTGCCTCACGGTGCGAGCGCGAGCGTCGCACAATTGTGCGATCTGCTGGGTCGCACGGACGTCTCGGCGCTGGTGGATGGCCTCCAGCGCGATGGGTTGGCAGCCGTCGAAGGCGGGCGCGTCCGGCTTCCCTGAACGTCCGCTAGGCGTCGAGCCAGCGCGCCTTGACTGCTAGCGGCGAACGCGTGGCGACGGCTGGGGCGATGGCCGGGTAGCCCAAGTAGACGAAGGCGGCGATCCGCTCCCCCGTCGAGGCGCCCAGGGCCGTAAGGATCTCGGGCTGGCGCGCTAGGCGCCCCGTCCTCCAGTAGCCGCCGAGCCCCTCGGCGTAGGCCGCGAGCAGCATGTTCTGCGTGGCGGCCGCCGCGGAGGCGTAGTTCTCTTCGGCGTCGATGGGGTTCTCGCTGCCTTCGGCGATCACGGCCACCACGTACGGGGCGCGCGCGAACTTGCCGCGCTCCTTGGCCTGGACCCGCTCGTGGACCTCGACGGGGAGACGCGACAGATCGGCTGTGCGCGCCGCGATCTCGCCCAGGCGCGCGCGCCCCTCGCCGCACAGGATCACGAAGCGCCAAGGCTCGTGACACTTGTGAAATGGCGCCCAGGTGGCCGCCTCCACGATGCGCTCGACGGTCTCGCGCGGCGGCGCATCCTCGCGCATCTTGCCGATGCTGCGCCGCGCGCGTATGACGCGATGGATATCATCGGTGCGCGTCGTCATGCCATCCATGCCGGCATATCCGCGTAACGCTCTTCCTTCCACGGGTCGCCGTCGTTGTGGTAGCCGCGCACCTCCCAGAACCCCGGGCGATCGCCTTCGAGAAACTCGATGCCGGTCAGCCACTTCGCGCTCTTCCAAAAGTAACGCTTGGGTACGAGCATGCGCACGGGGCCGCCGTGGATCGCCTCGATAGGCCGGCCGCCGTACTCGTACGCGATCAGCACGTCGTCGCCGAGCATGACCTCGAACGGGAGATTGGTCGTGTAGTCGTTCTCGGCATACTGCAGCACGTGCGTGACGGAAGGCAGCGTCCCGGCGCGCTCGACCAGCGTACGGAAGCGCACGCCCCTCCACTGGGTGGCCTTCTTGGTCCAACGCGTCACGCAGTGGATATCGCCGTGCCACTCCGTGACCGGCAACGCACGCAACTGATCCCAGTTCAGCTCGTACGGATGCGTACAGAGGCCGAAGAAGCGCAGCCGCCACGTAGCGGGGTCGAACGTCGGGACGTCGCCGACGTGGAGGATGGGGAAGCCGTCGGTCACCGTTTGGCCTGGGGGCACGGTGGGATCTGACGCTCTGAAGAACGGCATCGGAACTCCTTCGGTGGGGCCGCCCGCAATCTCTCCCGAGAAGGTACGAGGTACTGGAGCGCGGAGAGCCAAGGCAAGCGGTGATGGTGAAGATACCGTTCCCCACCAAGAAAGTAACGCGGGCGACGGCCAAGCAGATGCTGGCGCGCCTGGAAGAGATGTACCCTCAAGCGCAGACGGCGTTGGAGTTCCGCGATCCGTACGAGCTGCTGGTGGCGGTCGCGCTCAGCGCCCAGTGCACCGATGCGCGCGTCAACCTGACGACGCCCGCACTCTTCGCGCGCTACCCGGACGCGAAGGCGCTGGCCAACGCGAAGCTCGACGACGTCGAGCGCATCATCAAGTCGTGCGGCTTCTACCGCGCGAAGGCGCGCAACATCGTAGCCGCAGCGCAGGCGCTGGTCGAGCGGCACGGGGGCGAGGTGCCCAGCGAGCGCGTTGCGCTCGAGGCGCTGCCGGGCGTGGGGCGAAAGACGGCAAGCGTGGTGTTGGCCGTGGCCTTCGGGGAGGCGGCGTTCGCCGTCGACACGCACGTCTTCCGCGTTGCGCATCGGCTCGGCCTCACGCTGGGCAAAACGCCGTTGGACGTGGAGCGCGACGTGACGGCGCTGCTCCCGCGCGAGAAGTGGCGCCATGCGCACCACTGGCTGATCCTCCACGGGCGCCAAATCTGCAAGGCACCGATGCCGTTGTGCGGCATCTGCCCCGTGGCCGACGTCTGTCCCACGGCGCCGCTGGTGCTCAAAAAGAAGCGGGCCGGTCGGTGACCGGCCCGTAACTTCGAGAGATCGCGACGGTTACTTCGCGGTCTTGCTCTTCGTGGCGGCGGCCTTCTTGGTCGATTTCGCGGCCTTGGTCGTCTTCACAGCCTTGGTCGTCTTCACGGCCTTGGTCGACTTGGTGGTCTTCGCCGTCTTCGCGGCGGCAGCGGTGGCGGCCGGCTTGGCGGCGGTGGATGAGTTGGCGGCGAACGCGACGCCCGTCGAAAGGAATGCCGCCGTGACGAGGGCAGCGAGAAGCTTCTTCATGAGGTAACCTCCAAGAGAACGGTATGATGCACCGGGCGAGCCGCCAATGATCGAAAAGGCTCTCCGGGTGGCGGCCGATTCGACGCCGCGGAGGTGCTCCCTCTAGGCCGCTATCCCTAGCCCTTGCCCGCGGGCTTCCATTTGCCCACCAAGTTGCGGGCGATCACCAGGCGCTGGATCTGCTGCGTGCCTTCGTAGATTTGGGTGATCTTGGCGTCGCGCATCATGCGCTCTACCGGGTAGTCGGTGCAGTAGCCGTAGCCGCCCAGCAGTTGGACGGCGTCGGTCGTCACGCTCATCGCCACATCGCCGCATTTCAGCTTCGCCATGGCCGACCAGTAGGTGATGTCGGCGGCGCCCTCGTCGCACTTGCGGGCCGCCTCGTAGAGCATCAGGCGTGCGCACTCGACTTCCGTGCGCATGTCGGCGAGCATGAATTGCAAGCCTTGCTGCTGCGAGATCGGCTTGCCGAACGCCATGCGCTCCTTCGTGTAATTGGTGGCGAAAGCGAGCGCGCCCTCGGCGATACCAAGCGCCTGTGCGGCGACGCCCGGCCGCGACTTGTCGAGCACCTTCATGGCGATCTTGAAGCCTTCACCTTCGGCGCCGATACGGTGCGAGTCCGGAACGAAGCAATCTTCTAGGATCAGTTCCACGGTCGGCGAGCCCTTGATGCCCATCTTATGCTCGCGCCTGCCGACTTTGAAGCCGGGAAAGTCCTTCTCTACGAGGAAGGCGGTAATACCGTTTGGTCCCTTGGTCGGGTCGGTCACCGCGAAGAAGGCGATGGCGTCGGCGACGTTACCGTGTGTGATGAAGATCTTCGTTCCGTTGAGCTTGTAGCCGCCCTCGACGCGTTCGGCGCGCATGCGCATCGAGCCGGCGGCGTCGGAGCCGCTGCCGGGCTCCGTGAGCGCGTAAGCGGCGATCCACTCGCCGGAGGCGAACTTCGGCAGCCACCGTTTCTTCTGGTCCTCGCTTCCGCCGATCATCACGGGCAGCATTCCAAGCTCCTGCACGGCGACGATGAGCGAGCTCGCTGCGCAGGCTTTGGCGATCTCCTCGACGACTTTGACGTAGGTCAAGAAGCTGCCGCCGAGCCCGCCGTACTCGGATGGAATCGGGACGCCGAGCAGGTCGTTCTCGGCGAAGACGGCTTTGATATCGTCGGGGTATTCGGCGTTGAGGTCGATCTCGGCCGCGCGCGGTGCGACCTTTTCCGCGACAATTTTCCGGACGATGTCGAGCATCATCGCCTCTTCGTCGCTCTGGGGTTCCAGCAGCGAAATCGGCGCGGCGGTGGTCATGGTTCGCGTTCTCCGTAGAGCGAAAAAATTGCGCGTAAGCGGGGACAGCGTTCGCGGAGGGCTCTGGACGCCCCTTGCACTAATACCCCGCCCATGAAGAAAGTGGTGGATAGCGCCGACGAGGCGGTCAAGGACCTCTTCGACGGCGCCTCGATCGCCATAGGCGGCTTCGGCCTCTGCGGCATCCCTCAGGACGTGATCCAAGCCGTGGTACGTAAGGGCACCAAGAGCCATACGATCATCTCGAACAACGCCGGCGTGGACGGCTGGGGCATCGGGCTGATGCTCGAGGCTGGCCAGGTGAAGAAGATGGTCGCCAGTTACGTCGGTGAGAACAAGTACTTCGAGAAGCTGGCCCTAGAAGGCAAGCTGGATCTCGAGTTCAATCCGCAGGGGACCTTGGCCGAGCGTCTGCGCGCCGGCGGGGCCGGCGTTGCGGCCTTCTTCACGCCTACGGGCTTTGGCACGGTGATCGCCGACGGCAAGGAGACTCGCGAGTTCGACGGCCGCACCTACGTCATGGAGCGCGGTATTACGACCGACTTCGCGTTCGTGCACGCATGGAAGGGCGACCGCTTCGGCAACTTGGTCTATCGCAAGACCGCGCGCAACTTCAACCCCATGGTAGCCACCGCTGGTAAGGTGACGATCGCCGAGGTGGAGGAGCTGGTGGAGCCGGGCGAGCTCGACCCTGATCTCATCCATACGCCGAGCGTCTTCGTCAACCGCATCATCGTCGGCAAGGCCGAGAAGCGCATCGAGCGCCTCACGACTCGCAAGGCGTAGGAGTTACATCATGGCAGATAAGCGCGAAGTGATCGTGCGCCGGGCGGCTAAGGAGCTGCGCGACGGCTTCTACGTCAATCTCGGCATCGGCATGCCGACGATGGTGGCGAATCTCGTTCCCGCGGGGATGGAAGTCATTTTTCAGAGCGAGAACGGGATGCTGGGCATCGGCCCCTATCCCGTCGAGGGCCACGCCGATCCGGACCTCATCAACGCGGGTAAGGAGACGGTGACCGAGATCAATGGCACCGCATTCTTCTCGAGCTCCGACTCCTTCGGCATGATCCGCGGAGGTCATATCGATCTCTCGATCTTGGGCGCAATGGAGGTAGCCGCCAACGGCGATCTCGCCAACTGGATGATCCCCGGGAAGATGATCAAGGGCATGGGCGGCGCGATGGACCTGGTGGCCGGCGCCAAGAAGCTCATCGTAACGATGGAGCATACCGCCAAGGGCGGCGCGCCGAAGATCCTCGAGCGGTGCACGCTGCCCCTGACCGGTAAGGGCGTGGTCGACGTGGTCATCACCGAGATGGGCTACTTCGAAGTAACGCCGCAGGGCATGCTGATCAAGGAGATCGCCGCGGGGCTCACGTTCGACGATGTGCAGGCCGCGACGCAGGCTAAGCTCATCAAGGCCCCAGACATCAAGGAGATGGCTGCGTAGAGAAACGATCTTCTGATCTACGTTCAGACCAAGGCGCCAAGAGGCGCGGTGTGCTCCACGTACACGAGCCTCTTGGCAACGATGGGATGGCGTAGATCGGAGATCGTTTCAGATGCCCTCGCCTCTTCGCAAGATCTCCTCGGCTGCGCGAACGGTGGCCTCCTTCACGGCTTCGCTGAGCCACGTCGGTGCGGCGCCCGCGTCGATGGCCGCCAGCGGGACAGCGGGTTGCGCCTGCGCCATGCTCGGCGTGACGGCTAGGACGTTGGCCGCGCCCGTCTGAGTGGCCACCATGTGGTGGAGATACGAAGCAGGCTCACCGGCGGAGATGGGGGCAGCCATTCCAGCCGTTGTGGCGGTTGTCGCGAGGCCCTGCGCCTGCGCGGTGCCGCGCGCGGCGTCGTCGGTCTCGATGATGATGCGAATCATCACGTTCTCCTCCGCGCGCTAGAGCGCGCCGAGCACGGCGTAGCGTGCCTCGACGTCGACCTGCGCCGAGCTCGTGTTGGTGATGGCGATCCAGTAGGTGAGATAGTCGCCCGCGGTCTTCTGGACGCGTACGTTCCACGTGAGCTGCGGGCCCGCGGTGTTGACGTTCGTGGGAACGACGTTCCATTCGACGTGCCAGAGCACCGGCCAGTTGTAGGTGAACCAGGTGCTGGTGGAGCCCGCCTGCACGGAGCCGCGGAATTGAACGCCGCAGAACGGGAACGCCATGCGCCCCATGAGCGGGAACGGGTTGTCGGTCGTCAATCCCGAGGCGCGGCCCATGGGATAGAAGCGCTGGAGAAGGTTCTTGAAGGGCGTGAAGCCATCGGGCTGCTTGGTGAGATGTTGGTAGGTCTGCTGGAGCGTCGCGCCGGCGGCGGCGACGATCTCCGGCCACGTGAAGTCCTCCTGGTAGCGCAGGTAGTTGAGGAAGAGCACGGCGCAGCCCGTCGAAACGGCGTTGCGATCCGTGGGATCGGTGACGTTGACGTAGTCGGGGCGTCCTGGTGCATCGAGCCAAATGCCCGCTGTCGTGTAACCATCGAGTTGCGCCGAATAGATATTCGTTGCCAGCACCCGCGAGAGGCCCTCGCCGTTGCTCGCTCCGCAGTTCCAGCCGGCGCCTTGCGCCGCGGAGAAGACCTCGACGGCCTCTGCGATCAGCAGGAAGCGTGTGTAGTCGATGTCGAGGCTGGGCACGGTCTTCGCATCGAGGTAGAGATCGACGGCGGCGCAACCGTAGTGGTAGGCACCGCCATAGCCCCGCCCCGAAGGGTCGAGCGGGGCGATGACCACGTTGAAGGGGAGCCCTGGAGGCGCGATGCCGCCGAAGTACCATTGCATCGTGTCGTAGTCGCGCTCGCACGTGGCGAGAACGCCGTCGGCGACGGCCGGTCCGGCGGCGAGAGCCGGGTCATAGTAGACGTTGAAGTGCGGTGTCGAACCGCGCAGCGTGGCGGGGTAGTCGAAGCCGACTCCGGCACGCATCGGTAGTGACGCGATGCGCGCGCGCACCACGTCCTCCATGCCGGGTTTGGTGAGGATGCTCATCGACTCGATATCGCGCGTTACCGTTTGCATCATCGAGGTGTCGATGTTCGGTGGAAGCTGCCTAGTTGTCACGGTGCATCTCCTTTCGCGGGACGCTCCGAAAACACGAGGCCGCGTGCGGTACGCGGCACACTTGCACGGTGATTCTAGGCGTACCGTGATGGGCCGGCAACAATCGGGTGCATGCTCGACACGCGCCGTGAAGCGAGTGCGCATAGACGTTTGCCATAGCGGTGTGGTACGTTTGTCACCATGAAACCGACGATCGAACGGGGAGCCGCGCAGGCCAAAGCCGCACGTCTCTTGGCGTTACATCATGATTCGCCGCCGCTGGTGCTGGCCAACGCCTGGGATGTCGCCAGCGCGCGCCTGATCGAGGCGGCCGGCTTCCCCGCCGTGGCGACCACCAGTTCCGGCGTGGCCAATGCGTTAGGCTATCCCGACGGTGAGTTCATCGGGCGCGACGAGATGCTCGCGGTGGTCGAGCGCATCGCAGCGGCCGTGGCGGTACCCGTGACGGCAGACATGGAGGCAGGCTACGGGCCAGCCGCGAGCGACGTAGCGGAGACGGTACGCCGTACCATTGCCGCAGGTGCGGTAGGCATCAACCTCGAGGACGCGCGTCGCGACGGTCTGCTGCCGCTGCCGGAGGCCTCGATGCGCATCAGCGCGGCGCGTTCCGCTGCCGATGCCGAAGGCGTTCATCTGGTGATCAACGCGCGAACGGACGTCTTCCTGCTCGGGGGGCGCGGCGAGGAGGCATTCGCGGAGGCGGTGCGCCGCGTCAATGCCTATCGCCAGGCCGGCGCCGATTCGCTCTTCGTTCCGGCGGTGGCCGACGGCGTGCTGATCGGAAGATTGGCAAAGGCGATCTCGGGGCCGCTGAACGTGCTCGCCGGGCCGGCAACTCCTCCGTTGCCGGAGCTAGCTCGCCTAGGTGTGGCGCGCGTGAGCGTCGGCGGGTCGTTGGCGCGCGCCGCGCTCACCGTAGTGCGCCGCGTCGCCGAGGAGCTGCAAGGTCCCGGTACGTTCACCTTCGCGGCGGGTATCATCACCCACGCGGAGATGAGCGATCTGCTCCGCGCCGCCATGTAGAAGTACAAGCGCTCGGTTCGTCGCATGCGTCGACGAATCGTCCATGGAGGGTCAGACATGCCGCGTTTCATGATCGAGCGGACCTTCCCCAACGGCCTACAAGTGCCAATGACATCGGAAGGCGCAAATGCGTGCCTTGGCGTCGTCGGCAAGAACGGTAATCTGGGCGTGACGTGGGTCCACTCTTACGTCTCGAACGACAAGCGAAAGACGTTCTGCGTGTACGACGGTCCCAACGAGGCAGCGATACGCGAGGCTGCGGAGTCCAATAGCCTACCGATCGACGCGGTCACCGAAGTGCGAGTCCTCGATCCCTATTTCTACCACTGACAGGTTGCGGAGGAGCCGAGTGCCGGCCGCTACTCCGCGGCCGTGGCCTCCGGCTCGCGGAACTGTTCGTGGTAGAGCATGGCGTAGAGGCCATTGCTCTCGAGGAGCTCGTTGTGGGTACCGGACTCGACGATCTTCCCTCGCTCGACGACGAAGATGACATCCGCCTGGAGGATCGTCGAGAGGCGATGCGCGATCACCAGGCTCGTGCGCCCGTGCATCAATGGCTCGAGCGCCTCTTGGATCAGCTTCTCCGAGGCCGAGTCCAGGGAGCTCGTTGCCTCGTCGAGGATTAAGATGCAAGGATCCTTCAGCAGCACGCGGGCGATGGCGATGCGCTGACGCTCGCCTCCGGAGAGCTTCTGACCGCGTTCTCCGACAATCGTATCGAAGCGCTCCGGGAGCCGCTCGATCACGTCGTAGACGTTAGCGGCGCGGCAGGCCGCAATCAGCTCGGCCTCGCTCGCATCGGGCTTTCCGTAGCGAAGATTCTCGCCGATCGTGGCATGGAAGAGATAGGTCTCTTGCGTCACGATACCGATATTGCGGCGCAGCGAGTCGAGGCTCAGGTCGCGCAGGTCGTAGCCGTCGATCGTGACGCGGCCCGTCTGCGGGTCGTAGAAGCGCGGGACGAGCTGCATGATAGTGGTCTTCCCCGCACCGCTGGGGCCGACGAAGGCGGCCAATTGACCCGGTTCGACGTGGAAGGAGACGTGCTCGAGCGTGCTGCGATCGGACACGTAGCGAAAGTTGACGTCCTCGAAGGCGATCGCCCCACGTGCCGCACCGAGTTCGACGGCATCGGATCGCTGCGGTGCCTCGGGCGCCATGTCGAGGTAGTCGAAGATGCGCTCGAAGACGGCCAGCGCGCTCACCAACTGCACCTGAACGCCTACGAGAGCCGATGCCGGACCATAGAGCCGGCCCAAATAGGCCACGAAGGCTACGATGGTACCGATCTGGAGCCCGCGCTCGATCGCCAGCCACCCGCCGCCGAACCAGACGATCGCCGGGCCGACGATGACCATCGCACCGACCAGCGCGATGAACCAGCGGCCGACCATGGCGAGGCGAATCTCCAGCCCCATCAGCGTCGTCCCGGCCTCGTGGAAGCGCCGCGCCTCCTGACGCTCGCGGACGAACGACTTGATCAGTGTGATCCCGGAGAGCGAGAGCGTCTCCTGCATCAAACTCTCGATGCGGTCGCGCTGTACGCGAGTGCGCTTGCGGACCTCGTACATGGCGCGCCCCACGGGGCGCAGGGGGAAGACCATGAAGGGCACCACGGCCAATGAGATCAGCGCTAAGCGCCAATCGAGCAGGAAGATCGCTACGAGAGTCGTCAGGATGATCGTGATGTTGGTGACGATGGTGACGAGCGTCCCCGTCACGACGTTGTCGACGGCATCGACGTCGCTGGAGACGCGGTTCATGATCTCACCGGTCTTCGTTGACGTGAAGAAGGCCAGCGACATCGTATGCAGATGCTGGACGAGGCGATCGCGCATGTCGCGCATGATCCCTTCGCCGACATAGGCGTTCAAATAGCCCTGCCAGGCGCCGATCGCGCTGCCCCCGACGGCCGAGGCGATCATGCCGCCCACGTCGAGGGAGAGCCCGTGCAGGTCCTTACCTGCGATGGCGCCGTCGATGATCCACTTCGTGAAGAGCGGTGGGAGCTGGCCTAGGGCACTGGTGACCAGAATACATACCAGCACCAACGCCTCTTGGCGCCAGTACGGTGCGAAGAAGCGCAGGACGCGGCGCAGATCGACCCGCGGGGCCTGGGGCCGCTTGGGATCGAACTGCGAGGACCACATCAAGTGCATGGGGGTCGATCCGCCGCCGAACATACCCCCTAGACTCCCGCGCCGCGTGCGAAGTTTCCCGCGCTACTCCTTGCCGTTTTGCGTGACCAAGTATGCCGCGATCGGCTCGAGTTGACTCTCCTCGAGCGGGGCGCCGTAAACGTTCTTCATCTTCGAGGCTTCGGCGAGCCACTGCGCCTTGGTCATCGGCGGCTGCGTGAAGATATAGTCCGAGGAGTGACAGGTCTGGCACTTGCCGCGCGCGAGGTCGGCACCAGGGGCGTCCTTGAAGAGCTGGCGTTCGGGCGGCATGGTGACCGAGACCGTCCGTGCGGCAAGCGGCGTACCGGCGGCGAGCACCGCAGCGGCAAGCGCAAAGGCCAACGTCCTCATCGTAGCAGCCTCCCTCACGAGACGCTCACCGTCACGAGCTCGATGGCGTTGCGCAGGTAACCGCTGGGGTTCCAGCAGACCGCCGTGGTCTGAACCGAGCCGTCGCCGGCGGTGGCGCGGCTGGCCAAACGGTACGTTTGTCCCGCCGCCGCGTCGAAGGTCGTCTCCCAGCGGCGAAAGCTGTACTTTCCGTAGTCGCGGTTGAGCTTCGCCGCGCGCCACGTTGCGCCGCCATCGGTCGAGACGTCGACGCGCTCGATACCGCTTCCGCCGTCGAAGGCGATGCCGCGCAGGCGCTGTCCCGAACCGGCCGCAACGTGTTGGCCGTCGGTCAGGTTGGTAATGAAGGAGCGGACGCGCATGCGGCCGATGGGAACCGTCTCCGTCTTCTCTCCGGGCGAGATGCAACCGTTGCCGGCCGTGGGGATGCGGTAGGCGGTCTTCATCCAGAAGTTCTGATCGGGCTCGGTTAGCACTTCGACGTCGTCGAGCATCTTCACCCAGTACGTGGCGAAGTATCCCGGTACGATCAAGCGCACGGGGAAGCCGTTGAGCAGTGGCAAGTCTGCGCCGTTCATCGCATAGGCGACGATCACGTCGGGGGAGGCGGCAAGTTCGACGTCCAGCGACTTCAGGAAGTCGGGCGTGGTGGAGAGCGTGGGAGTCTCGAGGCCGTTGAAGCGCACTTGCACGGCACCGGCCTTGATGCCAGCGCGTTTGAGCACGTCGCCCAGGCGCACGCCGCGCCACTGAGCGTTGCCCATCGCGCCGTTCGACCATTGCCCACCCGGCACGCGCGGCGAGAAGTAGCCGCGGCTATTGCCGGAGCATTGGCAGACCGCCGCTATCTCGACGGGCTCGAAGTCGCGGCGCAAGTCACCCAGGCTCAGCGAGAGCTCGCGCTCGACGGCGCCGTGGACGTTGATGCGGAAGGCGTCTCCATCGATGCTCGTTGGGATGCCTGCCAAGTGCCAGCGCACGAAGAACGCGTCGTTCGGCGTGAAGGCGTCGCCTTCGTCGAAGACGGCGAGCGGCGTCTCGAGTTGCGGGGGCCGCGAAGTCAAGAGAATCAGGGGCCGCTTCTGGGGATAGGCCACGATCGGTCGCATGCCGTTAGCGAACGGCAGCGTGATCGTTTGGCCGGCGGCTCGCACGGGTGAGCCGGTGAGCGAGAGAAGGCCGCCTGCCGCAAGGCCGCCAGCGAGAAAACGGGTGCGTCGCATGGGCCCTCCTCAATGAAGAACAAGGACGTACGAGAGCGTACGTCTACGATACCCCGCCGGGTGGGCATAGGGAAGAAGCTAAGGCTTGCCGTTGCGCAAGGCTGCCAGCTCTTTGAAGAGCTCGAGCTCGCGCTTGGAGAGATCGGTAGGCAGCTTTCCTACCACGCGCACGAACTCGTCGCCGAACTTGCCGTCACGCTTTGGCATGCCCTTGCCGCCCAGACGCAAGCGAGCACCGTTCTGCGTACCCGCGGGGAGGGTCATCGTGACCTCACCGGTCATCGTGGGTACGCGCACCTCGCCGCCGAGCACCAAATCGTAGATCGAGACGGGAAGCTCCACGCCGAGATCGTCGCCCGTCCGCTCGAAGTGCGGGTCCCGCAACAGATGGACCACGAGGTAGAGGTCCCCATTGGTGCCGCCGCCGCTGCCCGCACCGCCTTGCCCCGCCAGGCGGATACGCTGGCCGTCCTTGACGCCGCGTGGGATGGAGACCTCGAATTTGCGTATGGCGATGGTGCGTCCGGTGCCGTGGCAGTTCGCGCAGAGACGCCCGCGCTCCGTCCCCGTGCCTGTGCACTTCGAGCAGACATCCTCTACCTGCAGCGAGACGGTCTTCTTGCCGCCGTTATACGCTTCGTGGAGCGTCAGCTCGATGCTGGTCTCTAAATCTTGCCCCTTCTGCGCGTAGGTGAAGCCGCCGGAACGGCGGCGCCCGCCGCCGCCCATGCGCCCGAAGAACTCCTCGAAGAAATCCGAGAAGCCGGAGCCGCCCGCGGAGAAGTCGAAGTTGTCGAAGTGGCCCCCGGCCTGCTGCCGATAGCGTCGCTGGGCCTCCGCCTGCGCGGCAGCGCTCTGCCAATCGCTGCCTAGGGCATCGTACTTACGGCGCTTCTCGGCGTCGCCGAGCACCTCGTAGGCCTCTTGGATCTCCTTGAATTTCTCCTCGGCCTCGGCGCGGCTGTCAGGGTTGACGTCGGGGTGCCACTTTCGTGCCAGCCGCCGGTAGGCCGATTTGATGTCCTTCTCCGGGGCGCCCTTGGGGACGCCCAGGATCTGGTAGTAGTCCTTATAGTTCATCCTTGCGTTGGCTTGGCTACGATGACTTTGGCTTCGCGCAGGATGTCGTCGCCGATCAGGTAGGCTTTCTGCGCCACTTCGACGACGCTGTTCTCCTCGGCACCAGGACTCTCGACGGTGCCGATGGCCTCCGCGAAACGCGGGTTGAAGGGCTTGCCGGTGAGATCGAGTGCCTTGACGCCTTCCTGCGCCAACACGCTCTCGAAGCCGCGCAACGTCTGCGTGACGCCCGCGTGGAGCGCCTCGACGTTGTCGCCTGCCTTGAGCGCTCGCTCGAGGTTGTCGACGATGGGAAGCAGTCTCTCGAGAAACGCCTTCTTCCCGTGAAGGGCGATCTCCGTGAACTGCCGCTCGATGCGCTTCTTGTAGTTCTCGAGATCGGCGACGGCATAGAGATACTTCTGGTAGTTTTCATCCGCCTTGGCTCTGGCCGCGGCGAGCTCTCCGGCAAGATCGGGCGCCTCCACGGCGGCCGGCTGAACCGTGGTATCGTTCATTTCAGACATGGTTTGTTACGGCGTGCCTCATCGGTAGCGGCGTGCGGCGGAGCGGCGGCGTGCGCCGCCGCTCCGGTCGTTACTTTGCTTCCTTGAATTCGGCGTCGATGACGTCGTCGGAAGCCTCGTGCGCGGCGCCGTTGCTCTGCGCCCCTGCCGTGGCTCCTTCGGTCGTGCCGTCGCCTGCGGCCGCGCCGCCCGTGCGCTGGTAGAGCACCTGGGCCATCTTGTAGCTGGCTTCCCGCAGCGCCTCGACGGCCTTCTTGACTTCATCGGCCGTGCCGTTCTTGGATACGCGCTTGAGCTCTTCGAGGGCGTCCTCGGTGGCCTTACGGTCCTCGGCGGAGAGTTTATCACCCACTTCTTTGAGTGACTTCTCGGTCGAGTAGGTGAGGCTGTCCGCCTGATTGCGGATCTCGATCTCCTCGCGGCGTTTGCGGTCCTCGGCGGCAAAGCGCTCCGAATCCTTGACCATGCGCTCGACTTCTTCTTTGTTGAGATTGGTCGAGGCGGTGATCTGGATCTTCTGCTCCCTACCGGTGCCGAGGTCCTTGGCGGCGACGTGCACGATGCCGTTGGCGTCGATGTCGAACGTTACTTCGATCTGCGGTACGCCGCGCGGAGCCGGCGGCAGACCCTCGAGGCGGAAGCGCCCGAGCGTCTTGTTGTCGTTTGCCATCTCGCGCTCGCCCTGGAGCACGTGAATGTCCACCGACGTCTGCCCGTCTTCGGCCGTGGTGAAGACCTGCGTCTTGCGCGTGGGGATCGTGGTGTTGCGCTCGATCAACTTCGTCATCACGCCGCCCAGCGTCTCGAGGCCGAGGGAGAGCGGGGTCACGTCGAGGAGCACGACGTCGCGCACCTCGCCGGCGAGCACGCCGGCCTGAATCGCGGCGCCGACGGCCACGACCTCATCGGGGTTGACGCCCTGGTGCGGGTCTTTCCCCGTGAGCTTCTTCACGAGCTCCTGGATGACGGGCATGCGCGTCGACCCGCCGACGAGCACGACCTCTACGATCTGCCCAACGTCCAGCTTCGCGTCGGAGAGCGCCTGGCGGAATGGGCCGATGCAGCGATCGGTGAGGTCGCTCGTGAGCTCCTCGAACTTTGCGCGTGTCAGCGTGACGTCGAGGTGCTTGGGGCCGTTCTGATCGGCGGTGATGAACGGCAGGTTGATGTTCGTCGTGACCATCGACGAGAGCTCGATCTTGGCCTTCTCTGCAGCCTCGGTAAGGCGTTGCATCGCCTGACGATCGCCGCTGAGGTCGAGGCCCTGCTCCTTACGGAACTCGGCGGCAAGAAACTCGACGATGCGATGGTCGTAGTCGTCGCCACCCAGACGGGTATCGCCCGAGGTGGACTTGACTTCGAAGACGCCGTCGCCCACTTCGAGGACGGAGACGTCGAACGTGCCACCCCCGAGGTCCCACACCAGAATCGTCTCGTTGGCCTTCTTGTCGAGGCCGTAGGCTAGCGCCGCGGCGGTCGGCTCATTGATGATGCGCAGCACCTCGACGCCGGCGATGCGCCCGGCGTCCTTCGTGGCCTGACGCTGAGCGTCGTTGAAGTAAGCCGGGACGGTGATCACGGCCTGGGTGACGCGCTCGCCGAGATACGTCGAGGCATCGTTGACCAGCTTCTGGAGGACCATGGCCGAGATCTCTTGCGGCGTGTAGTCCTTGCCGTCGATCTTGACCGTGAAGTCCGTGCCCATGTGGCGCTTGATAGAGCTGATCGTGCGGTCAGGGTTGGTAATTGCCTGGCGCTTCGCCAACTGACCGACCAGACGCTCCCCCGTCTTGGTGAAAGCGACGACCGACGGCGTGAGCCGGCTGCCCTCGCTGTTGGTGATCACCGTCGGCTGGTTACCTTCCATGACGGCGACCACGGAGTTGGTGGTACCGAGGTCGATACCGACCACCTTGGCCATGAAGTGAATCCTCCTCGATGAACCGCTCCGGCCATGCACCATCCCCGGGCGCTCGCGCGCCTCCGGGGCCTTGCGGCTTACCGCACCGGCCGGCTCATCCTCTTGCTAAAATTACTCTCGCGAAGGCCTCGCCTCTCGAGACGGGCCGGCCCATGTGGGGGCGACCCATCTCAGAGACTGCCTTCTGCTTCGTATTACCCGGTTTTCACTGGTTTGGATTCAAGCCTGTCGGGGCCTGCCCAACCTTGACGTTGGCCAGGACCTTGTTGCCGTAGCGCCAGAGGACCATCGAGAGGGTCTTACCGGGCTGCGTGCCTTGGATGATCTGCTGGAGCTGCTTGGTGGAGCTCACGCGCTTCCCGGCCACCTCCTGAATCACGTCACCCGGCTCAAGGCCCGCCTGGTCGGCCGGGGAGCCGTTGAGGACGGCGTTGACCACCACGCCCGCAGGGCCGTGGTAGTTAAGCTGGGAGCGGACCTGGTCGTTGAGATCGCTCATGTAGATCCCCACGAAGCCGGCCGTGCCTGCCTCACCCGCTGTGACGCCGGGGTGGCGGACCATGTCCGCGGCTACCGTCTTGACCACGTTGACAGGGATCGCGAAGCCGATACCCTGGGCCCCGGCGGAGGGGCTGGCCACGATTTGGTTGACGCCGATGACGTCACCGCTCATGTCGAGCAGCGGGCCGCCGGAGTTCCCAGGGTTGATCGGGGCCGAGGTCTGCAGCAGGCCCTTGAAAGTTCGCGGTGATGCGCCCGGCTGTTCGGGGGCCACCGTCTCCTCGCGATTGAAGCCGGAGACGACCCCCACAGTCACCGACTGCTGGAGCTCCAGAGGCTCACCGATCGCGATCGCCCACTGCCCACGGCTCAACTTCGTGCTATCGCCGAGGGGCAGGGCCTGGGGCAAGTCCTTCGCGTTCTGCACCTTGACCAGGGCAAGGTCGATCTTGGGATTGTCCGCGTAGACGGTGGCCTTCTCTCGGCGGTTGTTCGAGAAGACCACGGTGATCGCCGAGGCCCCGTGGACCACGTGAGAGTTGGTCAAAATGAGCCCGCTGCTTTGGTCGTAGACGAAGCCCGAGCCGGAAGCCAGCGCGCGATAGTTCTGCACAGGCGGCCCCATGCCGAAGAGCTCGTTGAACGGGTTGACGACCTGTCCGTTGATGACCACTTGGAGTGCCACGACGGAGGGCTCGGCGCGCTTGACCGCTGCCACGATGCGATCCTGATCGGAGGCGCCGCTCTGCAGCGGCGCGGCGGAGGCCACGCCGACCGTCGAGGCCGCTTGGATCTGCGCGATGTGGGTGCTGGCGTAGGCGAGCATCGCCAAGCTCCCGATCAACGCGCCGACCAGCGCGAAGATTGCCGAAGAGTAGCGTGAATGCGTCATGCTCCCATTGTACACACGCGGACGGGCGGCTGAAGCGCGCTTCAGCGTACCTTCAGGGAAGATTTAGCGCTCGGTCGCTCTCCCGCGCCCCCATCTGCGCCTCTCGGGCCTCGATCTGCGCCTCGACGCGGCTGCGCAGGCGGGCCAGCTCCTCCTCGCGCAGGAGCAGAAGGCGTACCTTCAGCAGATTGAGCTCGGCGCGGCGGGCGCTGGGCGAGAGCAGGGCCTCGTCCGCCGGCGCGCAAGGGGGGCGAGCGGCCTCGGATGTGGTATGCTTGCCCGTGGCCTGGCCGGCGATGGCCGCCCCGGTCACCGTCAGCAGGAGCGCCGCCAGCGCCGAGATGGTCATGGCGCCTCTCATCGATCGGGTTCCTCCTTGCCGGCACCTCGTGCCGGCAATCGTCAATCACGCCCATGAAAGCAACGTCAAGACCTTGACTACCAACGGAGCACTCTCCCCACCCGGCGGCAAACTCGTCGCCGACGTCCGCATCGTCCCCGAGGCCCCGGCCGAGCCGTACCTCCGCATCGTCCCGTTAGGCGGCTGTTCAGAGATCGGCCGCAACATGACGGTGATCGAGACCAACGATGACATCGTCGTTGTCGACTGCGGCCTGATGTTCCCCGACGAAGAGATGTTCGGGGTGGACATCGTCATCAGCGACTTCAGCTACGTGCGCGAGCGGGTAGAGAAGGTGCGCGGGCTGCTGGTGACTCACGGCCACGAGGACCACATCGGCGGCATCCCTTATTTTCTGCGAGAGTTCCCGCAGGTGCCGGTCATCGGCACGGCGCTCTCGCTGGCCTTGGTCAAGGCGAAGTTTCGCGAGCATAAGGTGGGCGACGTCGAGCTGCGCACCGTGCAGCCCGGTGAGGTGGTTACGCTGGGCGGTGTGCAGGCCGAGTTCGTCCACATGACGCACAGCCTCGCTGGCGCTTGCTCACTGGCCATCTCCACGCCCCTGGGCCTGATCTTCCACACGGGCGACTTCAAGTTCGACCAGACGCCGCTCGACGGCAGGCCGGCGGACTTCGCGGCGATCGCGCGCTACGGCTCGCAGGGCGTGCTCTGCCTGCTCTCCGACTCCACCAACGCAGAGCGCGCTGGGCACACGCCCTCGGAGCGCACCGTCACCGAGGCCTTCAGCAATATCTTCGCGCGGGCCGCGGGGCGCATTATCGTCGCCTCGTTCGCCTCGAACGTGCCGCGCATCCAGCAAGTGGTCGATCAAGCGCTGCGCTTCAGCCGCAAGGTGGCGTTCCTTGGGCGCTCGCTGCAGAACGTCGTGCACTTCGCCACGGAGCTGGGCTATCTGCACCTACCGCAGGAGCACGTCATCCGCATCGAGGACGTCGACTCCTACCCGCCGGAAGAGGTGGTCATCATGACCACCGGATCGCAGGGCGAGCCGATGTCGGCGCTGACGCGCATGAGCCTGCGCGAGCACCCCAAGGCGAAGATCGTACCGGGCGACACGGTGGTGATCTCCGCTACGCCGATCCCCGGCAACGAGAAGAGCGTCTCGAAGACGATCAACAACCTCTACCGCTTGGGGGCCCACGTCTTCCACGGAGCAGGCGCCCACGTCAGCGGCCACGGCTCCCAGGAAGAGCTGCTGCTGATGCTCAACTTGGTGCGCCCCAAGTACTTCATCCCGGTGCACGGCGAGTACCGCATGCTGGTCAGCCACGCGCGCCTGGCCGAGCGTGCCGGAGTGGCTCCGGAGAACGCCTTCGTGGTGGAGAACGGTGACGTCGTGGAGTTCACGGCGAGCGAGGCCGGAAAGATCGGGAAGACCTACGGCGGTAACGTACTGGTGGACGGATCGGGCGTCGGTGACGTCGGTGCCGCCGTGCTGCGCGACCGCCGTCTGCTCTCGAGCGACGGCATCGTGATGATCGTCGTCTCGATCGACGCCGAGGATTCGCGCGTCGTGGCCGGCCCCGACGTGATGACCAAGGGCGTCTTCTACGTGCCCGAGTCCGACGAGCTGCTCGAGGACCTGCGCACCGCCGCCGACGAGGCGCTGGCGGCCTGCAGCGTGGAGGGCATGGGCGACGCCCAGACCGTGCGCGAGCGCCTCCGCGAGTCGATCTCGCGCCTGGTCTACGAGCGCACCAAGCGCCGGCCGGTGATCGTCCCGGTCGTCATGGAGGTGTAGAGACACCGGTGATCGCCACGGCACCGCGGGCCCTGGACGAACCGGCACCGCGCGGATTCGCCCAAGACGTCTGGCGACGCTTTCGCGCCAATCCGGCTGCGTTGCTCGGCGCCGCGATCATCGCGCTCCTCTTTCTGACCGCCGCCTTCGCACCGCTCGTGGCACACCAGGATCCGCTGGCGCAGAACCTCGCCTTGGGCTCCTCCGCGCCTTCGGGTCAGCATCTCCTTGGCACCGATAAGCTGGGACGCGATCTCTTCGCGCGTATCGTCTTCGGAGCACGCATCTCGATCCGCATCGGCTTCGTAGCCGTGGGGATCGCCATCACGGCCGGCACGCTGATCGGCACCGTGGCCGGCTACGCCGGCGGCGCGCTCGACGCCGCGCTGATGGGGCTGATGGATGTCATGCTGGCCTTCCCCTCGATCATCTTGGCGATAGGCATCACCACCGTGCTGGGGCCGAGCGTCACGAACCTGATGATCGCCATCGGCGTGGTCTACGTGCCTCAGTACGCGCGCTTGGCGCGCTCGAGCGTGCTGCAAGTGAAGGAGATGGAGTTCGTGGAGGCGGCCCGTGCCGTCGGCGCGCGCAGCGTGAGGCTGATCGGCCGCCACATCCTCCCGAACATCCTTGCGCCGCTGCTGGTGCAGGCGACGCTGGGTATCGCTACCGCGGAGCTGGAGGCAGCGGGGCTCTCCTACCTGGGTCTAGGGGCGCGTCCCCCCGCGCCGGAGTGGGGTGCGATGCTCAACGACGCGCGCGACTACTGGCTGAATGCACCGTGGGCGCTGATCTTCCCCGGACTGGCCATCACCGTCACCGTGCTGGCCTTCAACCTCTTCGGCGATGGCCTGCGCGACGCGCTCGACCCGAAGATGAAATAAACGCCGTCGCGCTAAAAGAAGTCGGCACTATGGCTACGACTTCGAGTTTCTCGGGTACCGTCGGCAATACGCCGCTGATCGAGTTGACGCGTCTATCGCGCGCGCTCCGGCGGACGATTCTCGGAAAGGCGGAGTTCCTCAATCCGGGCGGCTCGGTCAAGGATCGTGCCGCGAAATTCATCGTCGACGACGCGGAGCGGCGCGGCACCTTGCGGCCCGGCGGCACGATCGTCGAAGGAACGGCGGGGAACACGGGCATCGCGCTCGCGTTGGCCGCCAACGAACGCGGCTACCGCTGCATCATCGTCATCCCCGACGACCAGGCGCCGGAGAAGATATCGCTTCTGCAGACTTTCGGCGCCGACGTGCATGTGGTTCCCGCTGTGGCCTTCGCCGAACCCGAGAACTACTACCACGTCGCGCGGCGCATCGCCGAAGGGACGCAGGGGGCGATCTGGGCCGATCAGTTCGAGAACCTGGCCAACCGCCGCGCCCACGAGGAGACGACCGGACCCGAGATCTGGGAGCAGTGTCAGGGGCGTCTCGATGCCTTCATCGCCGCGGCCGGCACGGGAGGGACGCTGGCGGGGGTCTCCATCGCCCTCAAAGTACGCGCCGCCACGCTACTGACCGTGCTCTGCGATCCGATGGGCTCGGCGCTCTACTCACACGTCACCAGCGGAACGCTCGACGTCGAGGGCGACTCCACCATCGAAGGCATCGGCATCAAGCGCATCACGAAAAATCTAGCGGGGGCCCCGATCGATCGAGCGCTGCGCGTCGAGGATCGCGAGGCGATCGAGATGGCCCACTGGCTGCTGCGCAACGAGGGCCTTTTCTTGGGCGGATCGGCGGCGCTCAACGTGGTCGGTGCGGCGCGCTTGGCGCTCACGCTCCCCGAGAGCTCGCGCGTCGCGACGATCCTCTGCGACGGCGGCCAGCGCTACCAATCGCGTCTCTACGATGACGCGTGGCTGCGCGAGAACGATCTCATGCCCACGTCGAGCGGGCTGGAGTTCCTGTAGGAGCGCTCGATTGGCGATGACCGTCAAAATCGAGGCGTTCCTGCTCACCGAGCGGCTGGTCCTCGAGCCCGTGCGCGAGCTGCATGCGCGCGAGCTCTTCGCGCCGCTGCAGGATGCGCGCATCTTCACCTACATGCCGGAGGATCCGCCGGGCACGCCGGAGGCGCTGGCCATACGCTATCACCTTTGGGAACGGCGCGTCTCGCCCGACGGCAACGAGCGTTGGCTCAACTGGGTGGTGCGCCTGGCGACGACGGGTGAAGCGATCGGCTTACTGCAGGCCACCGTTCGCGCGGAGGCTCCAGCGATCGTCGCATATCTTCTCTTTCCCGCCCATTGGGGCCGCGGGTATGCGCGCGAGGGGCTCTCGCGCGTGCTCCGCCTGCTCTTCGAGGAGTACGGCGTCGTGTGTGCCGCCGCGCTCGTCGACACGCGCAACGCACGCTCCATCGCGCTGTTACGAGCGCTCGGCTTTCGACTCGCGCAGACGGTGCGCCAAGCCGACTTCTACAAGGGTCGCGTCAGCGACGAGCACCGCTTCCAACTCCCGCGAGCAGTCTGGCTGCGCCGCTAGCGCGAAGCAGGTCCTCGACCTCAGGCGATCAGGAACTCTCCGGTCACGGGTGCCGCGCGCCTGCCGCGGGCATCGCGGAAGACGAGCGGAACGCCTTTACCCTTACCGGCGCCCGGCTTCTGCTGAAGATGGATATGGAGATGGGGCATCGTGGAGCGGCCGCTGTTGCCGCAGGACGCGATGCGGTCGCCGCGCCGCAGGTGCTGCCCCGATTTCACGACCACGCTCCCCGGCTTGAGGTGCGCGAGGACGAGGAAGCCGCCTTCGATCTGGATCACCACGTGATTGCCGGCCGGCTTCTTCTCTCCCTCGGGTGCGCTGCGCGGCGGGGATCCCTCGGGTTGGCCGTCGACCACGCGCATGACCGTACCGTCGGCGGGGGCGAGGACATCCTTGCCGTAGGCCAGGTAGGCTTCATTGGTGCGCGCCCACGGCAGCGCAGGCCAACCCAAGGCGTTGGGGACGTAGAAGTCGTAGGCGAACTGCTCCGGGGCAGAACCCACGTGGTGGTTGAGCTCCTTGAGCGGCCCGCCGGCGGCACAGCGCCAGCGCCCCGCAAACGGTGGCGCGATCTCGACCGCGCCCTCGAGAGTGCGTGCCGCGCGTGCGCGGATCACGTAGTAGAGCGGCCACAAGGAGATCAAGATGCAGGCCCCCAGGAAGCCGGCGTTGACGCTAACCGGAGAGAGCCCCTTGAACGAGGCGAACATCGCGCCGATCACCACCGCGAACATTGCGAAGAGCATGCGCGGCCCCAATGTTGCCGTGCGATACGGCACGATGGCGATTGAAGCCGCAACGATGCCTACCAGCGGGATGAAGGGGCTGGCGACGACGAGCGCACCGATGTCGCTCATGCTAGTGAGGACCAGACTTCGAGCTTGTTCTTGACCTTGCCGATCACCGCATCGGTGAACTCGGTGGTCGAGGCGTGGCCACCGAGGTCGCTGGTGGCGATGCCGTCGGCCACCACTTCCAGCGTCGACTCGTAGACGGCCCGCGAGGCTTTCTCGGATCCCGGTTCGTGAAGGTACGAGAGGAGCGCGGCGACGGCGAGGATCATCGCCATCGGGTTGGCGACGTTCTTGCCGAAGAGACGCGGTGCCGTGCCGTGCGGAGCCTCGGCCATCACCACGTACGGCTTGAGCTCGGCATCGAAGGAGAAGAGCAGCGACTCGGCGCCGGCGATCGAGCCGAAGAGCTGCATCACCAGATCCGAGAGGCAGTCGCCGTCGCGGTTGAGCGAGGGGATCACCAGCGAGTCGCCGGACGAGGAGATCAGCAAGGCGTAGGTGGCGTCGATCAATTGCGGCTCGTACTTGACATCGGGGTATCGGGCGGCCGCGGCGTCCATCTCCTCTTTCAACATGCCTTCGTAGACCGGGGAGACGGTGTACTTCGGTCCGCCGAAGACGCGCGCGCCGGTGCGCCGCGCGTGGGAGAAGGCGAACTCGGCGACTAGCCGGCAGACCCTGCGCGAGATCGTCTCGGTGCGGTGGGCGACTTCGTCGAGACCCTCGCCCTCGCGCCACTCCTTGGCGCCATAGGCGTCGCCGACGGCCATGCGTACCACGGAGATGGGGGCGTGGATGCCGGCGACGGGGCGTACGCCGGGGATGCGGCGCCCGGTGCGCAGGATCACCGTGCCGTCGAGTTCTTTGCGCAAGATGGCGTTGGGAGAGCCGACGTCGTTCTTTGCCTCGGGGGTGATGGTGGCCGCCTTGAGGCCGTGGCCGCAGGCCTTCATCGCTGCCGCCGCCTCGTGGACCACGCCGTTCTGCGTGGCGCGGCGATGGCTCAGCGAGAGGTCGAAGCGCTTGAGCTCCACCTCAACGCCCGTGACGCTCGGCTCGAGGACGCGCAGCGACTCCTCGAGCAGCTCCTGCCCGGTTTCGTCGCCTTCGAGGACGACGATCGTCGGCTTGGTAGACATGATTGAACGTAGACCTTTCTCTTTGATGGAGTGGACAACGCGGTGGTCACACGTGGAACGCACCGGGCGGCGCCGCGTGCGACTCCAAGTCGCGTACGGGTACGGGCGGATAGCCGACCGACTCGTCGTCGCTGCGCACCCATGCGGTGTAGACGAGATCGTCGAGGAAGTTGGCACCGCGCGCGAGCTGCGACGTGGCCAGCGGGCCGGCGCCGGGGCCGAAGCGCCCGCGGTGATAGAGGGCGTAGACCTTCGGGTAGGCGGCGTTGGTCGTGCGCAGGTAGGCTTCGATGGAGAGCAGCAGGTTCGCCGGCAAGAGCCGCGTGGAACGCAGCTCACGCTCGACGCCGCCTCGTGTGACGTAGCGCTCGACCACGCCTTCCTCGAACTTCGCATGGGCGCCGCCGTCGTTGAAGTGGATGGTCGCGTGAAGCGGCTGCGAGCCGTCGCCCACGAAGTGGCTGAACTCGCCGAGGTCCTGCAGCGTGATGCGCTCGCGCAACGCAACGCGGTCGCTCCTCCCGATCGCGCGATAGGCGCGATAGAGCGCGAAGTCCTTGGCCAGGCGCTCGTACCCCTCGAGGATCGCATACGGAAGGAAGCCCACATGGTACGGGTCGACGCCGTTGTGCTCGAGGGCCGCCACGTACGCCGGCCGCGTCGGCGGGAGATCGCCCAGCGGGATGCCGCCCACGGTGCCGTCGTCGGCGATGTCGAGATAGTGATCGGGCGAGGTGGCCGCCACCAGCGCTTGGTCGTCGCGGCCTTTCACGAGATCCGGCTCGGTGGCCAGGATCGCGATCGCCGTGGCCGCTTGCGGCGTACGCAAGAATGCCGGCACCTGCGCGGGGAAGTGCGCTGCTGCGATGCCCGAGATCAACTCGTGGCCGCGCGCACCCCAAGCCGCGGCGCTGCCGCAGCACAGCGCGACGAAGATCGCCGAGGCATAGAGCGCACGAAGTCGGAACATGGCGCTCCCCGTGTTCGTGGCACAGCGGCGACGTTCCGCCCCCTCATCGGCGCCAACGACGCCCGCTATCGGTGAGGAGTATCGCGCCTGGCAAGCGAAGCCCCGTTCCACATGGCGCGCGTCAGGCGTAGAGCGACGGTTTCCCGTCTCAACTTCGAGCTCGTCGGCATCGCTCTGTTGGGCATAGCCGCCCTGCTCACCGTCACGGTGGTCTCCCCGCAGCACGCGGGCGCGCTCGGCGGCTGGATCGGCTGGGGGATCGTCACGCTCTTCGGGCACGCGGCAGGGGGCTTCCCCGGGCTTGTCGCCGTCTTGGCCGGCATCGTCTTCCTCGAGATCAGCGTCCCGCAGATGATCCGCACGCTGTGGGCTGCCGCCTGCGCCCTCTACCTTCTCACGTTGGCGGCCTTGGGGCCGGCGGGCGGCGTCGTGGGCGGCGTGCTCTCCAGCGCTCTGTCCGGCGTCTTGGGCGACGTGGGCCGTGTCATCGTGATCGGGCTGGCCGCGCTCGGTGTGCTGGTCTGGATCACCGGCGTCTCGCTCAAACGCGTGATCGGCGTGCTCGCCGGGTGGTGCATCGCGCTGGGCCGCCTAGTTGCGCGCGCGATGCCGCGCGTGCCCAAGCCCGCGGCGCGATTCAAGGCGCGTGCGAAGGTGCCGCTAGCGCCGGCTCCGGCTGCGGAGGAGATCGCCGCCGCAGAAGTCGAGATCGAGGAGATCGACGTGGAGGACGAGGCCCCGCTGGCCGTACCCACGCGCCTCGTCGCGACGCCGCCCGCGCCGCGCAACGTGGAGCCTGCCTTCGAGCACGAGCTGGTGGACGACGGACGCCCGCGTGTCTATCGCCTCCCCGATCTCGCGCTCTTCGACCGGCCCGACGTACGCGTGGCCGACGAATCGAACCGCGCCCATCTCTTAGAGGACACGCTTGCCTCGTTCGGCGTTGGCGCGAAGGTGGTGCACATCGAGCGCGGCCCCTCGATCACGCGCTACGAGCTCAAGCCCGAGCGCGGCGTGAAGATTTCGCGCATCTCCGCGTTGGCCGACGATCTGGCGCTGGCGCTAGCGGCATCTTCCGTGCGCATCGAGGCGCCCATTCCCGGTAAGAGTGCCGTGGGCATCGAAGTGCCCAACGCCAACGTCTCCATCGTGGCAATTCGCGAGATCCTCGAAGCGCTTCCCCATCGCGGCCAGATACCGCCGCTGCCGATGGCTCTGGGCAAGGACATCACGGGGCGCCCGATCTTCGGCGACCTCGGCAAGATGCCGCACTTGCTGGTGGCCGGGGCCACGGGCTCCGGCAAGTCCGTCTGCCTCAACGGCATCATCGCCTCGCTCTTGGTCAGCGCCACGCCGGACCAGGTGCAGATGCTCTTCATCGATCCCAAACGCGTCGAGCTCACCGTCTACAACGGCATCCCCCACTTGATCAAAGACGTCATCACCGATGCGCGCATGGCCGCCGGCGCGCTCTTCGAGATCACCAAGGAGATGGATCAGCGCTACGAGCGCTTCGCTAAAGCCGGTGTGCGCAAGATCGAGGAGTACAACGCCAAGTATCCCGAGGAGCGCCTGCCGTACGTGGTGGTGGTGATCGACGAGCTGGCAGACTTGATGCTCGTGGCGCCGGCGAAGGTGGAGACGACGATCTGCCGCCTGGCCCAGTTGGCGCGCGCCACGGGCATCCACCTGGTGGTGGCCACGCAGCGCCCCTCCGTCGACGTGATCACCGGCATCATCAAGGCGAACATCCCCAGCCGCATCGCCTTCGCCGTTAGCTCGCAGGTCGACTCGCGCACCATCCTGGACATGGCGGGAGCGGAACGCCTGCTGGGGCGCGGCGACATGCTCTACCTGCCCATCGACGCCCCCAAGCCGATCCGCTGCCAAGGCGCCCTGGTCACCAACAACGAGGTGGCGCGGCTGGTGGAGTTCTGGGCGCAGCAAGCGCGCCCGGAGAATCTGCTCGACGTGGAGGTCACCCCGCTCGACGACGCCGACGAGAAGAACGGCGGCAAGCAGGTCGATCCCCTCTGCTACGACGCGGCGAAGTTCATCATCGAGACGCAGTACGCATCGACGGCGCAACTGCAGTCGCAGTTCTCCATTGGCCACCCGCGCGCCGTGCGCCTGATGAAGCAGCTCGAGGAATTCAGAGTGGTGGGCCCCCACGAAGGGACCAAGCCGCGCAAGATCCAGATCGGCCTGGGCGAGCTGGAGCAGCTCCGCCCGCTCCTGGAGCCGAGGCCCGAACAGACGCTCCTGTAGGGCTGGAAACCAAGCAGCTTTCCAGGGAGGCTGCTTGGCGGGACAGGGGCGTCCGCTTTGTGGACGATTTTAGACCACTAGGTGGATGAATCTTAGGGAAGCTCGGATCTGCACCGTTGAAATCCTGAAAATCGTCCATTAGATGGTCTATAATTGTCCAGATGGTGGACGATAATAGACACCATATCCCCCGCAGGCTAGAGGCGCTCGTCCGCGATGGGCTACGGGGCAGCCGCGTCGTTGCAGTCTGTGGCGCGCGGCAGGTCGGAAAATCTTCCCTCGTCAGGCGCTTCGCGAACGAGAGCCGGCCGTATGTGACCCTCGACGATCTCGGGGTGCTCGATCGCGCGACGCGCGATCCACAAGGCCTTCTTGCAGGCTTGCCGACGCACGCCATCCTAGACGAGGTCCAGCGGGTCCCGAAGCTCCTCCTGGCGATCAAGTCTATCGTAGATCAGCATGAGACGAGAGGTCACCTTCTGCTTACCGGCTCCTCGAATCTGCCTCCTGCGGCGCCAACTGGATCGCATCGAGCCAGTCTCCGAGATAACCGCATTGCACGCGGCGCGCCGCCCACGTTGCGCAGCAATCGTCGCAGACGTCTATAGAGGCGCAAGCCGAGGATCGCTTCCGAAGCAAAAAGCGAGCATGCATTCGGTTATTTACTGGACCAAGATGTACTGATACCTTAAGGGAGAAAGCGTTCATCTCATCGGATGGATCTCTTCTTGCCGGGTGGAGAATTAAGATGAGGGCGATTTTCGAATTAAGCTGCGCCAAGTTCCATGGGAGCGCCGACATTGGTCGTAGAGTATTGGAGGGTTGGCGCCTGAGGCGCTACGATTGACCCGCTTATCTAGTCGTCGCGCGAGATAATTGTTGGAGTTGAGAGACGACAGACACGAGCCTATTCGATCTGACGCGGCCGAGGTTCACGTGACTTTTCGAATCGCCTTGGCGGTCGCTGTGCTGCTGATCTGTGAACTGTCTTGCACTGGGCGCGGAGCCGTTGCGCAAGCTCGTATTCCCTCCCAACGCCCTTCGTTAGGCGATGGAACATGGCCTGGTGTCAAGGTCGGCCACGGTATAGCGTGCTACGTGCACGGGTCGTCTGGATACGAGCAGCTCGGGCCACCGAGCTATAGGGTGCGTGACCTCGGAGGTCCAGGTGTTCCACAATTAAGCCGTAAGGACGTGGCGATGCTCCATAGGATAACCCGGTACTTCGCACCGCCGACCCTTCGCTTCGCTTTCATCGGCCACGAGTTGATCGTGTTCAATGCCAGTGTGGGTCCTTGTTATCCCGGCAATTATATGGTACTCAACGGTAGTTGTAACGAGGCTTATTCCCCAACCGACAATCTCGATCACACCGGTGCAACCCCGGGGTGCCCCGCCGCGCCGCGCCCCTGGATGCCGAATGATCCAAAAGGCGGGACGGTCCCCTGGAAGGACTACTATACATCGCGCTAGCTCATCTTGCTGGGTAGATGAGAAGGAGCACTTATGACATACCACACTCGGACTGCGCTGGCTGTTTTCGCCTGTGCGCTCTTGCTGTGTAGTGCCGCATGCTCGTCGCATGCGGCAGGGACGCTTCCAAAGACGTTGCAATCATCAGTGCCACAATCTTCTTCGACATCTCGGCATACCATGTCGCAAGCTCCAGAGTATGCGCCGGCTATCCCGAATGCCTTCGGCGCGGCACGTGGAAAGACGCTATCAGCGGCAGATCTCGATTCGTTCATCGATGCTTCGGTCACCGGCTCTGATCGAGAACTTGCGCGAAAACTCATGACATTGATGCCGCCAAATCAACGCGGCGATTTCGTTTACCTAGATCGGGCTTCTCTCCGCCTCATAAGCAACAACCCCGCTCTCCTTCAGTATATTAAGCTCACAGTTGGACTTCCGGTAAGCTCCGCCCAACCTGCTGCGCCAAACCGCTTTAGCCAAACCGCTAGCCGCTCGCGTGTGGTCCGGCCGATGGGTTATTCATCCGCGTGCTCACCGCCGGATCCACCGCCGAGCCCCAAAGGAGTGTACGTCCGACTTGTGTCGCCGTGCGGATTCAGTGCAGGTTGGGGATTCGTGAACGTCGAGTGTGGAACGTCTAGTTTTGCCCCTGGAGACGTCGGCTATTTGTATTTTGAGCTCACCGGCTCAGCAGGGTCTGAGGCTTCTGAGACTGAGGGAGGCCTACAGTATAATAGCGATAGCTCAATTGCGCCGTGGCTTCGAGTCAACGGGCCTCAGATCATAATGCAAAACAATAGCGTGCGTTACGGCTGCGGGCAGGAACTCGTAATTTGGAGTGGGGCCATACCACAAGCAGGGGTATTGTTCACTGAGGTTGGCCAGCTGCCGAGCATCTATGATCCGCGGACCGCGTGGATAAGCTCGCAGATCATTTCGCTGAATAACGCTTCTTGGCTCTTCGCATCTGCGCCTAGCGATGTGACGGGGCCCGGAACCGACGCAGCTGGTGTCTATACCCCTTGTTCGCGCTGTTCGATCGCAAAAGTGGATACAATCGCCCAAAGCGGCACATCGACGTATTCAATAGACGGCTCGTTCTTTGGCGTTGACGTGGCTGATGAAGACACGATTTCATGGAACCAGATGGCTTTCGGTGAATGGGGCTCGGACTGTTACAACGGTACAAATCTCTGTACGTTTTACGTGTCGCCAAATCCGCTGGTCTATTACGGCGGGCCGCAGAACTATCCGAACGCCTTTATTTCGCAAGCGAATCTCGGGCCAACAGGCTACGGCCCATATCAAAGCTATGACGGGCTCTCTGTCAATGGCTCGCGTGGCGATAGTATTGCGCGTAGCCCCCAAGGCAGCTTTGCTGAACCACTTCCGCCTACAACGTCTCCTGTTTCGCTGAGCTTGGCCGCGGATGGGTTCAGTAGTGGGGGTTGCAGTAATCCGACATACACCAGAACTGTGGGGCCCATTCCTGCATCACAAATGTCTTGGGAAGGAACGTTAGATCCTAGCTCTGGAAACGTCATACTTGCAGCACCGTTCCAAAATACATTCGTCGGCCTTGGCATTTCATCTCCTGGAGTGTTTACTGATCAAGCCTCGTGGAATAACCTTCTCGCCCAAACAGGCTCGCTTGCGGGAACCACGGAGGTCAATGTATCCACCACGGTGAGCGTGTCCTCAGCATGTGGTGGCGGCTAGCCAGCTCATGCCAACGGTGCGCAGACCCATCGTTTGCTGTGCTTATAAAAGCGCTAAGAGAGTCGTGGTCTGGAAATGCCCATGCGGCATCTGCTACGGGACCCGATAGAGCTACTGAATACGTCAATGCCATCGATTCGCCCCGTTTTTTCGGGACCACCTCTCCGTGCCCGAACATCCACCAACAACCGAGAGCAGGACGATCTGTCAGGTCGACCAGGTACGCACCTGCGTTATGTCTTTCTTGATGTGCGAGGAGGCGCGAAACTGGCCCATGGCCGTCGAAGCCCGTGGTGGCGTCAGTTTCACGCACCCTCGTTCGCACCCGCCGGAGCTCCGCATAATGTCGTCGAGCTGGCCCGAGCGGGCCGGCGCCCCGAGGATCACGCTCGGGAGTTCGAACTCTGTGCCCAAACCGTTCGGAATCCCAAGCAAGCCGGTCTGGACAGCGACCGCCGTAGCGATGGGCTAACCACGGCTGAACGCGAGGAATCGGCCATCTGCGAAGAGAGGACAAACAGGCCCGTTCCGACACCGACGCCGTAACCGCCCGAAGCCGGCTCCACGCTGGGCCCTGCGGGAGCTCGCCCCCAGCATCTCGAATCGGGGCGGGTCCACCTGGAGGAAGAAGTGACGGCTTTCCTTGACCCCACGCTGCGCGCGATCGAAGCCAAGCTCGACGAGGGCATCCCCCTCTCGCTCGACGACGGCCTGACGCTCTTCCGCACCCCGGACCTGCACGGGCTGGGGCGCCTGGCCACTAAAGAGAAGCGCAAGAAGAGCGGCGACCGCGTCTTCTACGTCCACAACCGCTACATGAACACGACCAACGTCTGCTACGCCGGCTGCACGTTCTGTTCGTTCGCGGTGGGTGAGCGCAGCGAGCACAAGGTCCGCATGACCAAGGAGCAGATCCTGGAGAAGGCCGTCGAGACGGGCGTGAACTTCAACCAGATCCACATCGTCGGCGGCCACGATCCCAAGCAGCTCTCGCTCGACTTCTGGGTGCCGCTGATGCAGGAGTTCAAGAAGCGCCTGCCCCATGCGCAGCTCTCATTCTTCACGGCCGCCGAGATCGACTACATGGCGCGCCGCCATCGCCTCTCCAGCGAAGAGACGGTGAAAGCGCTGGCCGATGCCGGACTCGACAACATCAACGGCGGCGGGGCGGAAGTCTTCAGCCCACGCTTCCGTGCGATCGTCTGTCCAGGCAAAGTCGATGCCGCCTGCTGGCTCGAGATCCACGAACACCTCCATCGCCACGGCGTCTCCTCGAACGCGACGATGCTCTACGGCACCATCGAGACATTGGAGGAGCGCGTGGAGCATCTGATCGCGCTGCGCGAGTCGCAGGAGCGCGCGCCAGGCTACAACGCCTTCATCCCGCTGGCGTTCCACCCCGACGGCAACCAGCTCGACTCCTGCGGCTGGACGACGGGCGTGCAGGATCTGCGCATGTTCGCCGTGGCGCGCTTGATGCTGAACAACTTCGACCACATCAAGGCCTACTGGATGATCCAGGGCCTCAAAGTCTGCCAGTTGGCGCTCCACTTCGGCGCCGACGACATGGACGGAACCCACGGCGAATCCGACGAGGAGCGCATCTACCACTCCGCCGGCACGAAGTCCGGGCAATACGTGGACGCGAAGGTCTTCCGCGCGCTGATCGAGGAGGCCGGATACGAGCCGGTCCGCCGCAACACCAGCTACGACGAGTTCGCCTACGACTGGGAGCCGCCCGCGGAGTACCCTGTGGATACCAAGGGCCGGCGCATCGAAGGTGAGCCGGCGCCGCAATGGTGGGGCAACGGATCCTATCCGGTTGGCAAGGCGCTGGAGGCCGCGCGCGCCACGCTCTCGCAGAAGCCGCGCGCGCTGCGCAGCGGGCGCATCTCGTATACCAACGATCTGCCTGTCTACACGGCTTTCGATCGCAATGAAGTGGTCTACCCCGGGCGCCTCGCGTCTACCGTTCCCGCCGAGCTCAACCGCAAGCTGCTGGCCGGCGAGCTGGACCTCTCGCCCGTGAGCTCGTTCTTCTACGCGCAGCACCACGAGGAGCTGGTGCTGTTGCCGGACATCTGCATCGGTGCGCGCACGCAGGTGCTCTCGGTGGTCCTGCTCTCCGACGTTCCGCCCGCGCTCTTGAGCGGGCGCCCCATCCACGTCACCAAGGAGAGCGCCTCCGGGCGCGCTCTCTTGGAGCTGCTGCTGCGGCGCCGTTACGGCGTGGAGCCTACGTTCGTGGAGCACGACGATCCGCTGCGCTCGTTCTTGAACGAGGAGGTGCCGGCGCTGGTCATCGGCGACCGCGCCATCGACGCGCGCGAAGAGGCCCGCGCCTCTGACGTCTACGATCTCGGCACGCTCTGGAACGAGTGGACGGGCGAGGAGATGGTCTACGCCGTCTGGGCCGCCCGCCGCGAGGCGGTCGAGGGCCGGCGCAACGACGTGGCCGCCTGCGTCGACGCGCTGCGCAAATCGCTGGCCTGGGGGCTCACACACAAGGACGACGTGATCGCCGCCGCCGAGCAGCAGAAGCCCCGGGGCCCAGGCTTCTACCAGGTCTACTACGATACGCTCACCTTCAATTTCGACGAGCGCGCGCAGCGCGGGCTGGCGCGCTTCTACGACGAGCTTGGCGAGGCCGGCATGCTCGACGCCGTCCCGTTCGTCAAGCCGGAGGATCTCCGTGTCTCTCGCTAGTTTGCTCGACCGCGCCGCCACCGGTGGCCGCCTCACCTACGACGAGGGCGTGCGCCTCTACCTCGAGGCGCCGCTCAACGAGCTGGGTGCCGCCGCGCACTACCGGCGCCTGCAGATGCATCCTGGCAACGACGTCACCTACGTCATCGACACGACCATCAACTACACCAACATCTGCAACGTCCACTGCACCTTCTGCGCCTTCTTCCGCCACGAAGGCTCGAAGGAAGGCTACACGATGTCGCACGACGAGGTGCTGGAGCACGTGCGCTTCGCTGCCGAGCAGGGCGCCACGCAGATCATGATCCAGGGCGGCGTGAACCCTGAGCTGCGTTTGGAGTGGTTCACGCAGCTTTTCCGCGAGGTGGCCGCGCAGTTCCCCAAGGTCGACATCCACTCGCTCTCCGTCTCCGAGATCCTGGGTCTCGCCAAGGTGGAGGGCAAGAGCGTCGAGGAGATCTTGATCGCCCTCAAGGAGTCGGGGATGAAGTCCCTGCCCGGCGCCGGCGCGGAGATCCTGGTGGACCGCGTGCGCAAGCGCATCAGCGCGCGCAAGGTAGGCCCTGAAGGCTGGGTCGACGTGATGCGCAAGGCGCAGCGCCTGGGGATGCCCACGACCGCGACGATGATGTTCGGCAGCGTCGAGACCAAAGAGGAGCGCATCGAGCACCTCGACGTCATCCGCCGGCTGCAGGATGAGAACCCGGGGGGCTTCACGGCCTTCATTCCGTGGTACTACGTGCCGTACAACACGTATCTGCGCGGCGAGGAGGCCAGCGGCTACGAGTACCTGCGCGTGCTGGCCATCTCGCGGCTCTACCTCGACAACCTCGCGCACCTGCAGGCCTCGTGGCTGACGCCTGGGCTGAAGATGGGGCAGATCGCTCTCTTCTACGGCTGCGACGATATGGGTGGTACGATCCTCGAGGAACAGGTGGTGAAGCTGGCGGGCGCCACCAACCAGGCTAAGCGTGCCGATTTGGAGCGCGCCATCCGCGACGCCGGTTTCAATCCCGTCATCCGCGACACGTACTGGAACGTGCGGGGCGACGTAGCGCTGGCAACCGCCACGGCGTAGCGCCCGCTCGGGCGGCCCTCCCGCAACGGAGTCGAAGATCGGGGCATCATCCGAATGGAGGTGCCCGATGGCCGTCTATGCGATCCTCAGCCGTTTCTCGCCGCAGGCGTTTACCGATCCCAGCGAGTTCAAGGTGATCGCCGACAAGGTTTCGGCGGAGATCAAGAGCCGTTGCCCCGCCGTTCACTGGCGCGAGAGTTACGCGATGCTCGGCCGCTTCGACGTGCTCGACATCGTGGAGAGCGACGATCTCAAGCAGCTCGAGCGCGCCGCGATGATCATCCGCGGCTTCGGCCACTCCGCCACGGAGACGCTGGTTTGCACGCCGTGGAAGGAGTTCATCGCCTCGCTCTAGCCCGCGCCGCGCAGGGGTTCGTTCCAGGGGCGCGATAGAAACGGCTCCGTGGAGTTGCGTCAGTTGCGTTACTTCCGAGCGGTTTGCGAGGCCGGGGGCTTCGCCAAGGCCGCAGGAGTGCTCGAGGCGAGCCAGTCCAATCTCAGCGCGCAGGTCGGGGCGCTGGAGCGTGAGCTGGGCGCCCAACTGCTCAGGCGGGTGGCGCACGGCGTGGAGCCCACGCCCGCGGGGAGCGTCCTGCTCGAGGCAGCGCGCGCGGTCGAAGATCATCTGCAAGCGGCAGCGCGCGAGGTGGAGGCGCTGGCCACGGGGCGCAGCGGCTCCGCGCGCGTCGGCCTCATCGGAACCCTGGTGGCGCTGGTAACCAAGCCGTTTCTCGAACGCATGACCGCTGAACATCCAGGCGTCGCACTCACCCTCACCGAGGGGGCCACCACGACGCTGGAGCGCGATCTCGCCGTCGGCCACCTCGATGTCGCGCTGATCAACCTCCCTACGTCGTTGCGCAGCGTACGAACCAAGGCGTTGTTCGTCGAGGAGCTGGTGGCAGTGCTTCCCGCGGACCGGACCGGCAGAGGCGAACTTCGTCTGGCAGAGCTGGCGGAGCGCCCCTGGCTCCTTCCCGGCGGCGAGAACGCGCTGCGGGGCGTGATCGAAGCGGCTTGCGAACGCGCGGGATTCCGCCCGCACGTGGTTTACGAGTACGAGACGATCCGCTTGGTAGAGGAGGCGATGCACGCCGTGCGCGGTGTGACGCTGCTGCCCGCGGCGGGCGTCGTCGATCGTACGCCGGCGGGCTTTGCCGTGCGGCGCGTCGCCGATGCCCCTTCGCGCGTGGTGGGGTTGGGGTGGTTCGCCGAACGCCCTTTGGAGCCGCCTGCCGCCGCCGCGATGGCCATCCTCGAAGAGGTCGTGCGCCGCGGCGTCGGCCAGCGGCGCCCCGGCCTACGTTTACTCTAGACGGCGCAGGCGATGGTCGCCGCGCCGATGACTTCCTCGCCGTCCTCGGCATAGAGGGCCACCAACTGCCCCGGGGTCACGGCCCGCTGCGGCTCGTCGAAGCGCAGGTGGAGGCGATCGCCTTCGATCCGCGCCTGCGCGGGGGCCATCCGGGCGCGGTAGCGCGGCATCGCCAGGACGCGCTCGGGGAGCGGGCGGATGAGGTTGACCTCCTCGCCCTCCAGTCCCTGGGAGGCCAGCTCGTCGCGGCGCCCCACCACCACCGTGTTCGTGGTGGGCTCGATGCGCGTAACATACCACGGTCCATCGCCCCCGGCGTTGGCGGGAATGCCCCGGCGCTGTCCCACCGTGAAGGACATGATCCCGTCGTGCTGTCCAAGTGCGCGGCCGTCTGAGGCGACGATCTCGCCGGGGCTCTCGGCATCCGGCCGGATCTTGCGGACCACGTCGCGGTAGTCGCCGCCCTCCACGAAACAGATGTCTTGCGACTCGGGCTTGTCGAACACCGGCATGGAGAACTGGGCGGCCAATTCGCGCGTGCGCGCCTTCTCTTGGCCCCCTAGGGGCAGAAGAAGCGAGGCGAGCTGCTCGCGGCTGAGCTGCGCCAGAGCATACGACTGGTCCTTGGCATGGTCGACGGCGCGGTAGAGGCGCGGCCCCTCTTGGTCCTGCACGAGTCGGGCGTAGTGGCCGGTGGCCACGTAGCTGGCTCCGAGGTGCTTGGCATAGCGCCAGAGCGTGCCCAGCTTCAGATTGTTGTTGCAGAGGACGCAGGGGTTGGGGGTCCGGCCGCGCAGGTACTCCGTGGCGAAGCGGTCGATGACTTCGCGCCGGAACGCTTCTTCGAAGTTCACCACGTAGTGCTTGATGCCGATGGCCGCCGCCGAGCGACGCGCGTCGTCGAAGTCGTCGACTCCGCAACAGCTCTTGGCTCTGCGTTCGGTGCGAGTTTGCTCGTAGAGCCGCATGGTGACGCCGATCACCTCGTAGCCGGCCTCCACCAGCATCGCCGCCGCAACGGCGGAGTCGACGCCGCCGCTCATTGCGGCGACGACGCGTTCGCGCTTGGACATGACAGGATTCTCGCTTTGTGCCGCTAAAACGGTCGTCAACTTTCGGGCTCGGAAAGGACACGCGCCGTTGCTATCACTCGGGGAGCAATTT